>JADFZW010000010.1 GCA_015232355.1 Oligoflexia bacterium
TATATGGAATGCTTCTCTATGTTTTGATGACTGTTTTTTTAGCTGGGCTGATGGTGGGAAGAACACCAGAATACTTAGGAAAAAAAATTGAATCAAAAGAAATTATTTGCGCTAGTTTTGCTCTTCTGGCACCGGGATTACTTAATCTTATATTTTCTGCATGGGCCTTAAATTATCGGTTGGGACTTTCATCGCTATCACATATGGGCCCTCATGGTCTTAGCGAAGTTCTCTATGCATTTTCCTCAACTTTTGGAAATAATGGTTCTGCTTTTGCTGGATTAAATGCTAACACTGATTTTTATAATATTACCACAAGCTTTGCGATGTTATTTGGACGATTTGCTATTATTGTTCCAATACTGATAATTGCTGGAAGTCTTGGCCCCAAAAAAATATCTCCTTTAGGGCCTGGAACTCTTAAAACAGATACAGTTCTATTTGCTGTTTTATTATTCTCGGTTATTTTAATTATTGGAGCATTAACTTTTTTTCCAGTTCTTGTGTTAGGTCCGATTGCTGAACACATGATCTTGAATATTTTTTAATAGGTCTTAATAAGAGGTTTTTAAATGAGAACAAGTGAAGTTGAAATTAAAACACTAGATTATAAGGGTGCTATTAAAGATTCGTTTTTAAAACTTGCTCCACAAACTCAAATTAAAAATCCAGTAATGTTTGTAGTATATATTGGCTGTCTAATGGCCACGACAATATGTTTTATGGCCTATTATAAAAAAGAACTAAATTCTTTTGATATTCAAATTAGTGTTTGGCTTTGGTTCACAGTTTTATTTGCAAATTTTGCTGAAGCGATTGCAGAAAGAAAAGGTAAAGCACAAGCAGATACATTAAAAAAATCTCGAACTAATCTTATTGCTAAAGTTGTTTCTGAATCTGATATTTACTCTCTTCCTGCTGAAGATCTAAAAAAAGGAATGATTATTCTTTGTGAAATTGGAGATACAATTCCTGCAGATGGTGAGGTTATAGAGGGAATAGCTAGTGTTGATGAATCTGCAATAACAGGTGAATCAGCACCGGTTATTCGTGAGGCCGGTGGAGATCGTTCTGGAGTTATGGCCGGTACAAAAATTGTTAGTGATTTTATTAAAATTCGTGTGAGTTCAGAAAAAGGGGAAAGTTATTTAGATAAGATGGTATCGCTAATTGAAGGTGCTAAAAGAAGAAAAACTCCCAATGAAATTGCCTTAAATATTCTTTTGAGCTTTTTGACTCTTTTGTTTATTGTTTGCGTTTTTACGTTAAAGTTTTTTATTGTTTATATTAAGGGAGGGGCAGGGGCGCATGCGAGGATATTTTTATTAGATTCAACAGAACTATTAATTTTTATTTCTCTTCTTGTTTGTCTTGCTCCTACAACCATTGGAGCATTATTGTCGGCCATTGGTATTAGTGGTATGGAAAGACTTTTAAAGAGAAATGTTCTCGCCAAAAGTGGAAAGGCAGTGGAAACAGCAGGTGATATTGATGTTCTTCTTCTTGATAAAACAGGAACTATTACATATGGCGCCCGAATGGCCTATGAAATTATACCTGCACCAGATGTCTCCATTGATGACCTAGCGAGGGCCACATTTCTAGCATCTCTTGAAGATCATACTCCTGAGGGTAAATCAATTACTAAATACCTTTATCAAAAATTTAATGTTACAAAATATAATTTAAAAGAGGGTAGTGTTTGCTTTATTCCATTTACTGCCGAAACTCGAATGAGTGGTGCTGATTTGATAGATGAAGAAGGAAAACCATTTTCTTGTATTCGTAAAGGTTCAACTGATGCCATAAAAAAACAAATTGCATCTTTTAATGGAATATTCCCTTACGAAGTTGAAAAAATATCACAAAGTATTGCTCAAAAAGGAGGAACACCTTTGGTTGTATCAATAGATAAAGCTGTACTTGGTGTTATCTATTTAAAAGACATTGTGAAAACTGGTATTAGAGAACGATTTGAACATTTGAGAAAAATTGGCATACGGACAGTTATGGTAACAGGGGATAATCCACTTACCGCCGCGACTATTGCAGCGGAAGCAGGAGTAGATGATTATATTGCTGAGGCCACACCTGAGGCAAAACTAAAACGTATTTTAATAGAGCAAAATAAAGGTCTTCTTGTTGGGATGATTGGAGATGGTACAAACGATGCTCCAGCATTGGCCCAGGCAGATGTAGGAATTGCGATGAATTCTGGAACTCAAGCTGCAAAAGAAGCAGGAAATATGGTTGATTTAGATTCCGATCCTACAAAACTTATCGATGTTGTTGAGACTGGAAAAGAACTTTTAATGACCCGTGGGGCGCTAACTACTTTTAGTATTGCTAATGATATTTCGAAATACTTCACAATTCTTCCTGCTGTTTTAACAGGAATTATTATTGTAAATAACCAAGATCTTCTTTCACGTTTAAATATACTAAATTTGGCCACTCCTCAGAGTGCGATATTAAGTACAGTTATTTTTAATGCAATTGTTATTGTTGCTTTAATTCCAATTGCTCTTAGAGGGGTAGGTCAAGCAAAAAGTACGGCCCAAAAGTTACTAATGAGAAATGTTTTAGTTTATGGTTGTGGAGGAATTATTATTCCATTTATTGCAATTAAGATTATTGACAAGATTATTACTTTCTTGTCTTTGGTTTAGGTTTTAGTGGTGGTGGTAATTATGAATAAATATATATATCCCTCATTTATACTCATTATTTTCTTTACTATAATTTTAGGTGGAGTCTATCCTACCTCGCTAGTATTCATAGGGAAAAAATTATTTAAGGAGAAATCAGAAGGTAGTTTTATAAAAGATGACAGAGATGATAGAAATGAGTATTTCATAGGAAGTGAACTTATTGGACAAAATTGGACAAATCCAAAATATTTTTTTGGAAGACCTTCGTACATAGATTATGAACCTATGAATTCGGGTGCTAGTCAGTATTCACCTGTGAATCCTTTACTTAAAACAGAGGTAGAGAAAAATAAGAAGAAATTTTTTAGTTATAATGGACTGGAAAGCAATATTCCTCAAGAACTTTTGCTTTCTTCTGGCAGTGGTTTAGATCCCCATATTACTCTTGATAGTGCTTTATTTCAGATTCCTCGAATAGCAAGAGAAAGAAAGTTAAAAGAAGAGCAAGTTCATAACTTAGTAATGGTTCAACTAGAAAAGAAGGTGTTTGGGATATTAGGACAAGAGAAGATCAATGTGCTAAAGTTAAATCAAGCACTAGATATAGTCTTTCACAAAATGGATCGCTAGTTTTTATGGAAATAAATGAAAAAGCAAGACGCATTCTTGAGCATGTTAGTAAAAACGAAAGGGATATAAGGAAAGGGCGTCTGAAAATTTTTTTAGGAATGGTTGCTGGTGTTGGAAAAACCTACACCATGCTGAACGCTGCTCATTTACTCAAAAAAAATGGATTTAATGTTGTTATTGGTCTCATTGAAACTCATGGGAGAGTAGAAACTGAAAAAATTCTTGAAGGGTTACCAATTTTACCCAAGAAAGAAATTTTATATAAGAATAAATATTTTAAAGAATTAGATGTTGATGAAATTATTCGTCGTCGTCCTGAAATCGTTCTTGTTGATGAACTTGCTCACACTAATATCCCTGGTTCTAGGCATGAAAAAAGATATCAAGATGTACTAGATATTTTAAATGAAGGGATTGATGTTTATACAACACTAAATGTTCAGCATATTGAAAGCTGTGCTGGACTTATACAAAATATCGTAGGTGTGCTTATCACAGAAACACTTCCTGATTCCATTCTTGATAGCGCTCATGAAGTTGTTCTCATAGACCTTGAACCAGATCAAATTATAGATAGATTAAAGGCCGGGAAAATATATTCCTCTGAAAAAATTGAATCATCTTTAGAAAATTTTTTTAAAAAAAGTAATCTGGTTGCTTTAAGAGAAACAGTTCTTAGGCTTCTTGCTGATAGAGTAAATGTTGAATTACGTGATCTAAAAGTTGTACATGGAATTCCTCAAATATGGAAAACAAGTTTTCGTATTCTAGTTCCAATACTTCCTTCTAGCGATGGAGAATATCTCATAAGGATGACTAGACGATTGTCTTCTGGTTTAAATGCACAGTGGATTGCCGCCGAGATTGATGGAAACAATAGGAAGGATGGGGAAGAAGAACGTCATCAAAAAAAGAATGCTCTTTTAGCTAAGCAACTTGGGGCCGAAGTAACATCAATACATGACTCTAGTTTTTCTGAAGGGATGAGACGTTTAATTAAGGAATACCAAATTACTCATTTGGTTATTTCTCGAAAGCATAAAATACTTTCAAAACAACTTTCATTTTTAGCAAAAAGCTTTCCTGATATTGATATTATTTTACTGGGCCCAGAAAAAAAACAGAGTTCATCTTTAAAAAGAATTTGGAAAAATATTACTGTAGAAGATTTGTGGAGTAATAAACATCTTTTTGCTTCACTATTTTCTCTTGTTTTATTATCAATAATACTCCATTTTTTTCTTTCAGCAACGGAGTACCAGACAGCAGGGATGATTTTTTTACTTTTTCTCAGCATTAATTCTTTGTTTGCTCTTCCTCTGGTTTTGGTTTTGATCACAATAACAACTGGTATAATATGGAATTATCTTTTTATTCCTCCACGCTATACCTTAAGCATTGCTGCTACTGAAGATTGGTTAATATTAATAGGGTTTCTCTCAATTTCTCTAATAGTAGGTCTTCAAACTGCAAAGATTAGAAGGAAAAGTAAAATCGTTGAGGCCGCTGATGAGCGCCTTGGGTTTATGTATTTTCTGACTAAAAATTTATTTGAAGTATCAGGAGTTCAGAAAATTGTACAAATCACACTTGATCGCTTAACAAAACATTTTCAAGTTAAAGCAGGTGTTATCCTCTCTAGTACACAAAAAGAAAAAATATTAGATGGTTTTGTAATGGGAGGCCTCTTACTTGATGAAAAGGAATTAAGTGTGGCAAAGTGGGTTTTTACTAACGGAAGAATTGCTGGTAAATTTACCGATACACTCAGTTTATCAAAGGGTATGTATTTCCCTATAAATTACAAAAGCACTATTTATGGTGTTTTATGTATCTTGCCGGAAAAGACGTCATTTACCAATGATCAAATTTCAATATTTGAAGATGTGGCCCGTAATCTGGCACTTGTTATTGAAAAAGAATTATTGGGTGAGAAAACAAAAGATTTACGGATTCAAGAAGCATCTGAGAAAATATACTCCACGCTATTTAATTCTATTTCTCACGAATTAAAAACACCTTTATCTGCAATAAGTGGTTCTGCCTCTTCTCTTCTTGAAGATGAAATATTAGAACGCCCTGATATTGTAAAAAAACTTTCAAAAGAAATTATTATTGCCTCTGAACGAATGGAAGGACTTATTCAAAATCTACTCAATATGAGCAGAATAGAAGCAGGAAAAGTACAATTAAAAAAAGACTTCTATGATATTCATGAAATTATTGGAAGTGTTCTATCCTATATTGAACAATATTATCCAGAAAAAAAAGTTGATTTGATATATGTTGATGAACATTTACCTTTAGCATATCTTGATGCTTCTCTGTTTGAGCAAGCAATTAAAAATATTATTCAAAATGCTTGCATTTATGCTCCTATGGAAACACCAATAGCATTAACTATAACTAGACAACATCGTTTTCTTAAAATTAGTATTCGAGATTTTGGTCCTGGACTTTCTAAACAAAACCCGAATATTGTTTTTGAAAAATTTTACCGCGAAGATAAAAAGAAAACAGGTGGAAGTGGTATTGGTCTTACAATTGTAAAAGCAATTATAGAATTACATGAAGGTACAATCGATGCCGAAAATCATCCAGAAGGTGGGGCCATTTTTAATATAAAGATTCCTGTATATCAGGAATCTAAAGAGAGTTAAAATGAATCTTTTCCCTCATCGAATTTTAATTATTGATGATGAAATTCAAATTCAAAGACTTTTGAAAAGTTCATTCTCTGCTTATAATATAAAAAGTATTGAAGCAATGACAGGAAAAAAAGGATTAGAGCTTGCAATTACTGAAAGACCAGAACTAATTATTCTCGATATTGGACTACCTGATATGAGTGGACTTGATGTTTTAAGAGAAATTAGAAAGTGGGCCAAAACCCCCATTGTGATTCTTTCTGTAAAAGATGAAGAAGATACGATTGTTTCGGCCCTTGAAAACGGTGCTGATGATTATATGACGAAGCCTTTTGGATTAAGGGAGTTGCTTGCAAGAATTAAAATATCTTTTCGTCAAGCTATGCCAGAAGAGAATATATTGTTCACCACTGGAAATTTAGAAGTAGATTTGTCATCTCATATAGTAAGAGTAAAGGGTAAGGAAATTTCACTTACTTCTACAGAATTTGATCTACTTAGAGTTTTTATTCACCATGCAGGTAAAGTTGTAACTCATCAACAACTTTTGAAAGAAGTTTGGGGGCCACATTCAATAGAGTCTCATCAATATGTAAGAGTTTATGTTGGCCATTTAAGGCAAAAAATAGAAGATAATCCACAACGTCCCAAATTAATTACCACTGAAATTGGTGTTGGTTACAGAATGAAAATTCAGTCCAACGATACAAGGAAATTTTAATGGATTTTGCTGAATTAGTTATTGGCAAAACACTTCTTGATAATCCGATAAAGGCTTCCCTTTCACAAAATCTTTACAACGATAAATGGCTCTATTTAATGGCCGGAATTCATGGAAATGAAATAGAAGGGATTTATCTTCTGAAAGAATTGTTACCTTGGCTTAAAGATTCAATAAAATTAACAATACCATGTATATTGATCCAAAATATCGATATTGATAGTTATCTATTCCCAGAGCAAGGATCTGGACATGGTTCAAATTTAAATAATTTGTTTCCAATATCTTCTTTTAGAATTACAGAATCAAATAAAAAAATAATAACTGCACAACAGAACATGCGTCCGGAAATTATCTCTCTCATAAAAACACTTACAAACTATCCTCCACAAATGGTGATAAATTTTCGAACCGCCAAGCATAGTCCAAAAGTTATTTCTATAGGTGATAGTGGACTAAGTTTAGCATCATACATTTCAAAAGCATTAAACTATCCTCTTGTTTCAGATAACAGACCAAATCCTAGAACAATGGAGGCATTTATTTATGATTTTTTTCTATGTCCTGTTATTGGAGTAAGATTTCCTCACTTTACAAAAAATAAAACAGTTCAATCTATTTGTAGTGATACAATTGGTTGTATCCAACAATTACTTTCAGGGCAAATTTATTAGGAAAACTATTTTAATAAAAGGTGCTGGCCAACTTTTTTTTGCGAGATTATTTTTTAGGTTAAAAAATTTCTTGCTATATTTAATGTTTTTTTTTATTAAAAAGTATTTTAGATTAATAAAGTGGTGTCAATTAATGTCATTTTCTATGAAACAAATCATAAGCATTCACTTGTTTATATAAACATTTGCAATTTTATTTTTTTTCCAGTAATTATTGCTAAGATGTCAATCTAATATAGATTTGGGTGTATATTCTATTTTGAATAGATGAAAAAAATATCAATTTATACTTTAGAAAACCTGTTTTATTGAAACAAGACAGAAATATATTGCCCTTTATCTTTAAATCTCTGGCAAGCAGTAGCATCACCAGTGTTATACAGATAAACCATACAATCTTGATATGCTATAGTGTATGTTGGATTAGTATTTATGTCGGTATGATATGGAGTTACTTCTCCATACAACGAATCTTTAACAATCATTACTCCATTCATAGTCGTATCCGTAAATCCAGATCTATTAACAGATAACTGTATTTGATAAAGAGTGTTTTGACTAACTTGCGAAATACATTGTACATCTCCAATCATTACAGATCCACCAGCAGAAGGAGTTGAAGTTGGAAAAAAGCATAATTTATAATCACTCACTCCATTTTTCACCTGAATAATTATTTTGTTTGCTCCACTTTGACTGCTAAGGCAGATATTATAATAACCTATTAATGAGTTAGAAAAACTGTAGTTTGAAGGATAAATATTGCATTTTGAAAATTCAGAAGGAAGAGAAGAAGATGTAAGAGTGGTAATTGCGCTAACTGTACTGCTCGTACTACTTGTATTGCTAGTATTGTTTGTTGCATTTACAGTATTTGAAGATGTAGGAATTGAGCTTGAAGTATTATTTGTTGATATTGGTACACTATTATTTGGATTAGTGCTTTTACCACATCCTGAAATAATAAATAATATTAAAATAGATAGCAAATAATATTTCATAAATATCTCCCAGTAATTTTTTTTTATTTTTTAGTAATATGGTTTTAATTACCATTATAAAATTTATAAAAATAGCTCAGTAAAATATTAACATTAAATTATTGAGTAACTGTGGAATATGAAAACAAATTATTAATATAAAAAAGACAGTTAATTTAGATTAGAAATTTGTTGAATTAAATTAAATGGAAGCAAGACATATCCCTTTTTGTTAGAAAATCTTTCACAGGCAACATCATCGCCTGTTTCTTGTAGGTATCTCATGCAATCTTCGTAGGCGGTAGGATAACTTGGCCCAACATCATCTACATTAAAATGATAAGGTGTTGACTCATTATAAGGCAAATCTTTGATAATCATAATTCCATTAAATAATTTTCCCTTTAAATTAACATTGGTATCGAGTAAAAAATTTATTTGAATGATTTTATTTCCCTCTATAGATGAAATGCATTCTCCTTTTCCAATCATTGTTGATTCTAAATTAGATTTAATAAAAACTGGATAAAAACAGAGTTTATATTCATTAATGGCATTTTTGCTTTGAAATATTATTGCATCTGTATTAATGACACTATTTACACAAATGTTAAAATCTCCTATCGTGGTATCTTCAAAATTAAATTTTGTAGAATTTAGTTTGCAATGTAAAAAACCTGATGGCAGCTCAGTAGTTGTAGCACTATTGTTATTCGTGTTTTTCTCATAATCATTAGTTGTTTGGCCTAATTCTTTTGTTGTGCTAGTACTATTTGTTGTTTGAAAGGTTTCACTGTAAGTAGAATTAGTGCTATCTTCATTATAATTGCCTACGCTAACCATTCTTTTACCTTCAGTAGGAGTGTTTTTCCATGGAACATCAAAAGATGTATTACACGAAGAAATTAATATTGTTGTTATTAGTGATAATGCCAATGAAAATAGCAATCTGTAATCATAGTTTTCATTAGATAAATTTAATATAAGTAATTTCATAAAAATTTCAAAATAATATTTTTTAACAAGGTAAAATAATTTTTACCGATGCTCCTGTTACTATGTTAGTATTTACATTGATAATATTTTTTACTTCGATAGTGCCATGATGAATATCTACCACAGATTTCATTATAACAGAACCAAGTCCAATAGATGGTCGTCCATTAATAGCTGCGCCCACAATTCGTGTAAAGCGTTTTTTACCAAAGCTATTTAATGTCTCATTCGAAAATCCATTTCCATCATCTTCAATAATTATTGTTATTTTTTTTGCTTTTCTATTTTCACTATCTTCATTACGTTCATCCGCCACAGTTGTAACATAAACATTGACACTACTTCTGGCAAATGAGAAAGCGTTGTCTAAAGCATTTCTAAACAATCTTTGCAAAAGATATCTATTGCCAGAAATTTCAATATCCTCTTCTGGAATATTTATTGTGACATTTATTTTCTTGTTCTCATCTGAAAAATATTGAGTTGTCATATTCTCTATTTCATCGCTTATTAATTCATTAATAACAACATGGTTATGTTCATTAGGGTGATATTTCAAATCAGTTGTTTGGGCCAATAAAAGTAAATCCTCAACTAATCTTTCAAAGTATGAAACTTCTTTCAATGATAAAGAAATCATTTCATTATAAACATTCTCTTGTAAGGCATGCCTTTTATTATTAATTGTCTCCAAAATATTTTTTAGTGAGGTAATTGGAGTTCTTAAATCATGTGCAAGCTCTTGCAAAAGTTTGGTTCGTGATTGTTCAACATTTCTTAGTTGTTCAACCAATCGTTCAATTTCATTGGCCATTTGATTGAAGCGATCCATTAATTGTCCAACTTCGTCCATTTTTTTTATGGGAAATCTTGCTTTAAGATTTCCATTTTGTAGTTCTTCGATAACTGAATCTGCAAGCAAAGCATTTTTTTGTAAAGATCGAAATAATATTATGAGCCCCATCCAGACACCTAGTAAAACCGAAAGTATTAAAAAAACAATAGGCAAAATTCCCATCCCTGGCGGACCCGGCATAGGGAAAAATGGTAAGTGTAGTGGTGGAGGCGGTGGAAACAAATTAGGCGGCGGTGGAGATTTTAAAAACGCTGCCCCCGTATTTCTCCTACCCATTTCTGTATATAAATATTCTGTAGTGTTACCTGCAAACTTTACCAACCCTCTAGGCAAAGGCCTCATCTCTAAACTATTTTTACTTTGATCAATAAAAATATGTTCATAGGTCGACTTCGGAGGATTTATTTTTTTCCAATCAAATGGCAGTAAGTCTCCTTTTGGATAACGAATATTTCCTTGCTCATCAATAATTGCAAAATACACAGGCATAGAATTTTCATGTAATTTTTCAACTTGCATGAGTGCAGATATACGGTCATTAGGATTCAAATGATCAACTAATTTTGCAAAAAATACCGGAAATGGATTTATTTTATTCTCAACTTCCATTTGATTAGAAATTTTAACTTGATGAACAACATAAAAAATAAGTAAATTTGCTAAAATGCCAAGTATAATAAATAGTATTATAATAACAGCAATCACAGCATAGTGTTTGCGAAACATTTGTGATCTAATCATTTTTTCTCCAATCTATATCCAACACCGTAAACAGAAGTCAGTTGAATTGATCTTACTCCCGCTTTTCTTAATCTTGAGCGGATATGGCTTATATGAGAATCGATGGTTCTATCATATATTTCATTTTCATTACCAAGAAAATCAAGAAGACTTTTTCTGGTAACAACCATCTCTGAGTGTTGAATGAAATAATTTAAAATATCAAATTCACGTCGTTCCATTGTAATTTCTTTTTCATTGAAAATAACTTTTCGTTGATCTATTAGTAACAGTATATCTCCATAACGAATTTGTTGTTCGCGTTTTAGAGGTTCTTTTGTAGCAATCTTTATTCTGGCCAATAATTCTTTTTGTCCGAATGGTTTTCGAACATAATCATTTGCTCCCAACTGCAATCCTTCAACAACTGAATCCTCATCAATTTTGGCAGTAAGAATAATAACAGGAATTTGTGAACCAGATTGTCTAATTTTTTTTAAAAAATCTAATCCATTGCCATCAGGAAGATTGAGATCAAGAATAATTAAACTTAAATCATTTTTTATTTCAAACTTTAATGCCGTTTTAAGATCATCAATCCAAAGAACTTTGTATCCTTCAACTTCTAATCCAACTTGAAGTCCTCTTCCTAATATTGGATCATCTTCCACTAAAAGTATTTCAATCATTTCTTAACCTATTATTTTAATCAATTTAAATTAAAGTTATTAAAGTTTTATTTTAGTTGCATCTACTTACATTTTATCAGTTTAATTTTTTGATAGATATATTTTTATATCTTTTAAAATCCAAAACCACCTTTAAAACCTACACTGCCTCCATTTGATCTATATGGTGATCCACCTCCCATTCCTGTCATATTTCCACTCATACCACCCATGCTACCAAAACCTCCAAAATTCATCATTGGAGACATTCCCATTCCCATGCTTCCCATACCACTACCTAATCCCATCATACCCATTCCACCCATGCCACCGTATGATCCCATCATATTCATATTACCCATTCCCATCATGTTTCCATTCATACCACCCATGCTACCAAAACCTCCAAAATTCATCATTGGAGACATTCCCATTCCCATGCTTCCCATACCACTACCTAATCCCATCATATTCGTATTACCCATTCCCATCATGTTTCCATTCATACCCATACCGCCCGCCATATTCATGGCGTTCATATTTCCCATATTTCCACCAAGGCCAGGATTTGGATTTTGCATTCTCTGCATACCAGATCCACTTTGAATAGAGTCTCCATTTCGCTTGTTTCTCATGGCCATTTCCATTTCGATTAACTCTTGATCATCTAGATCAGGTCTTCTTTTCTTCGAAAATCCATCATCATCGCGACTACTTGGAGGTCTTCTTCTATCTGGCCAATCTGGACGTTTGGGTCTATCGCTACTATCACTGTCTAAATTGTCTTTACTGCTCTCCACATCTTTTTTAGGTTTCTTTTTATCATCCTCAACTCTATCTTTTTTGGAATTTAAAACAAACATTGGAGGAAGACCTTTATGTACATCATGTGGTGGACCGTTTTTTTCAATTTCTTTTTTTATCTTTTCAAAATCATCATGCTTAAGACTTGTTGAAATGCTTTCTCTAATTTGTTTTTCGGGAGAACCAGGCGCCTTTTTTATCCCACACACAGCTTTTCCATCTTTATCAGACTTAGGTTCATCTGATTTTGTATATATTAAAGGAGAAGGACCTAAATCATCTATTTTTTCCTTGTTCATTCGTACTATTTCATGATGAAGAATTCCAATCTTTATTTTTTTAGTCTTTGAATTATTCAACTTCATTCGCACTTGATATTGTCCTTTCAATTCTAAATTATTTCCAAGATCAGAAAAAGATACACAGGGAATTTTGTCACAATTATTCTTATTAAATTGCAAGCAAGTTATTCCTTCTCCGGTAAAATCTATAATTCGAAAATGAACATATCCTCTTGATGACGGAGTATCTATTGCTTCTACTCTTAGATCATTTTTGCATATACTTGGGAAATTACCTGTAAGCTCAACTAATCCTAATGAATTATCTAATTTAACATCAAAATTTTCAATCAAATCTCTTGCCTCTACCAAAGAAAGGTCGTTTCCTTTTTTTGAAGATTTTTTTTCTTCCAATGGTAACTCTTCTTTCTTTACAGTTGTTTCTTTTATATCTGCTGATATTTTAGGTCCTCTAGATCCAAGAAATCCTGGTGATCTAAATGGTTTTGAATTTGAAAAATTTTCTTCTTTCTTCCCATCACCATTTTTACTTAAAGCTGGCGGTAAAATTGATGATAAATCAATAAGTGGATTTGGATCTTCTTTAGAATGTTTTACTGCTAAAGATTGTTCTCTTTCATTATCCTCTTTTTCTTGTTCATCTAAAAGTTTTTTTAATTTTGATCGAAATGTTTTATCTTTAAGACTTTTAGGTCCTCCACTTCCCATTTGCTTTCGAATAAATTCTTTAACTGCCGGATTATTACTTTCAAATGCTTTTTTAAGTAATTCATCATCTCGTACAAATGGAGGCAATGGAGGTCTTTCACCATCTTCAAACATTGGTGGTGGACCATCTCCATTCATAAGAAAACCTTTTGGTGGAAATCCACCATCTTGAGGTGGTTGAAATTCAGGTATCTCTGTATCAGCAAAAGATAATTGAAAAAACAAGTGCAATAAAAAAAACACTAAAAAAAATATTGGTCTACAATGTAATATCATGAATTATCTCCATTATGTTTTGCAATCCTATCTTTTTATATGATTTTTAAAATCATATTTAATTTATAACAATGTTACTGCAAAACATTGTAGAGATTGTGGACTCAAAATATTTTTCAAATTTGTTTTTAATAATAACTGAATTTACAACTCATTAAACATTTTTCTAACAAATAGCTTTTTAAAAATGTAGATAATCAAAAAAATGTCAGTAGAAATGCCAACCATAGTTGGCACTAATTACTTAACAAACGAAATTGAAATATATATCTTTAACAAACGATTGATTTATTACTCAATTATTTTAACAACATAGCAATAATCCAAAATATTTATTGAATTCATTATTTATTCCACATTCTTTCAATAGTTCTAAAATAAAATTAATTGTGTTCTAATCTATCTTAATGGTTATTAAAAATAATACAGAGATTTAATATGCAAAAACTTATTTACTTAATCCCAATTATTTTCATAATAAAATATTTATTTTTTATTCAGTTATTACAGGCCAATAATGAGGTTGAATCTCTTCCTGGATGTTCTGAAAAGATAGAAAAATTTTGTAATGGTCTTTTTGCTACACATTCGGGAAATCTAAAAATTCCTCTTGAATCTAAAAAAGATGTGCTTTTTATTAAAAACGGACTTGATGAAAATAATAAAAATTTAACATCAGAAGTTTCAACTTATGCTAAAGCAAAAATTCTATCTAGGGATAGACTCCCATCAGATTTATTAAAATATTTAAATGAAGCAGATTATTTCAATAAACTTAAAACATATATTGAATTTAATAATAGCAAACTAAATGCAAGAGAACGAATAAAACTTAATGATAGAGTAGATGAACTAACAACAATTTGGAATAAAAGTTTTGAAATGACTATTTTAGATAGGATGGAAAAGATTAATCCAAATTTTATTGATACAGAAAACCCATCAATAGATGATTTATACAAACAATATGATTTATCAACTGATTTAGAAAAAGAAATTGATATAGCTATTTGGTCTAAAAGTGATAACTGGAAGAGAATAGAGGAAACCTTTTTTTCTATTAAAGAAAATTTCTTATCATTTATTAATGAACAGGCAAACATTCCAAAACAAGTCAAAGAACATTGGCTAACCAAAATCCAAACAATCAAACTGGAGTTGCCTTCATTTCTTTCTTCATTCTATAAAACATGTAGTAGTACAATGAAAAACGCATTCTATTATCCGCAAAAAAATTCATTTACTGTCTGTGCTGGATATTTCAATACAAGTAGCAATGTGGGACTTATCATGGCCCATGAACTGGCCCATTCACTTGATCCTAACCGTGATATTGAAGCAGCATTTGCTAATTCAGCGATAGGAAATAATTTAAAATTATTGGCCAATGAACTTTGTTTCTCCCCTAATCGCAATTCTTGTCCCAACACCTGGAAAGAATTATTTGTTAATCAATTGGCTTTTAATAAATCATTTGAGGACTTAAAAGAATGGACACCTCCATTAGATATAAAGTTTTATCGTTGTTTGCAAGATGATAAACAATTAAAAGAGACATTCTCAGTTCAAGATATTATGCAAATTGCAACCATGGAAGCTCGTGGAAATAACTCCTGTTTTGCAGATATGGATACATTCCTTTATTTAACAAAACCTGAAATAATAAGAGAGAATTGGAAAAAAGATAAAAACTCAATGTATTTAAACCCATGTGGTGTTGATAAAAATAAATTTGAAGAGTCATTTTTACAATCGTCAAATTCCATTCAACAACTACTTTTTACTTCTGCTTTTCTTTGCAGTAGCAAAGGGAATGATGCTGATAAAATTAGAGATGCTGGTAACGAGGCATTTGAAAAAATGTCTGCTATTTTAAATAAAACGATACCTCTAGGTGGACTATTTTCTCCAAATTCCTATATGAATGCGAACGGTTTTTCCTTGGATGTTTCGGAAAAATTTGCAGATTATTTTGGTAGTCGTGTATTTGCTCGTTATTTAGACTCATCAAAAATATCCCAGAATGATAAATTAAATATATTCAAAGTTGAGATATCTGCTTTCTGTGATCCACCATCTTTAGAGGCCATGTATCCTGATGAATCCAAAGCACAAAAGGAGTTTTCATTGGAACCACATTCTAGAGGCAAACAACGAAGATTAGAGGTTCTTAATCCAGAACTACAAAAAGTTTTACAATGTAAAAAAGATTTTTTAATGAAGGAATGTTCATTGTGAAAATTTTGTTTTGTATTACACTCATTTTAATAATTTATACAAGCAATGCATTTTCAATGATTAATGTATCTGTTTTTGAAGACTGGGGCAAAGTAAAAAAAGAATATCGTTTAATATCCTCTGTTGATTTAGTAAAAAAGAAAGATTCATTATACTGTAGATCTGAAAAAATTCCTTTGCATAAAATAAGTGTTAAAAATCTAGATGACATATCCTCTCCATTTAAGGCAACAAAAAAAGACCTGTTATTTAATTGCCATAGATATGTAAGATGGGGGGATATTACAACATGTATAGATGAAAATAATATTAATTTTTTAATTCTTCATGACCTTTTACGATGGTGTTCAAATATTTAATAATATTATTTTTTTTATTGCTTCTTTGTAATTATTTAAAAAAATAAGTTCATTCCATTATTTCTAAACAATTTTACTTTACAATTATAAAACATAAATTGTTTCAACTGAAAAATATTAAGTAAGAGTAAGTACGAAAATATAAAAAATGAATATTAATCTAAATAAATATAAAAATATTACAAAGGGGGAAAAATGAAACAGCAAAAAATTAATTTGATAGTTATTGTCTTGTTTTTAAGTATATTTAATAGTGGTTGTAGTAACGATAGTTTGTCAAAACTTCTAAAATTTTCTTCAGATTCAGATTCAAATTCGAACACAACTAGTGCTGGCAGTACTACTAGTAATGATAGTACTTCTACTGCAACATCCACATCTGTAAACACATCTACATCATTTTACATATCAAGCTTTAGTCCTACTGGCGGGGCCGGAACTATTCCTACTACTGTACAAATTACATTCAATAATTATCTTGCTACCAGTGCAGAGACTCTTTCAAATTGGTCTTGGACATGCTCAGGAGGAACAGTTAGTAGTAATACACCAACAAATATTTCGATTAATGGAAAAGTGGCCACAATTACTTTGCCAAATGTTACAAATCAAACTAGCAATACTTATTGTACACTTACTGCATCTTCTTCTATCAAAGATACAAGTGGAAATACACTTTCAACTGCAAGTGCTACATATACAATAACTTCAAGTTCAACAAGTGCAGACTCATTTTATGTTTCGAGCTTTAGTCCCGCAAGTGGAGCACAATCCGCTATTCCAACCGTTGTACAAGTTACTTTCAATGAATCTCTTGCTTCCAGTGCTGCAGTCATTTCGAATTGGTCTTGGGTATGTTCTTCGGGAACAACTGCTAGTAGTACACCAACAAGTATTTCCATTAATGGAAATGTGGTCACAATCTACTTGCCAGCAGTAACAAATCAAAGCAGTAATACTTCTTGTATGCTAACAGCTTCTTCTTCTATAAATAATACGTCTGGAGATACACTTACTGCCGCCAGTGCTACATATACAATAAGCTCAACCTCAACATCCACTTTTTCAGTGCAAAGTTTTACTCCAGCAAGTGGTGCTCAAATAACTATCCCTAATACTGTACAGGTTATTTTTAGTAAGTCTCTGGCCGCCAATGCAGCAACTCTTTCAAATTGGTCTTGGATATGCACCTCTTCTGGAATAGTTTACAGTAACATGCCAACAGATGTTTCGATCAATGGGATGATTGCAACAGTAACTTTACCAGCAGTAACAAATCAAAACAGTAGTACTTCTTGTATGCTTACAGTTTCTTCTTCTATCAATGATACTTCTGGAGATGTACTTTCAACAACATCTGTTACTTATACTGTAGCACAATCTTATTCTTATGTTGGATATATCAAATCTATAAATCAAAATGATATTCTTATAGAAAATAATGATCTGACTGTCAGTATTTTTAATTCAGTAGGTACTACCACTGCCCCAACAACGATTGAATTAGTGGTAGATAATGTTGTCATTTATTCGCAAGCTTTCTCCAGTTCTTCATTTACTTACGATTTTGATACGATGATGTTTCCAAATGGAAATTATACTCTTCATGTAAATGCATATGATCTTAACAATACAAAACATACTGATATTGCAACTCCAGTATCATTCACTATTGCTAATTTGAATTCCAATTTTAACAAAACTTGTCTCAATGATAGCGGAACACCTACACTTGCAGGTTCTACAGCAGTTTGCTTAGTCTCTGTTTCATCTACCGACGGAGCTGCGGTTGCTGCTGGAAATGCGACTACAGCAAGTTTATGTCCAACTGGAATGAAACCGTATGGTGATGGTAATTGGACTATTACAAAGGCGAATACTTGTAGTGGAGGTGCAACCTGGAATTGTGGATCTTTTCATTATGGTACTACCGGATATCATTCTGCTTTTGAAGATGTAGCACCAGAAGCAGTATCCGTACCTACTTTACTGGCCTGTGGACCTCTTACTAGTGGTAGTGTAACTTGTCGTGCGATAATTACATCCATAGGATGCGTTTCAAAATAACTAAAAAATCCAGTATATGAAGATTGATTGAAGAAATTAGAAAAAATTTTTGCCTTAAGAAATACGTTAGCTATGCTATTCATATACAAAAAATCACCATTATTATTTGGTTAATCGTCAATCGAAAAATTTAGTTTAGATAACTATTGCCACCAACAACATCAATTGCATAATTGACTGATTTATATTCATTCATACTTATATGCTTCTACAAATCCAATGAATCATTTGCAATTTATAGACAACTATACGTTATCTGAAATGGAAGTATTCAATTTTTGCATGGAAAGAATCACAGAGCTAGACTTGAAAAAGATTTGGCCATCAAACTGGCCCAAGGATTGCCATCGCTGGCAACATTCACTTACAAATGGAAATCCTGCTACCGTAGTTGACTTAGCATTTCATCGAGAAATTACCGTCATTTCTTCAGTTTTAATTTTAGAAGAATTAAAAAAGAACCTAATTAATAAATTTGATTTATCATCTAAAAATGTAGCTAAACTTATCAATAGAATTCTTCAAATCGCAGACCTATATGAACCAACAGGATCAATTAAGAAACAGCGGTACTAGGTCGTGCAAAATTTTTAATTACTAGTGATAAAGAACATTTGTTGCCGCTTAAATCTTTTAAATATACTAGGATTGTTGATCCAAAGCAATTTCTAGAATTTTTGATGAAATAATTGGTTGAAGCAATTAAGGAAATTCAGCACGCTAAGCAATCTCAAGTTTGATGTTATATTTTAGACCTGCCTTATCAACTTGCTCTTGAAGAGAAAGCCTCACAAATAGCTCTGCTGAATATCCTAATAGCTTAGCAAATCGTGCGGCCCTTTCTGGAGTAACGTACTTGCGCCCCTTCTCTATATCACAAAGGTGAGACTTAGATATTTTAAGTAAAGCCGCAAACTCCATCTGAGATGTTTCTTCGCCTTTACGGATAGATTCTAAGAGTGCCCCTAGTGTTAGAGGTCCACCTGAAATATCTTCTAAAAATTTTAAAGCAGCACTTTTTTTAGTACTCATGTTTATGAATCTCTTTTAGTGAAACAAATTCTATTATGCCATTGTCTTTTATCTCGTATATGGCCCTGTATGAACGACTTAAGCGTATTGACCGCTCACCTTGCCTAGTACCCTTTAATGGTTCATCGTGGTATCCGGGTATCTTTCTTACTTCCTCTAATCCTCTAGTTTCCACATCAAGAACCCACGCCTTTAACTTAATAGCAATATATGTAGGAACAATTAGCAGTTCTTTTTGGATTCTCTTTGTAAGTACAACTTTATTAATCATTCATCAGCTCCAGTATATAAATAATACACCTAGTAGGTGTATTTGTCAATACGCTAATTTATTTATTAAAGTTAATTCATTAACGTAGTGTCGTTAATGAATTAAAAAAGACAAATATTACCCGGCACTTTCATTTTGTTTCGTTTTGGAAAACTTATTTGTCAGAGAAGTTTATTGTAATTGCAGATTTGGTCGTTATTAAGAGTATTGAATGTTTCTTGCTTAATGATACTATGGCCGCTACTGCACAGATTATAAAGATCACACCAAAACTTAATTTCTCACTGAAGAGTCCATGCATAACATAAGTTATGGTCGTAAAAAGTCCTGCTATAGATGAGATCGCTGATAGGAATGCTGTTCTTGATTCCTTATCCACTATCCTATTTGTTATCTCGTTATTGATAGTAAGAACAGTACCCAAGCAGAATTCAAATATTACTGCCCCTCCTAAAAAGAACCAACTGTTAAAACTTGCAAGAGAACATAAAACTAATCCAACTACAACACCAACTCCTGAAATGAAGTAAACCTTTTCTAGCGGTAACTTTTTTATTTGCTTTAATGCTAATACTCCACCACCAAGACCAGTTAAAAAGATCATGGCAGTATAAACAAATCCGATATTAACTTTGCTAAATCCAGATGCTAAATAAACTTGCTGCCATATAAATATGAATCCAAAGAAGTAAACAATCTCTCCTATATCAGCGATGACATAATCAATAAACTTTTGATTCTTTTTTAAAGAGGTAATATTTTGCTTAAAAAGATTCCATGAACTTCTAGCATCCCTTTTCTCATCTTTTATTTCTCCATAATTTTCTTTCATCACTACTGAGATCAGTACAATAGAGATAAATCCAAACATTGAACTGCAAATAAATGTTGCATTTGGATTATAGTTAATAAGTATTCCCACAAGTGGTCCAGTTAAAAGTAATAATAAATGTCCCCACCATTTTTGGAGAGCAAATACATTTAAACTTTCACCTTCTTTTTGTTCCGCTTTCACTTCATCGTAATACCAACTAACAGGCACTCCACTAATTAAGGCCATACCAATGGCTTCTAATACCGCACCAATAATAAAATACAGAATGGAGTTAGCTAATCCAAAGATCAACATTCCGAGAGAATAACTAGCAAATCCTAATATCAAAATTTTCTTTCGTCCGTATATGTCTGCAATATTACCTAATGGGAAATCTATTAAGCAAACAACCAGGGAGAATACAGCAAAAATCAAAGAGGATTGTAGTGGAGTAAATTTGTGATAATCAGTAAGAAAAATTACAAAGTTTGAACCTATAGTTCTATCCATCAAGAGGAATGCACTGCTAATTAAGATGAATATCTTACCGGGTGGAGATATGTCTTTAAGAGAAAAGATGTTAATGAGTTTAGTTATGATTGTATTCATTTTTATAAAGCTATAGTTAAAGTAAATAATAAAAAACTTAAGATTAAATTTAAATTTAAATTTAAAATTAAAATCTAATATCACATTTAGGGTCTTTGTTATAAAGACTCCCTGTTTTTAGTAAGGCCGAAGCATGACAACCGCCGATACATTTATCAACATATTTGCAATTCTGGCAATCAGAGCAAAGATTACTTTTATTAATTTTACGAAACTCATTGACCCAGTAATCTTCTTTCCATATTTCTTTTAAAGTTTTCTCTCTGATATTGGAAGTATAAAACCGCTTTTCATTACTAAAGAGAGAGCAAGCTATTGCGTACCCGTCAGGAGTAAGGGTTAGTTCTCTTTTACCACCCTTACAACCTGAATAAACTTGTGCTTGGTCAGATACTTCTTCTTTAGCATGAATACGATCAAATATAAAACGTGGTTCAGCAAAAACTCTTGGTGTATTTCCAGAAGCATTCCAAGTATCAACAACTTTAAGGATCTCCTTCCAATCATCGGTAGTTAAGCTAATATCATCAAATATTTCTTGTCCTTCTCCTCCTGGAAGAATTGAATTTAAGTAGATATGTTTTACGCCTAATTGTTTTCCCAAATTAAAGAAAGCAGGAAGATTACGACTATTTTTTTTATGTAAAACACATGCAACTTTAACTTCAACTCCGGCCGCAACCAAGTTTTCTATACCTCTTATGGTCTTATTAAAAGTATTCTTACCTCTTAAAAATTCATGTTCTTCTACTGTTGCACCATCTAATGAAACATCAATATCTCTATAACCAGCATCTCTAAAATCTTTTGCTTTTTCAGGAGTAACTAAAATGCCGTTGGTTGTAGTATAAAGTCGAAACCCTTTATCACTTGCATATTTCGATAGATCAAAAAACATATCACTAAGCATTGGTTCACCACCAAGTACTGACATCTTGGGAACATTCATCTCTAATGCTTGATCTATTACTCTCTTCCATTCACTTGATGATAACGGATGAAAATCAGCTTTAGGATGATGTTGTTCCTTGAGAGTGTTGCTTAAGTAACAATGTTTACATCGAAGATTACAGGCCCATGAGATATCAATTTGGAGAAAGATTAAGGGAGGAGTATCATCATCGCTGGTAAGGATACGGGTGTTTATGGGAGTAAAACCGCCTTTGATTAAATTATTAACTATTTTATCAGTCTCTGTTTGAAGATCAAAATTAGCTTGGATACCTATTGTATCTAAACGTGATTCAATTACTTGCGCTATAGTTTTGCTCTTCAATCCCTGACGAAATAGTCTTACGATCTCCACTCCTAATTCATTCATGAGGTAGGTCTTGCCATTCCAGGTATTAACAACAGTGGTTTGTTTTTGGTTTTTATTTTTATTTTTAGTTATTTCATTCATTGTTATATTACTCTTTTTTAATTGTTGTATTGTTTTAATGTTTATTGATTTTTTTTAATTTTAAATAGGGTCTAACAAGTGTTTTTAAACTTACTTATTAGACCCGTCTTACAGTTAATTAGTCGATTTCAACCATTCGACAACCGTTACAGGCCAAATCAGCAATCCAAGTTACTAATTCAACCATTTCAGGTTTTTCTAGGGCCGTTGAAATAACTGGAACAACTGGTTCTCTCATAAGCTTCTCCTCTGGTTAGGTCATCATCAAGACATTAAGTAATTCACCGTGGGTTTATGGTTAATAAAATTTAGATATGTTTTTTGCTTACGGTTACTTACTTTTGCCGATGATGACGGGTTAGTAATATCGTTTATAAAGCAATGCCAGTGCCAACATTGGCCAAAAATTTATAAAGCGGTAGTGTCTACCAACATGAGAATGTTCATTATTTAATTACAAGTGTTTACACCTAATATGGTTTGTTTTTAAGGATGTATTTTTTTCTTAGGTCAAAAAATTTCTTTGACTTTGGTTTCAATTAAAGCTACATAGGATTAATTTTAAAAACCAAGCAAGATTGGTTAACACAAGTTTTAAGCTGGCGCATAATAATGAACGATAAATTAAAAATACTAGTGATTGAAGATGATGAGTACTTCAGAAAGCATATCGCAAAACTTCTTGAAGTATATGGTCGTATTACCGAGGCCGATAATGTAATCATGGCCACAGAGCTAATTCAAAATAGACACTTTGATGTTGTCCTTATTGATATAACCCTACATGGTGTTGAGGCCGGTTTTTCCATCCTAGAACAAGCAAGGGCCAAAGGTCTTTTTTCTATTATGCTCACTGATAACGAGAAAGAAGAATATATAGAGCGTGCTTACAAGATTGGAGTTAATCACTACCTTACAAAGGATCAATGTGAGTATGTTATTGAGTGGATAATAAAAGATAGACTAAATACGCTTAAGGGGGAATTGGCTTCGGATTTTTTTGAAACAGAATATATAACTAGTAATCAAAGTTTAATTAGTGAGATCAAGAGTATCAAGCATAGAATGATTGGAGATAAATCCATTCTTATTCTAGGCGAAACAGGTGTAGGTAAAACTAAGATTGCCGAATATTTTCATAGAATGGGTGGAGGAAGTGAACATAACTTTGTATCACTTAACGTATCCTCTATACCAGAGACCTTACTTGAATCTGAACTTTTTGGTCATATCAAAGGATCATTTACTGGCGCTGATAAAAATAAAAGAGGATTACTACAAATAGCAGATAGTGGGACTCTCTTTTTAGATGAAATAACTTCCATCCCATTAAGCATTCAAAAAAAATTATTAAAATGTTTAGAAGAAAAGTTTTTCTATCCAGTAGGTGGTATTCAGCCAGTTAAGACAAATTTTCGTTTGATCTCTTCAACTTGTGAAAACATTTATAAACTTATCCAGGAAAATCAATTCAGAGTAGATTTATTCTATAGAATTAATGGAATCATTCTTACTATTCCTTCATTACGATCAAGAAAAGAGGATATACCTCTTTTGATAACTCATTTTTTAAGAAAGTGCTCTCGCAGAGTATTTATAGATAAGGGAGCTATGGCAAAGTTAGTGGACTATACTTGGCCAGGCAACATAAGGGAATTGAAAAGTGTTGTTGAGGAGATGTCCGCTAAAGAAGATGGACTTATAAGTGAACAACATCTACCAAAGGAAATTACTAATAAGAAAGAAGAACCACGAGTAATTGGTAAGAAAAAATTTATTACAGAAGAACAATTAAATTTTGCACTTAAGTTTGGAATTAAAGATTTACTAGAAAAGATTCAGCTAGATTTAGTTAGAGAAACACTTAATACATTCAATCAAAATCATAGGAAATCAAGAGAGATTTTAGGATTATCTAAGTCTGGTTTCTATCATATTAATGTTAGGGCCAAGGCCGAAGAACAGGAACAAAAGGGGTTATTACAATGAACGAGATAAATAAATCTAATGAAAATTTACACTCTGTTAATCACGACATAAAAGGTCTTATCAGAAGACAGAAAATGATCTTTGAAGAAATTAATTTACTGATTCAAAATAACTGCAACATTGATAACAAATCTGTTGTTAAAAGAGATGAATTAATAGGTGAAAAATATGTGATGGATATGGAACAAACAATAGTTGAATTAAATAATAAATGGATAGATTATAAAAATTTATTAAAAGCAGAAGGAGTTTTGTGATGGAAGATAGTAAAAGTCAAAAAATCAAAAAAATACCACTAAAGCATGCTTATAAATTGCTAGGACATGGTCCAACTGTATTAATAAGTAGTCGTGATGGGGTGACAGATAATCTTTGTTCTGTTTCATGGATTATGCCTTTTGATTTTGATCCTCCTTTAATTGGAGCAGTTATTGAACGCACTCATAAAACATTTGATAATATTTGCAAGAATAAAGAATGTATAATTAACATACCCGTTATTGATCAATTGGACATAGTAAAGAAAATGGGAACGATTTCTGGTCATAAAAAAGATAAGACCAAAGGACTGTCTCTACAAACTGGATATCATGTATCTTGTAAAAGATTAGAAGGATGTTGTGCATGGATAGAGGCAAGATTTAAAAAACATAAGGCCACAGATGATTTTGATCTTATGATATTTGAAGTGCTTGATGTATATGCACCAAAAGATACATTAACAAAAAAATTTACTATAGATATAAACAAATGCCCTACGATACATCATCTTGGAGGCATGGATTTTTGTACGATTAAAAAGATTTAATTTTGTTTGGACGAATATTACTTAAGTATGTGCTTGAATATTATTCACCATTTTTATTAATAATTAAAACCTCAGAAGTTATCTGAAGTAAAAGGAGCAAAAATGTTAGACAAAAAATTACTATTATCATTCTTGTTAATTGCAACAGGCATTTATGACAAAGCAAATGCTGCTGAATTCACCAAAATCCTTAATGATCAAGAGATTGAAAAACTATCACGATCTCTTACTACCGTTAATCCTGACCTCGTAAGTAATTTTAAAGTTACTACAGATAATGAGTTAGGCGCTAGGAAATTCCTCATTGGCAAAATGCTAAAATCCAAAGTTGGAACTGATGGAGAAATTTATAGTTTTGTTGATTCTTTAGATAATAGAAATTTAGAACTTATTCTCTCAACATTAAGGAAAGATAATTTTTCTGCAGCTAGGTTTTCAGTGGCCCCAACATCTGGCCCAGAAAAGTAATTCCACAAACAGGGGATTTTTATGTCATGTATTTATAGCGACCACAATATTGAAATGCTTCACATAGTACCAGGTTATTTTTGTAATCTGGAATGTTCACATTGTGGTTCAAATTCAGGACCTAAGGAAAAAGTGAAATTCAGTCAAAAAGAAATTGAAGATATTCAAACTTCAATCAATAAATATAGGCCCCCCTGCATACTATTTACAGGGGGAGAACCTACCTTTTTTATTGACTCTATAAATGAGATATTATCCGTTTTACCAACTAATGAAATCCCTTTAATAAAAATTACGACCAATGGTTGGTTTTCTAAAAGTAATGAAAAAATTGAAGAGATACTAACTAAAATTGTTAAGATTAATTGTTTGCAATTATCGTATGACGTGTTTCATGGTTCTAATCTTACTTACAATGATATCATAAGACTTAAAGATTATTGTGAGAATAAAAAAATTGCTTTTAATATCTCTGTATGTATCTCAAGTCCGCTGGATTTCAATAATGCTGCTGAAATATTAAAAAATGTTAAAACAATAATCTCTTATCAAAAAGTAGAGCCCTCTGGTAGGGCCAAGAAATCTCAAACCAATTTCAAATATTTTAAATTTCAAGATGAGGTATTAGATAAACAGTGTTCAAATTTAAATCAGATAAGTTATATTCCAGGAAAAGGTTTTACTACCTGTTGTTCAAGCCTGATCTATAATAATGAAATTAGTGATACATGCCATGCAGATTTAATTGATCATTTAAATAGTTCCTTTCGTTCACTGATAAAAAAACATACTTTCAAAGAATTATTAGAACTAAAAAGTATTCCATTTGAGTCATTATCTCCACAGTTATCTTCACCATGTGCCCTATGTGAATACATACAAACTTATAAAAAGGATTAATTAAATGAAAATTACTGTTATGAAGTAATATAAAATAATTAAGTAACACGAGAAACTAATATGGAAAAATTTAATGTAGACAAATATAATATAGAAAAGATCAGCACGAATCCCAACGCTAACATCTTCTCTATTAATAAGGCCAGTGATATAACGAATGAATTAATAGAACATCTGTTTTCTGCATCATCTATGTCGGAGATAGTATTTCGCCCTAATAATTTTACTCTTGATGATTCAAATTATCTTGATACTACTTTAAGTAAGGATAATTTATATTACCAATTGGGTTTTATTGCCCATAAAAGTAATTTACAAAGATCAAATATTACTACTGATATATCACTAACTTCATTTAATAATATAGATGAATTACGAACCGAAACTAATCGTACAATAGATGAGTATTTTTTTAAAGAATGGCCTGAGTTTGTTTATGAAAAATTAAAAAATGACTACGCCATTTATGTTAATAACTATTTCCCGTTAGAATACTCTTGGAAAATATTTCATCAAAAGAGATATATTGGACTTATCTCAATGTTTCCATCAACAGATTGCTTGAAAAACAAACTTATGCAGGTGGGATGGATATGGTTAGATCAAGATATAGACTTGGCAGTTAGGAAAAAAGCTCATGGAGCAGTTACCAATCATCTAATAGATACTTGTGATGACATGATTCAAGCAGGAATTGGTATATTTAATATTAAATCAAAAAAGTTTTTTTGCAATATAGGATTTGAACCAAAATGCATACATATTATAAAAAAATAGCAATTGCTTTTGTATTTATTTTATTACTGTCACTAATTTTAATATCATCCTCTTGTTCCAGATACAAAGATGATACATGGGATGCAGTCCTTTTGGGATTTCCGGCCAAGATATCACCTGAAGTTGCTGGTGTGAACATGGGTTTATATATTTTGAAGCAGACACACGAACCGTTATTTAGAATCAATGATAATGGTCAATATGTTTCAAAACTATTATTGGAATGGAATCGAGATGATCATTTTAAAACATTTACTTTTTGCCCAAATACTAATCTGATATTTTCAGAAGGAAAAAGTTTTGATTTAGATTACTTCAAAAGCTATCTTAACAATAGTTTAAAAAAATTCAATACAGCACCATCTGAAATTTCTATTTATGAAAGTAATACTAATAAAAATACACACAAGTGTATCCAAATTAATTTCCAAAAACCTAGTGAATATTTTTTAACTTACTTAACTTATTATGAGAATGCCCCAAGTTTGAAATCGAAAGATGAACGCATTGAATATGGTTTAGGATCGTATTGGGTTGATAGCATGGACAACATGAAAATAATTTTAAAGAGAAAGAAAAGTGAAAGTGGGAAATTTAACTCTATTATTCTCCACAATTTTAATGATTCTTCTTTAAACTTAAATGATAGGAAAATAGAAGATTTTAATAGAGTTTTAATTGCTCAACTTCCCTCTTGGTTGGCCAAAGAATATACATCCTACGATGTTTCACTATTACAAACTGTTAATCTTGTTATTAATGTAAAAGACTCTAACCTGAGAGAGTTTATTTATAATTGTATAGATATTAATTCTTTTAGACATGCTTTTGTTCCAAATCAAAAAGACTTTTTAAGTATTAAGAACATATTACCCATAGGTCTTAGACAGGCGCAAGAGGGTTTGCCAAAACAAGAGTGTAATAAACACATAAGAGCAAAGGTCAATGGTAAAAGTATTACTTTTTTAAATTGGAAAGATGATAACATAGAATCACTAACAAACTATTTAAAAAATTTAAAAAAAGAATTTAATGTTAACATTAAATTAAAAAATGTTTCACTAAATGAATTTATTAATGTGGTTTTAACTAAACCACACCCTTACCAGTTAACCGTAGTTGCTCTCGACACCGTTAGACCCGATTATTCTGCATTTTATTATTATTTGGCCGGATATAAAGATTGTTTAACTGACATAGAAATCCCTCCTATAAAAGCAACCCTTACTAATATTCAAAATACTAAGGAATTTAAAGATCAATTACCCTTTGTAGACATAATCAACAAGGAAATTGAAAAAAATAAAATAATATTGCCTCTATATCAAGAAATGCGAAAATTTTACTATCCACCACGTATAAAAGGATTAATGTTGGGAGAAAATTATTTGGAATATCCTGAGGTATCGGAGTTAGAAATATGAAATTAGTTTCAAGTATAAGGGTATTCATATTATTTGGAGGTAAAAGATATTTTACAGTCTTTATTTTGTTCGTATTGTTCTGGCATACGATGTCTTTGATTTTAAAAAACGATTACTTGGTAGAAATGTTTCAAGATAATTTGAAGCAAAACCTCCATGCTCTAGAGGAGACTTATACGACAAGTGATCTTTTTAACTTAAATATTATTCTGAAAAAAATAAAACCTGATCTGATTGAGCTAGCAGAAATCGAATTTGTTAATAAACCCAAAAATATTCCTCTAAATACAATTGTTGTTGGAAAGCAAATAAAAGATAAATTTTTTGTCAGGAAATATACTTCAGATGTTGTATCTAATGGTCTTAAAATAGGTGTCGTAAATTATTATATAGATTTAAGTACACTTAACAGGAATGTATTTGCTGACAATATTGGACTTTATTTAGCACTATCAATTCTAATAATTGGTTTTATCTATTTATCCAATATTCAATTTCTATCATCGATAGCAAATTTAAAGAAATCCTTAAACGATATCAGTAAATCAATAGAAAATGGTGATGCGGAATCACTGAATAAAATACTCCAAAATAAAAATAGTCACCATGAAGATTTCTCTTCAGTTATATCAAAAATAATATTTAACTTCCTTGAAGGATATAAAAAGAATATCGAAATTGAAAGTAAGCTTAAAACAAATGAATCACTATCTAAACTAGCATCTCAAGTATCTCACGATATCAGATCACCTCTTGCGGCCCTTAATATGGCCATAAAGAGAATAGATAAATCGCTACCAGAAGAAGAGAGAATATTATTAAGGAGTCAAGTAAGGCGAATTCAAGATATTGCAAATGATTTGCTCTCTAAAAAGAAGGAATTGGCCCAAGGGAAAGTAATAAATCCAGAACAATTATCCAATCAATTGCTTTCAAGTTGTATAGATGAAATTATTACTGAAAAACGTTTACAATATCGCCAATTCCTAGATTTAAATATTGAGGGTGATCTTGATAGCTCTTATGGATTGTTTGCTAAAATAAATCTGGTAGAATTTAAGAGGGTCATATCTAACTTGATAAATAATTCAGTAGACGCTTTCTCTGACAAGAAGGGAAAGGTTATAGTTCATCTACTTGATGCTGACGATACAATTGAAGTGATGATAGAAGATAATGGCAAAGGTATTCCGGCCTATATCGTAAATAAATTGGGTCATGAAGGTGTATCCCATGGAAAAGAAAATAGTAAAGATTCCGGCAGTGGGTTGGGACTATACCACGCTAAAACTACTATAGAAAAATGGGGTGGGAATTTTAAAATTGAATCAACAGAGGGTGTTGGTACTAAAATAATTTTATCACTACCAAAAGTTCAAGCACCATCATGGTTTGTTCCAAATATTGAATTAAAAAGTGATGCGGAAATTGTTATTCTTGATGATGATTCTGGCATCCATGCTACTTGGGCCGATAAGTTAAATAAGTTAGGTATTGATAAAACCAAAATAAAAGTAAATCATATTTCAAATCCAAATGATTTAGATAAGTGGATTAGTAGTAATACTGATTATGCTAAAAAAAATGTAATATACTTGTTCGATTTTGAACTAATTGGATTTAAAGAATCAGGTCTTGATCTGATCGAAAAATATAAATTACCAAAAGCTATTCTTGTTACTTCTCATTATGAAGAAGATAAAATTCAGATCAGATGTAAGGAGTTAAATGTAAAATTAATTCCTAAAATGATTGCTGGTTTAGTTCCAATAAAAATTACGGCAATTGAAGCAAGTGAAGTTAAAGCTGAAAGCGCAAACATTATTTACGATGCTCTTTATTTAGATGATGATACTTATTTAAGAGGTGGATGGGAAAAAGCGGCCAAAAATAAAGGAGTAAAGTTAATAACAATATCCAAACCTTCTGAGTTTTATCAATATGAGAAAAATCTTTCCAAAGATAGTACTGATATTTATTTGGATAGTAATCTAGGAGATGGAGAAATAAAAGGTGAAGAATTTGCTGTTGAACTTCATAAACTAGGTTATAAAAAAATCTCAATGGCATCAGGGTATGCTAAGGAATACTTCTCCCATGTTGGTCCTTGGCTTGAATGTACTGGGAAGGATAGTCCATGGGAAGAAGAGTGGTAAATTAAAAACTAAATTGAGGGATGATTTTAAATGGAAAAATTAAAATTTAAAGAAATAATTGAAACCAAACGATTAATAATTAGAAAATATCAGCAAAAAAGACATGAAGAGATATTTAATATAATAGAATCTGAACGTAAAAGATTAGAAGAATTCTTGCCTTGGACTGATTTAATCAAAGCACCTGAAGATGAGTTAAAATTCATTAGGCAATCATTTGCCCTATGGAAAAAAGGAACAACTTTTAATCTAATGCTAATATCAAAAGATACTAATGAATTTGTTGGAGGCATTGGAATTTTTAATATTAAAATGAAATCTGAATCATGCGAAATTGGATATTGGTTAGCGAAGGAATATGAAGGGAAAGGACTTATATCTGAGGCAGTAATGGCCTTAGAGAACTATTTATTTGAGATTGGTTTTTATAGAATAGAAATCAGATGTAGCAAGCATAATAGTAGAAGTTGTAATATACCTAAAAAACTGGGATATACCCAAGATGGAATTTTAAGAAAAGATTACATTGAAAATGATGGTGTGAGAAGTGACACCGTTATATTTTCTAAAATCAAAGATGATTTGAAAAAATAGAAGGAAGGTTTTAAATGAAAATGGAAAAATTATTAGTTTCAACTACATTTCATTTATTTATTTTGGACAATCTCCTAATAATTCCTTTAATTGATGAAATTCTTTTTCCATTTTAACCAACCTTCCCTCCAATTTTATAAGAACATCACTGCAATTATCTTCATTATCACTTATCATGTCCCTTAACAAATTTATTCCTGCGCCAAATCCTGTGCTTAAAGATATTAAATTATGAAATAAAGTTATTAATTTTTCTTTCGAATCAAAGTTACTTTTTATATTGGATTCCATTTTTACCTCTAATTATTTAATTATTTCATTATTTAATTATTTCATTATTTAATTATTTCATTATTTCATTATTTAATTATTTCATTATTTCATTATTTCATTATTTCATTATTTCATTGTTTCATTATTTCATTGTTTCATTGTTGGGCCTTTATTTTTTTAATTTTTTGGACACTTTCGATAAAGTTGTCCAGAATGATAATTCATGTCTCTCATAGCACGAGCAATGTTCCCATCGTTAATATTAATAAATTGATCAATAAGATATTCTTTGTAATCATTAAGATGTTGTTGTAGTCCTTTTTTTCTTACTTCGGCAATAGCTTTGTTATCATTAAAAGATTTTGATTTATTTTTGGTATAGCGATTTTCATTCTTGATAATAAATGATGGTAAATCTTCCAGGGTGATTTTGCCCTTGTCCGATTTTAAGAATGAATAAACAATACTTTCAACATCTCTAACATTTGCAGGATAGTCATAATTTTTCAAGCATTCCATAGCATCGTCAGTGATAACAATTCTTCTTTCATCGTTTTGTTTTAAAAAATAATTGAATAATAAAGGTATATCGCCTCTTCTCTCTTTAAGCGGTTTCAGAGTGATCACATCTTTATATATTCTGTAATGGAAATCGCTTCTGAATTTTTCTTGCTCTAATAAATCATTGATATTCTCATTGGTAGCACATATTAATTGAAAATTTGATTGAATATCCTTGATGCCACCTACAGTTCTAAATTGCTTTGATTCAATTGCCAACAATAAGGTAGATTGTAATCGCATTGACATAGTTCCAACTTCGTCTAAAAACAATGTCCCATTATCTGCTAATTTTAATTTTCCAATACGATTTTCCTTAGCATCAGTATAAGCACCTTTTTCATGACCAAATAATTCACTATTTAAAAGAGTATCTGAAAATTCACTACAGTTAATATGAACGAACGGTCCGCTTTTATTTTTGGAAAATGAATGAAGAATATTGGCCAATAGAGTTTTACCTACGCCAGATGGTCCTTCAATAAATATTGCTTCATCCATTTTCTTATTGCTATTTTTTAAAAACTTCTTGATTTGCTTGATAGTATCCTCATCTTGGGTAATATATTTATTTTTAATAAAATCTGTGATTAGAGTGTCTGAGTTTTGAGTTGCTAAATTTTTGACTATATCAACAATCCTACTTGTATCCGGAGTTTTAAGTTGATAATCGTAACAATTGATATCGTATGCTTGTTTAACACAATTATCATCATTAATAGATGTTAGCATTACTGCTCGAGTGCCTTTGAGTATGGATGAGTTAACAATATTAAAGTCAATTGATTCATCTTCTAATTTGTAATCAAAGAAGGCTATATCATATCTATTATTTTCAATTAACCTTTTGGCATCAGCATTGGTTGCACCCTCATGAACAAGTCCATAAGTACTAAATGACCTTTTCAGATTTCCTCGGAAAAGATCATCATCATCAATTAACAAAATTTTAATTCGACCATTAAACTTTATATCCATACATAAAATTACCTAGCTACTAACCTGATGATATTAACTATTAACCATCAGGTATCCTCTATTAGTATCTGGTAAACGGTGACTACATACGATCTACACCCGTTTAAAAATGCCCTAAAACATTCAGTGTCGCTGAGGCACTTTTAGCAGACCACTCCTAAATGCCTATACCGATGCATGCAGTAATTGGGCCAAGAAAATTCATTTTTGAAATTAGGTACTGGGCCTTACTTGCTTCATTAGTTTGCTGGCCAAATCTCAAACTCTGCTGTTTAGCAGAGCTGAGTCTGCTAAACAGCAGAGTTTTTTATCTGAAAATCACTCTAAAAATTGATAACCATTTGAAATTTAATAAAGCAACTTTGGCATAGTCACTTGCTCTATAGAGATTAACGAAGACGAACAAACTCTTCGAAATAGTAACAAGTAATCGATAAAACCAAAGGAGTAATCAATGTCACCAAAAATTTTAATCCCTGAAACCAAGTGGACTTACTGGCACTTTCACTATCCTAAATTTCTAAAGGATCTAAACTTTATAGAAAAAATTAGGTCGTTCATAAAATCATTCTTAAGCAAAGTGAAGAATGCATTTTCTGATGAGCACTTAATTCAAACTCAAGACAAGGATTTATTAAATGAATTAAGGCAACTGCATTTTCAACATCAACAAGGAGGTGTGTTTTTACATAATTCACGTAACCCCTATGGGAATTTTTATGTTTAAGAGAGTGCAAAGTAATTTGGATCTAGAAGGTAAGCAAATAAAAATTAATTTATTAAGAGGAGATTTTATATGGATAAGATAAAAGAACAAGCAGCAGTGCCAATATCAGCACCAATATCAGCACCAGTATCAGTATCAGAAATGAATTTATCATTGAGTGATAAAGAAAAAGATAAGATTACGGATAATTTTTTCTATAACAATTTTATTCATCGTTATTTTGGTGGACAAGATGTTTTAGATACAAAATCAAATCTAACAAAAAAGAACAAGAAGTTTCTTGATGGAATGATAAAAAAGCTTCCGGATAGAGAGTGGTTGGTTATTGCTCTACTGTTTTGGAAAAAGAAAAGCATTATACAAATTTCTGAACATATTTCAGCACCAATAGCAGAGGTAAAACTTATATATGAATCGGCCATTGATAGGTTGAGAGGATTAATTGTTTATCATTTTGTTAATTCAACCTTTAGAGAATCACCTGCAACCACTTAATGATGGGTTAGATTGTTAAAGTGAATTAATTAGGATTGATGAAGAATTTATCAAATTTAATAATATTGATTTTAAAAATACTAAGGGGAATATAATTATGATTTACGTTGAAATTTTAAATACAAAAACAAACGTGTTCAGTGCTTTCATTCAAAGATTAAAAATGTTTTTTGTAGAAACATTTTCAGATGAATTCTGGTCGCATCTTGTTTTTATTATCTACTTTCTAATTGCAATTTTACTTGTTGCCTTTTTTAGCACCGATTTATTTGCTGATGTTTTAGGTGGTGGTGGTTTTGAAGCAAAAGTTAAGGGCCTTCAAGATAAATTTCTAAATGTCATTTTACCCATTATGGCCGTTTTTGGTTTGGGTTATGCGGGAATTTTGGCGGCCACAGGTAATGAAAGTGCCAAAGGAAAGATTGTATTATGTCTAATTGGTAGTGCTGTGGCCTTTCTCGCTCCATATATTATTGCCTTCGTTCAAAGTGCGATTGGACATTAGGACATTTAAAATTGGTAGCTAGTGAGAATAATCAGAGGTGAGGTATAGAAATGGAAATTAATAATAACAGCATTAACTGTAATAACAATAATAACAGAAGCGATGATGAGTTAAGAAGTTCGGTGGTACATAAAAACTTAGATAAAAAAATAAAATTGGCCGGGTTTGAATTGTTGGATGTTTTGTCGGTATTGTTTCTGTCATCCGTAATGAATTTAATTTTTGGTAGAACCAGTATCTCTTTTTTGATGGTTTTTATTGTACCTCTGACCGTTGGAGTGATTTTACATTTTGGGAAGAAGAATAAGTCAGAAAACTTTATTCTTCACTTTATTAGATACTATTTGATTCCCGGTCGATATGAGGCCGGTGAAAGAGTTAATGAATTACGAGTAAAAGAATTAAGAAGAAAAATTTACAATGGAGAATAAAAATTTATGAGCATGAATAATTTTATTGAATTGAAAGAAGTATCAGCAGGTTCAACTGGTTCAGCAAATTCAGCAAGTTTAGTAAATCACCTGCCATTCTGGCATTTTGATGGTGATTTAATGGTTTACGGTGATGGATCTGTTGGTTGTGGATTTAAAATTGAAGGGAAAGATATTGTTAATCTATTAAATAATGAAATTAATGATTTTACGGTATCGCTAGAAAATTTAATTAACACTATTCCAGAGGGAACTCGGACGCAAATCTTTTATCGCTTAAGTAACAAAGTTACACCAATGATTAATAGGCATGTTGCTGCTACTGAAGGAGTTGATAAAAATAATGAAAATAATGAAAGCAGGGAAAGTAAGGCAAGTAAGGAAAGTGTTAATAGTGTAAATGCAGACCCATATAAAAATATTTTTGATAGCAGAATAAATCATCTTAAGAATAAAGTGAACAAAGGAGAATTTTTCACACCTGAGATCTATCTGTTTATTAGAAGCAATCCGTTTAATTATAGTAGTAAAAAAATTTGGGAGCGAAAGCAAAATTTTAAATCAATAGGTCAACAAAAATATGAGGAACAAAAGGAAAGGTTTAATAAGATCATAAAGCAAGTTGATAGTGGACTTGGTAGTTGTGGTTTGCAACCAAGAATGTTGAAACAAGAGGAATGGGTTAATCTTTTATATGAATATTTAAATCTATCAAGAAGTGAAAAGATTTCACCTCCTAAATTAAGAGAAGGAGACCAGCTTTTTGCATCTACATTAGGAGATCAAATTGTTTTAAGTGATGTTGGTTTTGATAAGCATGGATTAGAGATTGGTGATTACTTATTTCAAACTATCACTCTAAAAATTATGCCGGAGCTTACTTATTCCTCTATGAGTGAGCGTTTTTTGAAGCTGCCATTTAATTTTTGGATGTCGGTAAATTTTTTAATACCTGATCAAAAACAAGAGATAGATAGACTGCAATTTAAAAGGAGGTTAACTCATTCATTTGCAAGTTCAAGCAATAATCTTCGCGACTTGGAATCAGAATCAAAGTTGTCGCATATTGAAGAGTTGATTAGTGAATTGTTAGAAAGTACTGAAAAAATTGTTAGTGCAGAAGTTAGTGTGATTGTTTGGGGAAAAGATCAAAGGGAATTGGAGGAGAAGTCCTATGAGGTTTTACGCCACTTTAAAGAGCTTAATCAAAGTGAGGGATTAGTAGAAACCTATCACACCTTTGATGTTTTTATGAAGGCGATACCTGGATCTTGTGATGGAACTCGCAATATAAAAATGAAGAGTAGTAATCTGGTTCACTTGCTGCCACTTTATTCCTATTGGAATGGCAATAGCAATCCTGTGTGCTTGTTATCAAATCGGCAGCGAACATTAGTGGGTATCGATCCGTTTGATCCTAAACTTCCTAACTGGAATGGTCTTATAGTAGGTAGCTCAGGATCAGGTAAATCGTTTATGACCTCACAATTAATATTAATGTTTATTGGGCAAACACCTAAACCTAAAATTGTCTGGCTTGATAATGGAGCATCTTCGAAGAATTTAGTAGAGACTTTGGATGGACAATTTATTGATCTTAATATCGACTCTACAATTTGTTTGAATATGTTTGATTTGGATAAAGGAGAAATTGTTCCATCAGCATCTAAGGTGAAATTGATTCTTGCAGTATTGGAAAGTATTTTTTGTGAAAATAAAGAGAGTGGAATTTCTAAAATTGATAAAGCACAAATTGAAGAGTGTATTTTTAAAGTCTATGAAAGTGTTAATGAAGAAAATAAAAGTTATATCACTCCAACCTTAAGTGATTTTCGACAAATGCTTGAAAAGCATCAATCAAGCACTTTAAGAGATTATGCCAAGGTTCTCTATTCTTGGACTGGCAAAACTGCTTATGGAAAAATGCTGGATGGAAAAACCAATATCATGCTGGAAAAGGATTTGGTTTCAATTGAGTTAAAGGGATTAGACATATATCCAGATTTACAAAATGTTTTTTTGTTTTTACTTACTGACTTTTTCAAGAGAGAAGCGGCCAAAGATACCAATCAAAAATATCTTTTAATTATTGATGAAAGTTGGAAGCTTTTTGAGAGTCAAAGTGGTGCTGCATTTGCAATTGAAGCATATCGTACTTTCAGAAAGTATAATTCTGGCATTTGGTCGATATCTCAAAATATTAACGATTTCAGAGGAAAAGAAGAGATTGCTAACTCAATTTTACAAAATACTCCTACCAGAATTATTTTAAAACAAAGAGGAATTGATTGGAAAGAGTTTCAAAGAATTTTAGATTTAAAAGATATTGAAATTGAAATTATTAAATCACTCACCCAGGAGAAAGGTAAATTCTCTGAGTTTTATTTTATTCAAAATGATAGGTCAAGTATTTTGGTTATGGAACCAGATGCTCTAAGTTATTGGATATGCACTACTGATCCTGTTGATAAGAGTAAAATTAGTGAGGTTCAATATCAATATCCAAAAATTTCAAAGATTGATTTGTTCAAGAAGGTTTCCTCGCTTTTATCATCTGTATACGTATTTATATATGTATCTTTGTTTATAGGTATTGGTACTTTAACATTTAATCCTTCAAGTGCTTGGGCGCTATTTGATAGTGCAGTTCAAATTCCTTATCTGGCCCAAATACTGGCAGAAAATATCAAACAGTATAAAGAGTTGAAGAAAATTTTACAGCAAGGAAAATACAATGAAGAGTATTTGGCGGCACTCAATAGAGGAATGGATAATGCTTATGGATTGCTACAAACATTTCCCATCAAAGATGAACGGATTTTGAGAGAGATAAGAGATTTCCAGAGTGCATATCAGAATGTGAAAACCTTATACGGCAACTCTAAAAGTGGTATTGCTGACGACAAAATGTTTGAACTTCACGATAAGACTGTCGCCGAAAGCATTCGTATGGCCAGTAATCTCCCTGATTATGCCAACATTCAAGAGGAGAATTCTCAAAAATTGTGGGTCCAAAGTGAACAAGCAAGTCCTAAAGGAGCGGCCAGAATGTCTGTGCAAATTAACTCTCAAATATTACATACGCTAACTCAACTTTTGCGAGTTAATGGGCAACTATTAAAACTTCAAAGTGAAATGATGGGAATGCAAAATAAGCAAGGAAAAGAATCTTCTGAGCATTATGACAAACTAAAGAGTGATATTAAAAACGAGAAGATGAAACCCAGCAGAGATTTTTTTCTTCCAAAATTTAAGTGAACAATAACCAGAAGGAGAATAGTTTATGTACGATTGGATTCCACAAGTTTGCTTTGAAATTAAAAAAAATATTGATCTCATTTATTGGATAATGCTTGCTCCTTTTGCCAGTTTTTGCATTTTGATGGAGTACTTTAAATTTGAGAGTGATAAACCAGATGTTTTTAAAATCATTCGCCGAGTGATTATTTCAATTTTATTGTTTGTCTCTTTCAATGAGTGCTTACACATTATTGCAGAATTAACTGAAGGGTTAGTTCAAAGGATTGGTAGCATAACCAGTTTGCAACAGGTTTTAGATGAAGTTAATCGCCGGAATAGTCAAATCAGTGTTAGTTGGGTGAAGTTTAAGGAATATTTAATATTCACTCTTAATATTATCTCTTACATGGTTGCCTATATGGGAATTTTTGTAGCGAACGCGCTCATTCATTTTGTCTGGGCCGTGCTTTATATAATATCGCCACTGATGATACTTATGTATGTACACGAAGGAACTGCATACATTACCAAAAATCTTTATAAGGGATTAATGTCTGTTGCCGCCTGGAAAATACTTTGGTCGCTCCTCGCAGTTTTAATTTTAAAATTTATAACTGTTAATAATTTTTCAGAAACTAGTGAGGATAATTTTCTAACAGCAATAATGGTTAATTTCTTTGTTGGTTTCAGTATGCTCTTTATTCCAGTTACAACTCGTTCAATTTTAAATGATGGTTTCTCTAATCTTGGTGAACATTACTCTCAATTATCTACAGTTACTTTTACTAAATCAATAAATAAGTTTAGCGAAAAACTATTAAGAGGAGGTGTAAATCAAGGTAAAAATTTTAGCGGAAAGGCCTACAATTATTTGCGAGATCGAGTTGCACCAAGGAAGAGAGATGTAGGTGGTGGAAGAACAATCCAAAGTCAGAACTAGAAATTTGATAGTAGAGTGTAAAAAATAAACGAAACAACACAAGGGAGAATTATGACAAAAACAAAAACAGCAGAAGCAAAAAAAATTTCGTTTGCTTCAGTATTTTTGACTTTAATTTTGCTCATTTTTATAATGGTAGGTTGCCATTATTTAGATGATGATAAATCACAAGCTCAATTGCAACCTCAAACAGAGTTAAAAAAAGATGAATCACAGAGTGCAGAGAATAACAATAGTAATGATTTTGTGACAGCGCCAGCGCAAACTCCAATTCCAACTCCAACACCTACTCCAATAATTACTGAAACAATTATTGATGTTCCAAAACCAATTCCTACGGCCATTCCTATTAAATTTCATTATCCGATCAAACATTACACTTTTTATAAGGGATTAAAGATTGAGGAGATTAAACCAATCATAGAGAGTGGCACTATTGAAAAATTCAAATTAGATGATGGATCTACTTTACCTTTGGGATTGAAGTTAGATAAATCAACTGGAATTATTTCTGGAATACCTCTAAAAATTGAATCTCCAATAGAAACAGAAATAATTGCTATTGGAAAAAGTATTCCATCAAGTGAGCATAGTCCGCCGCCTCTACAAGAAAAATTTAAAATTACTTGGGATGTAAAACAATTACGGGCCACAGACATTACTGCTGGAGAAGACTATCTATGTGGAGTAGGAAAAGACGATAATGATTTCTCTGATGTTGGTATTTTTTGTTGGGGTAATTTATCAATATTAAATGATCCTATTAAGGAACCTCACTTTATTAATGTTATTGGGAAAGAGAGTGAACAATTTAAAATTAACAAAAATATTATGTGCCTTAAAACTGCTGGTGAGGTCAATTGCAAAAAACATAATGAAAAAAATTTCAAATTGTTTACAAAGCTCAATCCAGAATTAATTAATAATTTTTCTATGGGAGAAAATCATGCTTGCGTTTCTGATGGTGCTAAAAAGATTAAATGTTGGGGAAGTAATTCACTTGGACAGTTAGGATTAGATCCACGCTCATTAAATTCTTCTGAAACACCAGTAGATGTTATTAATTCAAATGTTGATATAAATGGAGTTTATACTGGGAACAATCATACATGCATTCTAAATGAAGAGAGCAAAGTCTATTGTTGGGGAGATAATAAGTTTGGTCAGCTTGGGAGTATTGGAAGTTCAGGCAGTTCAGGATCAAAATATGGTCTCGTATTAGTGCCTGGTATTCTACAAGGACAAATTTTAACTCTAGAATCAAATTCAAATTATAGCTGTGTGATCGAAGACAAAGGAAAGGTCTTATGTTGGGGTGAATTTTACTTCAATGGTTCAAAAAGAGTTACAGCTCCAATGGAAATTTCTGGAGTTTCTAAAACAGTTTGGAGTTTAAATTTAGGAACGGAACGAAGTTGTGCCAATGATGACAAAACTATTTATTGCTGGGGAAGCGGAAAAAATGGAGTTGAAAGTAAAAATTCAGAGTTATTAAGAAATTCTCTGGTAGTAATAGGTGGTTATTTTACTTGTGCCAATCTTGGTGGAGGTGCAGATACAATTTCTTGTTGGGGATTAAATAATCTGGGTCAATTAGGAGTAAGCATGGAGATTAAAGAATCACTTACTCCTTTATTTGCACTACCTTGGTGGATAAATAGTTATTAAATAGTAATTACAAACAAAGGAGATTTATTCATGAATGATATTAATGTTACAAAAATTCCTATTCATTTAAACCAATGGAATAAGATTAATCAAATTATGGTGTTTTATAAAACAATTGCACTAACTTCGATATTGGTTGTTGTAATGCTGATTGGGTATTTATTCTACAATCTAAGCAAACCACCAATTGTTATTGATTGTTCAAATAATCTAAAGCGTTCAATGATTGTCATAAGTGATATCCCGAAGATTACTAAAAACGATATCGAAGAGTTGGTGAAAAGCTACATCTTGCAAAGGTATGAATGGAACAGCTTTATTCCAGCTCAAATACTAGAAAAGATAAAACCATTGGTCACCAGCGGATTATTAGAAAAGATTGAGATTGATTTGAAGAAAAGTAGCAATACAAATAATAAAGATAATGTCAGCGCTGATGCAAATAATAACAGCAGTATGAAAAATGTTAAGCAAAAAATATTGATTAATAATATTTCTATTGGTGAACAAAAAATTACCGTTAAATTTGATCGAATAGTTACAATCGAAAATCTAAAGCTAGTCTCATCTCTGGAATTAGCGATTGAAGTTATCAAGGGTGAAATTACAATAAATAATCCATTTGGAATATACATTAACAGGATAGTCGAATATGAAAAAAACTAATTTTTATTTTAGATTTGTAATCATTTTTCTTATGTTGGTACTATTTTTTATCCTTACAATGGATAAAACCAATTGGGGTGCAGATGCAGGAGTGGTGAGAGATGTTTATTTAGACGATAACAAAACTGAGAAGGTAACTCTGAAGATGGGAAAAACTACTGTGATTAGTTTTATTGAAAAACCAGTGAATGTGGTTATTGGCAATAAAAATTATTTTAATGTGGCCTATGTCGCTAACGATGTTACCATTCAGCCGCTAAGAAATGGAGTTGAAACCAATTTGTTTGTCTATGGAAAATTTCACCGCTACGGATTTATTATAAGAACTGAAGATCTTTCTGGATATGATGATTTACTTAAAGTTAGATGGATTGATGATAAAACGGATGTTTTACCTAAAAAACAAATTTCAACTGTACAAGTTACAGCAACAAATCCAGTACCAGCACCAGTATCAGTACCAGTGATTACTTTAGTAATTAAAAATTTACGTAGAACAGTTGATGTTAACAAAGGATTTGTTTTAATTGATTTCAGCTTAGCAAACAAGAGTGGTGAAAAAATTGATTTAAGGAAAATTAATTTTAATGTTCATCATGATGGTATTGAAGTTGTACCCACGACTATTGGTATTGTCTTTGAAAAAGATGTTTTGAATGATGATGGAGAAGAGAGCAAGGGACGTATTTTGTACAAAGTAAATCAGGGCAAGACGAGCGACAACATTTACTTTAAGGAAATTGTTATTGACCTGAAATACCAACAATTTAACCAAAAATTAGTTATCAAAGAGGAGGTGTTACCAAATTGAAATTAAAATTTTTAAACAAGATTAAATTCAAAATTGTTTTCTTCTTTTTCAAAATAGATGGAAAGAAAAAGACGTTAAAGTTTAGTAGTTTGGTCAATGTTAGTATGGGATTGCTAATTATTATGATTGGAAGTTTGTTATTTTCAAATGAAGGAGATCAAAGTTTGCTTGATAGGAGCTTTGTCAGCGTTGTAGATAATGAAAAAAATGAAAATGTTAAATTACCTATTGCTGCTATTACTGCAACTTCTACGGACGATGTGACCAATGTAAAAGATTCTAAACGCGATAACGAATTAACAGAGCAAACAAAAAAGAGATCAACTTCTTCCAAGAGAAAAAGAATGTCACATGTTCAAGACAATCCATCTGCAACCAAGCAAGATAAAGAAAGTGATCCTCTTATTTACAATGCTCCTCAAGTTATTGCTCGTGAAGATGGTGAAGATGATGGAAATAAAATTCCTATTGGTACTTCCTTTATTGGGAAACTACTTACTCCAATTGATACCAGAGTAACAAACTCATTGGTTAGAATAATTTTACCTTTTGGCAGCAGAAATAATCAAGGACCTACTATTCCTAAAAACACTATCCTCTTTGCTCAAATGCAATACTTTGATGATGGAGAAAAAGTTCACCTAAATATTGTAAAGGGAGTAACTAGCGAAGGAATCGAATTTGAAATTAAAGCACAGGTGTTAGACATCGAGGATTTTTCTCCAGGTCTTAATGGCAACTATCACAGTAACGCTGATAAAAGATTATCCGCCAGTTTGGGTTGGAATTTGGTAGGTGCTGCCGGGGAGATTATGCAAGATAGAGAGGTTTTGGGAGGTGGTGGAAGTGGAGGTGTCGGCGTAAATGGAAATGTAAATAGTGCTGTGGTAATGCCTAAAAGCAATCTCAAAAATGCCATTTTGGAAGGTACAAAAAGATCAGTGGACAATGAGAGTGGAAAAGTTTTTGAACGTCTAAACAGTCAAAAACCATATGTCACTATTGAGTCTGGTCGTGAGGTATTGGTTACTTTAATTGAGTCGTTTATTAACCCAAAATTAAATTAGTTTTGGATTTTATTAACTAAATTTTTAGGAGGTTTGTATTAAAGAAAATAATCAAAATCAAAACAATCTGGTGGATGGAATGATAAAAATCACCACCAGTGTTTTTAAAATTATGGCATTAGGAATAAAAAATCTTCCATTCAATCAAATTAACTTATGGGTTTTCTTTGCACTTTGGTTTGTGTTTGTTCATCTATTAATCAACAAAGGATACCACCTTCATGTACTTAAATATTATCTTTCGATGTTCATACACAATAGGGAATTGTGCCTTTCACTTGTTAATAATTTGTTACTACAAAAACTCTTTGTTGGCATTTCAATGATTTGGATTTTAATTTTTTTAGCTGGACTTTCACCCTATTTGCAGCGGAAGAGATTGCAATTATCTTTAGACAAAGTTGATTTGCATAATGGATTAAGGGAAAAACCAAAAGTCATAGATGTCATTGATGAAAGTGAAGAGAGGACAAAAGTTTTAATCTCTAATCACGGTGTGGGACTTAAAAACTTTGAAAGTAGAAGAGATGATTTGGAAGCATCACTGGGTGAAAAAATAGAAGCGATTACTAATGAAATCTCTCCAAGAGTTACTACCATCGTTTTTAACAGAAGTAATTTGCCAAAATTAATTAAGTATAAGGATTTTTCGGGAGTAGCATTGGCCAAAGATAATTTCGTTGTTGGAAAAAGTAATAATGGAATTGTCACTCAAAGTATCACTGAACTGCCACACATGCTGATTGCCGGATCGACTGGAAGTGGGAAGAGTATTTTTTTTAAGCAAGCGATTATGACTTTAATGAAAAGTTGTGATCATGTGCAAGTGTTTTTACTTGACCTTAAGAGTGGAATTGAAATGCAAGACTTTAGTAAATTTCCTAACACTACCATTGTAAAAGATATCTCTTCGGCAGTAGTGGTTTTGAATAAAATTAAGAGTGAAATGGACAGACGATTTAGTTATTTGGAAAAAAATGGCTATCGAGAAATTATTCCTGAACGTGACAAAATGGATAGAATTTTAGTTTGTATTGACGAATGTTCTGTCTTATATGCCAAAAGAAATAATCGTTTTAATCCAAAAGATCTCTCAGTTGAGGCAGTAGCTATTACTGATTCTTTGGCCAAACTTTCAAGAGCTTCGGCCATGAATTTAATTTTGGCCACTCAAAAGGTAAGCAAAGATACAATAGACACTCACATTCAAGAAAACATCAGTGGCAAACTATGTTTCAAAACCAATACATTGCAAGGATCACTTACAGTGCTGGGAAATGGATCTGCCTGCAATCTTCCTGACCATCCAGGGCGGGCAATTTGGCACGTTGGAAATAAGTACATTGAGGTACAAACACCACTTATAACTTCCAGTGAGATTAAAGAATTTGGTGAAAAGTTGTTAGAAGATTTTCAGAATGGACGCCGAAGCATTTACCAAAACAAATTAATGGCCGAGACTTCAGAGGAAGTTGCTGTGGCCATAGAGGAGGATAATTGATGAATTACTGTCCACAAAAAATGCTACTTTCTGAAAATGAAATAAACCTTTTGGATTATCTTTTTGTGAATAAAGTGGCACTGCCATTACAAATTAATAGAGATATTTTTACTAAAATCACACTATCAAATGTGTATAAAAAGTTAACCAGTATGGAGGTAGCGAATTTAATCAATAGGCATCCTATAAAGTTTAAAGATAAAATTTATCAAGCAATATCTTTAACTAATCAAGGATTGCAAAGGTATCTCGGTGGTGACAGTCGAGAAGGGTTACGCTTACAAATTAGTAGTGATAAAATTGCTCATGACATACGACTACTAGATATTCAATACCGTTTTCGACAATTTAAAATGGTTAAAGATTATTTTACTGAAAACCAAATACGCTCTAACAGTGATCATTCTAGAGTGCTTTTGCAAGACATACTTAATGGAATAAATTGCGATAGTGTTGTTGATGTTGAATTCAAGCAAGGACGTTTTTACATCCCAGTTGAATTTGAGTTAAGTCCTAAATCCACAAAAAGATATCGTGAGATTTTCATTAAGTATTACATTAATCCCAAGATAGATTCCGTTCTCTATATAGTCTATGACCAAAATGAATTAGATAGATTGGTAACCATTTCTAAAAAAGTTGGACAAGGTTTTGCTCATAAAATCTTTTTCATTTTATTTAATGATTTTATTTATTCTGTGAACGAAGTCGCATTTAGAAATTATTTTGGACAAAAGATAGTGATTAGTTAGTACAGACGCTAGATTTTAGAAGTACGAAGAGGCATTCCACTGAGGATGATAATGAATTGCATGTGAGTGGAATGCCTTTTTTAGAATTAGTAATTGAACTTCTTTTAAGTTCCATTAGTTACATGTTAAGGATTTTTGACAATAAAAAAGACTGTATGCCTATAGGAGACAAAATGAATAAATTAAAATTTCTCTTAAGAAAATATATGATTCTTCTCTTTTTTTTATCCTTGTTACCTTCTTGTTCTACAATAGAAAAATCAGTAACTGTTGGTTTAATAGCTGGTGGTGTTGGTGGAGCAGTGATCGCTCCTGGACTAGTTCGAGAAGATAAAAAGAAAGCGTTAGTACTTGGTGCACTAGTAGGAATGGCATTAGGTGGAATAGGTGGTTACTTTACTCATAAAAAATTAGATGAGCGTGATGAGAAGACTAGAAAGGATACTATCTTTAATTTAGAAAACTTTGGTTATCATCCTACAATATCTGTTCCCTTAAACAAAAATAAAGATACTCCTCCAGTAATGAATCCAAAAGTAGAAAAGATATGGATAGAACCAAGAGTTGAAGGACATAAGTATATTTCTGGCCATTATCAATGGGTAATAACTGATGAAGCAAGATGGGGGAACAAGAAAGAGGATAAAGAGGGTGATGATAAAAAGAGTGATCAACATAACGAACAAGATAAAGGCAATGATAAAGGTAATGACAAAGACCAAAGTCAGAGTAAAGAAAAAAACAAAGCAACTGAAATGATAGAAATCAAGCAAGAGGAGAATAAACATGAGTAAAACAAAAACTAACAATAAAGAAGCTTGTAGGATAAATTTAGATGAAGAAGTTTATCAATTAGTTGTTGATATGCAAAACCAAATTAAGAGTGAATCACAACACTTAAAGTTATCTCCATACAAATTGAATAACTGGATTATTAAATGCTTTCATCAAAAGTACTTCAAGAAAGAAAAGGAGGCGCTTATAGAGGCATTTTTTGATCGTAAAGAGTTCGTTAATGAATATCTTAAAAGCTTATCCAACGATGATAAGTTTATTCAAAAGATGGAAGAGGCATTAGTGCAATTACGAAAAATTGGCATAACTGGAGAACACAATTTTGTTGGCGATAATGGATTGAAGCAAAGAAAAATAAAAAAAATATTAGGTGATGAAGCTGTGACTAACAACTCTTTTAAGCAAAAAATAGAATGATTTTAAGCTGATTTTTACTTAAAAATTCTTTTAATTTATTAGGAAATTAGAGGAGAAAATGGTATGGTAATTTCATCAGATATTGATTTGATCAGAATAAATAAAAAAGATTCTGATCAGCTCTTTAACAATAAAATATGGCGAGTTAGCGATGTTGCAGATTATTTGAAATGTTCAATAAAACATATCTATAATCTCACATCAAGAGGAGAAATACCGTTTGTTAAAAAAGGCAAGTTCTTGTTTTTCATTCCAACAAAAATCCAAAGCTGGATTTTAGAAGGAAATTTATATGAAAAATAAAAATGATAACATTGGAACAAACAAAGGCAAACGATACAGAGTAATAAAAAATCACAGAGGGATTCGAAAGGATTTGTTTAACGGTAAGTATGAGGCATACAAAACCATCAATGGAACTAGACACTCAGCTTATTTTGATTCTTTGGTTGCGGCCATGAAGTGGAGAAATGAATTTCATCCAACGCTGACAAATGCAAACTCTGAAATGATTGGAAATATAAATACGATGAATCCAAACATGAATTCAAGCATAAATCCAATGACGAATGCAATGGTGAATAGAAATTTGCTGAATGGAATTGATCCTGGCATTACCTTCCAAGAGGTGTGGAGTTTATATCAAAAGTTTCGTTTTCCATCACTATCGACTGCAAGGAAAAATAAACTTTTGACCAGATTCCAATTTATGGATCGATTGCTTGATGAAAGGATGGCCAACTTTAATCCTACTTTTTTTGATCTCTACATTGAAGGGAAAAAAAGAGCATGTTTAAAAAATTTGAATTTAAGAAGATATAATTATGATTTTGAGTTGGAGATAGTGAAAAATATTTTTAATTGGTACAGAGAAAATTACGATCACACTTTTTATAATCCTATTCTAAAGAGGCATTACGTTTTAGGTATCATTCGTCGTTTAAAGAAGGTCAATAAAAAAATGCCACCTGAAAGTTTAGTTCTCTTTTTTTCAACCCTACCTCAATTTTGGAGAGATGTGGCGCAATTCCAGTTTTTTACTGCAACTAGAATTGGTGAAGTGGCCGGACTGCAAATTAGTAGTATCGATTTCAAAAGAAAAACTGTGACCATTGAAAACAATGCTGTTTTTAATCACACAGGTGATAAACACATCATTGAGCTGAAACCACCTAAGAATGGTGAGAGTAGAATTTTAAACATCACTGGACAGCTAGAGGAGATTCTGAGACGAAGGTTAATGGAAAATGTAAAAGGTTGCACCTATCTTTTCAATATCAATGGTTCCCCTCTCTCTTATAGGCAATGTCAGAATAATTATAATCGAGTATTGAAGAAAACGGGACTCTATCAAAAGGGTTATCGTTCTACTCATTTCTTAAGGCATAGTGCTGCCACTATCACTCGTGAAATTTGTGGTGGTCTCGATTATGTAGCTGCGATGACAGGCCATAAGGATATGAAGATGCTTCAACATTATGCCTCTCTTTCTGCGGATAAATTCCAAATGGAGGCATCGGAAAAATTGGAAGGATTCATGAGAGGGTTGACGAATGGAAGTGCAGGAAGTGCAGGAAGTGGTCAGGAAACAGACATTGTGAGAAGACCGTTGTCGCTAGTAGAAAACAGTTAAACTTTGTATTACTATCCACATTTCTTAGAGTAAAAATTCTAGAGTAAAAAATTAAAAAAAAATCAAATTGAATCTAAAGAAAAGTTGTTAGGACGCTTGTTAGGACACAAACAGAGATACCGCGCCAAATGTGCAAGAATGTGCAAAATCAATTTTGGTCTAAAAAAAATGAACAATTTAGAATAGTTACGATTGAAATGGTGGACAGTACAGGGATCGAACCTGCGACCCTCAGAATGCCATCCTGATGCTCTCCCAGCTGAGCTAACTGCCCACAAATGAAATTATTTATAAAGAACAGAAACAAGAATAAAAATTTATTTAAAAAAACACTAGCACAAATCAAAGAGAAAATGGATAAAAATTTTTTTAATTTTTTTTTACAAAATATTATCAGTTGGATTTACGAGCGACAGTTCTGCTTAGCACTTCATTCCAATAATTTATTTGCTCTAAACACATTTTAACAGAGGAAATAACTTCTTTGCGTTCAAATGGTTTATAGATAAAGCCACTAGCTCCATCACAAAAAGCAGAAAGTACGTTTGTATAACTTGTCTCGCCTGAGATCATGATAACTTTGCAGCCATGTGAAAAACCTAAGCATTGTTTGAAAACACTTTGACCGTGAAGTCTAGGAAGATTTACGTCGAGAATAATTATATTAATTTTTTTGCTAGCAATATCTTTTAATGCCTCAGTGCCATCTGTATATGTAAAGATTTCTAGATTTGGAAAATCATCTTTTATATAGCTATAAAGGATGTCAACGATGTGTGCTTCATCATCAAGAATTGCAATTTTGGGAACAATTAATTTCTCGATAAGCATAGATCAATTACCTCTCAAATTTATTTCAAGATATCAAGGTTGATGGGTTGATATTTAAGTTATTATTTAAATAGTATTACTTAAATAAAAAAAAACCATGATTATTGGCATTCTTTTGATTATTTAAGGATGTTCTAAATAGTAGACTGTTTTGATCTTTTATTGATGTTTTTCTCTATGAGCGTGAGTAGTGCGAAGTTTGTGAGTTTGAGATTATGACAGTCATAGTGATGAAAATAAGAGTGTATCAAAATCTCTTAAAGATAACTTAACTTTCCAAAGTAGTGATAGCTGTACTATTAACTATATTAATTGCTATTATTATTGTTTATAATATCCACTATAATTTGAAGTTTTTCATCAATCGTAATGATGATTAATCATCATTATGATTAATCAGATGATTAATCAAATGATGAATCAATTGTGAATCAATTTATGAATCAATCAAAATCAAAATCAAAATTAGAATCAAAATTAAAACCAAATTCACGTGTGGCGATAGCTAATCGTGGAGAAGCTGCTGTAAGATTTATTAAGGCGGTTAAAGAATTTAACATATTAAAAAATACAACTATCTCAACTGTTGCATTTTTTATGGATAGTGATCGCGATTCACTTTTTGTAAAAAAAGCAGATCTGGCAATTCCACTCTCAGGAATTGAAGGATATCAAGACATCAAAGGTAATCCATATCTCAATCGTGAATTTATGTTAAAAGCGATAATTGATAGTGGATGCGATGGAATTTGGGGTGGATGGGGATTTCTCTCTGAAGATCATCAGTTTGTTCAAATGATCGAGGAAGAAGCGTTGGTGTTCATTGGACCAACATCACAAGCAATGAAATTATTGGGTGATAAAATTGCGGCCAAAAAAGTTGCATCTGATGCTAAAGTTCCAATACTTCCTTGGAGTGAAGGACCAATTATTGATGAACAAGATGCTTTTAATTGGGGAAGGCGAATTGGTTATCCGGTAATTTTGAAAGCGGCCAATGGTGGTGGTGGAAGAGGTATTCGTTTTGTTCGAAGTGAATTTGAAATGGCGAAAGCTTACAATTCGGTTTTGGCGGAAACAAAAAGGATTACAGGAAATGAAATTGTTTTTATGGAAGCATTGGTAGAGGAGGGTAGACATTTAGAGGTACAAGTGGCCGCTGATTATTTTGGCAATGTAAATACCTATGGTGTTCGTGATTGTTCTGTTCAAAGAAATAATCAAAAAATAATTGAGGAGACTCCGCCAGCAAATCTTGATCCGAGATTAATGAAGTTAATGGAGGAATCATCAAGAGAATTAATTTTGCTTGCAAATTATTTTGGAGTGGCCACTGTTGAATTTATCTACGATGTAAGAAGATCATATCCATATTTCATGGAGGTTAATACAAGATTACAAGTAGAGCATCCGATTACAGAGCAAATTTTTGGAATTGATTTGGTGAAGATGCAACTTTTAATTGCTATGGGAGAGAGAATTGGAAGTGATTCTAGTAGATCGGAGAATGGAAATGTCTCTAGAGGAGTGGCCATTGAAGTTCGATTAAATGCTGAGGATTTTGAAAAAAACTTTGCACCATCGCCGGGATTGATTTCTCACTTAATTCCTCCGGCGGGAGTTGGAATTAGAGTTGATTCTGGAGTAGAACAAGGGTCTACTATTTCCAGTGAATTTGATTCGATGATTGCTAAAATAATTGCATGGTCACCAGAGAGGCAAGAGACTATTTCGCGATTAATTTCTGCTCTAGATGAATTGGAGATAAAAATTGAGGCAGGCACTACCAATAGAGCATTTTTAAAGACACTACTTCTTTCGGAAGGATTTAAGAGTGGTGGAGTGAACACATCGTATGTTAAAAATTTGCTGGAACAACAATCATTTGAACAAAAATTATCTGAACAAAAATGTTTTGAACAGCAGATATCAACAGAGTCCATAGCAGACTCTGCAACTTTGGTTCTTAAGCGTAGTGATTGGAATCTAGCACTTGTGGTGGCCGCTATCTATCAATATGAAGAGCGTTATTATGAGGCATTTTCTAACTTTATTAGAAATTTCAAGAGATACAGTACTCCAAGAAATATTTTCTTAGAAAATTTAAATAGTATTACTATTCCGTTTAGAGGGAGAAAATATCAATTTCATATTAGAAGGACTCCGAAGAGTCACTATCATCTTAAAATTGATAATACTACTATAGTTGTTCGTTACTTTAAGATGGGCCCCAGTGCAACTTTGTTTGTTAATGATAGAAGAAAGTATGTTGTCCAGGTAGTTGAACGAAATGATTTTTTACAATGTGAAATTGATGGAATCCCATATCCGATAGAGTTAGATTGTCAGGGTGTTGTGAGATCTCACATTCCTGCTATGGTTTTATCAACAGTAGCAAAAGTAGGAGATGTAGTTAAAAAGGGTGATTTGCTTTTAATATTAGAAGCAATGAAAATGGAAATGCCTGTGGTTGCCAATCAAGATGGAAAAATATCTTCGATGTCAGTTCGTCTAGGTGAACAAGTTAAGGCAGGGCAAATTCTATTTGAAATTGAATCTAAGAATGGTAAGGGTGGAGGTGGTGAACATGCTCATGTTCATGTTCATGATGCTTCTGCTTCTACTTCTACTTCTACTTCTACTTCTACTTCTGCTTCAGTTGTTTCGTTTAATGATTTGAGTATTGAAAAAAATTTTAATCGTACAGATAAAGAATGGGAGTGGGAGTTTTTAAGAAGAGAATTTTTGAGTATTTTTTCTGGACATGATTATGTTGATGTTACAGATTTGTTAGAAGAATACTTGAAAAAATATCCAGAGATGCAAGGTGAATATGTTAAGCTACTCTGGAATGGATTAAAAAATTTTCTAACAGTGGAAAAGCTTTTTTCTCGAGAGAAATTGTTACAAAAAGAAAATGCTAGACCATTTAATTATCAAGAGTATCTTCGCCACTATTTTTTGAGAGAGATTGATCGTGAAAAGGGACTTCCTGAAAAATTTCTTAAAGCGATTGGAGAAGCAATAAAGCTTTATAGTGTTCATAATGCTAATGATGCTAACATTAACAGTAGTTCTAGTGGTCGTGGTAGTGGTCGTGGTAATAAGAGTGAGATTACTAGGCATGCACTCTTTCGCTTATATCAATCTCATGCGCATTTAAAGGAAAAAGAGCGAGTTGTTCTTTATTCACTACTTAAGATTAAAGCTTTCTATAGTAATAATAGTACTAGTAATAATCAAGGGAAGTTGGAGAAACAGTTAGATGATCAACTTTTTACTTACTTGGCAGAGTTGGTGGATTTAACAAGAGATGATAATCCTTTGCTGGCAGATACGGCATCTCATTTGTTATTTAGTTTTAAAAATTTATATTCAAATAGTTCTATTCTTAAGATGAATGCTGATGTTGATGTTGATGCTGATGCTGTTAATGTTGGTAGTAAACTCAGTTTAAATTTAAAAGAAAATAATTATCAATATCTGAATTATTTGATCTATAGTAATCAAGAAATTATCTTTGATCTATTAGCAAAATCAAATAACCTAAGGTTAATTTATAAGATCTTGTCCATTAGACATACAAGAGATATCTATTCTTCAATAGTAAATAACTCATTTCAAGTAATCGAGCTTTTTCAAAATCATCTAATATCTAGAGTGAAAATAGCGGAGAAGAGTGATAATTCTTCTTTTGATTTTTATTTAGCAATTGTACCATCAGATGTTGCGAAAGAGAATGAAGATTATTATCTTCAGATCATAAGTAGTTATCATCAATTTTTTAGTGGTATTAGTGATAATCAAAAACGACATTTGCTAATCTATGCGCAATTAAACGATTTACCACGTGAGGAAGCTTTTGTTGCTGTATTGGAAAAGCATAATTGGAAATTGTTACTTGATAGACTTACTTTAATAGCTTTACTTCCAAACAAACAAGCGGTGGTGTATAACTATGCTGTTAATAAAGATGATCGATACACCCAGTACTTAGAACCATACAAAGAGAGATTATTTAACATTTCTTTACTTAGTAATTTTAATCTTAACTTTCTTAAAAAAAATGATTCCCAGTACTTCTTTTTCTTACAGGCAAAACTTAATAAAAAAGATGAACGATGTTTTGCTTTTTTGGAATTTCCTTCTTTTGATTCTGATTTAAGCGAAAAATTTATTTTAGAGGTTGTTCACCAAATTCGCTTAGAATTGGCCCGAATGAAGAAGAGAACTTTACTTAATCGGATAGTAATTTGCTTAAGTAAAACAATTGATATTTCAGAAAAAGAAAAATTTATTGAAGAGGTGAAGAAAGCATTCGTTCAAAATAAAGATCAGTTTTCTACTGATGTAATAGAACAATATACTATCTACTACACTTGTGGAAATCAATTGAAATATGTGCTTTCTGATGATGATACAATATCATTGTCAGCATCGCTACCATGTAATGAAAAAAGAGAATTGCATATTAGTTTTGCGCCTGAAATGAATGTGGTAGAGCAACTATTTCAAAATAAGAAGATCAACCCACTAACTGATTATGAAAATAAGATGGCCAAGTCTAAACAGCAAGGTCAGATCTATCCTTATGAACTGATTTGTAAATTAGGGGCGGATAATTTTGAAGAGTGGGATTTAAATAAAGATGGTAAATTGGTTTTGGTAAAGGGAAGAGATTTTGGAATGAACTCTTCCAACGTAGTTGTTGGTGTAATTTCTCAACAGTTGGCGAGTGTACGCGCAGGTGCACTCGCACCTGCATGTTCAAATATAATGTGCAAGCGAGTGCTTATTATAGGGGATCCCTCTCGAGATTATGGATCTCTAGCAGAGGGTGAATGTCGAGTGATTATTGCGGCCATTGATTTGGCAGAAGAATTAGGTATTCCTGTAGAGTGGATTCCATTTTCTTCTGGAGCACGAATTGATATGAAGAGTGGTACGGAAAATTTGGATTGGACTGCTGCTGTTTTAAAGAGAATAATTAATTTTACTGAGAGAGGAGGAGAAATAAATCTGATCGTAGCAGGAGTAAATGTAGGCGCGCAATCATATTGGAATGCGGAAGCTACAATGTTAATGCATACGAATGGAATGCTGATTATGACAGAAAAGGGTTCAATGTTACTTACAGGAAAAAAGGCGCTGGAATATTCGGGCAGTGTCTCTGCTGAAGATAATATTAGCATCGGTGGAGTAGAAAAGATCATGGGCCCCAATGGAGAATCGCAATTTCAAGTAAAGGATATCGATGAAGCATATCAATTATTATTTAATCATTACCGTCTAACTTATCTTGTTCGGCCCCAGAAACGACCTGTACGTTGGCAGACGAGTGACCCTCTTGATCGCAATATAAATGAATATGTATATGATGATTTTTTAGGTCAAGGATTAAAAACTATCGGTGATATTTTGGGAACAGAATTAAATTCTGAAAGAAAACGTCCATTTGATATTCGTCAAGTGATGAAGGCATTAATTGATCAAGATGCATTTTATCTTGAGAGATGGGGGCAGATGGAAAATGCTGAAACCGCTGTTAGTTGGCAAACAAGAATTGGTGGCCATGCAGTGGGATTAATCGGGATTGAGAGTAGACCTTTAAAGCGACTTGGTGAAATTCCCAATGATGGCCCGGATCTTTGGACAGGGGGAACACTCTTTCCAATGTCGAGTAAAAAAGTTGCCCGTTCGATAAATGCTTTTAGTGATCGTTTGCCACTTGTTGTTTTGGCCAATCTCTCTGGCTTTGATGGTTCTCCTGAATCTCTTCGCAATCATCAATTAGAGTTTGGAGCAGAGATTGGAAGAGCAGTAGTAAATTTTCAAGGGCCAATTATTTTTGTTGTAATTTCCAGGTATCATGGTGGTGCTTATGTTGTCTTTTCTAAACGATTAAATAAGAATATGAAAGTTTTAGCGCTTAAGAATACTTTTGCTTCAGTGATTGGTGGTGGAGCTGCGGCGGCGGTGGTTTTTCCGAGAATGGTAACTGATCGTACTCTTACAAATAATAGAGTGAAAAAAGCACAAAAAGATTTACAGGCAGGAAAGATTGATCGAACTACCTATGATCAGATTTATCAGGAAGTGGAAATGAATAATCAACTTCAATTGGCCAAAGAATTTGATCAAATACATAGTATTGAACGTGCCAAAGAGGTTGGTTCGATAGATGAAATTATTGAGAGTAAAGATTTAAGAGCTAAGATAATTCAGTTGTTGAGTGAGTATCGTGATTAAGATTAATATTAAGATTAAAATTAAAAATGATAGGACCACCTACATGGGCCAAATCTACATCAGTTATTTCATTAAAGTTCATACCGCTTAGTTGTTGTTCTAAAATGGAATATAAATATTTTTCAAAATTTGCTACTTCCACAAAACCAAATTTATTTTTGAAATCGATAATTGCTGCGAGTAACTCTTTATCTGTAGATTCAATCATTATCTTGTTATCAACTAATAAGAATTTAGAAACAAATTTTCTAAACTCTAAGGTGCTAAGACCCATTTTAGGAGTAGTGTGATCGTTGTTTAAAAGATGGTTTGCGAAACTACTTATTATCAGCGCCTCAAAATCAATGTTATCTAAACTATAATTTAAATAAAATGATCCGCTAACCTTCCCGGAAGAGACAATCTCCTTATAAGCACTATGAAAGCTTTTAATAAATGGAATTAATCCTATGAATAGTTCTATCTCTCTTGTCCAACTATCATACTCATTTAAGGAAGATATTTTTAAATTGCTAGTGCTTAGAAGAGAAAAAGAATCTTCTAGAAAATTATTAAGATATGTACCTAAAAAGTACTCATCCTTTTCCTTTTCAAAAGGGGTATTCTTTATAGCGTTTTTTATCTTTTGTTGATTTAATTTAAGTAGAGTAGTTCCGTATTTGTAGATATCGGTAAAATCGTAAATCTTAAAGATACCTTCATTTTCTATTACGTTATAAAAGTTAAAATGAAAGTTGTAATCATTAATATTTTTTTTACTATCTTTACTATCTTTACTATCTTTACTGTCTTTACTGTCTCTACTAACAAAAATTGTATTTTTTAAGTATTCTAGACCTAAATTAATAATAAATCTGGTCTCTTTTCCTAGGGCAGTTACCATTATACTGTTGCTGAAATTACCGTGAGTAGAATTGTTTAAGACCATAATGGAGTTTACTAATCTAACGAAATCAAATTGCAAAAATTTATTTCTTTTTGGACATTTAAGTTTATCTAACTCCTGTATAAAATTACCACCATCTTGATAGAGGTTAATCGGCCAATTGGTAGGAATAGAGATATTTTCTATTTCATCTTCTTCACGTTTATGCTCACGTTTATGTTCATGTTTATTTCCAACATTTTCATTACTAATACTTCTTGTAAAATTATCTTTCTTTTTTGAGATGTGAGCATTAATGGTTGTAAGTGATGGAAAATGAGCACAGATTTCAAGTGCTTTATAGTAATCAACAAGACCATAATCTTCTAAACGACCAACTTTGAAACGATACTCATCCTCATTCATCTGTGAGTGAGAATCACTTATAATCTTAAATAAGTGAGCATACGCTAACTCAACTCCTAATTCTGCATACAAAACACGAATCAGATGTTTACATTCTTCTAGATGATTAAAGGTTTCATCAAATTCAAACAACAACTGATTATCATCTGTAACAAAAAAATTATCGTGTTCGGGATAGAGTGGTTCTTCAACATCAAATGTCCAAATGTTAAATTTTGATTTTAAAAATAGCCCAAAGTTGCTACCACTTGCAAATTCGAATTTAATTCTATCATCGTTAACTTGAGAGTAAGCTTCAATCCAAAAGAAACAATTTTTTAAATCGATAGAATCTTTATGCCAAAAATCTATATCAAGAAGGAGTTGGCGTTGTTCACTGCTGATTTTAGAGAGTATTAATGCCAACATATCGGAAGAGGATTTTTTTATTACGGAATGTAGATTTAATATTGGTATGGATGTAAGTTCACCACCATCATCCATATATTTTTCAATATCCTCTAAATTTTTATTCCAAAGAGAAAGATTAGAAAACAGATTAGTCAGAAGATCTCCCATCATTCAAGCTCCAGTTTAATCTTTAATCTTAATTAGGTTACTTTAGGTTAAGTTAAGTTATATACTGTAATAAATTACATTATGCCATTGTTTATTACGGATATTTTCAGATTGGTTTGTAGATTTTTTACATGGCACTAACCAAGATCTGCCACTCTGCCGTTGCGTCATCAGTCTTGAATTTTACGAGAATAGGATCCTTCTTTTTTTCTAAATCATTGATCACATAAAACTCCTCTCCAACTATGCGAACAATATTAAAGAGAGCATGATAATCGCGCTGATCAATCATTATTTTCAAAAATACCAATGGTAATGGACTCCTCTTTTCTCCTAACCCATCATGCTTTTTCATATAGGTAAGCGCCTCTTGAGTCTTATATTGACTTATGGCCTTAAGTAAAAATTTTAAAGTTTTTGGAGTGAAGGAGTAATCCTTTTTAAATTTATTCATATTGACTGGTATTGCTTCTTGCTTGTTATTTTCTTTGCTTGTTATTGATGCCTCTTGTGCTTTTGCGCGTGCCGAAGCGCAAGCATCTTCAAAGGCAGAGAGTTTTGGAAGATCAATAGTAGGTTTCACTGTTGGAATTGGTGTTGGAGTTGGAATTGGTTTTATGGTTGGTTGCTTATCATCTTTGGCCACTACAAGTGCGATTGGTTTAGGTGTAGGTTTAGGTGTGATCACAGCTACAACTGGTATTGGTGATGGCGATGGCGATGGCATCAAGAAGAGTGATAGGTTTAATCCCTTATCATCAAATTCCTTTAAGGAACCAGCAACAAAAATTCTACCTTGAGGATAACGTTGCTCCGCTGTTGATCTGGAGAGTGAGATCTTATGATAAGCTTCCCAAAAGAGATCATTTAAATATATCGGCACTCGCTCCTTACGACGAAAAATATTTACGAAACGATCCAAGCAGCCACGTCCCTTACCTTCAATATTAATTAGTGGCATAGTGTGCGCTTCTGATAATAGATCTTTTAAAATTGGAGCAAGTGAGACTCCATAAAGTGTATCCTCTTCTGAGCAAATCTTTAAAAAAATCTCCTTATCATTTTGGCAAGCATCGTTCATTACATTTACTAAATTATTGGGGCCAATCTCAGAGCAGGAGATATTATTTATATAACACCAATCATGAATTCTAGTATAAGTTATACCCTTTGGAGGAGGATCTTCTCTAGTAGCTTTTAAATTTTTAAACCACAGCTCTTTTTCTTTAGCAGTAAAGTAACGAGTAACTCTATCTTCAGATGCTAAATGCTCAAATAAAACTGCAGATCTCTTTTTAAACTTGATCATTTCAAGAGTTTTCGGTTTACATTTGTTTACAAATGTAGGCCAATCTACTATGCATACTTTAGTTTTTTCCAGTCGCAATTTTTCCACAACACTCTTGTAATCGTTGATAGATTCATAAAGATAACTAAGTGCCAGCAATCGATAGAGGTAGTGTATATAATCGTAATATTTGTTTAAAAGTGTATTGGGACAACGATATCCCTCAATTAATTCCTCGGAAAAAAAGTCTCGTAACTCCATTAATGATGTTGGCCAATAGTTGTCCAAAATTTTTTTCTGATAATAGATATCTAAATCTTCCAATTCTCCATTGTAATAGTTTAGTTTGTAGCTAGGAAATGTTGATCCAGAGTAATCATCGAGGTGATCTCTTTCGCCAACGGCAACTGCAACGTCAACTGCAACTGTAATTGACTTTGGTGTTGTTGCCGTTGCTGTTGCAGTTGCAGTCGTTGTTGTTGCTAGTGCTGCTGCTGCAAAAATGATGAAAATAATCAGAAATATTCTCATAACTATTTTATACCGGTCTCTTTACTGAAGGTCTCAACCATTTTTTTGGAAAATAATTTATCTTGTAATTTGTTAATCACATCAGTTCTAATTTGTTTTCCCTTATCGATATCACTTTGAGGAAAATTTAAGAATGTAATTCCCATTTTCTTAATTGATTCTAAAGCGCTAACATTTTCTTTTACAGTCATTTCATTGGTAGTTTTGATATGTTTTTGAGCAATCTCTTCAACAATTTTTTTATAGTTGTCAGGAATTTTATTCCACATCTCCTCTGAAACGAGAAAAGCACCGATAGAGTAAGTAACTGGAAAATCAATTAGATATTTTGCTTTTGATTGCCATTGCATTGCTGTTATTGCTAGAGGAGAGGCATAAGCAGCATCAAGCATTCCAGTTGAAAGAGAGGTTAAGACGTTAGGTAAATCTAGAGGCATGGCCACCAACTTCATTGAACTAATAAGTGTCTCTGATAATTTATCTCCTTGCCATACCCAAATACTAACTCCTTTAAGAGTTTCAAAACTATCAAATTTTTTTGTAGAGATGAGATAGACTAGTCCTAATTCAAAAAAACCTAAATTTTTAAATTTATGTTTAAGAAAACCTTCGTTAAAGGTTGCGCTTAATTTTTCCATGGTAGCAAATGCTTTACTACGATCACTATTAAAGGTGAATGGTACTTCCATTATACGAACATCACCATTTATCTCTCCCAAAGTCTTACCTGTGAATACTCCACCTTGTAATTGATTAGTTCTAATTTTCATTAAAACTTGTGATTCATCACCCATGTGGGCCCCATACCAGACTTTGAATTTAACCTCTCCTTTGGTGGCGCTTTTTATTTCTTCTACCATCTTTTCCACATTACTTCCCCAGGTGGTTGTCTTGGGAGCAACAAGGGCCACTTTAATCTCTACCGCTGCTTGAGCAGTATTTGCAAAAGTTATAATCGTGGCCATAACTGTAAAAATAGAAATTAATTTGTTAATTGTTTTTGTTTTCAAGATCTGATCCTTTTGTTGAAATATTTTATTTTTTTTGTCATCAATTTTTATCATCAATTAAAGATTGTTTTTTCATTTTGTTTGAATATATCAAAGCGTTTTTTTGCAACCCCATTATAAATATTTAATTTATTATTGGTTTCCTTTTCCTTTTCCTTTTCCTTTTCAAAAGGAGTCCACTTTGTATTTTCAATAAATTTTGTCAACTCATTTTCTAGTTGTGCTATCTCTGCTTTAAAAGCATCTTCATCTAACATTGGTATATGGTAATGTTGCAAAAACATTGTTCGAATAAATAGATTTTGCGGATTTTCCTTTATGGCCTTTAGAAAATAATTTTTTGCTCTCTCTGGACTGCCACCCATGATTACAGGTCTTCCCATTTCATAAACAGCATAAAATAGATCACAACCACCATTATAAAAATTTGGTCTTTTTATACAAACCCAATCGAATAAAATTTTTGTAATTGGTAACATCGATATCATCTCTGGTTTATCTTTTTGTAAATTAATCAATCCACCAAGAGATTGCGCTACAAAAAAGACAAGTTCTACATCTCCATACTCATCATCGGCATCTAAATTCTTGTTAAGCATCTCTATAATCTTAGTATCATCATTTACATTTTTTACTAGATCGTTTAAAGCTATTCCTTTGATTTCTAAATAACGAAGTCCATATGTAAGCGCCTTAGAGTAATTTGAAATAGCATCCTCTTTTTTATCTTTAAACATCTTTGCATTTTTAGTTAGATCAAACTCAATAAGAGATGTCTCGTCTGCAAGTAATGCATAGGCAGTATATGATTTGTTAAGTGCTTGTAAGAGGTTCATCTCCTGTGGATACAAGAACAAAAGTCCTTCCAACATCTTTAGGTTAGCGGGTGTACCTTCTTTGAAAATATTGAAATTTTTTTCGGTTTCCATTTCGAGTGATGCTTTTTTGAAAACACGACCGGAGACTTTCGCAGTAATTGTTTCAAGGGAAGAGCATGAGAAAAGTAATGATGAAAGTAATGATGAAAGCAATAATAGTAAAAAAAATGTTAATGTTCTATTTCTTTCCATTGATAAACTCTTTTTTCAATTGATTAATAGCGTTTTGTCTATTTTTATTAATATAATCAAAATACCTTTGATAGACTGATAATTGTACATCTGTAAAATTATTCTCTAATGTCTGCAATTCTTCAAAACAACTCTTCTTTTCATCGACAGAGAGAATTCTCTTTTCAGTAGCAAAAAAATTTTTTTCTTTATCTAAGAAAAATAATTTTGAGAATTCTCCACTACAGATTTTAATTTTATTTACAAAGTAGTTATCAATTGTTTTGTGAAATTGGGTGATTTTGTATGGAATTTCATATGGATCTAATTTGCTTAGCACAGATAGGTATTTTAAGACATCTTGCTTATTACTCAATACAATCTCCGAATTAATTTCATCTTTAATTTCACTTTTAACTTCACTTTTAAGATCAGTGGTAACAAAAACTGAAGTGAAGAGTGATGTGAACATCACAATAAAGAAAAATATTTTAATATGTTGAGTTGATAGTTGCACTCATCATCCGTGGGAAAGGAAATAATAAAAATAATAAAAATAATAAAAATAATACAAGATAATATAATTACTTTAATAAATTTTCTATTCTTTGCAAATAGTATTGGGCCATTTTCTGCTTTGAGAAAACAAATTTTACAATTAATTGTTTAAATTTATTTTTATTACCTTTCACTACTGCAACCAAACTTTTGGCCACACCCAATTTCTCACTTAGAAGATCAATTATCTCTTGATTGGCCCTTCCCTCTATGGGTTGCGCGCGTACGTAGATTTTAAGTTCTCCCTCTGGTAAAACAATAATTTTTTGTTCTTTAGAGGAGGGTTTTGCTTGAACATGCAAACTAACATTTAACTCACTTCCTGCAGATTTAATAAAATTATCGTTATCTATTTTTATTGTAATAGCATTTTTAGCAAATGCCATTTTAAATTTATTTAACATCTCATTTAGTTTATTTAGTTCTTTTAAATTTTTTTCTCCATTCTCCTTCATTATCATCCCTACATCCTAAAAAATCCTTTAATTGAACAACAAATTCATATAAAGGAAATCCCACTACGTTAGAATAGGAACCCTTTATTCCAGAGATAAAGCTTAAAGCGGATCCTTGAATTCCATAAGCACCTGCTTTATCCATCGATTCACCTGATTTTATATATTCCTCTAAAAAATCCTCTGTAATATGAGCAAAATCTACCTCTGTTTTGCAGTAAAAACTTCTCTCTCTTTGCATATTCTTTTCTATATCAAAGCATACTATATATACTCCAGTATAGACAAAGTGTTGTTTGCCAGAGAGTTTTTTTAACATCTCTTTTGCATCCAACGCATCTCGGGGTCGTCCTAATTGCTCTTTACCTAAAAATACCAGAGTATCGGCCGCCACTATCAGAGGAAAAAAAGAATCTGCAAAATTACTATTTTTCTCTTTCTGATCTTTTAACCTTTGTAACTCATTAAATACGGCGATTCCTTTTTTCTTGGCCAAATCTAAAACAATCTCATCAGGAAGAGTGCAATCTGTCTCCTCCTTTATTGACATAGTTTTAATTTCAAAGGGGATGTTTAAATGTTCTAAAAACTCTTTTCTTCTCGGACTTGCTGATGCCAAGATTAAAGTATAAGCATTCTTTTCATTACACATATTTCATTTTACCTTATATGTTTTAATTGTTGCCTTTATTTTGGTTTTGGTTTTGTTTTTTATTTTTTATTTTCTCTGCCATCTCTTTTAATAAGTTGGACATATCTGTGCTGGCCCTGGACTGATTATTCTCCTTTTGTGATATGCTAGATCCATTGGATCCATTTGGCTTTTCAGATACACTAGAATTATTTTTATTTTTACCTCTCCAATTTGTAGTTTCCATTTCGTCAATGTCAGGTGGATTGTCCATATCGACCTGCTGATTATTATTATGATTTTCTATTTGATTTTCACTTTCATTTTCACTTTCATTTTCACTTCCAATTCCACTTCGCATACTGATCCTTCTTTCTTTTATTGCTTTTTCTAAAAGAACATGTAAGTTAGGTTTGTTTCCAGGAATTGGAGGAGGAAGTTTTTTATTTACTTTTGAAATATCTCCAACGAAACTCTTTATTCCTTGATGATTTATAGGTTTTAATTTTTCAGCTTTTGATTCATCATCGCACGGTAGACTTAGACGATCGTGCGAAATCTCAATTTTTTTTATTTCAAGTTTACCGTTTTTAAAGATACCTTCATGAACAGTTCCATCAGACAAAACAGATTTTCCTTCTCCTTCAATTCTACCTTTTTTGAAGGCGCCAACATAATAATGACCGCTTGGCCAACGAAATTTGCCTTGAGGTTCATAAAGACCATTGGTGAAAAGTCCTGTATATCTTTTGCCATTTTCAAAAAATTGTCGTCCTTTTCCCTCTGGTTTACCATTTTTAAATTCACCTCGATATTCAAATTTATGAGCAATAGACTTAAGAATTCCGCGATCATTGCTGCTCACATCTTTGGATTTTATAATAATAGAACTAATTTGAGAATCACTTTTTAAAATAACACGATCACTTTTAATAAAGGTGATGATTTTTTTTCTTATAGTATTCCAATCAATATTATTGAGATCATGACAAAAACTATCTTCAGAGGAGATATCTTCATTCATTATTCTTATAACGAAACGTAGAAATTCTGGTTGCATTAGAGGACTTTTTTCTTTAATTTCGGTAAACATTTTATTGAGAGGAGAATTTTTTTTATCATTATCTTTATTTCCACTATTAACATTAACCTTGTTGGTACCAGGTATTGGATCATTTATTATTGCTTCTGATAATAATGAAGAAATTATTTTTGATTTTTCTTTTAGGGTGTGATTTAGACATTCTTTTAAACCTTGATTTAAACTTTGATTACCTTTTGAGTTTTCTTCTTTGCTAGCATAAGCATTTAGAGAAAATAAAAGACCAATTATTAAAACATTTACTAATTTCATACTAACTCCTTTTTGTATGTATGGTATGTATTGTATTTATATTATGTAAGATGAAGTAAAATAAAATACTCAATCAATAATATAGATTAATTATGATATTAAATTATTGGCCAAAGGAGATGAAAAAATAATTTTTTTATAAGAGTGGTAGTAAGTATAAATAGTTATTAGAAAAGTAAATAATGGTTATTTATTAGAATAGATTATTTTATGTTTTGATTACAGCATAACTATGCCAAAAATAGATGCCAATTGTTTTTAATAAAATATATTTAGTTAAATAATATCTGTTTGGAATTATTGAGCTATCTATGAAATTTTAAAATTAGATATAAATAATAAATTTTTATTAATTATACTAAATTAATACTAACTTCGAATTATTAGCGAGGGGTTTAGATATGAGATATTTTTTTTCAAGTATGTTACTTACATTTTTAAGTACTTTCCTTGTTACTACAACAATTATCTCTGCTGGCCTTGCTACTGTTACATCAGAACGTTTTGATGAAATCATTGATGACATTCAAAAAATCTATGCTTCTACCATTAAATCAGAGAGGGATCTTAATTTATTTATAATGAGATTAGGAATGTCTCCTAATGGTTTAAGAGATGGAGTGGCGATTGTTGGTAAGAGGGCGATGATAACCATATCTAAAGTAGTAGCATCCGATGCAAATATAACGGAAGATGCTTTTGCAATGTTAGTATGTCATGAATTTGGCCATGTATTGGGAGGTAGACCAACTTTTGATAAGAAAGGAATGATAGGTATTACTTCAGTTGAAGGACAAGCAGATTATTGGGCGGCCGCCAAGTGCTTTAAAAAATATGCCACTAAAACTAAAATGAATTTAATATCGCAAAAAGTGCTTGAAAATTTTGTATCAGATATTCCCGATGTGATTGCAAAAAAATGCAAGAAAAATTTTTCGCAAGATACTTATAAAAGTTTAATTTGCCAAAGAACTGCTAAAGCGGCACTTTCGTTAAAAGATTATTTCAATCTTAATAAATCAACAAACGATGATGATTATGTTTCTGAAAACAAAGTAGCAAAGAAGACTAAATCGCTAACAACCCTTACAACCTATGGAACAAATCAATGTAGATTTGAGACTTATTTAAGAGGTGCTTATTGTGATTCTGATATAAATTCAAATAGCAATTGTACTGTTGGAGATGGTGTAAGACCGAATTGTTGGTATCTTGGAGATAGAGGTGAAGAACCACTTCGTTCTTTGCAAATGAATAGTGTTATCCAACATACAGATCATACAGAATCACTTCAGATGCAAAATTGTAAACAAAAATAAAAAATGTTTTTAATGAAATTTGGTATATAAATTTTCAAAGAGAGAATAAGGATCTGTCTTTGATTTTATCTGCTGATAGTGATCTTTATTGTATATTTGCCAAAATCGATCAATATGATAACTGTTTTTTGAGATAAGAGTTTTTACTCCATTTAAATCAAAGACTTTGTTTTCTAAGACAGTGACATAATCAACATCAGGATTATTATTTTTTTTACCATAAATAGCACAATCGATGAATAAATTTTCTTCACCTATACGTGCTTTATGTTCCTTTGAAATCCATGGATAGATCGATGGCATTCTATAAGGGACAATCCATAATGGAAAGAAGTTAAAATCTTTCTTGTACCAGTTGTAAAAATTTTCAAAGTTATAAGCTGGGATAAAAACATCCACTACCATGTCTTGTCTTTTTTTAAGTTTTAAAAAGTGTCGAAACCTTCTGGCATTTTTAATTAGATTTGTAGATCCAAGAAGATATTTTCCAAATAAGAAGCGAACTATTTCATTTTCAAGGAGGGGAATGGATTTTGTTAACCAATGGCATTCGGTATCGTAGCGGAAAAAATAGTCTGATAGAGTAAGAAAATCTTCATCTCTTTTTAGTGTGCTCTTGTAATATATTTTAGTTTTATTATAGCAGGATAAATATGGGGCCACATCAACCATAGTGCCAGTGCAAATTACAAAGTGATTTTTAGAGTGAATTATGGCATCGATAAAATCAAAACTATTTTTGCTTCCATCTGAAAAATTATTAGAGTGTTCATATAAAACTTTAAAAAAATCATTAAAGTTATTGTAGGACTCATATTTCATTTTAACATACGGTTTTGCGGGAATTAATTTAAATTTTAGTTTGCTTAAGATTCCGAGTGTGCCATATGATCCATGTATCATTTGAAAAATATCATCGGATGGAGTTAATGTTAACACTCTTCCGTCGCCAGTTATTATCTCGTATTCTAAACATGAATCATGAAAACCACCATATTTATAAGACATCGATTCAATCGAACAACCAGAAACAGCACCACCAATGGTTATGGTTTTTAATTCTGGTACCGTCATGGGAATTAATCCATGTTTGAGCGTTTGTTCAACCAAATCCACAAAGCTCACTCCTGATTCTGCTACACAAGTTTTTTCTAGAGGATTAATTTCGATAATTTGATTTAAAGATTTCAAATCAACTTTAGATTTGTGAAATCGGGCATCTTTTGGATTGGGAACTACGTGCGCTACTGAATTTTTTGAAAAGGAGATTGCTAAGTGGCCATTATTTTTTTTCTGTTCAATCTTTTCATGAATTTGTTTGATGATTAGTGCTACTTTGTTTGCATGTATCTCTGTATTTGGCAACATATTTGACAACATTTTCACCTCCGACTTATTTTTTTAGGCCCTAAGTCTTTAAAGACAATATTTAAAATTTTAATGTTTTTAGTACTGGTAGAACTTTATTAAATGCTGGTAGATTATACTTTGAACTTAACATTTTTACAATAGCATAATTATCGACTTCTGATGAAGAGTCTTCTCTTGTTAGAATCATGTGTGCATACTCTTCAGCAAAGATAAAAACTATGGCCATAGGAGAAATTCCTAATGAAATATCAGAGAGACTTTTGCCATTCTTATTTCCATGATGTTGTTTTACAATGGTATCAGCACCGAAAGGTATAGTTTTTATTCTTGAGAGCACTTTAGCAGAGATCAAAGCATGATTTAAAACTAATTTTTTATCATCTTCACTTAAATTACTCCTGAGAACTTCTGCATCAGTGGTGAATTTGGCCAGTTCATCTCTGCTAAGAGTGATATCATGAAAGAATGCTACAAAACTAAATTTTTCTTGTTGTTCACGAGAGCCCCAATTCATATTTTTTATTATATGGGCACCGATATAGCTAATTAATAAACTATGACGATAGAGGAAAGAACCCTCCTCACTACACATTTTCTTTAGAAGAAAGTTAAGGTCAGCTGAAAATTCTACAACTGAATTCATTACTTTAATACAATCGTTGGCCAAAGCAATGGTACTGTCAGCGACTCCGATTTTACGACATTGTTCTTGAATCATCTGATAAGCTTTAGCAGTAGTAGAAATTTTTTCTTCGTAGGTAAGATTTGGATCATTTAATCTGGCGGATATTTGTAGAGTTAGTGAGTTAACAAATTTTAATCTTAAATTCGATTCGACATAAATATATTTAATATTTTCATGTTCCAATCCTTCGATTGTATCATTTAATATAATACTGCCAGTATCAAATAGTATTTCAAAATTTTTATCGATATCTGTTGTGTCTTTCTTTGAAAAATCACGATATATAGGACAGGCACACTCCCATCCTGGAAGAATAAATTCTGTTGGTAGTGGAAAATATTTAGGATGTTTTATTAATGACATTGAGAGGGAAGTAACATTTAATGATTTGGCAATGTTTTGTAAAATATGTTTTAAGTCTGTTTTAGGATCAAATACAGTAACTACATCTTGTAATGCTTTTGTTTGTCCGACAATAAAACATGGGATATTAAGATTCTTTTTAGATAGGTAATTAAAAACTTCTAATCCTACATCGATAACATAGCTTTTGGCATCGATAAAGATCAAAGTACATTCACATTCTTCCAAATACCTTACTACATCTTTTACGGTTACCGCTACTAAAACCTCAACCCCTATATAGACCGTAAGATTCAATCCATAGATTGCACGGTAATCTGGTCGATGTTCTAATAATATAATTTTTCTGTTCATCTACTACTCTCATTTTATTTTCATCGACGCAAAATGATTGCGAATTATTTTTTCATGATCTTCATTATTTTGCTTGATAAGATTAACTTGATGGCAGAGTTGATCAATATCTTGAGCAAGTTGAACATACTTATTTTTAGAATTAGTGCCGATATTTTCAACATGATATGATTGTTTGGAGATATTTTCGATTATTTCACCAACTTGTCGTTTACTCTTCTCGATGATTTCAGCAATCTCTGTAGCAGCATCGCCACTTTTTTTCGCCAGATTACCTACTTCATCAGCAACCACTGCAAATCCAAGTCCCGCTACACCTCCGGCCCTGGCCGCCTCAATAGCAGCATTGAATGAAAGAATTTTAGTTTCAAAAGCAATATCGTAGATAATAGATATCCGAGAAACAATAGACATGAAAATATTATTGATATCATTTAATTGAGAGTTAGACGTTTTAATTGTTTTAAAAGCATCAATCATCTCATTCATTATTTGTTTGCCATCATCAGTTTTAGTTAACATTGATTTTACAATCTCTTGTGATTTTAATCCATACTCATTATTCTTAGTTAAAACTTTATTTATATTTTTATCCGCCAGATTTATTTCATTATTTACTGTTGCAAATTTATTTTTGACTATGTCTAGTTCTTTGGCCCTTTGGTTAACGATTGTATTCAATTCATTGTATAGTTTGTTGTTGTGTTCAGTTTGCTTCATGATCTTTTCTAAAGAGCGCTCTCTGATATCAATGAATGAATAGGAGATGGTAGATACAATAAGTAAAATGATAATCGACATTATAACAATTAATTTAGCAGATAATAGATAGTATGGGGGAAAAGTATTTTTCATGTAAAAGAAATATACTACTAATGCCAACATGTAGTTTGCAGTCATAAACTTCAGTTGATTTTTGGTACCAAAGATAGATACCAATGATATTCCAGCAGTAGCATAGAGTGCACTAAGAGGATAGTTAATAGAAGTTTCTGCAGTCAACTTTGTAAGTAGACCGCCGATAACTATAAATGATAAGAGTAAAGCAGTTAAATTTATAGTGACATTAAGTTTACCTTTATAGAGAGAGATTATAGATATGATCGAAAATGTTGTAACCGTAACATAGATGAATTGAATATTTAGCATTTTGAAAAAATTTATGTCATATATAAGAAATCCTATTACTGAAAGTATTTCACTAAAAATAATTATCAGGTAACAAACAAGTAGAGTAACTGCTTTAGGGTAATTGATAGGATCATTTTTATCAAAAGACGAGAGAAAAATATTTTTTACACTACTACTAATCTCATTAAAAATCATAAACACTAATCCTAAACAATATTTAAGAGAGAAAATAAGCTACACCCTTGCCATTTGTAGGGTATTCCCATTCGATAGCATTTTTATTACAAAGAATAGCGCAAGTACCGCATTCCACGCAACACTCATAAATAAAATCCAAGCGTAAGTTTTTTTCATCCCAGGTGATACATTTTTGTGGACAATTTAGAGTGCAAATTTTACTTTCACATGTTTTACATTTTTTAGTATCGAATTTTCTATATGCCCTATCATATTCACGATTGTTATAACTCTCTTTAAATAGTGCCTCGCTCATTTTAATTCCTAATAAATTTATATCTATATTTAAATTATAGATTTAATAATTCTAATTATCTCCCTAAAAAATTTACCAATACCTAAGTATTTACGTATGCTATCAAGAAATACGAAAAAGATGCTTTCTTTTTTTTGATATAAATTTTTTTTAAAGAGCAAACGATTAACCATTTCATCGATCAATCGAGGATAACTCTTTATTACGATATCATCATTAATAAAATTACCCAAACGTTCATTGGTTCTAAAATTGCTACCAATTGACGATTCCTTAATTCTTTCTACATAATCATTTAAGGTTTTCTTACTAAAATCACCTTTTTTATGAGCATACAACACAGTTTGTGCTGCCAAATATCCAGATTCTATTGCTAAATTCATACCTTCAATATGTAAACCAGTATTGTAACAAAAACCAGCAGCATCACCGACAACTAAAAAACGATTATGATGAATAGGATATTTTTTCCATGAAGATATTTTAGGAATAATGTGAGCTGAATATTCCATAAGCTTTGCATGCTTTAGTCCCCATTTAAGAGGAGATTGACTAACAAACTCTTCAAGTAGTTGATGGATGTTTACACGTTTATAATTTTTGTTTAAAGAACTTAAACTATGAACAATTCCCACAGAGAGACCTTGTAATTGAGTGTATAGAAAACCCCCGCCTAAAATATCTGCAGAATTTCCTAAAAAAAATTGGCATACACCTTCGCGATTTTGTAAATTAAATCTTTCATTAATTATATCTTCATCCAGCTGATAAAATAATTTTAATCCTAGAGAACATTCTTCAACTTGAGGTTCAGGTCGTAGTCCAATTGATTGTGATAACTTGCTTAATACCCCATCAGCGGCCACTATCATATTTGCAAAAACTTCTTGTTTAGAATTTAGGATTACTCCGTTGTCGGTTATTTGAGTGACAGTAGTCTCTGTTAGTAGGGTTACACCTGCTTTTAGAGCCTTATTAGCATACCAACTGTCAAATACTGATCGATAGAGCGTACATCCAGGATATGGTGGAGAACGAAAGTGAGATGAATCATAGGAAACAGAGAAATGCGAATCGGAGTGTAGAGTGGAAAAAATTCGTTTATTAATAAATCTTTCCCAAGGAATTGTATTCCAAAAATCAGGAATTAATTGTTGTAGTAGAGGAGAATATTCAAGTGTTCCTCCAAAAGAATTTTTAGCTCCAACAAATTTTCCTCGTTCAATGAGCAATACTTTTGCACCACCTTTGGCAATATGAAGGGCCGCCGTAGTTCCTGCTGGGCCAGCACCTACAACGATAGCATCAAATTTTTGATTTATTTGATTTATTTGTTTCATTTGATTCCATTTGTTTTTGAAGTATTCCACTCACAAATTTTTTTTCTTAAAGATGGAAGTAACTCTTTTAAATCCGCAATTAGTCCTAGATCTGATGAAAGAAATATTTGAGCATCATGATCATTATTTACCGCCACAATCTCTTTAGATTTTAAAATCCCAGCAGTGTGATGTGAAGAACCAGATATTCCCAAGGTCAAATAAATCGCAGGTGAGATAAATCTTCCAGTTCTACCAATCATATCTTGATGAGAGAGATTTAAATACTCTGCCGCTGGTCTAGTATATCCAATTTTCCACTTAAGAATCTCTGATATCTTTAAAACATCTTCCAAAAGATTTGCATTTTCAATTACACCTAAACCAACACCTATAATTTTTTCGGATTTACGAATATCAACTTTTTGTAAATCATCAATAATCTCTTCATCAAAATACTTTATTTTTTGCTGATTAAAACAATTTGTCATATCAATTTCGGCAATAGATAAATTAATAATTTTTTGTTGTAAATTATTTAATGATACTTCAATATCATCTTTGAAGTGTATTTCTCCATAAGTATCTTCCCACAAAGTGAGATCCCATAACACTATAGCGGGAATATTACTTTTTACTGATATCTCATCTTCAATTTTTAGTAATGGAAGTTGACGACGATAGTATGTTTTTTCTCGTACATTTCTAAAGCCAATGCAATTACAAATTACAGCAGTATTTAGATGATATGCTAATCCAGCTGCCAATTCACGTGCTGTGCTATTGTTACTAAAAAAAATTGCGTATGCTAAATTTTCAGTAAAGAATTCATTTAAAAAGTTTGAAACATTATTTGTATCATTAGCAGAGGAAGTAACATCAATATAAAAGACATTTAAAATCTCATTCCAAAAGGATTTAGGTAAACTTAAATTCAAGTATTGAAATGAGGTTTCTTTTTTGTCGTTATTTATAATAATAGATACTTTATGTCCGATATTTTGGGCCAATACAACTGCTTCTCGAATAAGTATTTTCCAATTGTCGATATTTTCATTCAAGAAAACATAAATGTTATTGTTTAACTGATTGTCATCAGTAGTGAAATTATTATTCATTTAGTATGTATCCTTTTGTTTCCTTATGTATTCTTTATGTATCCTCATACAAATTCAAACTATATAATTTTAAGTTTATTCATTTTCTATTATGTGTATAGGGCCTGTATAATGCTTATAATATTTTTATAGTCTATAAAAATATTTTACTCGCCTAACTTTAGAATTTTTTGAAAAAAAATATATTTAACTACGATTGTACCAAATTATTTGACATTAACATTGATAACATAAATAATTTTATTTAATGCTTCAGATTTTTTTGTTTTTTGTTTTTTGTTTTTTGTTTTATTTCGGATTATTATTTTAATAGCTTTCAAACGGAGGATATTTATGGCCCATTTTAAAGACAGCAAAAGAACAATTTCTAAAGAGAGACAAGAGTTTCCGATAAGAGTACTTCACGCTTATCCTCGTGCTTATGTTGGTTGGGGTGCTCATACTATGTTAGGTATTGAGGCAAAAAAATTGGGAATGAAGCACGCAATGATTGTTACTACAGGATTACGTGGGACAGGTATAATTGATGAAATTAGAGGGATTTTACAATATGCTGGAGTAACATCCGATGTATATACTAATGTAACTGGAAATCCAAAAGATCATGAGGTGATGGAAGGTTATAAAAGTGTAATGAAAAGTAAAAGTGATGGATTAATTAGTATTGGTGGTGGTAGTACAATCGATTGTTGTAAAGGAATTCGCTTAGTACACTCTCATGAAGGAAAACATATTAGAGAATTCGAAGGTGCTTTTAAAGCAATTATGCCTAATAAGATTCCTCATTTGTCAGTTAATACTACTTCTGGAACTGGTTCAGAGGTCTCTTGTTTTTGTATTATCAATCACACCGATGAAAAATATAAGATGGCAATTTTTGATCCAACTTGTACACCAAGTATGGCCGTTGATGATCCACTTCTTCATCAAACAATGCCAGCAGATTTAACTGCATATACAGGAATGGATGCTCTTACTCATGCAGTAGAGGCAATTGCTTCTCGATTACAAGTGCAAGCAGCTTATGGACCAGGATTGTGGGCCATAGGACAGATCTTCCAAAATTTAAGAGAGGCATCTGCAAATAGAAATAATGATCGAGCAATGGAACAAATGGTATGGGCAGAGTTAGCAGCAGGAGTAAGCTTTAATAGTGCTGGTCTTGGAATAGTTCATTCTATGGCCCACGTATTAGGTGGTCTCTATGATTCTCCTCATGGTTTATGTAATGCTATTGGATTAGTGGATTCTTGTCGTCACAATTTACCAGGATGTCCAGGTCGATTTAAAATAATGGCCGAAGCAGCAGGATTAGATGTAAGAGGACTCTCTGATTATAAAGCAGGGGAGAAATTTATAGATGCAGTTGAAGAATTAAGAAATGAATTAGGAATCTATAAAAACTTTAAAGACTTAGGAATGAGAAGAGAGGATCTTGATCTATGCGCTCGTAAAGCATTAAAAGATATTTGTACTGAAGGTAATCCAATTGATATGGGTTTTGAAGATATGAGAAGAGTCTTTGCAACTTGTATGGAAGGGCATGCTCCTAACAACAATAGAAAATAATTAGAAAATAATTAGAGAATAATTAAAGGGAAGCATATGGATTTTAAGCTTCTGTTTACTCCACTAAAAATTGGAAAAATTACGACTAAAAATCGTATCTCTTTTTCTGCACACTTAACAAATTATTCACATAAAGGATTGCCCACGCAACAGTTGATAAATTATTTAGTGGCGAGAGCACGTGGAGGAACAGGACTTATTATTACGGAAGAACAATCAGTTCATCCTACAGATACTGCTTATGAAAAGGGTATGCATGCTTATGTAGCGGGTGTTATTCCAGAGTATAAAAGGTTAACTAGAAGTGTACACCAATATGAAGCTCCGATATTTGCTCAATTAAATCACAATGGTCAACAGTGTGATGGGACTCTATCGCGAAAACCGGTATGGGCCCCATCACCTGTTCCTGATGTTATGTTTAGAGAGATACCAAAGCAGATGGAAGAGGAAGATATTGCAGAAATAGTGGAAGCATATCATGATTGTGCTTTAAATGTTCGTGAGGGTGGATTTGATGGTATTGAAATTCAGATGGCCCATAGTTCTTTGATTCGACAATTTTTATCGCCACTAACTAATAAACGTCAAGATCATTATGGTGGCAGTTTTTATAATCGCACTCGATTTGCATTGGAAGTTTTGAGTGCTGTAAGACGGGCGGTAGGAGATGATTATACTGTAGGAGTGAGGTTGTGTGCAGATGAATTTATGCCCGGTGGACTTACTATAGATGATGCTAAAGATTTTGCTCGCTTATTAGAGGGAAAAAAGTTGGTGGATTTTTTTAATATTTCAGTAGGAACTTTTTTAACTCTCTATCTTGTTGGTGGTTCAATGCATATTCCACCAGGACATACTGTATCTCTTAGTTCTGAAATTAAGAGTGTAGTTTCACTTCCAGTATTTGCAGCAGGAAGAATTAATGATCCCTATTTTGCGGATAGAATTTTAGTTAGTGGACAAGCAGACATGATTGGAATTGTCAGAGGACAAATATGTGATGCTGATTTTGCTAATAAGGCGCGAGCTGGTCGAATACAAGAGATTCAATATTGTGTCTCTGATAATCAAGGTTGCTATGGAAGAGTGGGATTAAATAAACCTATGGAGTGTATTCAAAATCCATCTGTGGGTAGTGAAGAGGAATTTATCACTCAAAAAATTACAGCAACTCAATATAAAAAAAGAGTGATGGTAGTGGGTGCAGGTCCTGCCGGAATGAGGGCCGCGCGAGTAGCAGCGGAGAGAGGTCATAAGGTTGATCTTTATGAAAAAGAAAATAAAGTTGGAGGGCAACTGTTAATTGCAAAAATGGGAAGTGGTCGTGAAGAGATGGGAATGATTATACAAAATGAATTAAATCATTTGCGAAAGTATTCAATCAATATAATCTATCAAAAAGAAGTTGATAAGGAGTTTGTTCTTTCAAAAAATAAATATTACGATGCTGTTATTATAGCTACTGGTTCTAGTTTTGACATCTCATCTTTACCTTTTGGAATTGATTCTAATTCTAAGAGTAAAATATTTAGTATTCCTCATGTGTTTGAAGATAAAATTGCAGCATATTCTAATATTTTATTTATTGATTATGATAATGGTCATCGCGCTACTAGTACAATTGAATACTTGTTGGATTTAAAGAAAAAAGTACATGTGATCAGTCCAGCACTTTTTATTGGAGCAGATCTGGCCCCTACTAATGATCTATTTTTAACTCGTCAACGATTACTAAAAAAAGGTGTGAGTGTAACAAATGATACAATTGTTACTGAAGTAAAGGATGGTAATGTTCATACGCTCAACTACTATTTAAATGAGATCAAAATTTTAAGTGATTGTGATTATGATTGTATAGTGGCGGCCGTTAATAATGTGGCCAATGATTCCCTTTATTATCAGTTAAAAAATTTAATTGATGATATTTATTGCTGTGGAGATTGTGTGTCTCCTCGAAAGATTGATATGGCGATAAGAGAGGGACATTACGCTGGTTCTAGAGTGTAAAGAATTTAATTTAAGACCTATGGAAAGCAAATGAATATATTGGTGCCAGTTTCAAAGAGCATAATGATTAACGGAGAACATTTTCATCATCAACATCTGCAATATTTAAAAAATATTTTAAAAGATAATGGTAATCGTTTACTTTATACAATCAACCCACATGATGAAATTGCTTTTCATTGGGCCGGGATGATTAGAAGTGAAATAAAAAGTGAAATAACGATGGTATCTATTGGAAAAAAAATTGCTCAAGAATGGCAAGAGAAACTACTGACCTTTGATGCCAATCGCTATGTTCATGTATGGGATAATAATATAAATTTTTTATCAATAGAGGCGAAAGCGATGATTATCGCTAGATTATGTAAGATAAAAAATTATGACTTAATTTTATTAAGTAATTATTCACCAACTTATGGCCACAACACTATAGATGCTTATTTGGCCAAGTATTTAAATTTACCATTAGTATCAAATGTAGTTAGTATCACTTGCAAAGGAAATGAATTACATTTAATGAAAAAAATAGATGAACGTTATCAACAAAGAGTAGTGGCCGATCCTCCAATAATAATATCACTCAGCTCCTTTGCAACTTTTCCACCACAAATACAAAAAAGAGAGGTCGGTGAAGAAAAATTACAAATTACCTCTGTAGATTTAGCAGAATTGGGAATAAATTTACGACAAATAAAAAAAATCAATTCATATTTAGAATATTTTGGTACACCTAAACTAGGTCCGCGCAGGAAATTACAAAATTCACCATCATCACAGTTGTCTTATGATGAGCGTATTGAAAAATTAATTCAAGATGCACCAATGTTGCGAAAAAATAGAGTACTAGAAAGATCTGTAGATGAGTGTGTGGAAATTTTAATGCAAAAAATATTGCAGTATCAAAAATGAATGGTTTTTATATAATTGATCCTGAGATTAAATTATACAATTTAAAAGAAAAATATTATTTGCAAACAACAGTCCCCTATAATCTTTTTCAAATTAGTAAGCGTATTTATGATTTTTTAAATAAAGGGACAGATCAAAGTAATCAACAAATAGATAAACAAATATTAGAGCTACTATTAAAAAAAAATATCATACAAAAATATTTTTTTTCATTAACGTATAATAAATCTATATCAGAACAAATATCAATACCAATATCAATACCAACAACAATACCAACATCAATAATCATACCAGTAAAAAATAATGAACTTCAAATACAAAATTGTTTGCAGAAAATTTGTGAATTGAATTTTCCAAAAGAGCAATTAGAAGTAATAATTGTAGATGATGGATCAACAGATGCGACCTATGCAAATATTTTAAGCTTTAATAATACTCAGTTTAAGTGTATTCACTTTGAAAAATCAATGGGTGCATCCTATGCGCGAAATTTTGCAGCAAAGATTGCTAAAGGTGAATTATTGGCATTTATCGATAGTGATTGCATGGCCCATGCTGATTGGTTATATCAATTAACTACTACGTTGATGTTATCAGATAAGAAGATTGTGGCGATAGGAGGAAGTGTTGATGGATTTTATAACCAAACCTCTTTGGATAAGTATGAAAAAATCTCTTCTCCTCTAAATATGCAAAATTGGCGCTATTATGGTGGATATGCTTCAGATTATTTCTATCTTCCAACATGTAATTTAATAGTTAAGAAAGATATCTTTCTTAAGCTTGGTGGACTTAATGAAAAACTAACAGTAGGTGAAGATGTTGATTTTTGCTGGCGCTTAAAGCAAGCTGGATATAATTATAGTTATTTGCCAGCATTTGGAAAAGTTTATCATCAGCATAGAAATATTTTTTTTGCTTTTATCAAAAGACGTTTTGATTATGGAACATCAGAGGCAATATTAATTAAATTGCATCCACAAAAGAAAAAAAACATTCATCTTTTAGGATTTTGCTACTATCTTTCATTTTTGCCGTTGTTGCGATGTTCGTTTATGAAAAACTGGGTATTAAAAAAAGTATCTTTTAAAAGATATCTCTACTTTCACTATAACTATACTCAATTTTTATGCAAATATTATTTTGTATGCATACCATTTTTTTTTCTATCCTATTCATTGTTAGATTTCTATTTCAAGAAAAAACAAAAATATCGTTCTTATTTTATCCATGCTTTTTATCTATTATCAGAAACAATAGCTTATCAACTAGGAGTGTATTGGGGGATGATAAGAGAGAAAAATTTTTGGCCTATACTTTTTAAAGTGAAGTGAAATAAAGTGAAATAAAGTAAAGTTTAATTAAATTGATGAGCAGTTTATTAAACAATCGGGATCAGCACTTTTAAATGAGTTATCATGAAAATATACCATGGCCAGGCATCCTCCATGGCAAAAATCATATCGACCACAACTTTTACATTCACTGGCATCTAAATTTCGTATTCGGATAAAACTCTCTGATTTATTCCACATCTGTGCAATTGATTGCTTACGTACATTTCCTGCACTAAAAACTTTATCTTGTAAAAAAGCACATGGATAGAGTTCACCATCAGGGGCAATACAGCAGGTAAATTTAGCAGCACCACAAAGGTTTAAACCAGAGGATTGTTGTTGACGAAGATCATCTTCTAATGAAAAGAATGAATCTCCTGTAACAACATTTATGTGTTTTGATAACCAACTAGAAAAGTGCAGTAACTCTTTTTTTGATAACATCAATTCTGACCAATTATCAAGTGCACGTCCGGATGGCCTTAGACGAGATATTCTAAGAGTTAGTTTGTTTTTAATTACCCAATCATAGAGCATATCGATTTCATGAAAATTTATTTTATTTAAGACTAGATTAACACTAAAAAATATTTTCAAGTCAAGTAATGAATTAATAGTCTTCCATGTTTTAGCAAAACTGCCTTGTCCGCGAATAAGATCATTAGTTTCAGCTGTAATTCCATCTAAGCTAATTTGCATTTTGAGCATACTACTTTTAATATCATCATTATCAATTATCTTGATTAAGGGTTCAGTTCCATTAGTACTTATACAAGTAACAATATTTTTTTGATGGCAATATTTCAAAATAGTAGAGAAATCCTCTCTTAAAGTTGGTTCGCCTCCTCCAAAATTTATTTGAAAGACCATATTCTTGGCCAAATCATCAATTACAGTAAAAACCTCGGAAGTGGATAACTCCTCACTATTAGCTATATTAGTATTGTGAGCAGAGGAGAGACAATGCTTACAAAAAAGATTACATTTGGAAGTTATTTCCCATGTAACATTGACTGGAGAGATAAGTCCATGATGAAGATTTAGATTGAAATTACTATTATTTTTGTGCTTATTCTTATTAGTTATGTTCAACTAATATTCCTTTTGAAATCAGTTTAGAAAAAATAGACATTAGTGAGTTGTTAACATGAGATATGTTAATATTATATCGATGATTTTCAGGAAATAAAATACAGTTTTGAATTTTTTCCTCTAGTGTTTGCTTTCCATCAAAAAAATCATTACCAAGATAAATATTGGTGGATAAAAATATTAAACGAGGATACTTCATTATATAAAATAACATTCCAAAATGTTCTTGACGAAAACGAATTCCATCGTTTAATCGATATCTTTTTGTTAAATTGAGTTTTTGTTGTTTTTTTTGTTGTTGCATTATCTAGTAAACACCACAAATTCCATCTACATCAATTTCTTGTAGGTCTATTTCTTTTATCTCTGTTATCTCATCTATTTCTTCTATCTTTTTTATATCATTTTTTATAATTATTGTTTTATCTTGAACGTTTTGTTCAGTAATATCTTTTGTAGGATTTGATGACATAAGCTTATTCCTCCACAAATTTACTATCTTTTTATTAAATTGTACTACGGTCTTTTAAAAAAACCAACTTGATGTCAGTAAAAAAATAAATTATAAATGAAAAATTAAAGTTCTGGGATAAATATTTTTTACTATTAAAAATTTTAATAATGGTTGATAATATATATACATATAGGATAAATAAAAATTAATTTCAAACGATAGGCATAATATGATGTTACTTAATAAATTAAAAGTACAAATTATTATTTGTTCGCTATCTATTTCTGTATTAATGACTTTATTTGCATACGTTTATAAATATATTATTGATGTATTTAATTTAAATTCAAAATTAGGTTCATGGAATAATTCAACAACCCTTTTTATTTTATTATTTATTTGTACAGTAACAACAATTTCTTTTGTAATTACTTTGATACAAAAGCATATATTAAATCATCTGAAAGTTATAAGTGATTATTTTCAAAATCCCTTTAATGAAAAAAATAAGTTGACCACTAAAAATTTAAAATGGAGCTTACTTTCAGAATTAAATAATCTAAAAACATCTTCGTTACAAATTTCAGAAGTATTACAACGTGTTCATTATAAAACTGCCAACATTCCTCAGGTAAAAGAAGTAATTTTAAATAATAAAATAAATGCAAATGGAAATATTTTTATTAATAAAATTTTACATATTTTGGATTTGCTTCCAAATGCATTTGAAAAGATATGTAATGATCATCAACAAAATAAGGAATCACTTTGGAGCAAGTTGGAGGAAGCTCGACAACTATGTAGTGTATTAGAAGAGATATTAAATAAATTTGAAAAGGTATATAATACAGTTCATACTGCTGGAGAGCTTTCTGTGGTTACTACCAAAATAACCGATGAATGGATTGTGGCCACAGATGCTGCCGTAGAAAGAATGGTAAACTTGGCAGAGAGTAATCAAAAAGTTACCACAGTAGTAAAAATAGTAGAAGATATTGCTTTTCAGACTAAAATATTATCTTTTAATGCTGCTATAGAGGCGGCCCGTGCAGGTACTATGGGACGTGGATTTGCAGTAGTAGCGGAAGAGATTCGTAACTTGGCCAAAAAAACTGCGATTGCAACTAGTGAAATACATCGAATGATCAATGTGAATGGTGAAAAGGTAAATGATGGAGTGGAAAATGTAAAAAATGGGGCCAAACATCTTTTTATGATTACTGATAAAGTAAAAGAGATAAATAAATACTTAAATGAAGTACTAGTTTTTTTTAAAGAGGAACATCAATCTGCTCCCGCCATATCTGAAAGATTAGACATAATAAAACAAAAATCTAATTTTGGTGCACAATAACTGTGATTTGACATTGCATTTTTGGTGCAGGAATTTTTTGGTTATAGGCATTGGTGCTTTCGAAATCTTTTAAGATTGCAGATCCATATTTAACAAAACAAGCATGTAGTGCTAATTCTTTATTAAGAGCATTCACTTCACCTAAAATAGAAATAGTTGATATTTGAGATACGATTTGATTATTAACTACTTCCTGGCATGGATAAGTCATATGACATGTAAATTTTGGTAGATGAAAACGATCAACAACGTGGATATTAGAAACAGGGGAAGAAACTAAACTAGAAATTCTTAAACCATTATCTGCGAGAGCAGATTTTAAGTTAAAGAAAGCACAAAATGAGATCACGATAGTTAGAAGTGCGATTAATTTAAAAGTAATTTGTTTTTTCATAAATATCTCCTAAAAAAAGATGACTGTAAAAGGTGACTGTAAAAGGTGACAAAATAATACCCGTAATGGATACATGTCTAATTTATAAATCAAAGAGCAAGAAGTGTGCCAGCAACCTTAACAAATGTAGATTGAATTACTTTTTAATGTAAGCAAATGACAGAAGGCAGATAAAAATAAGAGATGTAGAGTATTTATATGCACTAATTTAAATAAAGCTAATTGAAGTTAATGAAAAGTATTAACAATAATGGAGGTCTTATGTCGATTATTAAGTTTCTATTGGTCTCTCTTTGTGTGATTTTTGCTTTCAGTGCTTTGGATGTTTTTGCAAAAGTGGTATCACTTGATCAATGGTCTAACGGATGGAAAAACTTAAGTGCCTCCTCTAATACGAATATAGTTAAGAATAAAATTTATTCTAATGATTTCTTTGCGATCGATCTTGCGATAAATGATCTTAATTTGAATGTTATTGATTCTAAAAATCTCGCAAGCTATTTTAATGGCAGTGTAAAATTTCGAGGAAAGAGTATCGATTCACTATATGAAATAGATCTTTTTAGTGATGCTATTAATAATAACAACAATGCCTACACTACGGAGATTGGTAAACCAAAATTGCCAGTAATAGTACGAATGGTGGAAGTTTCATCTGATAATGCAAAAGATTTAAAAGTTAGTATTAATAAGAATAAAGAGATGCTATATGATTTACAATATTTTAATGATAAAAAAATTACTCCCGTTCAAGAATCTGTTTATAAAATTGCTGGTGCAAAAAAGAATATCAAATGGGTAATAGATGAAAACTTATATACTTCAGATCAATTTTATCCAAAAAAAGATTTTGAAATAAAAGGTGTTTCGCAAATTAGAGGGAAAAAAGTTGCTACAATAGTATTTTATCCAGTCAAATATAATCCTGTTAAAAATCAATTATTGATTGCTAGAAATTTTAATGTAAATTTTCAAATAGTAACTAATAATGAAAATTGGAAAAATAGAGTTGAATCATCTGAAGAATTTAATAAAATTTTAAGTTCATTAGTAATGAACTATAATGGAAAATCGAGAGCAAAAATTAACGAGAAATTTTCTGATAATAGTATTTATCGTGATACCATGTTAATCGTTACAGATAACACATTTGTAAATCAAGAATCCTTTGTAAATTATGTTCAGTTACAACGAGAGAGAGGATTTAATGTAATAGTACAAACTATGCAGGGATTACCAGGACTATCAGGATTGAAAGGAGAAAACGAAAATACCGCAGTAACGGATGTAGCATTGAGAAGTTATATAAAAGATCTATATAATAAAACAAATCCAAGATTAGCATTTGTAATTTTAGTTGGCGATGTGGAGTTAGTACCCACTCATTTAGGAAATGCTGTAGGTTTGGATGATTCTTTTCCGGTAGATAACAGAAATAATAGAGGCAAATCTTATGCTAGAATAAAAATAAATAAAATTTTCAAAGGATCTCATGCTACAGATAATTTCTATCGAGCAATTGATAAAGATGATTATATCAGTGATATTGGCGGACCAGATTTAATGGTCAGTCGTATTCCAGTTAAAGAGGTAAGTGAATTAAATGTTGTTTTAGGAAAGATAATTAAATATCAAAAGAAACTATTTTCTGATTTATCTTGGATAAAAAATATTTCTTTTGTGGCCACAAGTGATGGTGGTTGGTATACAGTGGCGGAAGGAACTCATAATTATGTAATTCAAACATATACTGGCAGTAAAAATTATACTGGTAACTATCCAGCGCCAGCAGAAGTAGGTGGCGATCGACTCTATTATTTTGCTACCAATGCGCGTACTGAACACTTAACTCAAATGTTTAAAGAAGGTAGATCAATTATAAATTATAGTGGCCATGGGGGAAATACTTCTTGGGCCGGCCCTGATTTTGTAGAAGATGATATAAAAAAATTAGATCATCCAAATGCACTTCCTTTTGTTATTTCCAATGCTTGTGTTACTAATACCTTTGCTGAAAGTTATGATTGTTTTGGAGAGATGTGGTTAAAACACCCACAAGGAGCAATTAGTTTTTGGGGTGCTAGTAACAATAGTACTTGGGATGAAGATGATATTTTAGAAAAGAGATTTTTTGAAGGAGTATTTAATAATCCAAATCAAGGCATGAGAATGGTAGGAGTTACTTTAGGAGAAGCAACTAACTATGCACTAATGGAATTATGGAAACACTATCAAGGACAAGGTCGCTCTCAGTATTATATGGAGATTTATAATCTTACAGGAGATGCGGCCCTAGAACTTTCAACGGAGATACCAAAAGCATTAGAGGTAGAACACGCTAGTGAAATGATTGCAGGAATTGGTGATTTTTCTGTAAAGGTAGGAAATAGTGGTATTCCTATGAAAAATATTTTTGTGACTGTTAAATATGATAATGGAAAATATAAGAGTTTTAAGACAAATGATATGGGAGAGGCTTTAATTAATTTAAGTATTGAAGAAGCACCTCCAGAAAAACAGTTAGAGCTTTTTATTTATACTTCTAACAATTTGCCTTATCTGGCCAAGATACCAGTGATTCCTAGTGATGGTGCTTATCTTGTTTATAATAATCATCAAGTAATAGATAATGATTTAAATTCAAACTCTAATATGCGCTTAAATCCAGGAGAGATTGTTGACATTGAAATTAAGTTAAAAAATGTTGGATCAAAAGAGAGTAAAGCATTTTCTGCAACAATTGATAGTGCTTCTCCTTATGTTAAAATAGTAGGCAGTAATAAAATTGATTTTGATAATATTTCCGCTGGAGCAGTGGGAGTTGCAAAGAATAAATTACGATTGGAAGTTTTATCAAATACACCTAATAAAACAAGAATTCCTTTTACTATCAATTGGCAACTTGTCTTACGAGAAACAAATGGAGTTAGTAGTGGAAAGACATCTTTTTATGAAATAGTCTATACTGCTACTCCAGTGTTAGTGAGTGCTAAAGTTCAAGAAGCAACAACTAATAGCAATAGCAATGGTTATTTGGATCCAAATGAGAGTGGATTAGTTACTCTTACACTATCAAATATTGGAGATGAAAAACTTAAATATTTAAACTCACTGATTGCACTCTCTACAACTAATAATTATGTTCAAATTTTAGAAGCAGAAAAAAAATTCCCTGCTGATCTCGATGTTGCTAAAAATACCGAAGTAACATTTTCAATCAATGTAGGAAATATTACTTCCGGAACAATAATTCCTTTTAAAGTAGCATTGAAGTATGATGATCTTCAAAACATTTTTCCATTTGAAACTCCAATTGGTACACAGATAGAAAAAATATTAAATAGTAACGATACTTTACCTATGGCCATTCCTGATCAAAATTTTGCAGGTATTATGGCATCTATATTAAGTGTTCCAAGGATGAAGTTAACTAAAGTAAGTGTTGTAGTAAGAGTAACTCATACCTATATTGGAGATTTGCGAATAGTTTTACAAACACCAAGTGGTAAAAAAGTTACTTTACATAATAAAGAAGGAAGTTCAAGCGATAATATAGATTGTATTTATGGAGAGACTTGTACAAGCAAAGAAGATTTGAATGCAGTAATAAATGATTCATCAGAGGGAGATTGGAAATTATTTGTATCAGATGAACAAAATGCTGATACAGGAACACTCGATGCATTCGCTATAAAGTTTTATGGGTATGCTAATTAGGTGGAGGATCATGATGTATGATTGCTTTAATAGCAACTCATAAAAGAAAATATCTTTTTAGATCGCTTATTGTTTTGTTACTTTTAACTCCAATGATAGCTTTAATAACAGTGGAGGCGCTAAAATCATATAAAGATGATACACATGAAGCTTATTTGCACAAAAGGTTTGCAGCTTCATTGGCGGCCACAATTGTGAAGGAGCGATTAGATTCAATAATGGAGTTAGGGGTCTCCTTGGCCAATAGACCGGCATTTGTTAAAAAGATTGAAGATGATAATAATTGGACAGACTCCATTGAATTGCTAAAAAATATCTTCAAAGATTTTCCTATCATTGATCGAATAATGGTTTTTGATACCAATGCGGTTATAAAAAATATGCTACCACTGGTACCAGGAAATATAGGGACCTCACGTGCAGATAGAGAATGGTATAAAAAAATAAGAGTTGATTGGAAACCAGTTTTGTCAGAGGTTTATCAAAGGGTCTCAAAACCAAGTTTAAACATTGTAGGATTGGCAATTCCCATAATTGGTTTTAAAAGTGCAAAACCATTAGGTATATTACTTATACAGATAAAATTGGAAAATTTTTATCTTTGGGCCCAGAGATTTGAAGGTGAAGAGAGTGAATTCATATCGATTATTGATCATAAGGGAAATGTAGTTTATCACCCTCATCTTGATCTACAAAAAGGGATTGTTAATCTTTCAAAGTTAGAAATTGTATCAAAGATTATGAAAGAAAAAGAAAGTGGAAAAGTAAATGGGATAGGAGATTATATTAGTCCCTATATGAAAGAAAAAGCAGTGGCCGGTTATCAGAGCGTTTCTAAATATGATTGGATGGTAATTGTGTCTCAACCAGAACGTTTAGCATTTGTAGAGAGAGATAGAAAATTAACAAGTCATCTGATTACTTATGGAATATTTATTTTTATTTTGGCCACTCTCTTTTTCTATATCCTTCATTTTATAGCAAAAAATGAGGTCTCAAACATTCGAGAGAGTCAGTTACTGCAAAAGGCGATGGCCTCCAAATTAGCGCAAGAGACCGCTGCTGCGTTGGCAGAAGCAGAAAGGAAAAAATCATCGGAACTAGAATCTTTGAATCAGCAACTAACAACATCACAAGATGAACTTCGAAGCACGATTATGGAATTGGAGAGATTTAATAAGATTATGGTTGGAAGAGAATTAGATATGATAAAATTAAAAGAGGAGATAAATAATTTGTTAGAACTTCAAGGGAAAAGTGCTAAATATCAAATTCCTAAGGCCAGCTAGTTGATGTCGCGAAAAGCGCCAGCGACTAACTAGTGCTCTCCTCGAATACCCATTAAAATAGCAGTGTTTGATTGTAAATCTTTACCAAGCAAAGTAATTTGCATTAAAGTTATATATGAATATTTTCCAGTTTTAATTTTTTTGATAGGGCCAGTATCCTTCCCTGTATTGTTTGTCATATTGGCCAGTTCTTTTTCTAAATCAGCAGCAGAAATCTCTAATCCAAAGGGTTTAAGTTTTTCTATAAATGTTTGATCAACTTTATTAGGATTATTAAGCAAACGACTTGTTTGAGAATTCATATAATTGATATTAAAATTATTGTCGACTAATAAGATGGCCAATGGTAATGCCTCCATTAACTCCTCTGCAAATTTGCCAATATTTTCCATTAACAATTGTTGAGTATTAATAATAATTTTATTATCACTGGTGATTTTAGCGATAATTCCATTATTTATTTCATTTTCACGAATACGATATTGAAGAGTGCGATTTGTTTTTAATTTTTCCTGCGCCTTCTCTACATTTACCAGCACCTCTTCTAAATCGATCGGTTTTTTTAAAAAGTTCATCGAGCCATTGCGAATTGCTTGAATGGCATCACTTTCATCTCCATGACCAGTTAAAATTATCGATTCAAAATCAGTGCTAATTTTTCTCATCTCAGAGATGGCCACAATTCCAGTCATCTTTGGCATCTTAATATCAATTAATACAATATCTATTTTTTGATTTGTAAAGAGTTCAACAGCGGAGGCTCCATCGTTTGCATTAAAGATATTCCAACCATCTAATTCTTTTTTCAAGAAAAGAGAGATGTAATTTCTGGCATCATCTTCATCATCGACAATCATTATATTTGGTTTTATGTCTAGTTTGTGTTTTTCAATAATTTTTTCATTAACTCTTCCTAGTGCAACTTTCATCTCTTGCAGATCTATAGGTTTTTTTATGTAATCAAATGCTCCCTCTTGAATTGCTGAGATTGCAAGATTGGTATCACCATAACCAGTTACTAAAACAGTTAAAATATTAGGCAATAGTTTTTTTGCTTGCTTCATTAATTCTATTCCGCTAGCTTGTTGTAACTTATAATCAGTAATTAAGAGATCAATCTTTTCACTTTTAAGTATACTAAGAGCATTTTCACTATTTTCACTAACTAAAACATCAAATCCCTCAGTTTTTACAAATCTTGATAAATAATCTAGGGCCACACGATCATCTTCTACGATTAGTGCTTTAAAGTTTTTAGATGTGAGATTACTATTATTCATTTTTATTTCCTCCCTCATTTATTATTGTTACTAATTTTTTTTTATTAAGTTGATCAATTGTTGGCAAACTAATAATAAAGTGTGTTCCGCTATTAACACCATTAACTTCAGTTTTTAAATCAATTTTCCCCTGATGATTTTCAATAATCTTTTTTGATATAGACAAACCAAGACCTGTACCTTTTCCTGGTGCTTTAGTTGTAAAGAAAGGATCAAAGATTTTTTTAGCAACATCTTCAGGAATGCCACCAGCATTATCAATTATTTCAATATTAATATAATCATTGTTTGCTGATTTATTTCCTGAATAGGTTTTTATTTCTATTCGGGCATCATCTTTATTAATCCCCTCAAAGGCATCTTTAGCATTGTTTAGTAAATTAATAATAACTTGCTCTATTTGTATTGGATCTACCTTGGTGTTGGGTAAATTATTTTGTAAATTGGTAGTCAAATCTATATTGTGAGCTTTCATCTGTTGAAAGAAGAACTTACAAGTTACCTCTACTATCTCATTAATGTTTTTTTCTTCCTTCTCACTAGTCGATCGCCTGGTAAATATTCTCATATGTTCGATGATTTCAGACATTCTATCAATTTGCTTTCTAATATCAACCAATCCATTTTTTAATTCATCATCTTTTAAACGATTTTTCTTTAAATCCATTTCAAATGATTGAGTAATTATTTTGATTATATTTAATGGTTGTTTAAGTTCATGAGCAATACTTGCAGTTAATTCACCTAGAGCGTTGAGTTTTTCTGATTGAATAAGATTTGTGGTAGCATCTTTTAAATCTTCTTTAATCTCTTCCTCAATTTTTTTTCTATCAGTAATATCCTTGGCGCATAAGATTCCTAGATTGTCATCGTTAATAAGATTTATGGTGGAGTAAGAACAGAGTGTATGGTATCTCTTTTTAGTTTTAGTAACAAAGGTAAGTTCTATTTGTCCCATAAATTGCAGACCACTGATCCCTAAAAGTTTTTGTTCATCTTCTTGCTCAATAAAGTTGTTAATGTGTTTTCCTATTATTTCATCCATTTCTACATAACCTAAAAATATCAATACAGCAGTGTTGGCGCGCTTGATAGTGCCATTATTATCTAAAATAAAAAGCATCTCAGAAATCGAATTGATAATATTTTCTGCATACATCTTTTCTAAATCTAATTCTCTGTTTTTTAATTCCATATCCTCAAAGATATTTTTAAAAGCTTGTTGCCCCTCCTCCAACTCTTTATTTTTCTTTTCCATATCGTTTAAGATATTTAAGTAAGCACGTCTTAAATCTTGCAACTCTTGCATATTTCGTAATTTGTTTTCGTTACTTTCATTATTTTCTTTATTTTCGATATTTTCGTTACCCACTTTATGATACCTCCTCTAAGGGAAATTTAACCATGATTTCAAAGTATTCCCCCTCTACACTCTCAATATCAATTGTTCCTTTATGAGTTTCTATTATTCCATAGCTGATAGAGAGACCAAGACCTGTTGCTTTGCCTACCTCCTTGGTGGTAAAAAATGGATCAAAGATTTTTTTTCTTATATGTTCATTTACGCCCAAACCATTATCTTTAAAACTAACTACTAATTGTTTTACATTTTTTTTATTATTATCTTCATTATTATTATCAACTTCTTCTATTCTGGTAGTGATAGTAATTCTTTTTTTGAGATTATTATTATCACTATTGCTAGGTGGTTCGTTTTGTAATTTAGCTTGCTTAATATCTAAAGCATCTTTGGCATTACTTAGGAAATTTATCCATACTTGTTCAATCTGATAGGGCTCACCACTTATTTTAGGAATGTTTTGCATATAATCCTTACTTACTTCAATTTCATGTAAGCGCAGTTGTTCCCCCAAGAGAGTTAAGGCCAATTCGATCGTCTCATGTACATCAACTTGGATAAATTTTAAAGTTTCTTGACGTGCAAATGTGCGAATATGGTGAATCACTCGTTCCATTCGTTTAACTGATGTTTGAATATCTTTTATCCCGAGCTCAAGATCCTCAGGAGTTAATTTTCCTTTTTGATGAAGTTTCTTAAATGTCTCGGCCACTAAAGCAATTCCTCCTAATGGCTGATTTATTTCATGAGCAAGACCTGCAGACATCTCTCCCAGAGTGGCCAATTTAGAAGTTTGAAAGAGTTGGCTTTGAGTTTTATTTAACATTTTAGTTCTCTCTTCAACTCTTCTCTCTAATTCTTCATTCATTTTGCTGATAATTCCCTTAGAGATTTCCATCTCTCTACTACGATAGAGTCGCACTTTACGTAAGTTTATTCGTTCTAAAGTTTTTTTAGTTGCAAAAATAAGTTCATCAATGTTTATTGGTTTAGTAATATAATCACTGGCACCAGCACGAATAGAGGAAATTGCAAGCTCCGTATTAGAGTATCCAGTAACCATAATTGCTTCAATATCGGAGTAGAGATTTTTGGCCTGTTTTAAAACATCAATCCCATTCATTGTTCCTAAATTAATATCACTAATAATTAAATCAATTTTGTACTCTTCTATTAACTTCAGCCCCTCTTCACCACTGTTGGCAATAAAAACCTCATATCCTTCATCTAAAAAAAATGATTCCATACTCTTGGCCACTGTGGGTTCATCATCAATTATAAGTAAGGTATTTGTGTTTTTATCACTACTGTTACTACATTCACTATATTCATTTTCTAATATTTTTTCCATTGCTCGTCCTACTGATATAGCAATATCGGAGGATTTAAATGGCTTTTCAATATAATCAATGGCCCCTCTTCTTAAGGCGGCCACCGCTATCTCCATTGTTCCACAACCAGTGATAATTATTACTTCACTTTTAGGGGTTATCTCTTTAATAGTGGTAAGCATATCCAGACCATTGATATCGGGAAGGCCTATATCTAAGAGAATAATATCAAGTTTATTTTCTTTAATAAGCTTTAGTGCGCTTTCTCCATTATAGGCAATAACCGAGGATAGATAGTTTCGCTTAAGTTCCTTTTGTAAGTAATCACAAATAATTTTATCATCATCAACTATTAGAACCATTTTTTTTGTTGTTACTTTTTTATCGTTCATATAATTACCTCTAATTACCTCTAAATGCCTCTGAATATCATAGTCACTATTAAATCTTTACATGCTTTCTAAATACTTATAAAATAATTTATTAGAAAATGGTTTTTGGATTAAAATTTTTGCAAAAGTTTCAATTTTTTTTCTTTGCTCTTCTGGATATGATTCGAGAGCAATTCCTGTGATAAATGCCACACGAGTTTTTTCTAATAACTTCATTGAAGATGCTTCAGTAATAAATTCTAGGCCACCCATAACGGGCATTGAAATATCAGTGATGATAATATCAAATGATTTTTGCTTAATTTTGGTGAGTGCCTGCATTCCATTTTCTGCAACTTCGATATTATAACCAACTCGTTTAAGTAAAATGCTGATTAGATCACGAATATCTTTTTCATCATCAACAATTAAAACTTGGCCCTTATCTTCTTGCAATTTAATATTTTGAATAGTCTTATTCTCATCTTCAAGAAGAATAGATTTTTTATAAGAAGGAAAAGTTACAGTAAATTGTGTACCAGATCCAACTTTGGAATCAACTTTAATATGTCCATGCATTCTATTTATAATAGAGTGAACTAGATTTAAACCAATACCAGTACCTTCACCCATTGGTTTAGTAGTAAAAAAGGGATCAAAGATTTTATAGAGTTTATCTTCCGGGATGCCAGAACCAATATCTGTAACAGTCAAAACCACTAAGTCAGATAATACTTTTGTAGTAATAGTTATTTTTGACTCTGCTAAGTGTTTCATCGCATATTTAGCATTTGAAAAAAAGTTAAGCAAAACTTGTTGTAATAATCCCCAATTGCCATAAAGATCAGTGGAAGTGGATGTTTGATCCAATTGTAAATCAAAATGTACACAATCTTTTTCATACATAGATTTAACAATGGAGACACTGGCATCTATTAAATCATTTAAGTTGATTTTGTCAGCAGATTCATCAAAGTGAGTGTAGCTACGTAATCCGTTGACGATTTTGGTAATTCGAGTAACTGAAGTGGTCATGGCATTAACTACATTTTTAATACTTTGATCTTGATCTAATTTATGTTTAAGTAATTCACCCTCTAAATTTTCTATATTTAAGCTAATGATATAGAGTGGATTATTTATTTCATGAGCAATTCCAGATGCCATCTCTCCGAGAGAGGCCAGACGAGATGTTATCATTAACTGCTTTTGCATATCATCTTTTTCTTCCTGCATTTGTTTACGTAAAGTAATATCTCTGAAGATATTTATTTGAAAGCTTTTATCATTTAATTTAATTTTTTTTGAATTTATATTTGCATACATTATAGTTGAATCTTTTTTTAAGCAGGGAATATCTTCAACAATTTTTTTATGATCATCTTCCAAGAGTGATAATTCTTTAGTTATGCGTTCACGTTCGCTTTCAATATAGATGTTGTTAATATTCATACTTTTAAATTCACTGATGTTATAACCAAGCATCTCGCATATGGCACTGTTGGCATAGGAATAGCGTTTTTCATCGATATCTAATATAAGAACTCCATCAGTAAAATTATCAAAGAGTGTTTTATATCTATTTTCACTCTCTAAAATACTATCGTGCTTAATTTGTAATTCTCGTTGAGCAATATGTGATTCAATCAATTCATTTTCTAATCGTTGTTTTTCAAGGGCCCTTTTGACAATAATCTCTAATTCATCAAAAGCAACTGGCTTTTGAATATAATCAAAAGCACCTAATCTTAAAATTTCAACAACGGTGTCCATTGAAGCATGTCCAGTTACCATTATTACTTCAATATTTTTTTGACCTTGTTCCTTCTTCTTTATATCCTTTTCTTTTTCCATTTCTTTTATTTTTTTTAATACTTCAACACCATCCATTCCTGGCATTTTAACATCTAGGACAACAACTGCAGGTTTCTCTTTTTCCACACAAGCGAGTCCTGATGGACCATCCTCGGCAATAAAGACAGTATAATCTTCGAGTTCGAATAGTTGTTTTAATCTTTCACGCAAAAGTTTTTCATCATCTATAATTACAAGTTTATTTTCTTTGTTGCTTTTGTTGTCTTCGTTGTTTGCATTCATTTTGTTTCCATCGTTTATAAATATCTTTTGTTGAGGAATTAATTAATTAATTCTTATTCTATTAACTCTCTTAGGAATGTATCGAAAGATTGACAAAAATATTTAGATATACTTTTAGTTTTATATTTTTTTTGATTTACGTGTGAAAATAAATAAAATTATTTATAAGGAAAATTTATTGAAGATGATAAAAATGGAGTTAAACAATGTAGTTAGTTAGATTTTGTAGTAATTTTTGAGAGCGAGTAACAAAAGCATCTTTTTCTTCATTGTTTTGTAAACCTTCACTCGAAATATGTGCTAAATCTTCGATGTGATGACAGATCTGAGATACTAACTCTTTGTTGGCCTCTTGATCTTTTTCCCACAATTTTAGAGCATTTTGAACTAAGGTATTTGAAGGATTGATTACCAAAGTTTTTTTGACAGGCATATCACTATGACCAAAGGATCCCATTGTACGAGTCATGTATTGCAGCCGTCGCATATACTCATCACTCTTAAAATAAGCAGGAGCATCGCTATTTTTGTAAGCTTTAATTTCAACTTCCATTGCACTATCTTTACCATCATTTTCTTTATCGGTAGTTGTTTGATCAGTATTCGTAACTTTTGCCAAAATGCTCTTAAATAAATCTTTAATCTTCATATGAGTATCAGTAGAGTTTTCTTGTGCTAATAGATTTTCTACTTCACTATTTACGGCCGCAAATTTGTATAGTTTTCCATTTAGCTTTTTGAACTCTGTATGTTGCATGAAATGAGGATCAATCAAAGTATCTGTTTCAACACTTTCAATTCCTTCATCTAATAATTGTTTCCTTAAAAATACATCGCCCTTTCCCTTCTCTGCATAGATAATCTTTTCCTTTAACTTATCTTTGTATGTTTCGGGAATTGATTTTTCATACTCTTCCAAGGTCATCAATTTATTAGAGTAATTTTTAAAGAAGACAAACTCTCTCATAGTCTCATCAAATTTTTCATCAGAGATACAACCATACTTAACGAATAAACCAATATCTTCCCAAATTTTTTCGTAACGTTCTCTCTCGTTTTTACACAACTTCTTTAAAGAATCGGCCACTTTCTTAACGATATAGTTGGAGATTTTCTTTATATTAGGATCTCCCTGCAAGCTAGAACGAGAAACATTGAGTGGAATATCTGGTGAATCGATAAACCCTTTAAGTAAGCTTAAAAAATCAGGGATAATATTTTTAACATTATCAGAGACAAAAACTTGTTTAGCAAAGAGTTTTATATTTTGTTCGTTGGTTGGTTTGTTAGGATTTAATTTTGGAAAGTATAAAATTCCAATTAGCTCAAATGGATGATCAATTTTTAAGTGAATCCAAAAGAGTGGATCTGGATCCATTGGAAATTCATCTCTATAAAAACTTAAGTAATCATCATCTTTTAAAGTAGTGGGATCTTTTTTCCAAAGAGGATCAACTTTGTTGAGCGCCTGACGAACGATCTCTTCATCAGAAGATGCTTCATCTTTTTTATCTTTTTCTTTATCCTTATCTTTTTCCTTGCGGGCCATGCGCTCTTCTTCGTGATCTTTTATATAGATTGGAAATGGCATAAAGTTACAATATTTCTTTATAGTAGAGCGAGATTTGTAACCATCCAAAAATTCAGCGGCCTCACTATTTATATGTAGAGTGATAGATGTTCCGGCAGTAGTTCGCTTCGATTCTTCAAAACTATAATCAACGTCACCTTCGCAGATCCATTTAACCGCTTTAGCACCCTCATCCACAGAGAGTGAATCAACTTCAACCTTATCAGCAACCATAAAGACAGAGTAAAAACCTAAACCAAATTTACCAATGATATCGTTTTTACTATCGGCCCCAAGTTCTTTCATCTTGGTAACAAATTCTTCGGCCCCTGAAAATGCTAGCTTCGCAATATACTTCTCGATCTCCTCCTCAGTCATTCCAATTCCATTATCATGAACAATAATTTTCTTTTCCATGCGATCAATTTCAACTTCAATCTCGGCCTCTGGTACCTCTACGTTTTTGGTACGCCCTAAAACAATTCTTTTTGTGATGGCGTCACAAGAGTTGGAAATTAATTCTCGTAGGAAAATATCATGCTCGGAATAGAGCCACTTTTTTATGATTGGTAGGATGTCTTTAGTGTTTACTGAAATGGTTCCCTTTTTTTGCGACATTGGTTTTACTCCTTTAATAGTAATTGTAATAGTATGGTCATTTTTAAAAGTTTATGTTTTATAATAATAATAATTAAACAATAATAATTAAAGATACGTTCAGAAGTATCGATGTCAATAATCGATGTCAATAATAGATGTTAATAAATTAATAAAATTGAGAGATAGAAATGAGTAATCCGAATCAGAATCAGAATCAGAATCATAAATTTAATATCATCATTGACCCTCATGATGGTGCCCAGAATAAAAAGATCAAAATTATAATAATCTCTACTGGGGGGACTATCGAAAAGAGCTATGATGAGAATGATGGTCAACTAATTAATCGCTTTTCAGTAGTAGAGGATAGAGTTTTGGAGCGATTGCGTCTTCCATATACAGAGGTGGATGTCAGACCTATTTTGGCCAAAGACTCTCTTTTTATGGATGAACATGATCGAGAGGTGCTCTCTAAAGCGATTCTTCAATTTATGGAAGAGGGACATCCAATAGTGGTTTTGCATGGAACAGATACGATGGATAAGACACTTCGTTACTGTGTTGATCATATTCAAAATCCGAAAGTAGCAATCATCTTTACCGGAGCAATGAGACCATTGGAGTTTGAAGATACTGATGGTATTCAAAATATTATAGAGGCGATGATGGGCTGTAAGCTCTTGGCCCCTGGATTATATCTCTCTTTTCATAATCGTATTTTCTCAGGAGCATCCTTTAAGAAGGATCGCAAACATTTAACCTTTGAGGGAGTGTAAAATATGTTTAAAATTTTAATGGCAATTTTGGCAATTATAGTAATTCTTGTGATCGGCACACTAACTTATTTTGATTGGTTTCATAGTGTGGTAGTGATTAAGAAGGAGATGCCGGCCCTAACTTTTGTTTATAAAAAACATCAAGGATCCTTTAAAGAGGTCGGTAAGGTGATGGAAGAACTTAATAAAGAGTTACCTTTATTAATAGGAATAAATCTACAGAGGGGAATTGGTGTTTATTTAGATAATCCTAATCAAAAGAGTGAGAGTGAATTAAGAAGTTTGGTTGGTTTTATTATAGAGGATTTAGATCTACAAAAGATGGATCAAGTTAAAATGGATCAATTGAAATCTAAATTTAAGGTGGCCACCATTCCTGCTAGTTTAAGTTATTATTCACAATTTCCTTTTAAGGGAGTTATTTCATATATGATTGCACCTCTTAAGGTGTGGCCTAAATTTGCAACGGAAATTGCTCAGACATCGATGAAACCATCTGCAGGTATTGAAATCTATGATACCAAGGACAAGGCCAATAATGAAAAGAAAATTGAGTTCTATATGTCTACTGTATTAGGTGAAAAACTTTTTGAAGATTTGTGGCGAGAGTAGATTAGAGAGTAGATTATTTTTTTTTGACAGATGATTTCAAGTTAACCACTTCGTTCACTATTTTATTTATATGTTCACTGATATCTCTATCAATATCTTTTTCAATAAGAGGAAAACTCTTTTTCATTACTAGATAGGTTATAAGTCCAGTACCATATACAGAAATATTGTAGATCCATTTTTTTATTATATGGTATTCGAAATTTTTAAATTCTTTGAATGTTGCAAAATCCTGAGTACAAAGGAATTCTTCTGGTTTTGATTGAGATTGAGATTGAGATTGAGATTGAGATTGAGGTATTTTGTTACACTTAAATCCTAAAACACTTAAAAATTTTATCTCTTTTGGATTAGAGGTTATTGTTTTGACAGTATATGATATTTGAGAATTTAATAATTCGAATTTTAATTTGAATGGATTTTGGTCTTGATTTTGATTTTGGCCATAATTATTATTTGCATTTCTATTTAATTTTAAATTTAGTTTATGAATATGAGCATCCACTTGAAAGGATGAAAATTTTTGATTGATCTTATTTTTTATCTTTTTTACAAACCAGTTTTCATTATCTTTTATTAACAATTTCACAAAACCATGTACTACTAAACTATCACGATAATCAGAGGTATCAACGTTTAGGAGTGATGGACTTTTGACATCATTTTGATTAAGCTGCTGCTGTTGCTGTTGTTGCTGCTGTTGTTGCTGCTGCTGATTTTGTTGATTCTGATCATCTGCAAGTTTACCAAAGCTCAAATGAATATTTATATTATCCTTGTCTTTAAAATCTTTTGATATTTTTGCTTCGATAATATGTTTTTTACTTAAATCCACATCAGGGTAGTCGAGATAGCTAATATCATTAAAGGTAGCAACAGTTGTAACAATTGGTAGACTTGTAAATGAAGTTCTCTTAATTCCTTTTTTTAAAGCATACTTTGAATCATCAAAATTAGAATCAGAATTAGAATTACCATTGGTTAGAATAGGAATTCCAAGCGTTTCTAAATTTCCTTCTTTATCAATTTTTACTAATTCACTTAGTGGAGGTAAATAACTAACAAGATTGGCCCAACCATCATCAACACTCTTTTGTTTCTTTGGAATATAAACACTGCCAAGTGTGGCCAGAGGAGTATACGCTGTCACTAAAGTTTTAAGGGAGAAATATAATTTACGAAAAAACAGATCCTTTTCTTTAACAAATGTACCATAATTACTGTTGATTTTTGTTAAACGATCTTTTACTGATTGGTATAAATTTTTTAATAGCAGATCCATTTTTTGTGAATCAAGGAGTAGTTCAGATTCATTTACATTTTTGATTGTGTTTTTTAAATCGCTATCATTAGTTATCATTGCTACAATATTAGAGAGCTTATTTAGAGTATCAGTCAAAGTGAGTAGTCCTGGTTTATTTTTAACTAGATCTCCATCAGGTAATGAATCAAGATATTGAACTGGTAGAGGAGAAAAGAGGACAAAAGCAGATTGGGGAAGAGGTCGTAATTTGCTATCATAGCGAAGTGCTCGCATGATTTGCCAATCAAATTGAGAGAGTATTTTCATTGCTTGCAAGTAGGGACCGATACCATTTACGGCACTATCCTCATCGGCAGTACAGTCGTGACTGGGATCACTCAGACCGATAGAGTTAACACTATTATTGGTGATGATTCCATCAACTGATCCTAGGGAGAGTAGGTTACAGAGATGATAAAGACTTTTTTTATCTTCCTCTGTTGCAAAATTTATCCCATAGATGCAAGCGTTGCTTAGCTGTTTTTCTTCAGATGCAAAAATTGAATTTTGTACAAATATAAAATATGTTGTAATAACAAATAATAATTTAAATATTTTCATATTTCATCTTCCATATCTTCGATAAAACTTTGTTGATAAAGATTATAGAGGGCCAATACCTGCATCAGTGCGCGCATAAGGGCCATACGAGGAAATTTCCATTCTGGGTGTTTGCTGTTTAATTTTATAAATTGCTTATAGGCCACAGATATTGATGAAGCTAAAACCTCGCCTAAATCAATTGCATGAATATTGCTGGTATTCTTTGCTTTAATTAAAGTATTGCGAGGAGAATTGTAGAGCATGCTTTCGGTAATTTTCCTCTCTTTATAAATCTCTTGCATTTCAGGATCTGACCACAACTTTAATAATTCTTTTTTAGTAAGAGAACTAGAGAGTGGTCGACTATCTAATAGTAAGCTTTTACTATTTCCTAACTCCACGTTACCATCAAAGAGTCCAGCAGAGGTATTTTTAAAACCAGGAATAGATATGAGAGAAAGATAAAGAGCATCCATACTAAAATTTTGCCAGTCAATGTTTCCATTATCATCCAACATGGGAACTATAGGTGAGGGTTCTTTTTCCATTAGTGGATTTTCTCCTCTTGGCCGAACAAGAGTTTGTGGATCAAACAAAGCGGAGAGATTCATAAAAAACATTTTGTGATCAAAATATTTATTGTTAAAGTATTTTAGATGCCATTTAATTTGTTCATAAGGAGTTAAATCATTTATTCCATTAATGATATCGATAGTATTTAATGTTTCTAAATATTTTTTAAATCTATCTGCTAACAAAGTAGTATCTACTCCCATCTTTTGTAAAATGTTTTTAAATGGTTCTAGATTTAAATTAATATTATCAGTTGGAAAATCTAAACAAGCGATAAGTTTATCTACTACTTCAGGAGTTTTTTTCGCCAACAAAGATATCTTTTGATAGATATTTTCTCCTAAGATATTTTCTAAAATATTTTTTATTTTTTCTTGTGATAATCTGGCCATTCCACTACCTTGAACAATGCCTGCAATAGTGACAACTCCTAAAACCTTTTTACGAACATCCGAATATTTTGCCAACATATCTAAAATAGCAGGACCAGCACTATTATGTGCAACGAGAATTAATTTTGTATCTTTGTATTTGGATGGTAATTTAAGGATCCAATCTTTAAAGGCAATTTCTCTTCGTTGATTAGAACCAATGCTATTACCTAATTCTTGACCAATAGGATGTAAAATATCGACAATGTTAGAAGTACTAGAATAATATTTGTCACCATAAAAATGTCGATAATCCTCTCCTACTACTGTAATACCTGTATCCAATTCAATTGGACGTGTAGAAGGTCGACCATAATATTTGTTGGCAGAAATTGCTAGCTCTTCAAAGATATAATCTTTGCTGGATTGAGCGGCAAATCCAGGAAATAATATAATTGCTACTTTTTGATTAGTTTGATTTTGAGTTTGAGTGAATGAAAGTGCTTTGATTACATCTTGTGCTTCCTTAGTAGTAAAGTAATTTTCATCTTGATTTTTAGATTTACTATTACTAATAATAGATTTTAAAAAGTTTTTTATCTCAGGATTATTTCTAACTCTTTTAGATATAGAGGATTTAAAATCAATTTTTAGTGCTTTTGCTTTTTCTTTATTATTTTCAAAGATGTTAATTCGTTGGCGGTAAATATCTTCTGATTTATTTCCATCTTTTTTGGCTCTAAATTTTATCTCCTCTTCTGCCTTATCAAATGATAGACTGCTGTAAGTGAAATAATTATCTAATTGAGTGCTTACTGGAGTTTTTGTTGGTATCTCTTTTTTAATTTCAGATGCAAATAATTGAGCAAATAGTAGTTTCCAATTCACATCATTTTTATTTATTGAATGTTTAGTTTTATTACAACCCCCAAAACAACCGGTGCTGGTTTTTTTACCAGCGTAAGAGAGATTGCAGATTAGGAGAGTGCTAATAGAGCAAATTAAAATAAAATATATTGTTTTTACTTTCATTGTTAATTAAATAATCCTTATTTACTTATTAGTTATGTCTTGGTTATGCCATTTCAAGAATCATCATTAGATTCTAATCTAAATTTGTTTAATCTCGATAAAATTTAGTTAATTATTTTTTTTACCAGGTAGAAAAATTGATGTTGATGCCATATTGATGCCATATTTTGTTGCTGATTATTTGTTGTTTTTTATCACAGATAAAATTCCATTATCTTTCTAACTTATTAAAAATATAGAAAAAATAAAAATAACTAAAAAAAATTTGTTTAATGATTATTCTACAGAATTATCATTAAGTTAAATGATCTCAGGTGATATGAATTACCAAGACCTTTTTTAAGGAAGGATTTTTGAATATGACAATAAAAAATTGCAAATTAGCAGACAAGGCAGACAAAGTAGCTAAAACGGCCAAAGTAGCTAAAGCAGACAAAGCAGCAACAAAAGGAGAAATCCTAAAAGGAGAGAAGACTCTTAAGTCAGTTAGCAGATGTTTGCAATTGCTTGAAGGGCAGGGAATAGAAAACAGCAAAGTTAATAGATGTGCAGACGTTTGTGTTGGAGATATGATTGCATTTTATTCTCATGATGAAGATGATATTATTAAAGCAGAAGTAGTAGGTGTTCCACTAAATGCTAATTTGAAAATACTTGTTTATAGACCATTTGATCGTGTTTCTGTAGGAACTTTAAGATTAGATAAGTTTGATGTTTATAAAATAAAAGAGGCACACGATTGATTATTCTTTAACAAGATAATGAATACGTAAATATTGGGCAATTTCTTCTAAGGCCAGAATTTTATCAACTCCACCACGTTCAATTGCCACTTTAGGCATTCCAAATACAGTCGATGTATGTTCATCTTGAGCGATATTAAAACAACCAACTTGTTTCATCTCGAACATTCCAGCAGCACCATCATCACCCATTCCAGTTAAAATAACTCCAATGGCATTAGCCCCAGCACTTTGAGCAACACTACGAAATAGTACATCTACAGAGGGTTTATGATGATTAACTGCGGGCCCATCATTAATAGTAACTGAAAAGCGAGTACCACTTCTATTAACTATTAAGTGATGTCCTCCTGGTGCAATCAAGACGTGACCGGGAATAATAGTATCGTTTGTAGTGGCCTCCTTTACTGCTAGAGCGGAATCATTGTTAAGTCTATTAGCAAATGTTTTGGTAAAACCGGCCGGCATATGTTGAACAATTACTATTCCAGGCATATTAGCTGGTAGAGCGGACAATAGTTTTGCTAAAGCAACAGTACCACCTGTAGAGGCACCTATTGCAATAATTTTATCTGTGGTTTTAAATGAGATTGCTTGTTCTTTTTTTGCAATAACAGCATCAGTAGAGTATTTGGTTTCAATTTCAGATCTAGTAGTTCGCTGTTTTGAAATCTTACTTATAGCACATACTTCAAGTTTTTTACGAATATCGTCTCTAAGTTCTGGAAGCATCTTTATCACATTAGTGGATGGTTTAGTAATATAATCTACGGCCCCAAGTTCAAGTGCTTTTAATGCCACATCTGAATTTGCTTTGGATAAAGAACTTATTATTAAAACAGGAAGTGGACGAAGTCGCATTAATTTTTCTAAAAAAGTTAGACCATCCATGATAGGCATTTCAATATCTAGTGTAATAATATCAGGATTTAATTTAACAATTTTATCAGCACCTACCTGTGGATCAGAAGCAGTTCCTATAACTTCAAAATTATCAAGCCCACTAATTACTTCTGTTAAGATCTCTCGGACGAGAGCTGAATCATCAATTATTAAAACTCTTTTTTTTGTCATATAATATAACTCCTAAATTTGTCATATTTATCATATTTATCATATTTATCATATTACCAGAGCGTAATTTTATCTGCTAAACTTTCGAAAGTAATTTCTTTCTCTTTTTCTTGATTCTTTTCTTTTTCTTCTTGCTCTGCCACTTTTTTACGATAACTAAGTTCTTTATTTATAAGATCATCTTTCTTCTTGTTGTTAAGTCGAAAGAGTTTTACATGTCCAGTTGCTGGATCAAAGTAAATCTTGCGTGCATCTTCGCCTCCTACATCTTTGGCCATAATAGGTATACGTTCTGATTTTAAATATTTTTCAGCAAAAGCGATATTTTGCAAACCAACTGTAAAAGTTGAAAATAAATTTGTTGCTTGGTCATTGTTATTGGTTTTATTATCATTGTTATTGATTTTATTATCATTATTTCTGAACATATTAGCGCCACCAAATACTTTTGCCATTAAATTTTCTCTTTTGGCCTTTGCCTTTAATAGCTCATTGATTAACATCTCAATTGAGTGAATTCCATATTTAGCTTTAGAAAAAAGAATATGAGATTCATCTTCATTCATAACAGGACCTGGTAGCATATAATGGTTAATTCCGCCTACATGTTCATTTGGATCGAATAAGCAAACGGAGATGCAAGAACCCAGAGTTGTTGAAATAATTTGTGGGGAACGAGCAATTGCAAATTCACCTTGACCGATTAAAATCACTTCTGCTTTAAATTTGTTTTCATAAATCGTTCTCATAATTGCTATCCTTAAAAATAGACTTAATTTTTTTGCTATATTTTTTTGCTAAGTTTTTTTGTTAATTTTTTGATAAATTGTGTTGGTTATTAACTTAAATTTATCAGAATAGTTAAATAAATTTTCACTATGGCCTATAAAAAATAATCCATCATCTTTTAAATGATCGTAGAATTTATTAATTACATAATCTTTGGCCTTGTCATCAAAGTAGATCATGGCATTTCGACAAAAGATGATATCTAATTTACTTTTTAAAGGATATCTTTCGCTCATTAAATTTAATTTTTTTAGTTTTACCATATTCGATACTTCTTTATTTAAATGAATGTAACTTTGTCCCTTTTGTAAAAATGGAAATTGTGAAATAACTTTTTCGCTAATTGGTTCATAAAAATTTTTTATTACCCAGTGAGGGAATTTGTTAAGTGATATTTCAGGATAAATTGCATTTTGAGCGATAGTTAATACTTTTGTACTTATATCAGTTGCTAAAATATGAATATTCAAATTGTTATTTGATTTGTATGCTGAGAGTGCGGTTAGTGCAATAGAATATGGTTCTTCACCACTGGAACAACAAGCACTCCAGATTCGTATGCCATCAGAGCTAAATTTTTGTTGATTAATAGAGGGGAAATAAATAGTTTTTAAATATTCAAAATGTTTTTCTTCACGAAAAAAATATGTTTCGTTGGTGGTAATTTTATCTACAAAGTTAATAAGTTCACTATTACCGTTACTACCTCCTAAGTAGTTTATATATTCTGTAAATGAATTCAGATTTAAGGCCCGCAATCTTGAAAATAAACGAGAAGAGACTAAAACTTTTTTGGAATCTGACAAACGGATGCCTAAAAGTTGTTGAACAATATTTCTAAAGATATTAAATTCACGTTCACTTAGTTCTATCACAAAAAAACCTCACAATAATTCTAGTAAAACATTATTAAATCTTCATTAAATTTTCATTGCTCAAGTTTTATTACTCAATGTCTGATAAAAAGCACTAACATGCTGTTTATTGTTATCGGGTAAATTTGCTACGGGTTTAAATATAATTTATATAAATAAAATTAGTAGATATTTTGAGAGTTAAAGTTGATAAAACTAAGTATTAGTGTGATCAACACTTTTGTTTTTAGTATTTGTATTGTTTTTGTTCTTACTTTTGTTTTTGTTTTTAATCTTGTTTTTGCTGATGTTCTTTGTTGGAGTTGAAATCGGAGTTGATACAGGAGTTGCTTTGATTGTGGGGAATTCTTTAGCTATAATAGAATTAATATTTAGCAATCTACCAATCCTGTAAAAAAATGATTGTTCAAAAATTCCATCACTTGATTTTAGCTGCCATTTTATATTGGCATTATTTGTATCTTCAATAAATTGCTCTCTTTTAAATATTGTAACCAGAGTTTGTTCTTTAGATGTGTTTAATACTTTTTTTATATTTATTACAAGAGAGTATTTTGATGCTGCAATTTTGTTTTGTTCTTCTAAAAAGCTTACATCAGTAGTATTGTCGATCCATCTTGTTTTAATTTCGCCTGTTAATTTGTTAATGTATTTTAATTCATAATTAGCAATCTCATGAACAACTGCTTTCCATACCAGGTCATAAGAATCATTGTATATTTTGTGATAAGCAGTCCCGTCGCTATTTAGTGGATAGGAAACATCTACTTTTTCTAATTTTTCTAAATTAGCAGGATCCTCAAATATTTCTAAATCTGGCGCTTGGTCATTAGATTTAATATTTAAGTTGATATTTATAATAAGAGTAATAAACAGAGTTATTTTGTAAATAGTCTTATTCTTATGCATATATTTTTGGCCATTGTCATTTGAAATTAAATTAAATAAAGTGAGAATAGATATAATAATGTTAACTTTAATAACTTAATAACAGTAAGTCAAAGGGAAGAGTTGATGGGTAGTTTTAATATTTTAGGATGGGTTTTTTTTCACGTTTTAATTGTCGTATTGTTGGTTTGTGATCTCTTTTTGTTTACTAAAAAGGATCAAGAGATTGGTCTTAAAAAGTCATTAAAGTTGACTGCTTTTTATGTTCTTATGGCCTTAATTTTTAATGTGGGCATTTATTTTGTAAAAGGTGCTGGTGCGGCCACAGATTTTTTTACTGGTTATCTAATTGAGCTCTCTTTGAGCATCGATAATCTTTTTGTATTCTTACTTATTTTTACAGTCTTTAAAGTAGCAACTAAATATCAACATCGAGTTTTATTTTGGGGGATTATTGGAGCAGTATTAATGCGTGCAGTGTTTATACTTACAGGAGTGGCACTTGTTCATAAATTCGAATGGATTATGTACGTCTTTGGTGCATTTTTAGTAATAACTGGAATAAAATTATTTTTTGAAAAGAAAGAGCAAGGTAAAGATGATGAAAATGAGATAAAAAATAATTTCACTGTAAGAATGGCCAAAAAGTTATTGCCTTTTACAGATCAATTTCATGAAGAAAAATTCATGGTGAAAATTGATGGCAAACATCTTTTTACACCACTGTTTTTAGTTTTGATTGTTGTTGATGTCTTCGATATTATCTTTGCAGTTGATTCGGTTCCTGCAATTTTGGCCATTACTACTGATTCATTTATTGTCTATACTTCAAATATATTTGCCATTCTGGGTTTGCGTTCTATGTATTTTGCTCTTGCCGGTTTGATGCCGCTATTTCATTACTTACAATATGGCCTGGCAATTGTTTTGACTTTTATAGGAGTGAAATTGTTATTAATTCATGTATACAAGATTCCTACATCTCTTTCTCTATTGGTATTGGCCGTATGTATAGGTGGATCTATTGTAGCATCACTACTAAAAAAGAAAAAATAGAGGACTATGTCTATCGAATATCGAAGCGTTAAGGTATGTATGTATAATTTAGGAAGATACTTCCATTTTTTTTCCAATTGCCATAAGTGCTGTCGTTTGGGCCAGTAAACTGAGTGAATATAAATTTCCAACTAGAAGTATCACTTTGTGTATAAGACAATGTCGTTGCATAAGTCATACCTCCCTCTTTAAAAGCATAACAATGAAAAAGACTAAGGTATAATCTATCGTTAACTGTAAACTTTAAATTTGTTTTCAAACTATTTGAGAATAATTCTACAAGTTGTGATGTGGAATAATATGTTTGGGCCGATCTTTTGTCATACCTTTTTTCGTAGGAATATTCCATAATGAGTTCTGTTTCATCAAGAGACAATTTATTTGAAAAAGAATACTCTTTTATTTTGTATCCAGATACTGTTCTAAAATAATCAAAATTAACCTGGTTGACCGATTGTTGATATTCCATCTCATGATATAATTTAAAGTTATCCCAATTTTTGGCCACACCAGCGATATATTCATTTATTTTTGAATCAATTTTTATATATGAATCAGCTTTACTACCATATTGAAATGTCCAATATGAACTATCGCCATGATAAAGCTCAAAGAGATAATCTATACTCTTAAATATTCCATTATAAGTTAAAAGGTATCCGTATTTATCAATAAGCTTATCAGAGCTTTGATCACTTATATTTGTATTGTTGTTAATCATGGTTGCTACTTCCCATCTATTTCCGGCCGGAAGTACTGACGATCTGTCGATCTTAGGAATAATATAGAGTGAAAGTTTATCGTCTGATATATACAAGTCAGAGCGTAATTGGTTTACTCCAATTTTTGTAGGCATCCAACTTGCTACAAAAGATACCGTATTATAATTTCCTGCTAATCCGGCAAGTTCTGCCACTCCATTGGTTATAAATGCTCTACCTAATAAAAAATCAAATTTTTTTTCAGAGTGTATTAAATATCCTTCCTTGAAATCAGGATACTTTAAAAAACCTGATTTATTACTTGGTGGATGAAGATAATTATCCTCAACATCTTTAAGTGTAGAATAGATAGCAAATCCTTTAAAGACAAAAAGATCTTCATCTGACAAATTTGCTTGTGTATCCAAATTATACTCAACAAATAAGAGACTATATTTAATGTTTGAGTTGTTTCCACCTTTAAGATAATTTGCAGAAGAAAGTGAATACTTTTCTACCGAATTATTAAGTAATTGATCAATTATATAGTATTTACTTCTATCCGAGTCTTTTTGTTCTTTTTGTTCTTTTTGTTCAATTTGTTCTTTTTGTTCAACGGAGTGTTTAGTTTCAGAGGAGAATGCTAGCGCATTTGAACTGCAAAAGATAAAAATCACATTAAAAATTATTATTGCTAAAAAAATATTAATATCATTCACCTATAGATTTTTATTGAACTTATTTTTTGCGCCAATATTCAATAATATGCCTTATTATGTAATTATATTTTATAAGAGTAATATATTCTATTAGGAGAAGTTTATGCATGGATTGATTGCGGTATTGGTTTTTTTTATGTCAATTACTTTGGCATATTCAGAAACAGCAAGAGAGATCATAGATAAAGTTTTCGATAATAATGGCCAGAAATATCAGAAAGAAGTTCAAGAAATGACTTTGATAGGTAGTAACGGAAACTCTGAAACTAGAATATTCCATAAGTATTCTATTAAAAATGATGATGGTACTAGTAGAGTATTACTCTCTTTTTTAGGGCCGGCCAGTATTAAAGGAGTTGCTCTACTAACATGGCAAAATAAGGATGGAAATGATGATCAGTGGTTATATGTGCCTGCTTTATCAAATGAATTAAAAAGAATTACCAAGGGTGGGAAGAAAAATTATTTTTTGGGAACAGATTATACCATAGAAGACTTAATGACTGAAGATCGAAATAATTTTAATTATTCAAAATTAAATGACTCAAAAATTAAAAATACCAATTGTTATGTTATAGAAGTAGTTCCGGCCACAGATGAATTAAAAAGCGAGTCAGGGTATAGCTCTAGAAAGTTATATATTAATAAAACAAGTTATATCATTTCTAAGATTGAATATTTTGACAAAAATAATAAGCTTATAAAGACCTTGGTATTAAATGAGATAAAAAAAATAAAAATTGCTAGTACAGAATTTTGGAGAGCAGATGAGGCGATCTTAGAAAATCACAATACTCATCATAAAACAGTAATTTTAGTAATTAGTAGGTCGTTTTCAAAAGAGGATGTAAGCGAAGATTATTTTACACATAGATTTATTACTTTAAAAAAGCATTTAAGTATACCGTAAAAATGTCGATAAACTAAGGGTTATAATTTAAAAATTTAACAAGATTTTTTCATGGTAGATTTAATTTTAAAAAATAGAGTGCTGGTCTTTATAATATTAATCTTACTTACATGTTTAAGTTTGTTGGGTATTTCCAAGATCAAGTATGATTTTTTCCGTGTTTTTCCTCTGCCTTCTTCAGATCCGGCCATTCAGGCAAATAATATTCTAGGAAATCGCTTTGGTGGGATGGAAACAGTAACCATTTTAGTGGAGTCTGATAATATTTTATCATCTCAATCGGTACAAACAGTAAGAGATTTGAGCGAGGAGGCAAAGACTTTGAGTGGAGTTAAAGGTGCGGAAGCGGTAGTTAGTATTGCAACCGTACCGGATATTATATCTGAAAATGGAAATATATCCTTTTCACCACTTTTAGATCAATTACTTAAAAATCCCTCTACAGTTAACGAAAAAAATCAAAAAATTGTTAATGTTTTACTTAACTCTAAGAAAACAGCGACTCTTATTATTGTTTATTTGGGAGAGAGAGCATATCCGGATTCGAGTATTGGAGATGAAGCATTTTTAAAAAAACACAATCAAGAAATAAACAAACTGATAAAAAAATATTCTAAAGACAAGATTAAAATATCTGCCACAGGATCACTGCTAATATTATATTTAACTTCCGAAAGTATTAAAAATGAAATTTTTGTTATTTCTGGTATAGCAATTCTTTTGTTAATGGGTGTTTATTTTATTAGTTTTAAATCCACTATGTTGGTGTTTATTAATGTTGTTTGTATACTTGTGGCCACTTTGTGGACATTTGGAATAATGGGATTTTTGAAAATACCATTATCCGTACCATCGATATATATAATTATAATAATTTTGGCGGTAGGATCCTCTTACACAATTCATGTTATCTCCACTTTTTTGGTTCGTTATGAACAAATCAAAATCAGCAAAATAGAAACATTTAGAGTAGCATTTTTTGATATATCCATGCCCTTGTTAACAGTCTCCTTTGCAGCAGCACTTAGTGGTCTTTCATTGATTACTTTTGAAATTGTAGATATAAGAGAATTAGGAATCATGCAATCACTGGGAATTTTTATTGCTTATTTTCTTGCCTATTTTATAATGCCGGCATTTGTAATTTTATATTATAAACCTAAAAAAAATTTACTAACCAATGTAACTTCTTTAACTCCTTTAACTTCTTTAACTTCTTCTGGATTTAGAGTTAAAGTTGATCAATATATAAATAATTATATTAAAATTTTAACCTTTATACCTGTTCATTGGCCGCTAACTTCACTGATGTTTACTTTAATTATCATAGCGGTTTCTTTAGTTGGAGTATCGAAGATTACTGCAAATTTTGTTATTGAAGAAATCGCTCCTAAAAACTCAATGCCTAGTGAGTGTTTTGAAAAAATCAAAAAAAATTTTGGCACTTTTCGTCTTGTCCAGGTTTTGTTGGTCAAAAATGATTCCGATTCTGATTCACTACTAACTCCTAAATCCTTAGAAATAATTTCCCAAATAGATAGTGATTTGAATTCAATTCCTGGGGTGAAAACAATTTCCTCCATTGCAGATGTTATGAATCGTTTAAAAACAGCATTGGTAGGGACCAGTGAAAACTCTTCTAGCATCTTAACAAGCAAATGGAAGCAGGAAGAAATTGATCAGATTTTATTAGTAGTAGGAAAAAATAATTTATCTAAAATGATAGATGATTCAAATCAACATACGTTAATTACTTTATCTCTTGATCAATCGCAACCAGCAAATAATAAGCATATTATTAGCAACATTCAAAATTATCTTAAAAAATTGCCAAGTGATTACAAAGCATATCTTAGTGGTTCACCTATTTTAGTTAATTCCTTAAATGAATATATAGTGAATAATAAGATTGAGAGTATAATTATTTGTCTTGTGATCGCTCTAACTTTATGTGTGATTGTTAATTCATCACTTTTATATGGTTTAATAAGTGTTTCGGCCGCTGCAATTTCTGCAATAGCTATATTTGGAGTGATGGGATTTAAAAATATTAATTTAGATATGGGTTCTGCAACGATTACTACTATTGCTATCGGAGTAGGAATTGATTACGCTATTCATTTTATTCAACAATTCAGAAATGATTTGCTTTCTCAAATAAAAGACCAAAAAGAATATGATAATCCTAACATATATCCTCTAGTTTTGGGACTAACTACCAAGAGATATGGAAAAACAATATTTTTTGATTCTTTGGCCAATATTATAGGTTTTTCTCCTCTATTGTTTTCAAATTTTCCAATTTTAAAAACAGCAGGATTTCTGCTTGTAACCAATGAAGTGATGGTGGTTTTTGCAACATTTTTTATAACCTCATTGTTAATTACAATTTTAAAAACTAAATATCTGTCATTTTTAAAGAGGAGACTTTTGAAAGATGGAAAATAATTATAATAATCAAGCGGATAGAAGAAAAATATTTCGATTAAATTTTCTTAGTCAAAAATTTCAATTGAGATACGCAATCTGGCTTTCTTCAATAGGTATGTTTAATATATTTCTAATGTGTTGGTTTATGGTGTTAACAATCAGAAGATCATTGGAGGATATTCCCCAAATAAGTAATTATAGAGAAATTATTGTTAATACAATAACATTAAAAAATATTTTATTAAGATATGAAATACTTATTCCTTTGATAATAATTGTTGGTTTTCTTTTTGCGATAGGAATAGTTGGAACCAATAGAATAGCTGGTCCACTTCATAGAATTAAAACGCATCTAAAGGGTTTATCAGATGGTTCAATTAAAAATACTAAGATAAATATTCGTGCAACAGATGAGTTGCATGATTTGATTTTTCTTTTAAACAATAATTTAAAACATCATTGGTTGCAACATCAAAAGATTGATCAATTATTAGTGGAAACAGAAAATCTTTTAAACAATAGGGAAATAGAGCATGCTAAACATAAAATTTCTCTTGTTAGGATGGTATTGAAAGATAAGTAGATAAGTAGATAAGTAAATAAGTAGATAAGTAAAAAGTAAATAAGTAAAATTTAGGGAAGTGTATTTATGACTGCAAGAATATTGATAATTGAATCAGATATAGGGTTATTAACAGTGCTTAATTTACTAATTCGTAGAGAATATGATGTAGAAATTGTCTCTAAAGTCTCTCGAAATATGGCCATCGAATATTTAAAAAAAGATCAAAATTTTATATGTATTCTTGCAGATGATGAATCCCCACGGGGAGCTGCTTGTAAAATTGCTAAAGAGACGATGTTATATGAAAAGACAATTCCGGTGATAGCATTGGTAAATCAATTTTCTGCCTCCATGGATAGTAAAAATATTTATGCAAAAGTTGTTAAACCGGAAATATCTAAACCGTTGATTCAGGTTTTAAAAACATTTTTGCCTAAGCGAATTACTGCATCTAAATTACCTATAGAAAATGATGCAATTTTTGATCATTCTTTGGCCAGTACTAATAATTACTTTTTTATTAAGCTAGATGAAATCATCTGTTTTAATTATTTAGAAGTCGATTTTTATGTTAAATTATCAGAGGAAAAATATTTAAAAGTCATTAACAAAGGTGATTTGTTTAGTGATGAAGATTATAAAAAATATAAAAATCGTAAAATAGATGGATTGTATATATTAAATGAAGATGTGAATTTTTTAATTGAACGATCCTTGTTTAACTTTAAAACCCTTTATGATTTAAATTTTTATACTTCGGCCGAAAATTTGGCCAATTTTATTTTTAATAAAAATGAGGTTTATTCAGAGGAAAAAACTACCAATGTAATAAATATGATAAATGAATCTTTACGAAAGGCAGATGCCAATAAGTTAAAGTATGAAGAAGGATTAAAAGTATGCGAGGAAACTGTAGCAGTTATTTATAAAACAGTTTCAAAATTTGGGATGAATCATGTTTGTCAGCATTTAACTAGAGCATCGGTTATCTTATCACTTTCATTTATTCGCTCCTCCCCTCCATTAAATAATCTTTTAGAAATGATGAAAGAGAGTGTTTTTGAAACCGGTGACTCATATTTAATTGATCATAGTGTTTTATTGGCCAATGTAGCTTGTGTACTTGCTGGATTACGTGGTTGGAACTCAAATTTGACATTTTATAAGCTATCTTTAGCAGCACTTTTACATGATATAACACTTAAAAATCCTAGTTTGGCCAGATTTCGTAGTCGACAAGATTTGATGAACAAGTTGCATGAGTTTACAGAGGAGGAATTGAGATTATATACCAGTCATCCACAAGATTCAGCTAAAATGGCGGAGCAATTTAGAATGATTCCTCCAGATATTGGGTTAATTATATTAGAACATCATGAAAGGGCCGATGGTACAGGTTTTCCCAAGAAGCTTGATCATTCTAAAATTAGTGGTTTGGGACAGATGTTTATTGTAGCTCATGATTTAGTAAGTTTTATCTTAAGTAAGAATATTAAACAATCTAGTAATATTGAAAGCGAGCAGAGTTTTTTGGATTTAAATTTGGTTTCATTTTTAAATAAATATCGAATGCTTTACCAGTATGGTGAATTTAGAGTTATATTTGATGTTTTATGGAATTATGCTTTTACTAGCGCCAGAAAAAAATAATTGTTACAAATAATTTATCAAACCACTAGTCAGGTCCCTGGTAAATTTTAGGATTTAAAAATTGTTAGAAGTTTGTTTAAAACTTTTTTTTCCATTCTAATAATTTGGTCTAGCTCATTAGCATCTAACCAAATACCCTTGCAATCAGGACACTCATCAATTGTAACTTTTTTATAATCAACTTCGAATAAGTCTGTTCCACACTTAGGACATTTCATATAGTGTAGTTCTTTGCGCTGTTCTCGTTCAGCTTTTTTAAGCTTATGATGTTTCTCCTCTTCGATTTTCTTTCTTCTCTCAAGCTCTAGTTGTTTGAAGTAATCCTCTTCTTTTTTACTTGGAACGATTGGCATACAAGCTCCTTTGTTATTTTATAACAATTAATATTATTAATATTAATTTAAAAAAATTATTTATCAATTTATTTAATACCCGACATTACATGTACAGTACAATGGTATTATTATTTTTTTTAATTTTTTTAATTTTTTTAATTTGAAATTGTATTTTGTTATTAATTTTAATGCTTGGATTGACGATATATTAAGTAGCATCAAAATGGAAAGAGGATGTATAGTATGTTTTTTTTTACAATAATATTTTTTTATTTAGGAATTGTAATGGATATGGGAGCTGCGGTAGGGGCCACTCTATTGGACGGTACTGATCTTTTGGAATTTGCCAATAATAACACATATCTTTTACAGACACTAAAATGGAAGAGTAATTCTCTCGGATTAGTTCAAAAAGATCAAGATAGTAAAACAAGGGTTATAGATATTGAACACTATGAGGTTCCTATAAAATTGGTAAGTGATTGCTTTGAAGAGCAAGCAAATTTAAAGTTGAGAGAATCTATTATTTTAAACAAAATAGTTTTTCAAGGTAGTAATCAAATAGAGGAGTCTTTTATTCGTTGGCCGATTAATCCTAACGAAAAAAGAGAAAGTGAAAAAGTAAAAAAACTTTTACAAAAAAATGGATACGATAGTAGTAGTAAAAAATATTTTAAAGGTGTTTTAACAAGTGATGGAGTGCTTTTTTTAAAAGACCCACAGAATAAATTTATTTTCATGATTACTCCGGTAGATAAGGAAGAGTATTTTCGTGCAAAAGAGAGTAATCAGAGTGCGGCCAAAACTATAAGGATAACAAATTTACAAAATGATACTAATAAAAATCATCTGTTAATATTAAGAGATCCATTTGGTTTTCATATACATAATGAAAAAGATGTTGATCCTATAGATTTAGGATTATTAGTAAAAGATATCAGTTTGCTTTATAAAACAGATAAATATTATTTGCCACTAATACTTACTTCTAACAAGAACTCAAGAGTAAGATATGAAATTGCTAAAATAAATAGTAGAAAAAATGTGCAAAGATTTTGGAATCAAAACTATGTAATACCTTTAGCAAGAACACTAAGTGAATTTACATTATTTTATGGACTCTCTTTTGTAAGAACCTATTTGTTACACTCCTATCTTGAATTAGATCAAGATAAGACTCCTACTGGAAAAATAGTATTAGGAAATATTGGAGATACAATTCCAATAGCTGGATATTCTACTCAAGATAAAGATAAGAATGACAAGAATCAAATTATGATTGGATATGCAACGGTAGATGAAAATATTGATGAAGTTAATGCTAAAATATTTTTTAAGGCATTTGAAAAAAGATTATCAGAATTAGCTGAGATACCACTTTTTAAAATATCTTTGCAAGAAAATATCAAAAATTTTCAAGTCAATATCAAGAGAGGAAAATATCAAGGAGTTGTAAATAAACAAGAGAAACAATATCTAATAGCTAAAGATGAATTACAAAATTTTATTGCATTAAGAGAGTGCTTATTGGAAATGGAAAGCAAATATAGTAAGTTTGAGTGTCGAAAATTATTAGATAAGATGCAAACAGAAAAACCTCTTGAGTATTATGTTAACTCAATAAAAGATTATGAATATAAAAATAGTGGAGTAGTTAATACTATTATTAGTGAAGGAATCACTAAAGTTAGAAGTAGCAGTGATTATTTATTACTCATGCAATGTAATTCTGGAAAGAATAAAGAGAGTTGTCGAAATAATCGATATCCAATAATCAAACAAACACTGGTTAAATATTTTTTTAATTTTGGGCCAAGTGAAAATGATATTATAAACCTATATAGTAATCATCCTAAAATGCGTAGAGTACTGCAAGAGTATTCCAAAAGTAATAAGCATTTTGCTTCCACTAGATCTTCTGAATATATTCCAATAATTATTCAGGCAGAATAGTAATTTTATAAAAGTGCTTTTAAGGATTTTTTGAAGTGTTGTGAAAATGTTTATTAAAATTTTTTTTAAAATATTTCTAATTTTATTAATTTTAAAAATCTATGTTTCTGCGACGGATGCGGCAGAATCAAGTGATAATTTTGATGTAGTAAAACTCTCTATTGGTGGTGGTTATGCTGTTTCCACTAATATAAGAAAAGATAACGATCTGGATGGTAAGGGCGGGGAGTATGTTAGTAGTTGGATACCACTTGTTTCATTATCTTGGTGGAGACTTAGTTTTAGAGGAATGCAATTGCAATTTAAATTATTTAATGATTCGCTCTTTAGTGCATCCTTGAAACTTTCTAGAATGGGCCAAGAGTATCGCTCTGGATATCTATCGAAGAGAAGATCATCATTTGCAATGGGTGGTGAGATAAGAATTATTTTAATAAATATCTCTTACCTTCGAGATATAGATGGTGTTAGTGGTGGTAGTATTTATCAATTTTCTAGTGGTATTCCGTTGCCAGCAATTGAAAATTTACTATTTATACATTTAGGATTTGGATTGGAGCTTAATGATCGTAAATATGTTGATTATTATTTTGGGGTTAGAGATAACGAAATAACATCATATCGACCTCAATACAGTGGAGAAAAGACTTGGAATCGTTTTATTGCTTTAAATTTTAATCTAAAACCTGTTGAAGTGTTTTCTACTTCACTCTCAATTCGCTATAAAAGTTATGGGCCTTCAATTAAAAATTCACCAACAGTCAGAACAAATAATGAATTTAGTTATGCAGCGATGATGGTATTTAATTTATTATAGTTTTTTTTAAACTTTCAGACTCCTAATTTATAGAACGCAGCTGAGTAAGAAATGGTCGCTGATCTTTTCGAAAATTTCTTAATGAGAAATATGAAAATATTATGGCCATAAGATAGGGGATAAGAAATGAGATTAAGATTCCTTGTATAGTTATATGTACTGGTATTTTTTGTTCAACAAATATTTCTGGCATTATATTGGGAATGTAGTGATCGAGAATAAATAAAATTATCGCTCCAATAATTAATCCCAGTAAAGTAGAGCAAAAGCTTAAAATGTTAATGAAATATCCCATGAAGCGTTCTAAAGTACTTTTAGGTATTCCCAGCATCCACATAGAGACAAGATCTAATTGGATCTTATCAAAAAAGATTAAAAGTCCTGAAGTGATGGAGATGCCCACCAAGAGAGTCATTATTGAAAATAGAAATAGCATTACAGATGATTCTAAATTTAAGGCCCAAACAAGTGACTCATTTTGATTGGCCCAGGTTTTTATTTGATAATCATTTTCACTTAATTTATTTGATTTTATAATTTGAGTAACTTTCTTTAAATCAAATGGTGAATGAATGCGAATACGATTTAATATTTTTTCTCTGGAAAGATTATAGAGCAGACTACTTCTGGTCCATAGGTGATATTGATCAATTTCTGGAACTTTTGTCTCGATAACTTTGGCGATATATGTGGAGACTTCTCTGGGGATATCACCTAATAGAGCATTAGTGTGTGCAGGGGAGATTAAAGTTATTTCAGAGGTGTGATCCGCTTTTAATTTAGAGCAAAGATCGACAGGAACAATGGTCAATCCTTTTTGTTCTTCTTTCTCTTTTATAAACTTTGGAAGTTCAAAGTTTGAATCAAGTCCATGGGCCACGGCCGCTGAAATGTGCGGGCCATTGCGAACTAATAATTCCAATTCATACTCTGGATAAAGATCTAACTTTAATTCATTAATTAAAGAGTGAGAGATGTTTAGAATCTGTTGATAGTATTCAGATGAATTTTTAAAAATAATTAATCCATGGCCAGTAACCATCACTGAACGATTGACAAGATTATTTTGAAGTCCGGTCATAGTACTTTGTAAAATTAGCAGTGCCGAAGAGGATAAGACAAGACCAATCAGCGCTATAAAGAGCAAGCGTTGTCTAGTTTTAGAGACGAAAATGTAACGAACAAAATATTTGAGATAATTAAAAAAAGCTTTTGAAGAAGAGATTGATGTCACTTTAGTTAAGCTTTACTTTGGTTAAAGTTATAAAAGTTTTTACCACTTGATACCAACTGCTCGAGTAACGGTGCTGGTTGATATCTGCTGCTACTTACATTTTCTGCAAACTCTTTTAATGCTTGTAGAATTTTATCTAATCCCTCACTGTCAGCATGTTTGAGTGGTCCGCCTCTATAGGGAGGAAATCCTGTTCCCATAATCATTCCAAAATCAACTGAAGCGGCATCACCCACAACTCCCTCTTCTAATACTCTTGCAGCCTCATTGATCATAGGAAGAAGTAAGCGCATTTGAATAATTCTTGGTTCAAAGACAGTTTTCTTAGAAGGAAGAATTTCTTTTATTTCGGGATTGATAGTATTGTCATCTGAGCTGCCAGAGCTGCCAGAGCTGTCAGCTCTGGCGGAGTTAGAGGAATTATTTGTATTTTGTGTACTTTGACTTTGATCTCTACTTCTTTTTTCATCAACTGTTCCTGCAGAATTACCTACACCTTCACCTTCATTTTCACTTTCGCTACCATCCTCATTGTAGAGATAAATTCCTTTGCCACCTTTGCGACCAAGTAAATTTAAAGAGAGAATTTTATCGGCCAGATCACTTTTTCTAAAGCGATCACCAAATGCTTTGTAGAAAATATCACTAACTTTAAAACCAACATCGATCCCAATTTCATCTAATAGTCGACATGGGCCCATAGGCATACCAAAATCTAAAGAGGCGCGATCGATATCGGTTACACTCACTCCTTCCTCTAAGAGGTAGGTCATCTCAGTGATGTAAGGGCCTAGCAGTCTATTAACTAAAAATCCTGGAGAGTCCTTTACAATGACAGGAAATTTTTTAAGTGCAACTGCCAAGTTATAAACTCTCTCTAGGGTATCAGCAGAGGTTTTAGGATGAGAGATGATTTCAATAAGTGGCATTTTATTAACGGGATTAAAAAAGTGTAGTCCTAAAAATCTCTCAGGGTTTTTTAGATTACTGGCCAATTCAGTGATACTAAGAGATGAGGTATTAGAGCATAGAATACAATCACTTTTTACCATATTTTCTAAATCTCTAAAGATTGATTTTTTTATTTCCACATTTTCAATGATTGCTTCAACAACAATATCAGCACGATTGAATCCCTGATATTTTAAGAGTGGAGTAATTGAGCGTTGTTTACGTTCCCACTCATCTCTTGTTAGACGTTTTTTCTTATAACTAGAATAGAATATCTGTGATGATTGCTTTAGGCCGAGCTCGAGTGCTTCAATGTTAATATCTTTTAGCAGTGGATTTAAGTTGTTGTCAGCGAATAGGTAAGCAATTCCTCCTCCCATAGTGCCAGCACCTAAGATTGCACTGGATTTTATTTTTGGAGGATTTTGAGTTGGATAATTTAAATAAGATGAAGCGTGTCCTGGAAATTTTTTACTCTTTTCTATAGAAAAGAAAAGATTTCGCAGATTTTTACTTTGATCTCCGAGACAGAGTTCACCAAATGCTTTGGATTCTAAACTAAGGTAACTAGCGCGTCCTTGACCAGAACCCTCTTCCATAACCTCTAAAATTTTCAAAGGAGCATCGAAGAGTCCTAAGGTCTTTTTGATAACTTTCTCTCTGGCCTTTTGGAAAATAATCTTTTTAACTAAAAAATTATCTTGTAGTAGAGAGGTAAGTGTAGTCTTTAAATTTTTTTTCTTAAGTTTCAAATATTGTTTTGGATTTTTAATAAACTTTTGTCCCATACTCATTAAGCGGGCACTGGCATACATCTCATCAACCAAACCCATCTTTAGCGCTTTACTGGCCCTAATTTGTTTTCCACTTAAGATCATATCTAAGGCATCGGCCATTGAAACTCGAGATGGAAGTCGATAGGTACCACCAAATCCAGGGATGAGACCGAGCTGAACTTCAGGGAGAGAAAATACAGTTTTATTAGAGTCGGAGCATAGAATGTATTGACAGCTAAGTGCTAATTCAAATCCACCTCCCATACAAGTTCCATCAACTAGAGCAACAGTTTTCAAATCGAGATCTTCAATCTTGTTAAAGATCTCTTGCCCTTGAGCTGAACCTGCACTGGCCTCTTCTGCACTTTTGAGAGAGGAGATAACGTTGACATCCATTCCAGCTATGAAACAATTTTTTTTATGAGAAAAAAAGATCACTCCATCTAACTCGCGATACTCTTGACCACTTCGAAGCTCATCTAGAGCAGTGTTTAGTTCTGTGAGTGTATCTTTACTTAAGACCACTACTGATTTTTCTTCGTATTTACCAAAACCGATGTAGGCCACTTGATTTTTCACTTCAAATGTAATGTTGGCCCAAACCATATATTTCTCCTTGTATTCTTTTTTATTTTATCTTTTGTTATCTGACTAAATTCTCAATTATGATTGCACCACCTTGACCGCCGCCGATACACAGACTGGCCAAACCATAGCGTGCACTCCTTCGTTTTAGTTCATGAGCGAGAGTAACTACAATTCGGGAACCACTAGAACCAACAGGATGTCCTAAAGCGATGCCACCACCATTAACATTAAATTTTGTTTCATCAATTTCACCAAATGCCTCGATATCAAAGCGCTTGGCCAGCGATTCGTCTTTGATAATTTTCTTTAGAGCTAAAATCTGAGCGGCAAATGCCTCATTGATTTCAATTAGATCCATATCAGAGAGTTTTTGTCCTGTTCGTTTTAGTAAGTGATATATTGCTAATGCTGGAGCAACTCCCATATATTCTGGGCCCAGACCATGAAAGTGATAATCAATTATTTTAGCAATTGGTTTTAAATTATAGCGTTCGCAAGCTTCTTGAGAGCAAAGTAACAACATACTTCCACCATCAGTGATAGGGCAGCTATTACCGACAGTAACGGTTCCAGATTTTTTATCAAAGTAGGGTTTCATTTGGCCTAAACGTTCTACACTTGAATCAGATCTAGGCCCGATATCTCTATTTAAAATGCGATCGATTTTATTTCCAACAATGATAGGTACAATCTCATCTTCAAAGCGGCCATCCTTGTGAGCAGCAACTGCTTTGGCGTGAGAGTTGTTGGCGTATTGATCTTGTTCCTCTCTAGAAATAGAAAATTCTTGAGAGAGTAGCTCTGCAGTTTGTCCCATATTGATATTACAGAAGGGATCAGTAAGTCCTTGTTCAATGGCCACAATGGGTTTTAAAAATTTTGGTCTGAAAGTAGCAAGTGCTGCAAGTTTGTCTTTGAGAGATTTTGCTTTCATCAGCATGATAAAGAGATCTGTCATCTCTCGCCCGAAGATCAGAGGCATTTGAGACATCGATTCCACTCCACCACAAAAGATTATATCAGATCTTTCAGATGCTATTTTTAAGAAACCCTGAGAGATTGCCTCTAGGCCAGAGGCGCAGTTTCTATTAACAGTGTATCCGCTGGTTTTTTTATCAAGGCCTGCTTCTAAGGCAATTACTCGAGAGATATTTGGATATTTAGCAGGACATCCGACATTACCTATAATCACTTCATCAACTGCATCGTATGGTATATTTGTTTTAAACATCATACTGCGGATTAGGCCAACACCTAAGTATGGAACTGGAACATCTTTTAAATCCATACCAGACTTTGCTTGAGGTGTTCTATTAGCATCAACAATAAATACTTCACGAATATTTTTCATATTGAATTGCACCTTTTTAATTGTATTAATTGTAAGTGGAGAAATGTTATCAGACAAAAAATTAAAAGGCCAACGCTTAAAAAAGTGTTGGCCATATTTAAAAAAGGTCCGGTTAATCTAAAGAATGGAGGGGGGGAATCTTTTCGAGGCAACCGGACCTTATCGAGATTTTAATTTAATATTTAATTAAAAGAGGATTACTAAACCAGCACCGATAGAGAGTTTATTCGCAGTATTTATATCTTCACCTAGTGTTTGTAGTAAGCGTTGGTCTTGGTTATAGTATGTTGGAGCAGTGTATTCTCCATTTTGTTTTGTTAATTCAGCAAAACCTTTGCTGTATTTACACTCTAAGTTCATTCCGATATTCTTAGTGAAAATCATCTCTGCGCCAAGAGCAACCTTTCCTGAAACATATGATGAACTAAACTCTTCGTTACCATAGTTATTTTGACCGTAGTTTGTGTAGTATTGCATATAGTTTTGAGATTGATCTTTTTTATTATATTTCATATTGAAGTAGTCATAACCAACCCCGGCCCCGATATATGGATTAACCAAGCTATTTTTAGTTAAATATATTTTAGGCATTACTTCGATTGAGATTCCACTTCCTTCGATCTCTTTGCTGAAGTTATTATATCCGAAATTATTTAAGCTCCAAGCATAGTACCAGTTGTAGTTGTTACGAGAGATATCGGTAATATTTACTTTGGAGTAGCTTACACCAAATGATAATCCAATTTGTTCTGTCATTGGAAACTCTAATGACAATCCTGGATTGATGTTTGCTTGATAACTTTCATATTTACCCTTATAGACTACACCACTGACATTTGGAGTAATCTTAACCTTATGAGTGGGTTTGTTTTTTTCTTCGGCGGCGGCAACTGATGTAGCATCGTTAATTGTAGTATCGTCTAAAACTTTGACAGGTGCCTCTTTTACTTCTGATGCTTTAACTACTGGGACTACTGGGGTGACAACTTCTGTAGCACCAGAAGTTGCTTGTTGATTTTTATTATCGCTGAAGACATTATTGATTGTTTTAGTGATCTTCTTTTCCTCTTGAATACGCATGTCTTCTAATTTTTTATAAGCTAATTCATTGTTTTCTTTTTCTAGATCTCTTCTGTTTTTAGAGATATCTTCGCTTTGATAGGAACCCTCCACATCAAGAGCAGTGGAGTGGATAGTATCGCTAACACCATCGCTGTTTGCGGTTGCGGCCGTGGAGGCGGCGGTCGCTGAGGATGGGTTGTCCTCGGCGGAAGTTTGGGCCACGCTTACTCCGTATCCATAACAGATACTAAGAAATAGTGCCAAGGTAATAACTTTTTTGTAATTGGTTTTTTTTGATTTCATGATAATTTCCCCTCGAAAAAATCAAATTTGTAAATAAAATTTTGTTGTTACTTGCTGCCTGGTGACTTTTGCAATTATATATTTTTTAGAAAAAAAGTCACGTAAAACTATTCCTATGTGTAAATATTACAAAGAATGCTTGCCGGGGATGACAATGTTATTTATATATGTATGGTTGTTGTATGGTTGTTATTTTTTAGTTTTTAAGGGTAGTCGGTATGAATGAAAAGTTGAATGAGAAGTTGAACGAGAAGTTAATTGTTGAGGTGGCCAGTAGAGAGGATTTAGAGGAATTGTTGAAGCTCTATTTTTCAATTTACGGTAACAATTATCCTCTCAAAATCGGATTGGACTCTATATTTTCCAGGATAGCATTAGAGGATCAGGAAAATTATTTGTGGTTGGTAGTACGAGATAAAGAGAGTGTTACAAGTGAGACACCAAATGGAAAAGTAGTTGGCTCTGCTGTCTTTGAGTTAGATAATCGCTATAAAATTGGTAAAGTTTCAGGAGTGGTGGTTCATCGTAACTATCAAAAAAAGGGAATTGCGGCCAAACTTATCTCCCATGGAATGAATAAAATTTTAAGAGAGGAATCGCAGATAAATTCCATCTATACAACAACCAGAACATTAAGTGTGGCCCCCCAACTAATGTTTTTAAAAAATGGTTTTCTTCCGCTGGGGATTTTTCCCAATGCTCATAAAATAAATAGGTATGAGACTCTAACTTTGCTGGGAGCTTTTCGAGAGGGAATTTTAAATCGACGATCAAAAGTAGATAGTGTGCCCGCCAAAATTTTACCTATCGTTAATATAGTAAATGATTTGATAAAGAAAAATATTGCGGATGCAGTGGTGGATAAGAAGTTTTTGCCAGAGGGAGTGGTAATAGCATCTAAGAAAAAAAATAGTGAAATAATTGAGGGAGAATTAAAATATCAGCAAGATGATTTTGAGTTTATTTTGGCCAATAATTTTGTTAAGCAACGATTTCGTCAGTTATTTGCAAATGATCAGGACTCAACATTTTATCCTTTTCATGAACCTAATCTTTTAATAACTTCCAAATTAAGTGATATGGAAGTCTATGCCTGCTACAATGAAAAAGATCATTATTGTGTTATTATTGCTCCAACAAAACAGCTCTATCAGATGGGTGAGATCTTTAGAAAATTGATCTATGCTATGAAAGATTATGGTATCTCCTATATTGAATTGCTAGTGCGAATGGATCGTTTTAACAGCATGGCATTTTTTCTAGACAACGAATTTATTCCTTCGGCGATTTATCCAGCAATGAGAGAAATTGATGGATTGATGAATGATTATATTTTATTTACTCGTACGATGGAGCCACTGGATTTTCGAGGAATTAGTATTCATCAATCATTTACCCCATTTATTAAACAATATACTACTCAATGGATTAACATGCATATCGATAGTGTGGAGGTTTATAATGAATAGTAGTGCTAGTAATAATTTTAATAATTTTGATTTTAAACATCTCGATTTGCTATGTAATATTGAACAACCTTACTTAGCATTTGATGAAAAGATAGAGACTTTATTTCGAAAGGCGATGGTAGAAAATTTAACCTATCATATGGAGAGAGAGGGCAGTGGATTTGTAAGAAGACTTTTTGAAGTGAGAAAGTTTAATCCACAAAGCATTCTTGAAGATACAGATGGTGCAAATGGTGTGGAAAAAATTCCCTTTATTTTGGCCAACTTTTTCAAGCGCCACAAACTGCTTTCCATTGATGAAGATAAAGTTTTTTTACATCTTACCTCCTCAGGAACTGGCGGTGAAAAATCGCAAGTATTTTTTGATCAATGGTCGATAGGAATTGCTCAGAAAATGGTAGATCGAATTTTTGATTATTATCATTTTAATAGCAATCAAAAAACTAATTATCTTCTTTATACCTATGAACCAGAGGGGGCCAGTAATATTGGAACTGCTTACACCGATAATTTTTTATGTAAGTATGCTCCTATTGAAAATGTCTTCTATGCTTTGAAATATGTTGGAGGAGTTGGGGAAGGGGCCAGTCGGCATAAGTTTGATGTTTTTGGTACGATTAGAACTTTACAAGATTATGAGAGAGCACAACTCCCAGTTAGAATATTTGGCTTTCCTTCATTTCTCTATTTTACTTTAAAGCGCATGCACGAGTTGAAGTATCCTAAAATAAAATTAAATAAGGAATCATTTGTCTTTTTAGGTGGTGGTTGGAAGGGTTATCAGGATCAGGCGATATCGAAGAGTGAATTATATGCAATGACTGAAGAGATGCTGGGAATTCCAGATGAGAGATTGCGCGATGGTTTTGGTTCCGCCGAACATTGTGTACCATACGTAGAGTGCAAGAATCATCAATTGCATCTAACTATTTGGTCGAGAGTTGTAATACGAGACATACGGACTTTAGAAGCACTTCCATATGGTGAGACTGGATTTTTGCAATTTATCTCGCCTTATATAACTTCAATGCCGGCCATGAGTGTATTGATGAGCGATTTGGCTTCGCTACATCCAGCTGATAGTTGTAGTTGTGGTTTAAAGACTCCATACTTTATTCACAGAGGAAGAGCACAAGTCTCTAAGAGTGCAAGCTGTGCGATTACAGCATCTGAATTACTTAAGCAGGAGGTTTAGTTAGATGAAAAGACATTTATGGAGAGGACAATTAATAGATGATAGAGAATTAGAGCAGATATTGTTTGATAGTAAGAGATTAAAGAGAGAACGATGTGAACTTTTAGAGAGGGCCACTAAATTTAAAATGGAGTATCTCTATAGTGCTTTAGATAAGATGATTAATCGTTTAATGAGTGTGCACGAAGAGAAAAATAAATTAATCGAATACCTTCTATCCAGTGAGAGATTTAGTAAAGAGTTAGCAATTGAAACAATAGAGCAGATGTTGGATTTTTGTAGAAGCGAAAAATTAAAGTTAAAAGTTGCTAGAGAGTTTAAGCTTGATTGGTCTACCTTTGATCCCTTTGACTTTAATGTGGTGGAAAATGAGAATAAAACTTTTGAAAGTTATAGACCACTTGGAATCTTAACTCATGTTACTCCAGGTAATGCTTTAAGTGTTGGTCCTTTAAGTGTTGTGGAGGGTTTACTAACCAAAAATATTAATATTTTAAAGGCATCTCATTTAGATGGTAGTTTTGCAAAATTTTTCTTTCAACTCTTAATCGATGCAGATGAGAGCGACACCTTGAAAGATTTTATCAATGTTGTAGATATATCTTCTAAAGAAGTGGAGAAGATGAGAACTCTCTTTTCAATTAGTGATGGAGTAGTGGCCTGGGGAGGAGAGAGTAGTATGGAGGGAGTTAGATCTCTTGTTAATCCTAATACTCCTATTTTGCTATTTGGCCCAAAGATTTCCTTTGCTTATTTTACTGAAGAGGCGACAATAGGAGAGCGCGGAGAAAAAAATATATCTGATCTTTGTGATGATATAATCTTAATGGAACAAGAGGCATGTTCTAGTCCGCAAACAGTCTACGTGCAAGTTGATGAATCTGTAGCTGCAGATTCATCTGCAGATGATTTGCGAGAAAAAATTGATAATTTTGCGAGGAAAATTGCAGAGAAGATGGAAGAGAAGGGCCAAGTGGCCAAATCAATTTATCCTTTAAAAAATGAAATAGGAGAGATTACATTAGTTAGTGAACTTCACAGATTAGAATCAATTTTAGGTTTGGGTCGTGTTTTTGAGAGTAAAAAATATGATTTTCGAATATTGGTAGATTATAGTGAAGAGCTAAAGAGTTCGCCACTCTTTAGAACCATCTGGGTAAAGCCAATTACTTTAAATGGAATTATTTCCACGCTATCATCTAAAAGAAATTATTTACAGACGGTGGCGGTGGCAGCATCGAGGAGCAATTGGAGTGAAGTTGTGAGTAGATTGTACTGCGCGGGAGTTACAAGAATTACTCCTATGGGAAAGATGCTTGAAAGTTATATGGGAGAACCACACGATGGCCAATATACGCTTCCACGTTTAGTGAAGAGAGTCTCTTTAACATTAACTAATTCTTTGAATGAGGCACTTGCTGATTCGAAAGCAAAAAACCTCAATGCAATTATTGGCGGCCCTGTAAGTTCTGTAAGTTCTGTAAAAAATAATGGCCAGGGAACACTAACCAAAGAACAATTTCAACAGATGAGTGCTTCCGTTGAATCTAAATATCGAGAATTATATTTTAGAAGTGGTGGTAGCTCAGGAGAACCCAAGTTTTCATATTTTACATACGATGATTATCATAGACAAATGAGCGCGGCCGCTGATGGTTTGCTGGCCTTAGGACTTAATTCTGAGAAGGATTTAGTGATGAATCTATTCTATGCGGGAGGGCTCTATGGTGGTTTTTTAAGTTTTTTTACTATTTTAGAAAAATTAAGAGTGAAACAATTGCCTATGGCCGCCTTTGATAATCTACAAATTGTTGCTGATACGATTGTAAAGTTTAAGGTTAATGTTTTAATGGGAATGCCTAGTTATATAATATCGTTATTTCAAAACAATGAAGAGTTCTTTAAGAAAAATGTGGGAGTGGTAGAAAAAATTTATTATGGAGGTGAACATTTTAATCAAAAATTACAAGTGTATTTTAAAGAACACTTCGGAATTAAAGTTATTAAATCTGCAACCTATGGAAGTGTAGATGCTGGACCGCTTGGGTTTCAGTGCAAATTTTTAGAGGGAGGAGCTCATCATTTACACTCATCACTTCATCAAATGGAGATCTTAAAGATGGAGAGTGATATGCCAGTGAGTGGTAGTGGTGAAGTTGGACGATTAGTATTTACATCGAAAGTGAGAAGTGGCCAAAATATTTTAAGATATGAAATTGGTGATCTAGGTCGATATGTTGGTGTTAGTGATAATGATTGTCCCTGTCCTTGTGGTCGCCATGATCCAATCTTTGAACTCCTCGGACGCTATGGAGATATTTTTAAAGCGGGGGGAACATTTTTAAATTACCAAAAATTTTTAAATATTTTATATGATCATTTTGATTTTAAGGGAGAGATGCAAATATTACTTGAAGTTGGCCATGGATTGGACGTGGTGAGAATTTGTATCAACGAGTGGAATGCTTCTGTTGTTACGGTTACACAAATGAAAAAAACAATCTTAGAAAAATATCAAGAGCTAGGAGAGATCTATGGTGAAGGGATTGTAGAAGTAATAGTTGAACATAGAGAACAAAAAGAGATGATAAAGACTGCTGGCAGTGGAAAATTAAAGGGTGTTGTTGATTTAAGGATAAGTGGAGGAGAGAAAAGATGATTTATAAATTAAAGGATTTAGTTCAATATGCTTTTAAGCATTCACCATACTATGCTGATCTCTATGCGAATTTATCAGAGAAAATTTCAAAGGGAGATTTTGAATTGGCAGATTTATCTGAGTTACCAATTGTTAATCAAAGTGATTTTTGGAGATATAATTCAATAAATGAAAATAAATTGCTAACAAATGCTGATATTGCAAGTGCAGGGGGAATTGTTTTTAAAAGTGGTGGGACAACTGGAAATCCTAAATTTTCTGTTTATACTAAAGAAGAGTGGGAAACATTTACTGCAGAATTTGCTAAATCCATAGATCAAATTGGATTAAGTGATGGAGATAGAGTTGCTAATACCTTTTACTCTGGTTCGCTTTATGCATCCTTTGTATTTATTATGAAATCTCTTGAAAAATCAAAATTTAATTTGTTACACTTTCCAATCACTGGACAATGTAGTCACCTTGAGACAATTAAAATCATAAAGGAATTTGCCATAAATACAATTGTAGGTGTACCAAGTTCAATCCTAGCACTATTAGAATGTGCATATGATAGTAAGAATAATAAGAATAATAAAAACTCTGAACTATCTGACTTACCCATAAAGAAAATTTTCTTCGGTGGTGAGAGTATGTTTGCTGATCAAAGAGAGCGAATAAAAAGTTTTTTTCCTGATTGTTATATTTCCTCTATAGGGTATGCCAGTGTTGATGGTGGACATTTAGGATATGTTACCAAAGATTTAGAATACAATGAACATTGGAGTTTTGGTAAGTCATCGATAATGGAGATTATCGATGAAGAGACAGGTCTTCCAATAGAGTGTGCAAATCGCCCTGGAAAATTAGTTTATACAAATTTAACTAGAAAATTAATGCCCATCATTCGTTATCCAGTAGGTGATCGAGCAATATGGACTGAAGATACTAATAATACGAGAGTAAAAAGTGGTGATAGAAAATTTAAATTATTAGGAAGATCAGAAGAGGGTGCGAGAGTTGGTCCAGTAACTGTTAATATGGATGATATAAGTGAGGTGGTAAAGCGAGCAACGGAAAAGTTTGTAGATGAGTTTGCTAAATTGAAATTACCATTTAATGTTATCAATAAACAGCTTTTATTGGAGCATAGCTTGGGAAAAGATTCACTAACTGTGAGATTAGCAGTCAGTGATTTATCATCTCTCGACAACAACACCAAGAAAAAATTAGAAGAAATTTTTGTTAATGTTTTTTATGCTGAGAGAACGATGTTTCGAGAGGAAGTTAACAACAAAAAGATCGCACCTATTAATTTTAAAATTGTTTCACTTGATCAACTTGAAAGAAATGAACGTACTGGGAAATTGAAGTATTTGCTTGACCGTAGAGAATAGTAAACGAAATATAGCAATCATCTTCTATTTCTTAAACTTATCACAAGCTTCATTTATAAGATCATTTATCTCCTTAAATGCCTCCGGCAGAGTTATTTTGTTTTTGCTATCTTGATCATTTGCATAGGGGTAATCATTTGACATTTTAGAGATTACTCTGTGATATCGTTCATATGCCTCTCTTGCTTGCTCTTTATTTTTCTTAATCATCTTTAACTCTTTTTCCATTATCTCTTGTAGTTTTGTATCACGTTCTTTTTTCCAATGCCATTCTGAATCTTTCGATTCATTACTCTTCTCATTGTGATTCTTCGCTCTCTCTTCTTCCTTTTCAAGGATTGCTTTTCTAAAATTTATAAGTGAGATATTACTTTTTCTTAATTTAAATGTCTTTTTTATATTTTCCTCTGAATATCGTATGTCGGCCAGTTTAATTCTAGTCTCAAATTCAAATATTGTAGCACCTAATGCAAAAGTATCTGTTTGATAATTTTTTAATTCTTTCTTGAAAGCATCATAATTGAAATAGTTATGAGTTCCAATATTTGCAATCTCATTAATAGAATGAGAATTGCTTTCTAAAAAACTGGTGCCAAAATCAGAAATATTTGCTTGGTATTTACCATTTATGCAACCACTTGTATCCGCAATGTATTCACATGCTTTCTTTTCTAGAGTAATCTTTTTATTCGAAAAATCTATCATAGATAAGATATCATCTTTAGGTTTAAGTAACTCTTTCGTTTCAATATTTCCTGCGAGAGAGAGTGAGTGCGTGTAAAATTTTTTACTTTTATTATCAAATTGCAATGCGGGTAAATTTTCAAGCGAAGTAGGCGGAGTTGATAATACAAAATACTCACAACTATTTTTAGCAAGGTAAAGGATATTTTCTGGCTTTATATCTGCATGAATAATTTTTTTTGTATGCACATTAATTAGTCCCTCAATCATATCCTTGACCATGGAAATTCTAGCGCAAAAATTAATTTTTTCTGAAATATCTTTCTTATTTTTTGTTACAAGTGCCCCATTATATCTGGGTTGATGATAGAATATGCTTCCGGAATTAGTACTATCGATGATCGCCAAACCATTATTTTCTCCACTTAGAAGATTGTGCACTTTTAATTCTGATTTTAGTATATTAATATATACATCACTGTTTCCTTTCATGAGGGCCATTATACTTTTTGTACCAGAATTATACTCTAGAGAATTAAATATATTCTTATCTGCACCATCTCCAATGCGATTTATGCCGACAAGATAATCTACGAAAATTTTTCTATCAGAATAAAAAGTTAGGCAATAGTATTCCTTTGAATCATGTTTTATCAAAGAGTCTTCCTTTGAACAGGTTGCTGGAGGAGATAGTACTTCCGATTTCAACACTTCCTTTTTATTTCCAAATTCATCTATTTCTAATTTTTCTAATTTCACTTGTCGATATGGAATAGCTATATCATTTTGTATCGTGTTTAGAAGTTCATCTTTGTTTTTATTTATAAATGAGATTATCGTCCTAGCAATAGGATACTTATCATTATTGTTTTTACTTACCTTCTCTTTAATAATTTCTGCTATCATCTCTCTTTTTTTATCCCTATCAACGATAGCTGCATCCACACTATCGAATCCATTACAAACCTTATTTATGTCAATATGTAATTCAGACAATCTTTTTGCAACTACAGGTTTATCCTTATTATCTTCAGATTCAAATTCAGATTCTAGGTTATCGATAATCATTTCAAGTTCATTCTCATCAAATGGCATATTTTTATCGTATTCTTGAATGATATTCTCAACACAATCATGCTTTTTAATTGTTGTCTTTGTATATTTCACAGAGGAACAATATTCGCTATCCACCTCTGGTAATATTTCTATATTTGATATAAATTGAGCACAGACCATACGTTCAGAATTTGCAAACACTTTCCAATCATAAACGAAATTATTTTTCCCTTTGTTATCTAAACAATATTTGATAGGCACAGGTCCTATTATATTATTAGTATCATTAAACAACCTTGTTATTAAATCTTCTTTAACAGGTATCTCTATTAAATTCTTACTAATATCTTGTGTATTTGTTAACAAAAAATTAAATGGGTTTAGGATAGATCTACTGCTTTTTTGTTGTTGCTTCTTATTTTTGTTTTTGTTTTTATTTTTATTTTTTATATTTAAAATATTATCTTTGTTTTGAAAACGAACGCACTTTCCATCTGGAAATAGGGCATATTTAAATGGAGAATCGAGATCCTGATTATCTTCTTCACAATAACTATTGGCCACAACTTTTTTGTAAATCTCTGAAATCTGCATTTTTTTGTTTTTTTTCTTCATACTGACATTTATTACTGGTGGATTGGAATAGATCTCATAACATTTTTTATCTTTTTTAGAAAAATTATAAGTTGGTGGAAGCTCTTTAAAACAATAACTATTACCTACTTCCTTCAATTTGAGATTTGAAATTTGAAGACATTTTAAGATACTATCCTTGTTTCCTGTACTGGTCCACTCATATTTATTCTTCAACGCCTGAGCAGTTAGTGGAGAAATAAGTAAACAAAGGATAGTAATTGAAAGAAAGTTAAAAAAAAATTTGTTCATATCAATATCTCCAGAAGTTATTATAAAATAATAACTATTACAAATTCATATCGGGAAAACTTATTATTTCTCAAATCATAAAGTATTTTTATTGGGATGCCTGAAGTATGCCCTCAATAATTGCCATTTAAACTCATAAATAAATTTTTTTTATCACTCATAACTATCTAGAAATTAATCAAATAAAAAAGATTAAAAAAGATTAAAAAATAATAAATATAATCCTGATAAAATTTAATCATGTTTAATAATTAAACAAAGGATTGTATTTATGATTATTGAAATTTGTAAAAATAGAAATTTTAAAGCGAAGTATGTGTTTTCGTTTACCAATGTTATGTCGATATTAATTTTACCATTGATATCTATATTAATAACAATAACCACAACGACAAATGCGAGCTATGCGGGTCTCTTTTTTGATAGTCCAAGGACAAAGCTGTTTAAGATAATTTCCACAGGAGATGATGGAGATAATAAGTTTGAATCTATTCTGAAGACTATTCTTGATAAAAAAAATAAAAAAGGTGTTTTTAGAATTAATCAAAAAAAATCTTCCATTAGAAATTCTTGGAATAATAAAACTTTGTTATCTTACGCAGTAGAAATGAAACGCCCTAAAATTGTACAAATGCTGTTAAATAATGGAGCTGATCCAGATATACTTCATAAAGAAAAGCATTCACTATATTATCCTATCGATTTAGCAATTAAAAATTGTGATTATGATATTTTAAAGATATTAATTAAATATGCTAAAAAGATCGATCATACCAATAATCTGGTTCATATTACCTCTGATGCTAATAATTGCGGAAAAGAATTCGCTGATTTGTTTATAGAGAAGTATAGTGAAAATAGTATCAAAGGTATAATAGATAATAAAATTGCTTCAAAACTAGAACCATCATTACTTAATAGATTTATTCAAAAGTTAGTAGAAAAAAATAAATTTACTACCCATGAAGAATTTTTTGAACTTACTGATAAAAATTTGAATTTAAATTCCATAAATCAAGAAACCTTTAATTTAATTAGTGATTGGTTTTATAAGTTATCACCCAAAAAAGAAGATGTGATAAGGTTTATTATTAAATTTACATCTGATAATGCTATTAATGATAAAAAGACTTTATTAGATGCATTTGAATACTTTTATACTAAACCTACTTCGCCGATATTTGAAAATGTTCAAAAACTTCTTTCGCTAGCATCACTTAAAAACAAAGAATTTATTAGAAATATTGTAATTCAAAAAAACATTGCTCAAAATCCTCAAAATATAATTGATCTTTATTCAGACAATAGCTCTAGTAATAGTACAAAATCAGAAAAGTTGAAGATATCTGAAAATGCAATAGAAAAGTTTTTGAATTTTAAACCAACACCTATACAAATTTTAAATCTTGTTAGTTTAGTCTCGCCATCGCAAAATGAGGAGATTATGAAGAAGGTAATTCAAAAAAAGATTATAACAGGGCCAGAAAATTTTATTTTTAAAGATACTAATAATGATACTAATAATAAGAAGCAGATATTTTCTGCTACATTCTTAGATTGGTTTTTTTCTTTTAGCAATCCATATCCTACTTTAAAACAAGTAATGGAATTAATATCAATGTCAGCTGATGGAAAACAACAAAATGAAATTAAAAATCGGACGCTGAACTTAAATGGGGGAATTATTTTAAAAAAAGAAGGAAGTTTTGCTCAAAACTTTTTAACTTTCTATGAAAATAAAAGTGATCTAATATTAGATGATGCTATGATTGCTCAATTTTTAAGCTTTAATAATCCTTCACCGACTATAGAACAAGTTCTAGCATTTGTAAGATTAGCAAAACCAGAACAACAAACAAATATTAAAAGATTAGCATATAATAAATTTAATCTTGTTAAAAACCCACAAGATTTTGTTACACTCTTTTCAAATATTAATGAAATATCTAATCCCCCTGCAAACAATGATGAACAAAACCTAGAAGACACTATTATTGAATCGCTAGGCAGTTGGTTTTTTAATTCCACACCTTTGCCTACCTTAAAACAAGTTTTATCTCTAATTAATTTAACAAGAAATAATAAACAAAAAAAAGTTATTCAAGATTTAGCGATCAAATATGGGATAGTAACAGAAGAATCAATAAAAATGTTTGATGTTTTACAAACTTTAAAAAACAATCTGGATGTAGAAATTTCAACTGCATCTAATAATTTCAAAAAATCAAATGAGTATCAAAAAGCGCTAGAAATACAAAAGGCTACATTATCATTATTAAAAGAAAAAAATGGAGAGATAAAGGAAACAGGAAAAACAGACACCTCAGAGTGTCCAATATGCTTCGGTGATGAAACTAAACTTTGTAATCTCTCTTGTTCTCATAAATTATGCAAAAACTGTGCAGTTAACTATTTTAATTTAAAACTAAATGCAAGGGAATCTCTTAATTGTCCAAATAAAGGTTGTCAACATCTTGCTACTTGGGAGGAGATAAAAAATATTTTTCAAGAGTCAGTGGAAGGATGTAATAAGGAACAAGAATTAAATAATAAATATTCAAAAGTGCTGTTAGATGATTTAAGCATACTTTTATCAAAACTTGGTTATTTTCATTGTCCTGGTAACGATTGTTCAATGTTATTTAAAAAAGATATTAATAGTGGCCCTCAAGAGTGTGAATTTTGTAAAACTACAAGTTGTCACAAATGTGGGGAAGCTCATAACCACGAGGTAACTTGTCACGATAATCAACAATTAAAGAGTGGAGATTTATTCTATCGCTTGGTTCATGATCCATACTACTTTTATAGGCCTTGTCCAACAGTTAACTGTGGTGGTGTTTTAAGTAAAGCAGATAAAGCATGTGATCAAGTAGTTTGTTCTTCTTGTAAACAAAGCGTACATCTAGTAAGGGGTAAAAGTAATCTAAATACAGATTACACTTATACAACTTATGGTGAGTACGCTAATCCGAGAAGATATCGAGTGCCTGGTGACATTAATATGATTACTGGAAAAATTTACACAACATATACTCAACTAAGCGATGGAAATGATGATCAAATTATTGATGAAAATCATCCTTATTGGAACAAATTGGATAAGTACTTACAAAATACTATGAGGCAAAGAAAGAGCACATTGGAATCGGAAATAATATCTGGAAAAACTAAATTACTTGGGGCCGGTGATCCTCGAAATAGGCTCTTTGAAATGAAAAAAGATCTAGTATGGGACATAGAAAAGAAATAATTTAAAATTAATTAAAATACAGTTTGGAGTAAATATGAATGATGTAACAAAAAATACTAAAACTAATAAAAATACTAAAATACTATTGGGGTGCTACCTGTTTATTTTTGTATTAGTACAAATATTTAGTTTGATGATTTGTTTTAATGAAAATTTATTTGCTAGTGAAGAGGGTAATGTAGATCCTATTAAGAAAAGTATTATCGACCTATCTAAGATAATCCAAAAAAGTTCCAAAGAAATTGAGGATAAATTTGATAATGAAATGAATAAATTGCATGAAAAGATATTTCAAAACGAGGAAAGAATTACCGAAATAGAGCAAAAGATTAAAAGAATAAAGGAAGATAGGCCTAATTTTGTAAGAGGACTTGTTAATGTAGCAGAAGATGCACTTTCAGATTTAACCAGTATTGTTGATTCGATTAAGTCAAATATTGATGAATATCGTAGTTCTAAGGACATCATATCAGCAGAAAAAGTGTATATTGATAATTACAAAAGAGACATAGTTGAAAAAAAGAAAGAGTTGGCGAACATAAAAAAAATTAGAGAATCAATACAAAAGATGAATACTAATGTGGAAGAATTAGAGAAATTAGCATATTTTGTTTTGGCCGAAGGATTTAAAGTAGGTGAAGAAACACGATTAAATGTAAGCTTTATTGCTAGAAAAATACTGGCCTATCAATTACTAAATAGTGAAGAAAAAAATATTCTTAAAAATCATATAAAAAAATTAATTCATCCAGAGTATTTCGATATAGATAAAATCAGAAATATATTTGCTTTAAAAAATAAAAATCCAAAGAAAGCGTTTGTTGATTATATTGAGAGGTATAATCAAGAAAATAATTCTCAGTTGTATTCAGTAGATACTTTTGCAGCATTAACTAGTGCTGATAGAATAAATTTTTTCAATCAATTTTTAATAAAATTAGATAAAAATGAGGAAGATTTTGATTTATCTATTGTAGAGAAAATTAATAACAATAATTACAAAAAGGTTTTCTCTGCTCTAGATGATAAAACGATTTCTGTAGAGACAGTCAAAATGTTAGCAGGATTTTCAAATGATAATCAAATACCAATGGAAGCATTTAAGTTGTATATGAAGGCAAAAAAAGATAATAAAAGTCTACCAGTATCAGTCGCAGAGACTTTAAGTTATTTTACAAATGAATATCAGTTGCAAATGCTTAAGTTATATCAAAAAAATGATAAGAGTGTTTCTGTAGATAATTTAAATAATGCTTTGAGATTTAGTAATCAAAATCAAGTTGATTTTATGAAAAAAAATATGAAAGAAAATCTGGGTATTGAACTAGATAAAATTTTATCAATAAATTCTGTAGAGACTGGAAAAAAATCATATCAAACGAAGTCTTTTAGCTTTTTGGGAAAAGCACTTGCAAAAAATGAGAATCATCTTGGTCTAGGAGATATTAGTAATGATGATCTACTAGCATTTTCTTTGAAATTTGATAATCGAAGTAAATATCATTTTTTGAAAACGTTGTCTGATTTTATGCCTGAGCTTGTAGAACAGAAATTTTTTAAAGAGTTTAAATTGAATGATAATCCATTAAAATTAGAAAATCAGATAAGATTTTTGAAAGACATACAAAAAAATAAAAATAAATTTATTGATATTGAAGAAACCCAAAATGATTATGACACTTCTAAATTTAAAAATATTTTAGAGATTGCTCAATATTATGATGAAAACATGTCTTCTTTTGCTAAAGAGGCACTTGCTATCTTGTTTGAAAATAAGAATAAACAAATTTTAAATGATTCCAATGCCAGACATATATTAAAAATTAAATCCAATCACCAGTTGGATTTTTTTAAGGATATAGTTGATCAATATAATAAATTACAAAATGAAGATGAAAAAATGAGACACTTAGATCTAAGTGTTGTAGCAGATGTAATAGATAGTAAATGGAAACAAGTTCATACTTTTTTGAATAAGTATTCTCTAAATAGATCAACTAACTTAGAAAAAATAGATCCTGAAAATATACTGACAATTTTAAAAAATGTTGTCTCTGATTCTAGCGGTAATGCTCAAAGAGCACTTGAAATATTTATACGTACAATTGATGATAGGAAAAAAATAGTTGATCGTAGAGTTGTAAATGATCTTTTAGTCTTATCTACTATAAAAAGTAGTACTCAAGTAGAGGCACTTGAGACATGCTTATCATTTATTCCTGCTAATTCAGCAATTGATATTGCTGGCATTTTGAAATTAACATCTCCTATACAATATAACTTCTATAAGAGAAATTTAGAAGAAAAATTAAATATACCAGTAGAAGCTATTGCAAAGATTGGAAACGAGAACCAGATTGAAAGTTTTAATTATTTTAAATTATTTGTTAAAAATCAAAATGCAATAAAGATACCTCTTAAGTCCAATACAGATGCAATGGATGCTGCTATTTTGATAAAAGAAAAAAAAGCATTGTCTGTAATTAAATCACTAGTAAGTAGTGAACCACAAATTTTAACTAAAGAATTCATGGAAAATATAGGTGAAAATGGAGAAATGGCAAATAAAATGTTAGAGATTATTAGTGAGGCCAAAAAACGAAATATTCCATTAGATCAAAATATTTTATCCAAGGATTTCAGTAAGTATTTTAGTAAGGATATGAATAAATATGCTATGGATGCTTTCTTTGAAACACTTGATAAAAAAAATGGAAATATATCTAATTTATTTGAGGTGCTTAAATTAATTAATTCACCATCTAGTCTTAACCTCTATAGAGCTATCATTGCAAATATTGCAAAATTAAAGCAAATCTATAAAAATGCTAATATAGTAGATGAAATTGCAAGCATTTTATCAGATAAAGATTTTATCGCTGATGAAGATAAGATGAAATCGTTTATATCTTTGTTAGGCAAGGAAAATATTTCAAATTCTCAGTTTGAGATTGAGATGGCGGAAATAACTTGGAGTAAATTATTTAAAGATCTATCTAAGAAAAAAGTTGATCTTAATGAAAAACCTATTTGTAAAAAGAAAAATGATAGTTTGTTTGGCCTATCTTACTTTGCAAATTTTAATTATGATAACGATTGGACAGATAAGGATGAGATGAATTCAAGGTCTGTGCAAAATGATTTTTCTGGGCTTGTAAATTTAGGTAATACCTGCTTTGCTAATGCCTCAATTAAATTATTGACTCAAATGGTTTATCTTAATCCTGAATTATATCAATCATTACTTCCAAGCAATCGTAAACTGAAAAAATTTAAAGGAGAAAAAGATGAATACTTTAATAATCGAAAACTATTGCAATCACGGTTAGCAGTACTTCTTGGAAGTATTATTAAAGGAATGCCTACGGATAAAGTAAGAGAAAATAATAAATTATTTTTACTTCAATTAAAGAAGGTCTTAAAAGAACAAAATATGTTTTTTGAAATTGAAGGTGTCAGTGAAATTATGAAAGATCAAATGGATGCTGCAGATTTTGTATCTCGTATTTTTGAAATTTTACAAATGGAAGATACCTCAGTAGCAATATCTCAAAGTTCCATACTGGAAAGACCAAATGGATGTGAAGTGTATTTTGTTTCAGCAAATAGTATTAAAGATGTTCTAGCAAATAAGAGCATAATGAAAAATGTTGATATATCTGCTTCAGTCCTTGTTATGACAAAAGAAGATATTAGCTTAATAACTAAGCGTGAAGATAAAAAAGGTAAAGCAGCAGTTGAAGGGTTTAAAGTGATGAGTATTTCAACTTATCAAAAGATGCCGTCAGAGAGTATATTTAAAAAATTTCCATACCAACCAAATGGCGATGCGATTGTAGCAAAACAAATAAATAAAAAAGAGTGTGCCGAAATTCATTTAAACAAAAGGTTGTTGCTAACACCTAATAGGTACAAGCTAAAAGATATTCAAACTATAAAAACGCCGATTATTTCTGTGGATTTAGCTTCACAATCTACTAATGGATATAAAAACATAGAAGAATCATTTAACGTGCTATCCTCTATAGATATCAAAGAGATAAGAAGTAATAAAAAAGAAGATGGTGTTGACGATGAAATTACCAAAGTAAAAGGACCAATTAGATTTGCTCAGGTGTTTACTAGCGTACCAAGGACATTGATAGTAAATGAGAAAAGATTTGTGGCCACAGATGACTATGGTAGTAAGAATAAAATTTATAAAGATCTAATCGTTGATATTAATAAACCACTTAAAATTAAAATTTATAAAAAAGGATGTTACTACAATGTAATGGATACAATCCCTAAAACAAAAAAAGAGACTCCGGCCATAGTTTACATCAAAGAGGAAGATAAGACAAAGCAAGGTATGAATAAAACGGTTATTAGTGAGTGTATATTCGAAAAAGAGGGAGTTGTTTGTCATGAATTAGAATCTAGTAAAATGGATGGTAATTTTCTACAAAACTTGAAAAATAAAAATGCAAATAAAAATGCAAATGCAAGTACAAATGCAAAACAATTATTAGATGAAGGAATGTGTAACAGTATAAAGTCTGCAAGAACAAGTGAATATGATATTGGAAAAATGAACGAAACAGTAACATTAGATGGGGTGGCGGAAATGCTTCCAGTTGCGGTGGTTATTCATAGTGGTGGACTAGATGGTGGACACTACTTTTCTTATTTGAAAGAAGTAGATAGTGGAAGTAAAGAAGATGTTTCATCTGAAAATAATTGGATTGAACATAATGATTCAAGTAAACATCAAGTTTCAAAGTCTGAAGTTCAAAATATGATTAATAAGAATGCTTATATTATTCTTTATCAACTAAAAGAGTATAGGCTAACATCTGAAGATGTTTTAAAAGATAGTCCTGGTGTTTTAAAAGAGAGTTCAAATGATAAGGAATCTAAAAAAGATACTATAAACAAAATGTAAATAAACTGAAAAATTAACTGTTAAAAAATATTGTTTAAAAGGTAATAGCAATGAAAATGATCATTAAGTTTATAATTTTATTAAATATTATTATAATTGCATTTAATTCGCATAATTTTACTCATGCGACTATTTTAAATGCAGAAGAAAAGATGAAAATATTAGGTGACTTAAAAAAAGTTTATGAGCTTAAAATAAGTAAAATGAAAACACTCTTTGGCCTTGGCAAAGGGAGATATGCTACTGTTCAAGAATTTATAACTGAGTTACAAACGGGTAAGTTTGATGGGAAAAGTACCCAAAAAATGAGTAGAAAGTTAAATAAATTACTTAAAAAGAATAACAAGGGTCAGTCAGTGCCGGAAATTAGTAGTCAAGATTTTGCTAAAATTATGCAAGAGATATTAATTTTAAAGGCACAAAAAATTCTAAATGAACAAGAGGACAAAAAAAGAATTTCTCTACTTGATAAGATGACTTCTAAAGAATTAAGAAAGTTTTTTATTTTAAATTTTGTAGAAGTTATGAGCAGCAAATATGCTGACTTGGAAAAAATATTTAATTCCTCTAGAGTTGAATGTAAGGAGAAATTTCCTGTTTTAGAGAATAGGATTTTGTCCATAAATGAGGAAATAAATAAAATAGAGCAAGAATCAAGTGCTTTTAAGTTAGAAAATGATTTTAAAACGAAGTTAACAAAGTCATTAAACATGCAAATTAAATTGTTATCATTAAAAGATAAATGGAGAGAAAAAATATCAATAACAAAAGATGAGTTGGAGAAATTTAGTAAACAATGTAATAATTTTACACAATTTACCAATGATGAATCCTCTATACTAGAAGAGCTAAATAGTTTCAATGTTGTTGGTGTTAACAAAACAGAAAGAAATATTAGTGAAAAAATTAAAAATCTAAGAGCGGAAATACTACAAAATGAATTTAAAATGAAGCAACAACAAGATTTATTGGATCAAACAAATGAATTAATTCCTAAAATTCAAGAAAATTGTAAGCTAGTATGGCCTCAAGATGAAACGACAATTAAAATTTTTAATGCTATTCATAGTAATGATAGTTTACTAAACAATTTTGCTATTGATTATGTTTTACTATTGGAGAATTTGAAGAAAAAACAAGATGAGCTCAATTCATCTGAAAATGAAACAACAACATTCTTATCAAAAGTTGCGAAAGATAACAATGTTTTGACTGAACGTTACTTTGGACATCTGAATGAGAATAATAACTTAGAAGCGAAAGATAAATTAGTTAATCTTATAAGCTCATATGCTAATGGTAGAAAGATTGAAAAGATGTTAAAAGAAGCAAGCACTAATCTATCTTTGTTTTTGAATTTTTATACAAAATTATCATCTTATGGATTAGACATTAACAAATTGGGTGAAGATATTATTAAGTTTAATGATAGACTTAATTTAGTAATTAAAAATGAAGGGACTAATACTAATTTATTTAAGGGCATCCTAAATGATGAAGTGTTTATGAAATTGCATAATGAGATGTATAGTAAATATAAAAAAATATATGATGATCTTCGTTTGAAGGATAAAACATATGAAATAATGTTAAATGAAATGAAACAAGCACTAAACACTAAAAATAATGATCTATGGTCTTCCATTGTTGGTTTGTGTAAATCCGTGGACGAGTCATTAGCAGAAAAAAATAAACTTTTTAATAATCTCTTAGGTGAATATACAAAATCAAACAATGAAAAATATAAGAAAGATACGCTTAGATTTTTATCTAAGCTAGATTCTTGTCAAAAACTTGTTGAAAAATACATACAAACTGAGGATAAAGTAGTTGATAAAGAAAAAAATACTACTCAAAATTGTCCAGTTTGTTTAGATGATAAAGATCAATCAGAATTTATTCCATCTTGTTTTGGTATACAAGATATGGAAGGTAAGTGCTGTAGAGAGTGTTTAAAAGCAACACTTAGAACGAAATTGGAAGAATCAGGTAAATATAAGATGGACGGTTGCTTGGATGAATCCTTTGTTTCATATTTATTTGCAAAAGGAATTATACAGTTAGAAGATTTTATTAATAATAATATTTCTATTTTAATCAAGGGAGTACATTTGTATCCAGAAATAAAGGAAAAGATGACTATTTGTTCAGTTTGTGAAAAAGATGCTTGTATTAGTAAAGGTGATGAAAAAAGTATTGCTGTTAACGTTGATGTACCAATGTTTTGGACTTGTTCAAATTGCAAAAAGGGAACTTGTTTAAAATGTAAATTATCCGAGAGTGATCATGTAGATAACAGTTGTCTTAAAAGTTATGTAAATATATTAAAAAAACATAAGGAGGGAGGAACTTCATTATGTCCTAAATGTCTTAATCCTTACATACGAACTAGTGGCTGTTTTCATATAACATGCCCATTTTGTAAGGAAGAATTTAGCGATATTACTGGCTTGCCTCTAAAAGGATATTCTTTGAAATACGATACTACTGGTTGGCCTATAAAATATTTTTATAGAGAAGGAGATACTAATCATGAGAGGAGATTAGATGATAAAGGTCGTAGAATTAATGATGATGGTTATCTATTAGCACCAGTAGTAACTATAAGATCAAAGATTAATAATCAAGCAAATATAGAAGAGCATTTTATTGTTTCTCAAGATGGAAAACATTTTTATAAACAATATAAGGTTGGTGAAGTTTCTCCTAACAATGAAAAAAAACGTAGTACTGAAGAGAATAATTCTACAGAGGGAGGATATGTTATCTATGAAATTGAAGTGGTTCCTGGTTCTATTGGAGCTAATGATGAGTTTCAACCAGCAATGATTAAACCGCTGAGATTGGTTTCACCTTCAGAATATAAAAATTTTACTGGGGAATGGAGTGAAATAACTGGGAGGATATACTCTGATATTAGAAAAGGAGCTATTAATTAATTTGCATTTCACGTAATAACATATCTCTAATCTTTGCATAACTTCCATCATCATCAAGTCCAGGAGTAGTAGCAAAATTCATTACGATATCAAGCATAGATTCCTTAACGAACGCACGATCATTAAACGAGAGTTCTGTTGATGTTAGAAAATACTTTATCACATCATGTTTTTTCAAAATAACTGCTTCTTGGACCGGATTATTGCCTGTAGGACCTGCTCTCCTAACAGATGCGCCATTAGACACAAGAAATTTTATCATATTGATATTACCACTATCTACGGCCAAATCTATAGCGGTTGATTTACCTTTAATTTGGTCATTGATGGCCAGTAAACCAGAGGAGAGCATATTTCCTACGTTTGTAATATCACCACTTTCTATCAATTTTGCAAGCAGAGCTGCCTCTTCAGATATATTTATTTGGGGTTTACTAGTAGTGCTGTTTTTCTCCAATCCTATAACGAAAGTTTCATTTAAATTTTCTACTTTCGCTACATTCACTACTTTCTCTACCTTTTCTACCTTTTCTACTTTCTCTACGTTAACTACTTTTTCTTTTTTTACTTCGTTTACTACTGTATCTTCTTCATCTTCCATTAGTAACGTATGTTGAGCACAGTTGTTATTTGTTTTCTTTTTGAATACGTTGCCAAACAAGTTTTTTAAGTTTTTAAAAGGATTTGTTATCATACTACCAGTAGCTTTTTTATTCTTGTTTCCAATTCCTTGATATATTTGCAAATCATCAATGTCATCTTGATCAACATTGAGAGATTCGTATTTGCCTCCATCTTTGAATTTAGATGTATTAGATGCCACACTAGATATTTGAGGCAGATTCAAGCTAGAGTTAGAACTAAAATCACCTAGTAATCCTTGGCGTGATTCATCTTTTCCTTCATTATTTCCCAGAGCTGTCCAATGATTCAAGCTAATAATCACAACAGGAATACAGATAGCACTATGAATGATCTTAGAACTAAAAATTTCTTTAAAAGTAAAAATAGCTTTTGACATAAAATTTCCTTTTTTTTAATTTGTTAATATTGTTAATACGTAAACGAAAATCCGACATTGTTATTACGTTCCTAATAGTAAGTTCGAATGCCTAACTATGTTCTATTTTATCAATGTCATATTTTATGTCCTACTATTTTTATTACTTATTGTTGTTGAATTGAATTTTTCTAACTAGTTATTACTAATACAAAAAAAAATTATTTATAAGTGATTTGACAATTATTAGAGTAGAAACGGTCGCATCTGCATTGTTTAGAAGTTATCAATTTAAGTTAAAGGTTTTTTATTTAATTTCACTTAAGTTGTGTATTAAGTAGGATGTAGATTAAAAGTGGTATTGGAAAAACAAAGTATTTGCTTGATCATAAAGAATAACTTAAATATATAAATATATAAATATATAAATTTTTTTTAAAGGAAAACTATTATGATCATTGAAATGAGATCTTTTGTTTTTATTTTTATTTTTTCTATTCTTAGTTTTAACTTTACTTATGCAAGTAATTTTCCTTCAACTCCCTTAGCAGTTAAATTTTTAGAGACTGTAAATAGTTGCGGAACACTCTCTCCAAATACTGTACCTGATAATTGGGGCGTGGCCGCAGTCAGAGGTGGTGGTGAAGGTAAATCATGTGTGACCTGGATTCCTCCATTCTGGCAAAGTTACTACTTTGGTGATGGTGGAAGTGTTTTTTATGGACCAGCAGCTTCGAACCTTCAAAATTTTTCTGCATCTTTTATGACTGGAGTTCCTTATGGACTTTATAATTGTACTCCTGCTGGATATACACAGTGGTATTTGCAATTAGTTGCTAGTAGTGGATGTGTGAATCCAACAATTGAATCCTACTCTGAACAGATGATGGATTTTGCAGGCGTGCAAATGCCAACCGCGATATTTGTTTATAGTTGTAATAAGAGTGGTGTAAAATTAGTTGGTGGAGTTTTGGCCGGTGTCACTCAAAGTGTTTTGTGCTCAAGTTTTTCTCTTAATTACCAACTTCCAGAGGCAAATATTAATCAAGCATCAATTTGTTCACTTGCTCAAATTGTTAGTGCAGAGAAATGTTATCAAAATGGACAATATATTTGTGAGAAACCAAAGTGCAGTGCTACTTGTATTGCTCAAGGTAATTCAATCGGTGGACACTGCGATTCATTTGAGCAATGTGTTTGTCATCCAAAACTTTAAAAATAATCTAAAACTTTAAAAAATAATTAGGACAAAAAAATTGTTTGCGGATCAATTCCTCTTTTGTTAGTTATCATAAGTAACAAAACAATTGTGTACACAAGTAATCACTACTTGTGCAATCACTACCAAGGAGGTAATTATGATTCGATCTTCTTACTTTAAGTTTTTTAAAGTTTCTAAAGTTTTTCTTAGCGTTTTAGTTACTATTTTCTTTTTAGTCGGATGTAGCGATAAACCGCAATCATTTGTAGGTCACTTAAATGAAATCCTAAAACCCTACGACACCAGCGTCTCTTTAGTAAAACCACATGGAGTTCAAGATTCAGGGTACTGTGTAGTTAAGCAGAGTGGAACTGGCAACTATGTTGCTTTTAATATTGATCATTGGAGAACTTGGAATCATCAAAATGGAAAGATCTTTATTGAGTGGGAATCAGTTGCTGAATTCTTAGATCGTGCATCTGGCACAAAAGATATTGTAAATGATTTAACTGATATTGGTGGTGGATTATTTTACAGTTCTTCACTTAATATGACTTTTGAAGAGACTAGTGCTGCAATTAAAGATCTAGAGAAATATGGTGCAGAATTAGAAAATTTGAAAATGGCCTATGTTGCAGAAAATCTTTCAGCTCAATTTGGATTAAGTGAAGAGCGTGCAATGGTTGTTGCAAAACTTTACAATCAATGGAATTTAATTAGCAAAAAGAGAGCGATTAGCAGTAGTGACTTAAATGAATTCTCTAAACAACTGACTGGTTTAAGTTATGACAAAATCAGAAGCGCTTATTCAGAGTCTCGAGAGGGAAATAAGATGGAAATGGATGCAGTTTTTAAGAAGGCTGCCGAGAAAAATGGAACAACTCCAGAGGCGATTGGAAGAATTATTAATGATTTAGTTGGGAACAAATAATTACTAAGCTAGCAAATAACAGTTAGGAGATAAAAAAATGAAAAAAAAATATTTTGCAATTAATTTAATTTTGATTTTTGTTATATCAATTCTATCTGGATGCCATTCATGGGAGGCCAATAGATTTATGGATGAGTTAAATAAATTTTTGGTAGTCTTTGATTCATCTGCTACTATGGTTAAAGAGCATGGATCAACAGATGCAACTAAAAATTACATTGTAGTTAGACAAGATGGTACAGATAATTACGTCGCATACAACTTGGATCTCTATAAAGGAACAATGTCATACTACGATTTCTATCAAAAAGCAGGAGCTACTGATTTGATCTCTGATCTAGTACCAAATGGTGGTGGAACCTATTTAAGTCCATCAACTGGATTGATTTTCGAAGAGAGTAATTCTACAGCTAAGGATTTAGAAAAGTATGGTGCGGCCATAGAGAGTTTGAAGTTACATCACAAAGGTGAATCTTTGGCAGCAGAGTTTGCACTTAGTGAGGAGAGAGGAATTGAGATTGCAAAGATGATAGATCATATGAATACAATTAGTAAAAGACGTGCGCTTACAGAGAGTGATCTTGATGTAATTTCAACAAAAGTGTTGGGAGTAAAATCTGCAGATGTGCAGAGAGCGTACATGAATAAGCTAGAGGGTAACGGAAGTAGCGATCTTGATAGCTTACTTGAGAAAGCTGCAAAGATTAATAGAACCTCACCAGAAGCGATTAATTATATTTTTAACACAATCTTTAAGTAAACATCTCCACTCTTTTTAAAAACGTTACTTCTTTATATCATTTGTAAAATTACAAACCATTTTAATATAGTAAAAATTACTAACAATGATTTTTTGGCCTTTTAATTGCAAAACAATTCTTGCAATAATAGTTAAATATCTTTAAATAGAGATCCTAACTATTTTGGAATTATTATTTTTGGAATTATTAACATAGGAGAAAAATCATGATTAAAAAATCAATGCGTTCTTTTTATTACAGTGTTATTTTACTAACTCTTGCTTCTTTATCTATCCTTTTTGCCTTTGAAACCTTTGCAGTTACAAATAATTTATCAAAACTTACTATTTCAGAAAGGGCCAATGTAATTAGAAGGGATTTAACTGTAAATCCAGCAATTCTTCGTTTGGCCGCTACCTATACTTTTACTTATAAAAAACCAAATGCGACAGCACCTCAATTAACTAGAAAGGGTCGAGTAACTCATATTGAATTGGATACAAACGGCACTTATCCACAAGTTATAATCTATGGTAAGGCTCAAAATGATACTACAGATGGTTGGGATGAGTGTCACTATACAGTAGCACCAGAGCATGAGATGGGTAATCCAGGTGGAATGGTTGCGGCGGCCACTGAGACATATAATAAATTGCTTAAGATAAAAAATAATAAAAATTACGATGTTTTTTGCCAATCTCATACTCTACAACAAGGTGATGGCGTAGGTCCTCATGGCCACTTTGGTTTTAATGTCTTTAATGTACAAGAGAATGCTTTTGTTGATGATTTTGAAATCAAATTAAAGAGAATAATTTTTAGACCAGGCACATTTGGTACTTTGATTGGTAGAGAATAAGTAATATTTTTTTTCTAGTACTGGCCTAGCAAGTTTTTCTTACGAGCAATTTTTTCTAGTTTTTTATAAATTACAACTCCAATAAAAAAATAAAATATACTAAGTGTAGCAATAAATAAGTACCATTCAATGTTGAATTGAAAATTTTTTCTAACAATCATTTGAATGGTATAAGCACCTGCGCTGAAAGGGATGAATGAGAAACTGTTAAGTGGATATGCAGGTACAGATACAGCTCCAATAAGACCAAAAGTTAAAACTGAACCTAAGGCATTAAATTTTTTAAAAATCAAAATCAAACCTGATATTGCTAGCCCCAGACCCCACAAGCAAGGAAGAGAAATTAACAATATGGGAATTACTCTAATAACATCTATATGCAACCATCTATTGGTAGTTAACATGGTCAAAAATATAATTACAACAATAAAGAGAAATGAAATAATAGTATCAAAAATCAATCGAAACATTACGCTAAATTCAATTCCTAATGGACATAAATAAAGTTGTTCTAATGTCCCTTTCTGCATTTCTCCTGAAATTAATTGAGAGGTTGAACTAAAACCAGTAATCGCAAACATCCACATAATGTATCCTATAACTAAAGCATCCAACCCATCATTACTAACGGCAGTGCCCGCAAATATTTTAATTCCGTAAAACATGAATAAAAATATTATATACATTACAATAATTTCCATGAAGGTATTAAATAAGTAACGTTTAAATTCACACCAACTTTTCAATCCCTCAGCCTTAAATAAATTTAGATATCTTTTCATTTGTTAGTTACCCCATTTTTTATTATATCGACAAAAATATCTTCAAAGTCATTTTGTAATATATCTACAGATATAATCTCTTGCTTATTTTGTTTTAATATATCAAAGACATGATAGATCTCAGATGATTTAGTCAGGTTAAAAAATAATTCAGTAACTTCTCCTTCTGGTGTGGTTACAACATTTTTACGAATTAATAAATTATTATCATTTTGAATTAAGGATAATTGTGAGGCAGATAATTTTTCTGCAGTAGTAATTTTAAATACTTTTTTTAAGAATACTGATTTTAAATTGCTAACATAATCAGAAGCTACTATTGTACCATTTTTTATAATAATCACTCTATCACAAATAGATTCTATAAATTTCATATCATGAGATGTAACTAGCAAAAATATCTTATCCCTACGTATAATCTCAATAATCCATTTTTTCATGTTCCGAGCAGTCTCAACATCAAGACCTAAAGTTGGTTCGTCTAATAACACCATTTCAGGGGAAGTGATAAATGCACAAGCAATTGCAACCTTTTGTTGCATACCTCTTGAAAATTCTCCGATTTGTTTATTTCTTACAGACTGTAGATCTAAAATATCTAAAAGATATTCCATTCTATATTTAATTTCATTAGTAGAAAATCCTCGTAATCCAGCAAAGTAACGAATATTTTCTTCTGGAGACAATCGCCAATAAATATTTCTAGCACCTTCTAAAACTGCACTGATATTGTTTAAAACTTTTTTTCGATTAGTCTTATTGTTGACACCCAAAATATTTATTTCTCCATCGTCGTGATCAACAATAGTTGTTATCGATTTAATGACGGTAGTTTTTCCAGATCCATTCGGTCCTAAAATACCTAAGATCTCTCCTTTAAAACCCTCAAAGGAAATGCCATCTACAGCTTTTACTATTTTCTTTTTTACGGAGTAATATTTTTTAAGAGCTTTAACTTCTAAAATTCTTTGCATGAAATTCCTTACTTGAAATTAATTTAATAAAGATCGATTTTTTATAATTACCAAGTATCCTCAAGTTCTTTTTCTAACTCTATTACCTCTTCACCACCTATAAGATATGTTTCTAATGAAACAAAATCGTTATTGAAAACAGCTGTAATAGATAAATTAGATAAACGATGTAATGTACTTAAACGTATCTGCACAGGAAGATTATTTACCTCTTTTCCGTCGGAATCATAAAACACCCATTTTAGATTTCTAAGAAAAGTATAATTAAGACTAGTAAAGAATTGATGATATTTTCCAATTTGTTCTGATCTGTTACTACTACTCAAATCATTATAAAAACCACTACTTTGAATCTCGTTATTGGAAATCACTTTTGGTGAGGGAGCAGGCATATTATTAGTTAGCATTACTTGAAATTTATTATTATTTACTATTAAAGGTTTTATCGTTCGTTCAGATAATTCCACTCGAGTATCTGTTTGAAAGAATTTTATTGCTAAAGGACCTCTACCCATACCTCTACCTCTATCTGTACCTATACTTACATCAACACCATTTTCATCAGCAAAAGTTTTTATGCAGATTATAGCACTGTTGCCATTTCTAAAACCAATATCATTTGCTATACCAATTATTTTTCTTAAAGAATTATCTAAAGTTCTAATTCTTCCACAACGAATATTACCCACCCGCCACAAATTTCTATAAACCATAGATTCAAGAGATTCTTTTTTAGGTCCATAAGTAGTTGAAAGTCTCGATATCAAACGAGTAGTATATTCATCATGATGTATTCCAAAGACATGTCCTAACTCATGAGTTATTACATTATAAAAATTATAATTAATTGGAGTAGAGTTTGTTGATGAGTTTGTTGATGTTGAAGTTTTTTGCCAAAAATCTACAAGTGTTCCTGGCAGATTATACTTATTTTTCCCTCGATCTGGGGCCACCCAAATAAAACCTTGTGCCCGTCCACTTTCCTCACTATATTTGTTTTTTTTAGTAAAGGCCAATACATGTTTTGCACGTTCGGAAAGAACTTTTCTTACGTCTTGATTTATTTCTCCAATAAGAAAAATCAAATCTGTATTTTTATTACAATTACTTTCAAATTTAAAATTTGTAGAGATATTTTTTCCAACGAATCTTTTTGGAACTAATGATGTATTTTCTGGTATGGGTTTTGGTTTAATTATTTCGATAGCGTTCTTCCAATCGGAAATAGCATTAGCAATATCATTTTTTACATCATTAACTTTCCTTGAAAAATCATCTTCATTAATTACAATACAATATTTTACCTCTTCACAACCAATAAAAAATGGGTTTAGTTCTGTTGTATATCCATCAATACCAGTAGAAATCATTCCTCCTCCGCTTCCACCACTGTCACCAGCAGAATTAGCATCCCTTGCATAAGCATCTAATAATATCAAAAACACAAGAACAATTGCTAAAGATAGTAGAGATAAAGAAAGTATTTTCATATAATTTTCCTCTGATAATATACAAATTCAGCAGATTACAAAGTATACTGCCATGGATAATTCTTTGGTTTTTAAACCAGGTGTTGCATTTGACGGACAATCTAGCAAATCAATAAAAAGGAGTAAATTATATTTTTATCAACTTCTTGCATTTTAGTTGAAACTTTATTAACTATATTAGGCCATAAAGAATGCAAGATACTAAAAATATAGAGGAAGATAGAAGGAAAATAGAATGGAAAGGAAAGAAAAGAAAAATAAACTTAAACTTAAAACTAATATTCATCAAAAAAATAAAAACGATCAAAATAAAGCTACACCGTACCATTATACTGATTATAAAGAATTTATAACTGATTATTGTCACCAATATAACTTTACAGTTCAATTTTTGGCCAATAGTACTCAAATTCAAAAATCATATTTAAGTAAAGTATTAAAACATCAAGTACATTTAAATGAAGAACAATTTTTTAAAATTATCAGATTTTTAAAAATTGAAGATAGATTTCATGATTACTTATTTTTGCTACTCCGTTTTGCCAGAGCAACTAATGTTGATTACAAAAATATTCTGCAGAAAAAAGTTAATGAGTTACAAAGAGATAAATTATCTTTAACTAATAGATTATCTACTCAAAATATTATTTCCACCTCTGATGAAAATCATTCAAATTTAATCTATTATTTTTTAAATCCATTAATACAAGTTGTTCATAGTTGTTTGTCTATTGATAAATTTAGAAAAGATTGTGAAAAACTAGAAACGGTCTTGGATATTTCGGCCCATGATTTAATATTTTGCCTTAAAATTTTAAAAGAATTAAAGCATATTGATTTCACAAGAAGAAGTGATCATAAGATTGAAATTGAACTATTAACTAGTTTTCTTCATTTAGATAAAGAACATCCATTGGCAAAACAAAATCATGTTAATTGGAGGATTAATGCTCTCAAGAAATTGCAAGAAGATAGAGTGTTCTTTAAAAGAGAAAATAAAAGCGATTTTACATTTACAGCAACTATTTGTGGTTCTAAAGAACTTTTTAATAGCTTAAACGAAGATTTGAAAAACTTGATTATTAGCTATAATAATAAATTAAAGAATTCCAATACCGAAATTGTATCTCAATTAAATATTGATAGTTTTACCGTGGTTGATAGTGATTAATTTAAGAAAATTATAATTATGAAATTATGTAAATAATGTAGTTAATAAAATTTCAACCAGAATATAAAAAGTTGACAAAAATATAATTTACTTTATTTTGTTAATTTACTAAACTTTCACAGAAGAGCTGTACAATTAAAATTTAAAAACAATTGCCAAAGAGATACTCATCTGCAATTGTCTATGGAAGCTAATTTGAAAATCAAAAATGAAAAGACTTTACCTCTCCTTTTGCTTTTATCACTACTGGCACCTCTATGTCTCTCTACTTTCATGATCTCATGTTCAATTACCAGCACTGTTATAGAATATAAAAATCCCACATATCGTTTTGAAACTCCCGAGTCTAGTGGAAAATTAGGTCATGGGACAGTAGGATTGGTTGCAGGAAGTAGCTCTTACCTTCAATTACTAGAAGTGACAGATAAAATGATTTTATTTAATAATTCTACCACGGTGGATGAAGAGGTTAAAATAAGAAGAAGTGATAGCATTGGTCTATTATCACAATTTGGATTATATAAACGCTTTGATTTACTTTTTAAGTATTCATATTACAGTTTGCCAGCAATAGGTATTAAATATCAATTCATGGGGGATGATAGAAACAACAACGGATGGAAGGGATCGATAAGTTTCTCAGGATGGTATAGTGATGCCAAACAATCAGGAGTAGTTGTCGGTCTCGTAAAACCACTATTTGTTAACTATGTTTCTAATGGTAGAAAGAGACAAAAAATATTAGATAGCAATTTTAGTTTTGGGAAAAGGTTAACAGAGTATTGCCTTTTATATTCTAACCTATATTATTATCAAGATAGTGTAGATGCCAGCATAACTTCCCAAAACACCAATATCACCTACACCAATAGTGGGCATTTAAAAGCGTATGGAATTAATTTAGGATCAGAATTTTCACCATTTTTTGAAAGCTCGAAGTATTTTTTTATTCGCTTAGAGAGTGGTGTTGGAAGAAATCGCTGGTACTATGGACCTAATATTTTGAACACATTTAATTATGGATTAATGCTTGGTTTGGAATTTTAAAATAGAGATTAATACTTAGGATATATATAATAATTATAAAGACAAGGATTTTAAATTATGAGCATACTAGAAAAATCAAGATATACCTTTAGTTTTTTATTTCTGATTGTATTTGTTTTTTTTAATTTTAATTTGAAGGCATCTGATAATTGTGAACATATTAAAAATGATTTGCAGGTTATTAACCAAATACTAGCATTAAATTCCAGCAACTATAATTATTCTTTATCAAATCAAAATATTTTTGATCTCTTCTATCGGCAGGCTCTGAATAAATCATGTAATTCTGATCTTGATTATCTTAAAATTCTTAAAACCTACATTGCTTCATTTGCAGATCCTCACTTGAATTTATCAATTAATATACCAGTACAAAGAGTTTCAACTGGAATAATTTTACTTTATTCAAATCAAAAACTATATGTGTACTCAGTTGATAATAAATTATTAGCAGATCAAAATGTTATGCCAGGTTTGGAACTTGTTAGTTGTGATGGTAAATCGGCATTAGAGATACTAGATAAAGAGGTTTTATCACTCTATCCAGTAACTGATTTAGAGGCTGCAAGATTTGCTAAAGCAAATTATTTTTTCTATAGATGGGATAAATTGGAAAACGATAGGAGCATTTGCAGTTTTAAGAAAGGTAGTGAAGTATATAAGCAAGAACTTATTTGGAAAAAAGATTTTAATCAAGATTTATGGACTAATTATCTAAAAAGATATTTTGATCGAGATTATACCTATCGCATGGAGGAGACAGGTTATGGAGCATGGGTTTCATTATCAGGAATGTTTTATCAAAATGATAATGAGCTTATGCAGTTAAAAAAGTTTATTTCGGATACTGATTTATTAAAAAAGAAAAAAAATTTAGTGTTGGATTTAAGAACCAATGGTGGTGGAAATAGTGATTGGGCCAGCAAATGGATTAAAGGAATTTGGGGATATGAACCGCCATCTAATGATAAATCTTCTTTGGTATTTGCCTCCAAGGGTAACGAAGAACATTTTCGAACTTTATTGGAAAAGGAATATGTAAATGGAAATATCTCTGAAAATGATATTCAAGAATTACGAGTATGGTTTGATTGCATGAAAAATAATCAAAATAAGTTTGTTAATTTTAACTGTAGCGAGATTTTAGATCCTCCTCTAATAAAAAATAAATCAAATGCAGTTAAAGGTTTTCCAAAAATAAATCTTGTTACACCAAAAGTTTATCTGTTAACTGATGCAAATTGTTTTAGCTCATGTGAGATATTTGTTCGTGAATTAAAAAAAATGCCAAATGTTATTCATGTTGGAGAGGCCACTAATGCAAGCACTTTATTTGGCGATATAAGAAGAGTGCAAATTCCCAACTCACCTATATACTTAACCTTTCCACAAAAAATATTTTTTTGGAGTGGAGACGGAGCGATCAAACCAGATATTAAAATATCACTTGATATTGATAAAGAAATTAGCGGGAGAGATTCTATTAAAGATCAAATTGAAAACATTATAAATAGTTCAAGGAATTCAAGATAAGAGATATGTTTGCTAAAATATTATTAACTAAATATTTTAATATGATAGAAAATAGAAATAATTACATTTTTCTTAAATATATTTTTATTGTTATATTTATAACTTTAATTGGTTGTAGCTACAGTAAAGTTGTTAAGGACAATAATGATAAGGATGAAGAAATGAATCCAAATTATAAAAATACAAAATTAGTATTTGATAAGGCAAAAGGAAAATCCAAAGTTTCTGTTCTCGACGATAAAATAAAAATTTCTATTTCTAATGGTCCAGTAATTTATGCCTTATATGGGCAATATGGACTAATTCGTGATATTGAAAGCTATAGAAATAATTTTATGATAAATAAAATTAAAATTACCAATGAAAGCAAAAAGGAAATTAAACTTAAATCATGTATAATTTCCGTTGGGGTCGAAGGTAAGACATATAATCAAACAATTTTGGATGAGGAGTGGTTAAAAAAGGAAATACATCTTGGTGTAAATAAGATTACTAATCCCAAAATACAAGAGTTGTATAAAGAGAATTCTTTTTATTCTGGTGTGTTTACTGATGGGTTATTAATTGGCCATGAAAAATCAGTAGTTTTGCAAAACCAATTTTTTGATTTATATACCCCAAAAAAAATTGATACTCTATTGATTGAATGTTTTCTTGAGGACGATCATTTGATAAATGCAAAATTTAAAGTTGGTGAATATGAGCAGAAGAATAAATATATTTTTCCAATGAAAGGGGATTTAGCAATTATAGGTGGTCCATATCATATCTGGGGACATAGAATATCACTATTAAGTGAATTTGCTTTCGATGTGATGAAGGTAAAAGATGGAAGGTTTTATAAAGATGATCCTTTTAAACCAGAAAATCATTTCTGTTATGGACAAGATATAATGGCCCCTGCTGATGGTGTTGTTGTTAATTTAGGAGATGGTATTGTAGATAATAGGACTCCATATGATTTTAAAGAAATAGAGTTACAGGCAAAAAAAGAGTTAAAGAATTTGCCTCTGATGTTCGCATCTGGAGGAAATTTTATTATAATAGATCATGGAAAATCTGAATTTTCTTCATTCAATCATCTATTAAATAAATCGGTAAAAGTAAAAAAAGGTGATGTTGTAAAACAAGGACAAGTTATTGCAAAATGTGGAAATTCAGGTAGTGGATCAACTTCACCGCATTTGCATTTTCAGTTTATGAATAACTCAAACTATGTTTTTGCCAAAGGATTGCCAATAGTTTTTGAAAATTTGGATAATGGAGCTTTTAGTGATGATGCTTTAAATAGGATGAAGCTACCTACAGAATTTGAAAAACTTTTTAAAGGATGGGGGGCGGAATTTTCATTGGTGAAAACAATTCCAAAAAAATAAAATCTATAAGAAATTAAAAAAGTTTTCATTTGAAATGAGATTAATTTTTTTATTTTGAAAATCAAAAATCTAATTTTATTTTTATAAATATCTGTCCATCTTAATTTTCTAAATTACAAGAAACTTCTGGTTGTATCTGTAAATATACTACGTCTAATGTAGTGTTTTACATTATTATCCTCATCCTCGTCAGTAATATCTCCAATAACCTCCTCTAGCACATCTTCTAAAGTAATAATACCTTCTGGATTTTGATCGCTACCAACAATGAAAATATGAATCTTTTGTTTTTGCATAATTTTCAAAGCATCCAAAAGTTTCGTTTCTTTACTTATAAATCGAGGAGGTCGAATAAAACTCACCCAATTATCAGCAACACCACTTTTAAATAAATTTAAAAACTCCTTTGCGTGTAAAAATCCGCAGACATCTTTATCTGCAATAACGGGAAGTCTGGTTCTCCTAGTATCCAAAATTTTATTCAACACATCTCTTGCTTCTTCTTCATATAAAACATAATTAACTTCATTCCATGGAACCATTATATTTTTTATAATTTTGGACTCAAGATCAATTAAATTTAAAATATATTGTTTATGCTCTTTTTTTAACCCTAACAAAGAAACATCATCAATTTCGCTTTGTATTTCCGTTTCAAATTTTGAACGAAGTAAAAATTTTAATATAAACTTGGTCGTTTTCTCCATAGGAGCAACAAGTGGATTAAGAAATTTTTCAATCCACTTAATTGAATATGATAATTTTAAAATAATTGGTAGAGAATATTTTAATGCAATTGATTTTGGCACTAACTCACCAACTACTACTGATAAAAATGTTATTGGTACAACGACCATTATAATTGCTATTGTTTCTGCCAATGCTACATTGATGTTTAAATATGCAACTAATAATGGTGTGATTTTTTCTTCAGCTCCGACACCACCAACTGCTGCCGAAATTGCTCCAACAAGAGTTATTCCAATTTGTACGGCCGATAAAAATCTTTCAGGAGTTACTTGCATTTTTTCAATTATTGAAGCTCTGGTATCTCCTCCTAAAGATTTATTACGAATTTTTTTCTTATCTACAGTGACAAACGCCATTTCCGCACAAGACATTATTGAGTTTAAAAACAAACATACCAATACAATTACTAAAGCACTCATTCACTTCCTTTGCCATTCAAAGTAAATGGCATAAAGTTAATATTCTACCTACGCCATTTCTATCAACCATAAAAAGTTAATAATGGTTTCGGTTTACCTTTAAGTCTTATTTGTTTTTTTATCACTCCAATATACACGAATCGAAAAGGAGTTTTATGAAAAATATTTTTTCTATTTGATAAAACAATTCATCAAGAAAAAAGGTCTCCTATGGAGAAGAAAGCTAACATAAAAAAAATAAGATACAAGATGCTATTCAACAAAATTTATGTAGAATCAGATTGATTCGGTGTCTAATTTGCAATAAATTAAGTTAAGTTAAGAGTTATCGATTTTTATATGGAGATAATTATGTCACTAAAAATATCAATTCTTTCTTTGTTTGTTGCTATTACTTTTCTTAATGTAACTAATTACATTGCCTCTGCCGCTGTTGTAAACAATGGAGTAACCCTTAACGCTGGAAAATTGAATGGTGTTGCTTTCAATGGTTTAAAACTAAAGGGAATAATTTTAAACAACACTAAAAAAAAATAAATAATTCAAATAATTCAAATAATATTTCAAAGTCAGATTCTGCTAATTCGAACTCTGCTAATTCAAAGGGATAGATCAGATAATAAAAAGAAATTGACTTCGATGTGTGATATTGATCGCAATGTTTTAAAGAAAGCATTTCCTTTGGCCGGTTACTGGACTAAAGATAGCAGGCATATTCCATCAAAATCCGAGTATCTATTGGCCTGTACTAGCGGGACCATTGGCAAATGTGTACGTTTTGGTTATAAACCATGGAAAAATAAAAATGGAAGATCACTTTGGGACTATTGGGACTATCATCAGACCTGTGTAGAGTTGGTTCTAAGGTTTTAATTTTAAATCGATCTTAAATGAGCTTGAAACAGCAAGGATAAGAAATTGGAGCATTGGTTTTCTATTAAGTAAAGAATTATTAGCACCATCTATCATCGATAAACATAGTAATCCAAAAGAAAAAATTTAGATTAGATAAGTTAGTCCCACATTTACTGTAGAATAGTTCTAGTTTCAATATCGTCTTTTGCAATCTGAGAACACATGAAAGCATCAGTAGCAACAGAGTCACTACTATCTGGTTGGACCTCAATTCCCTCTAGTTTTTTGATATAACCGGAGAATGTTCCTTCTTCTGCTCTAATCACACGTTTAAGTAATTCAGTATCTCTACTTTTTTCTGATTTCTTTTCTTGATCAAACAAAATTTGAATTTGAGTCATATAGGTAATATCATTTTTGGTCTTGTTATCGATTACCTGAATCTCATGTCCTTCTCTAATAATCTGAAATATCTCTGCAAGGGTTACATAACAGCTTTGATGGGTGTCATATAGTTTGCGATTCTGGTATCTTTTTATAATTCTTTCTTTGTTCATAAGTTTCTCCTTCTTTGGTGTCCCAATGGTCAAAGCATCAGGTAATTGTAAAAGGTCATCTCTTAATTAATTAGTGTCTAGGTATCTACCACGTTTGTTAGCAAATTTAAACAGCATTTTTGCCTGATACATAAAAAAATTAGATAACTTTAATTAAAAATGATTGATCAAAATTGCCAGTTATTGCAAAATAGTAAAATGGTTTTATAAAGTTAATGGATTACTTCTTTTCCTTATCAAATAAATTTTATTAGGCATCTATTTCCTTATTAAGGATGACTGTTTTGATTTTTTTTATCATGCGATACTTTTTATAAGTATTTATTTTTTTATATGCAAACATATGAGAGAGTAAACGTATGCAAGACGAGAATGCTCTTCGTGATAGTGAAAATAAGTATCGAATGTTGGTGGAGACCACAGGGACTGGTTATCTAATACTAGACAAAGAAGGTAAAGTTGTAGATGCTAATCAAGAATATATACGTATAAGTGGCCATAATGAATTAAGCGATATTATCGGTAGAAGTGTTTTGGAATGGACTGCTGAATATGAGATTTCACGGAATGCTGATGCTGTTGCTAGATGCTTAAAAGATGGCAGTATTAGAAACTTCGTTATTGATTATGTGGATAAGCACGGTAAAATCACTCCAGTGGAAATAAGTGCTACTGTGGAAACCAAAACATCTACCATCATTTCGCTCTGTCGTGACATCACCGAACGTAAGCAATCAGAAAAAAGACTGAATGATAGTGAAGAAAAATATCGCCTATTGATAGAACACAGTCATGATATAATTTTCACGCTTTCACCAAATGGAATATTTACCTTCGTTTCTCCTTCTTGGACTTTACTTTTAGGGCATCCAATAAATCAAGTCATTGGAAAACCATTTCAACCATTCGTCCATCCAGATGATGTTTTAGTATGTATTGAATTTTTAAAAAAAACAATGGAAACAAAACAGAGACAAATCGGAGCTGAGTATCGTGTATTACACCATGATGGATCTTGGCGTTGGTTTCATGCCAATGGTGTTCCTTGTTTGGATAATATGGGTAATGCTATTGCCTTTGAGGGTTCTGGCGTCGACATTACCGAGCGCAAACTGGCCGAAAAGAAGTTGAAAGAGAGTGAAGAGGACTTGAATCAAATTCTCGATGCAATCGCAGATATTGTTTTCGTTAAAAGTCCAGAGGCGAAGCTGATGTGGGGCAATAAGGCACTTCGTACTTATTATGGAATGACGTCAGAACAACTTCGAGGCATTATTGATGCACCTTTTGTTGCTCCAGATATAACTCAAAAATATATTAGAGATGATTTAGAAGTTGCAACTACAGGAAAGATTCTTGATATTCCAGAAGAACAAATTACAAGATATGATGGAATTGTTCACACTTTTCATACTATAAAAGCGCCCATATTGGATTCAAATGGAAAAGTTATAAAAATTGTCGGAATCTCAAGAGACCTCACAGAATACAAGAAAATCGAAGAGTCCAAACGTGAAGCTGAGGAAATATATAGAGCTTACTTCAATACCTCTCCCAATGCCTTAAGCATCAGTAGCATGTCCGGTGAGTTTATTGAAATTAATCCTGGATTTTCAAAAATTTTTGGTTATAGCAAAGAAGAGATAATTGGAAAAATTTCTACTGAAATAAATTTTTGGAATAATCCTGATGATCAAAAATTTTTGCTAAAACAGTTAGCGGAAAAGGGATTTTATGAAAACATGGAAGCTGTCTTTCGGCATAAGGAGGGTTCTTTAATTTACGGGTTACTTGCGGCGAAGATTATTAATATTAAAAACATAAATTATATTTTAGCGATAATAAATAACATTTCAGAAATTAAAAAAAGTGAAATAGAAAAAGCACAAATTCAAAAGCATCTTTTTCACGCAGAGAAATTGGCATCAATTGGTACATTGGCAGCGGGAGTGGCACATGAAATTAATAACCCCTTGTCTATTATCATGGGCGATGTAGAAATAATTGAACATCAATGTAAAAATACTTGTAAAAATAATAACCCTGAGCTAACGAACGAAATAAAAAATATGGTTAGCAGGATTGCTTCAATCGTGAATGGTTTAAGAACTTATGCACGCTCAGATACAGATCAGATAGGAGATGTCGATGTACACCAATGCATAAATGAAACAATACATCTTCTTGAGGGGATCTATAAAAAAGAAAATATAAAAATAGAAACAAAATTGTCTGCGCATGATTATTTTATCAAAGGAAATATTGGGAAAATTCAGCAAGTAATTATGAATATTGTATCTAATGCAAAGGATGCCCTGATAGGTAATCAAAATGGACATATAAGAATTACTACAACCAACACAGATAAAGATTTATTAATAGAGATTGCAGATAACGGCACAGGTATTCCCGAAGAGATTATTCCTAAATTATTTGATCCCTTCTTTACCACTAAGGCTCCAGGGAAAGGAACAGGTTTAGGTCTTTCTATCTGCTATACCCTCATTAATTCTTTTGGCGGTAGAATCAATGTTGAGAGCGATAAGAGGTTAGGAACTTCTTTTAAAATAGTTCTCCCTAATCGCAATAAAGAATTGCAAGTAACAGCAAGCAAAGAAGTTCAACAAGCAAAAAAAGAGTTTTCATTTAAAGGGAAGGTACTTATCGTAGACGACGAAGAAGGGATTAGGCGTATTCTAAAGCATATTTTATCTTCCTTTGGTCTTAATGTCTTTGAAGCAGCTGATGGTGAAGATGCCTATGGTATGATAAAAAAAGAAAAATTTGATTATGTAATAACCGATATAAAAATGCCTCACATGAACGGAGATCAGTTAATCGAAAGAGTCAAATTAGACAACATTGCTCTAGAGACTAAGTTCATAGTTATAACTGGAGGTATTGTTACCGACTATACTTCCGATCAAAGAAAATCATTGAAGCAAAATATTGATGGTTATCTTAAGAAGCCATTCAATAAGCAAGAGGTATCTGACTTATTTAAATTGCTAGTATCAACAGGTAGTAAAAAAATTGCTAATGGATGATGATTAGATCCGATTCAAAATAAAAGAATTAAAAAACTTGAGGTTAATATTGTCTATTATACCCCCCCCCTTAATCATTATGTGGATGACTGTATCTCGGGGATGTCATTTTGTCGAAGTCAGCAAGATTTATTTATATATCAAAGCACGATGATTTATTCGATCGATTATAAGTAGAGAATCAGAGGAGAAACCAATGCCAGCAGGCGAATCCATAGCTGTGGCCGAGCGTCCATTGCTATTATTTGTAAAATTTGATTGTCCTATGACAACATCAGCATTTTTATTATTCGTAGTAGGAAAACTATTCCAAATTAAAACGCGGTTATTTCCCTTGTCAGCAAGAATTATTTTTGTTCCATCACTATTAACCTTGATAGGATAATTGAGCGCCGATTGATTTGTTCCACTGGCAGAAGTGGTAAAATCACTTTGTCCTAAGACCACATCGGCAGCTTGACCATCGGTAGTTGGAAATGTATTCCACAAAAGAACACGATGATTTTCACTATCTACAACAAGCACTTTGGTTCCATTGCTCCAAACATCGGTTGGATACTTAAGTGTATTGTTGCCTACAGCATTATCGAGACTAAGGGTTGAGGCAGTAATTCCACTCGCGCTACTCTCAAAATCAGCTTGTCCAACAACAACATCAGCGACAGCTCCAGATGCAGTTGGAATGGTGTTGTAAATTAAAACACGATTACGACCATTGTCTGCAATGGCCATCTTACCTCCAGATATACTTACAGCAGTTGGATTTTTGAGTGAGTTGTTGCCGATTGCTTGTTCAGCAGAAGTTGTTAAAT
>JADFZW010000011.1 GCA_015232355.1 Oligoflexia bacterium
GATAGGAAAAAGTAGATAATTAAAGTCAAAAAATTATTTCTATGCTTGAGTGAAAAACATAACGACAAAGTCGGTGAAAAATAAACCACTGACAAAATCGCTGGAAGACAACACATACTCAATAAGTGAGAAAGTGCCATGCTCTTTTGGTTTAGCAATTGCGGAACCAAAAGAGCATGGCACCTGTATGGTTTGATCATACAGTGTATGTATAATCTATACTTGATTCGCAATATAAACTATCTGCTATTATCATAGAAAATATTCTAATTTGCTCGATTCTCATGATAAAGATCATCTTTTTTTTAATAAATCATAAGAAATAACAATAAAATTTGTTGGTACAAGAATTGCTCTAGTTTAAGTTGAATACATTTTTTTTTGTTTTTACTATTTCGTATTTTTTGTTTTTTGTTTTTTTCTAAATTTATTATTGGAGATTAATTATGGATGTAAAGGGCAAAATTCTTGTAGTTGATGATGAAGAAATTGTTGGTAACAGTTGCAGACGTATTTTAACTCAAGATGGACATGAAGTAACTTATCACATTAGTGCGATAGAAGCTTTTAAAGTTTTAGAGAGAGAAATTTTCGATCTAATCCTTCTTGATATTAAAATGAAAGAGATGAGCGGAGTTGATTTCTTAAAGAAATTAAGAAAGACAAGTAAAGATCTTCCAGTAATTATAATTACTGGTCATGCTACTGAAGAAAACTTCTATGCTACTTCTCAGCTAGGCGTTTTTGATTATGTCAGAAAACCATTTTCACCACATGAATTGGTTGAGGTAATTAAGAAGTGTTTGAAGAGCAATAGAGGAAGTTTATTTCAAACTTCTTCAGATAGAGGGATGGTTAGTGCGACTCCACAAGAGGAGTTTCATTTCCTAGAGGAATCATGGTTTCAAGTTGTAAATGCAGCAAATGGAAATGAAGAAGTTAGAGTAGGAGCAATTGTTCCTAGAATAGAAAAAGAGAATGTTATCTCTTTTAAAATGCCGACAGTAGGAAGCCAAGTATATAGAGGTTTGCCGCTAGCATTTATCAAAGGAAAAAAAGAGGATCAGGTAATTCATTCACCTGTAAGTGGTAAAATTGTAGAGGTAAATAAAAAAATCAATAAAGATTCACTTCATTTATTATGGGAAGATCCATGTGGTGAAGGTGAATTAGTAAGAATAAAAGCAGATAATTTAGAGAGCGATTTAAAAGAAGCAAAGATTAGAAAAGTTGTTTTAGCAATATCAGATAAACAAAGATTAAATGAAAAACGACAACAACTTACTAAATTGGGATTAAAAGTATTTGTATTAAAAGATATAAATATTCTTACCAATAGTATTTCTTTAATGTCTTTTGAAAACTCAGTAGTTTTCATAGATACTCTTTCTTATGGTGCTGAGGGAGCGACAGCGATTAAGCGTTTGAATGAAGAATTTCCAAATATTAAAGTTATAGTTTTAGCAGATGCTGATTCTAGCTGTGAGGAAAAATATCGTTCACAAAAAATCTTTTACTACGCTGTAAAACCATTTGCAGATAAAGAGATCTTAGACATTTTATTTAATGCCTTTGTTTCTAAAAAAGGCAAAATTGAATCCTACGCTAATATTAATAAGGATTCAAAAATTACTCCTCAATGGATAAATAAGTTAGCAATTACCACCAATCAAAAGAAAAAAATCACATTGCTTGTAAATGGTTCAGTACTATTACATCAAGGTGGATTAGGACAAAAATTGATGGAGAAATTTCTAGAGGGCCAATATTTAGTGGAGACTTCTAGAGGTGCAGAAGAGATTAATTACAAGAGTGCAGAAGGAAGAACTAAAATTTCTAGAGAGGAAGCAAACTGTGATCAATTACTCATTCTACAATTAGAGGATAGAAAACAAATTGCAGGAACTTTAGAAGTAGAAGAAGGCAAAAAAATTCTTCATGTGGCCCAAGATACTACTGGAGAGAAGACTACACTACTTACTATCCAAGAAAATAATTTAAGTAGTAATCCTTTAGATTTTGATGAGCGAATATTGGAAGGGTTAGCACAAAAGATTTTTAGTGAAATGGTTGCAAGCGATCAGAAGAGAAAAGCGACAGTAAATGCTACTGTTGCATCTGATAAGTGTAGCTGTACTTGTAGTTGTGAAGATCAAGAGATGAGTGATTTAACAGAAACCGAAAAAGTTAATCGCTTATTTAAAAAATTAGATGAATTCTTAGTTGAATATAAGGAAAAACCAGGTGGTTTAATTCCAGCTCTGCAAGTAGCGCAAGGACTTTTTGGTTATCTACCAAAGCATGTGGTAAAGCATGTAGCATCTACTTTCAAAAAATCCTATAGTGAAGTTGCCGGAGTAGTAAGTTTTTATTCCTTCTTTACAACAGTACCAAAAGGAAAATATATAGTGAGAGTATGTTTGGGAACTGCTTGCTATGTACGAGGTGGTAAACAATTAGTTGATGAATTACAAAAGCAGTTAAAAGTTGAAGTGGGACAAACTACTGAAGATAAAGTTTTCAGTTTAGATGTGGCCAGATGTTTTGGTGCTTGCGGATTAGCGCCAGTAATAACTGTAAACGATGTTGTTCATCAACGAGTAAAGACCTCTCAGATTGCGGCCATACTTAAAGAGTATCGTGAGAAAGAGGAGCATGTAAACGAAGTAGCAAGAGAAAATGCAAGAGAAGTAGCAAGAGAAGAAGTAAGAGGAGAATAAGTATATGGTTATGAAAATAAAAAAACAAAGTGATTTAGATAATATTAAGAATGAATATAAAAAGGATCTAGAATTACGTCTAACAGAAGGAAAGACAGGTTTAGGTTCAATTAAAAACAGAGAAGTGCTAGTTTGTATTGGTGGTGGTTGCTTAGCATCTGGTTCTGAGAAAATTGTAACTGCTTTTGAAGAGGGATTTAAAAAACATAATCTTCAAGATAAAGCAAAGGTAGTTGGTACTGGTTGTATGGGACCATGTTCAGTTGGTCCTGTAATGAGAATTGCACCTGATGATGTTTTCTATCAAAACGTCTCTGAAAAAGATGTTGATGAGATTATTGTACAACATTTGATAGAGGGTAGAGTTGTTGAGCGCTTACTTCGTAAAGAGATAAAAAATGGAGAAGAGAAAGCGGAAGCTCATTGTAAAGATATTGAATATTTTAAATTACAAAAAAAGATTGCTCTTCAAAATTGTGGAGTAATAAATCCACTTAGTATTGAAGAGTATATTGCAATGGATGGCTATCAAGGATTATCAAAAGCACTAAGCACTTACTCTCAAGATACAGTAATAGCTGAGATGAAAAAATCTGGTCTTAGAGGAAGAGGCGGCGGAGGATTTTCAACAGGTCTTAAGTGGGAGTTTGCCGCTAAAGCAAAGGGAAGTAATAAGAATGTTGTTTGTAATGCTGATGAGGGCGATCCAGGTGCATTTATGGATCGAGGTGTATTAGAAGGTGATCCCCATAGCGTGATTGAAGGTATGGCGATCGCAGGATATGCAATATCTTCTAATCGTGGATACGTTTATGTTCGTGCTGAATATCCATTGGCAGTTGAACGCTTACAAAAAGCAATCGATGATGCTCGCAAATATGGATTACTTGGTGAAAATATTTTAGGAACAAATTTTTCTTTTGATCTAGAAATCAGAATGGGTTCAGGCGCTTTCGTATGTGGTGAAGAGACTGCGCTGATGAATTCTATAGAGGGAAAGAGAGGCGAACCAAGACCTCGTCCACCATTTCCTGCGATCAAAGGATTATGGGATGCTCCTACGCTACTTAATAACGTTGAGACCTATGCCAGTGTTGCAAAAATTATTTTAAAAGGTTCTGATTGGTATGGTTCATTTGGTACAGCAAAGAGTAAGGGAACAAAAGTATTTGCTCTCGGTGGGGCCATAAATAATTGTGGACTAGTAGAAGTTCCAATTGGTTTGCCACTTGGTGAATTAATTTATGATATTGGTGGTGGAATTCCTAAGGGTAAAAAATTTAAAGCAGCTCAAATAGGTGGACCATCTGGTGGTTGTATTCCAACAGAACACTTGAATGTAAAATTAGATTATGAATCACTAGTAGAACTTGGTGCGATCATGGGTTCTGGTGGTTTAATTGTAATGGACGAAAATAGTTGTATGGTGGATGTTGCTAGATTTTTCATGGAATTTGTTCAAGAAGAATCTTGCGGAAAATGTACACCATGTAGAGTGGGAACTAAGCGCTTGTTAGAAATTTTAGATCGCATTTGTAGTGGTGAAGGCGAAGAGGGCGACGTAGAAAGATTAATTGAGCTAGGTACTAGCATTCAAAAGACTGCTCTTTGTGGACTTGGAAAAACAGCTGCTAACCCAGTACTATCAACTATTAGATATTTTAGACATGAATATGATGAACACATCAGAGAGAAAAAATGTTCAGCAGGAGTTTGCTTTGGTTTAACTAGGGCCTCTTGTCAGAGTGCTTGTCCTGCAGGCGTTGATATTCCAGGATTTGTTTCACTAGTAAAAGAGAAGTGCTATAACGACGCTTTAAAATTACATCGTAATCGCAACCCATTCGCAGCTGTATGCTCGCGAGTATGTTTTCATCCTTGTGAAACAAAATGTAGAAGAGAGATGTTGGATTCTCCAGTTTCTGTAAGAGAGATCAAGCGCTTTATGGCCGATCAAGAAAAGGCAAATGATCTGCAACTTCCAGAGATAAGAGAGAGTAAAAATAATTCAAAAAGAAAAATTGCCGTAATCGGCGCAGGACCTGCAGGATTATCTTGTGCATATTTCTTGGCCCGTCTTGGATATAGACCAGATGTTTTTGAGAGTGAAAATGTTGCTGGTGGAATGATGACTCAAGCAATTCCTCAGTATCGACTTCCAAGAGATGTTTTAAATAAAGAGATAACTATGATCCAAGAGATGGGAGTGAAGTTACATACCAATAAAAAATTGGGCCGTGATTTTACTCTACAAAGTTTGCGTGAAGAGAGTTATGAAGCAATCTTTATGGGCATAGGTGCTCCTCAATCAGTTTCTATGAATATTGAAGGAAGTAATTTAAAAGGTGTTACTTACGCTCTAGATTTCTTAAGAAGTTACAATCTAAATCAGAATCCAAATCAAAAGATGGAGATTGGTCAAGAAGTTGTAGTGATTGGTGGTGGTAATGCTGCTATCGACTCTGCAAGAGTGGCCAAGAGATTGGGTGCTAAGAATGTAACTGTAGTATATCGAAGAAGCAAAGAGGATATGCCAGCTTATGAACAAGAGATTCACGATGCAATTGAAGAGGGCATTCATATTAGAACCATGGTTGCTCCAATTGAAATAATTTCTAAGAGCATGAGTGTAGGCCGAGGTAGTGCAGTTAGTGGCGTAAGATGCTCGATCATGGAATCAGCAGAGTTTGATAGCAGTGGAAGAAAGGGACACAAAGAGACGAGTGAAAAAGTTGTGATTAATGCTGATCAAGTGATTGTGGCCATAAGCCAGCGCTTGGATTCCAAAGAACTTTTAAGTGAATATAGTGATAAAGTTAATGTAAATCGCTCAGGATTTATTAGAGTTGATAAAACATCACAAAAGACTTCAGTTGATTGGCTCTTTAGTGGTGGAGATGCAGTTCGAGGCCCTGCTTCTGTAGTAGAAGCAATTGCAGATGGTGAAAGAGCAGCAGTAGCAATCGATTCTTACATCAATAGTAATGCTAAAGGAAAAAGCGATCCATTCTGGAGAGTAGAAAAGAAAAATAATGTCTCTTTTGATCCAGATGCTGATCCTATTCTTCGTGATCGAGTAGAATCACCTAAGTTGCCACTAGAGAAGAGAAATAAATCATTTGCAGAGGTAGAACTTTGTTACAGTGAGAGTGTTGCTTTAGAACAATCAGAAAGATGTCTAAGGTGTGATTATGGTAAAGAACTTAAAGGTAAAGCTTAGTTAATCGGAGGTTTAATAATATGTTAAATTTAACAATAAATGATCAAAAAGTTGAAGTAGAAGAGGGCCAGACCATTTTAGATGTGGCCAAAAAATATAAAATCCATATTCCTACTTTATGTCATCTCGAGGGAAAAAGACCTATGGGTGCATGTAGAGTGTGTTTAGTTGATGTTAAAGGGTACAAAGATCCTGTAACTGCTTGCTCAACTCCAGTTGAACAAAATATGGTAATTGATACTAAAAGTAGTTCAATTAGAAAGCATAGAAAAGCTGTGATTGAATTACTTCTTTCAGAACACAATGGTGAATGCTTAACTTGTTCAAGAAAAGATAATTGTGAAATAAAAGCATTGGCCGAAGAGTATGGAATAACTGATATAAAATTTAGAGGCGAAAAGAAAGAAGGCGTAGTTGATGATTCAACTCATGCACTCTCTAGAGATTCTGCAAAGTGTGTTCATTGTAGACGTTGTGTGGAAGTTTGTTCCACAGTTCAAGGAGTGGCGGCCCTTGCTCCACAATTTAGAGGATTCAAAACTCAAATTGCTCCAGCATTCGCATGTAATATGGATGAAGTTACTTGCGTTCAATGTGGCCAGTGCGCGGCCATCTGTCCAGTAGGTGCTATCTCTGAAAAGAGTGAGATTGAGAGTGTCTTTAGTGCTCTAGAAGATCCAAAGAAATTTGTAGTAGTACAAACAGCTCCTGCTATTAGAGCAGCACTTGGTGAAGAGTTTGGAAATGCTCCTGGAACATTAGTTACTGGAAAAATGGTAAGTGCTTTGCGAGCACTAGGTTTCGATGCTGTCTTTGATACAAATTTCACAGCAGATTTAACTATCATGGAAGAGGGAACAGAACTATTAACTCGCTTGAAGCAAAGTTTAGTTGATAATAAGAGTGATATTGCTCTTCCAATGTTTACTAGTTGTTCTCCTGGATGGATTATGTATATGGAACATTTCTATCCAAGTTTTCTAAAAAATCTTTCAACTTGTAAATCACCTCAGCAGATGTTTGGAGCTTTGGCGAAAACATACTATGCAAAGAAAATAAATGTTGATCCAAAGGATATGGTTGTTGTCTCTGTTATGCCTTGTACTGCTAAGAAGTTTGAGGCCAGGCGAGAAGAGATGAATTCTAGCGGTTATCAAGATGTAGATTATGTTTTAACTACAAGAGAATTAGCAAGAATGATTAAACAATCATCAATTGATTTTAATTCGCTAATCGATTCGCAAATGAATTCACCTCTAGGTCTTTCTACTGGAGCGGCGGATATTTTTGGTAATACTGGTGGAGTGATGGAAGCAGCAATAAGAACTGCCTATGAGATTGTTACTGGAAATGAACTTCCTACTAAGAATCTACACTTGACAGAAGTAGCAGGTCTTAAAGGAATTAAAGAGGCAGCACTAACTTTAACTGGTTGTAAGGGTGATTGGAAATTTTTAGAGGGAGCAACTTTGAAAGTTGCTGTAGCTCACGGTTTAGAGAATGCTAAAGAGTTGTTAGAAAATATTCGTAAAGGAGATTTGTCATATCATTTTATTGAAGTAATGACTTGTCCTGGTGGTTGTATCGGTGGCGGTGGACAGCCAAGATTTACTGACAATAAAGTTAGAGAGAAGCGTATTAAAGCGCTTTATAAGGAAGATGAAGGGAAAGCTTATCGTAAATCACATAACAACCCTGATGTACAAAAATTATATACGGAATTTCTGGGAAAACCATTAGGGCACCTTTCCCATAAATTACTTCATACCCATTATATTACCAAAGAGAGGGTGTAACTTTTAACATTGAAACTGGAGGTTTTTTTTATGGCCAAGATTTTATGTATTGATGATGAACTAGATGTATTAGAGACATGTACTACAATTTTAAAGACCAAAGGACACACTATCAAGTGTGCTGGAAGCGGTAGCGATGGTTATTTAAAAGCAAAGGAATTTAGTCCTGATTTGATTGTACTTGATGTAATGATGGATGATGAGACTGATGGATTTCATGCTGCTTATAAGATTAGACAAGATGAAAAATTAAAGCATGTACCTATTTTGATGTTGTCATCTATTAATCAAGCTTCAAAATTTAAATTTAATAAAGAAAAAGATGGACAATTTTTACCAGTAGATGAGTTCGTGGAAAAACCAATCATTCCACAAAAACTTATTTCAGAAGTGGATCGCCTCCTTCATTTATCTAAAGATAAGATTAATACTGAAGGAGTAAGAAATATCTATTAATCACTCTTGTGGTAGATGTGGTAGATATAGATATTGATTTACTAAAAAAAAGGTCTCTACGTAAAATTTAAGTATTAGTTTCATTGAATGGTTTAGATTCATACAATTTATCTGATTACTCCTGTGATTTAAATTTTACTAGAGGCCTTTTTTATTTTTAATTTTTAAAAATGATTAGGAACGGGAACTAAATAATTAGTTCTCGTTCCTAAGTGATCAGTGAGATTTTAAAATGAGAACACTTAATGTTTTGCTGGTAGATGATGAAGAGGGAATACGCTTAGGGATTAAACGAGTTTTGCAAAAATTTATACTTGAGATACCTGAGTTTGAAGAACAAATCTCATTTGAAGTTGAAGCAGTTGATAGTGTTAGTGGATTTTTAAGTGCGATTAAAGATAAAAAATTTGATCTGTATGTTTTAGATTATCTTTTAAAAGATGGAAATGGCGTAGATTTGTTAAAAAAGATAAATTCACCATCACCGCAAGTTACCATAATGATAAGCGCACATTCAACGTTGTCGCTAACTATAGAAGCAACTAAGAATGGTGCTTTTGATTTTATTATAAAACCCTTTGGCCCTTCAGAGATTAAGGCGGCAGTTAAACGGGCAGTAGAGTATTTTCTACTATTAGAGCGCAATGAAAATTTTGAGAGAGAAAAAAAGAAGATAAGATTTGAATTTATATCAGTATTGGCCCACGAACTAAAATCACCAATAAATGCAATCGAAAGTTATTTAAATTTAATGGTGGAGAGTTATCTGGGAGATAAACTAAGTGAATACGCTAATATCATTTCTAGATCCAAATCTAGAATCCAAGACATGCGCAAATTAATAACGGATTTATTAGATCTTACAAGAATAGAAGCAGGATCAAGAAATAGAGTAATCGAAGAAATTAATTTAAAAGAAATATTATCTAACTGTGTGGAGAGTGTAAACTTTCAGGCACAGAAGAGAGGAATAATAATAAAATCTATTGTTGATGGTGAGTTATTGATGTTTGCAGATAAAACCGATATGGAAATTCTTCTCAATAACTTATTAACCAACGCTGTAAAATACAATGTAGATAATGGATCAGTTGATATTTCCATAAGAAGAGATATTTCCGATAGTGATAGTGAAAAGATATTTATCGAATGTAGTGATAGCGGAATTGGAATAGCAGAAGAGGATCAGAAAAAGTTATTTGGAGAATTTTCTCGTGTGAAAAACGATAAGACTAGAAACATTGCAGGTAGCGGATTGGGGCTGTCGATAGTTAAGAAAGTTTTGTCCTATTATGATGGGGAAATTAATCTAGAGAGTAAAGTTAATTTTGGAAGTAAGTTTAGTATTGTTTTAAATGAAATTAAAGGAAAATAGCAAATGAGCTTTATAGATGAAACTCAAACTCAAATTGAAATTAAAAGTGAAGAGAAATTGCAAATGCACAAAGATGATAAGGTTTATTTGCGAGAAATATTTGATAAGGCAAAAGAACTGAAAGGAATTGATTATCAAGATGTACTTACGCTTTTGCAATTAAAAGATAGCGAATCAATAACAGAGCTATACAGGACCGCTCGAGAAATTAAAGATAAAATATATGGGAAAAGAGTAGTATTATTTGCACCTCTTTATGTATCAAATATTTGTTCCAATGAATGTTTGTATTGTGGTTTTAGAAGCAGTAATCATTTGCTTCAAAGAAGAATGCTCTCTCAAGAGGAGATAAAAAGAGAAACAAAACAGCTGATCAATGATGGACATAAAAGAGTTTTATTGGTAGCGGGAGAAGATTGTAGTGCGCGGGCGCTTGATTATATGATGGAGTCTATATCTTCCGTTTATTCACTACATTTAGAAAAAGGAAATATTAGAAGAATAAATGTAAACATGGCCCCTCTTTCAGTTGAGGGATTTAAAAAATTAAGTGAATGTAAAATTGGTACCTATCAAATTTTTCAAGAGACTTATCATAGAGAAACCTACAAGAGACTTCATCTTAAGGGACAAAAATCTGATTATGATTATCGCTTACACGCAATGGACAGAGCGATGGAGGCGGGTATTGAAGATGTTGGTATTGGAGTACTATTTGGTCTCTATGATTATAAGTTTGAAGTTTTAGCATTACTAAAGCATATAAAACATTTGGAAAAATCTTTTGGAGTTGGCCCACATACCATTAGTGTTCCTAGAATTGAACCAGCATTGGGTTCAGAGGTTAGTTACAATCCACCATACCCAGTAGATGATGAATCATTTAAAAAAATAATTGCTATTCTTCGTTTGGCCGTTCCCTACACCGGACTAATTCTTAGTACCAGAGAGGGAGAGGAGATGAGAAGGAATGCATTGGAGTTAGGGATTTCTCAAATCTCGGCGGGCTCTAAAACAGGGCCTGGTGGATATAGTGGAGCTAGTGAAGTTAGTGGAGTTATTGGAGATATTAAGAGTGATAATAGTTTACAAGAACAATTTAGTTTAGGTGATCATCGACCAATGGTGGAAGTTATTAAGGATATTGTAAATGATGGATATATTCCCTCATTTTGTACCGGATGCTATCGAATGGGAAGAATAGGACATGATTTTATGGATTTGGCAAAACCAGGACTTATTCATAAACATTGTACTCCAAATGCGCTCTTAACTTTCAAAGAATATTTAGAGGATTTTGCTGATAGTGATTTGAAAATTAAAGGTGAGCAGATGATAGATAAAATTGTGGCCAATGAATTTGCAGGAGAATCAATCACTTTTGTCAGCAAATTGAAGACAAAACTTTTGAGTACAGCAAATGGAGAGAGAGATCTCTACTACTAACAAGATAAAATTAATAAGATAAAATTAATATGATAAAAAAAGAAATTACAGAGCTGCTGAAATTAAGAGACGTAGATCAAGGCCAACTTTTTAAAGATGCTGATTTTGTCAGAGAAAAATATGTAGGCAGAGAAGTTTATTTGCGTGCTCTAATAGAGTACTCAAATATATGTAGAAAAGATTGTTACTATTGTGGAATTAGAAGTAGTAACAAGTGTCAGTCAATCAGGTATACACTAAATGAAGAGGAGGTTTTAGAAGTAGCAGTAGTGGCCCAGAAACAAAAGATAAATTCATTGGTTATTCAATCAGGAGAGAGATGTAGTAATGAGTTTGTGGATGATATCGAAAGACTTTTAAAAGTAATCGCTCAAAAATTTAATAATCAATTTAGAGTTACCTTGTCTTGTGGTGAACAGAGTAAAGATGTTTATAAGAGATGGTACGATGCTGGTGGTGTAAGATATCTACTGCGTTTTGAGACTAGCAATCAAAGTCTTTACAAAAAAATTCATCCCAGTGATAGCAAACATGATTTTCGTACACGCTTGCAATGTTTGAATGATTTAAAAGAATTAGGATTTCAAGTTGGTTCTGGGTTTATGATGGGATTACCTACACAAAATTATGATGATATTGCAAGTGACTTACTATTTTTAAAAGAACTTGATGTTGATATGGTAGGAATGGGTCCATATTTACCACACAATAAAACTCCTTTATTTGCAAGTGAAGAATGGGATTTAAATGAAAAAATAAATGTTAGTTTAAATGCTATAGCAACTTTAAGAATTATGATGAAAGATATAAATATTGCAGCTACCACTGCTTTAAGAGCAGCGGCCATTGATGGTAGAAGTAAAGGGATTAGGGCCGGCGCCAATGTAGTTATGCCTAACTTTACTCCTAAAAAATATCGAGAAGAATATTATCTTTATGAAAATAAACCGCTTGTTTATACTGATGAGCAAATGACTTTAATGGAAGAAGAGTGTGTGAGTGGTCAATATATTTTAAAGTATGGGGAGTGGGGAGATTCAAAACATTCAAAACATTCAAAACAAAACAGGATATTTTTATGAAAATGAATAAAATGAAGAAAATGAATAATCAAATACCTCACATTGGAATTTTTGGAAAAAGAAATGTAGGCAAAAGTTCATTCATAAATGTTTTATGTGAACAAAGCGTTTCTATTGTTTCAGAACAAGCAGGAACGACAACTGATCCTGTAAAAAAAAGAATTGAATTAGGAGAGTGTGGCCCGGTGGTGTTAATTGATACTGCAGGTATTGATGATAATGGTGATGTAGGAGAAATGAGAGTAGCGGCCAGTAGAAAAGTTTTCTCCATGATTGATATGGGAATAATAGTTTTGTCTAATAACTCTTTTGATGATTACGAACGAGAGATAATTTCTTCTTTAGATGAATTAAATACTCCATATATAATTATTCATAATAAAACTGATATATCCAAAATGAATCAGGATCTAAGGAAAGAATTAATTAATAAATATAGATTGGATGAAAGTGAGATAGTAGAATTTAATAGTTTAAGTTTTGTTTATGATAGTGAAAATGATAGTACTAACAATAGCAATAGAGAATTAATAAATTTAATCTCTAAAACATTACCAGAATCAATTTTTAATAATCCTACTATCATTGGTGATTTAGTAAATTATGGTGATGTTGTTTTGTTAGTAACTCCAGTAGATAAAGAAGCGCCTAAAGGGCGAATGATTCTACCTCAAGTACAAGTTATTAGAGATGCTATTGATAATGGTTGTATTGTGATTACTTTACGAGAGACCGAATTAGAATATTATTTTAATAATTGTAAATTAACTCCCAAATTGGTGATAACCGATAGTCAGGCATTTGCAATGGTAGATGCTATCGTTCCCAAAGATATACCACTTACTAGTTTTAGTATTTTGTTTGCACGTTTAAAAGGAGATTTTAATAGTTTTGTAAAAGGTACATATGCTATTTCTAATCTTAAAGATAATGATAGAATTTTAATTATGGAATCTTGTTCTCATCATACTATAGGAGACGATATCGCCCGGGTTAAGCTTCCAAAATGGATTAATGAGTTTACAGAAAAAAAATTAGAATATGAAGTAGTAACAGCATTTGATCAACCTAGTACAAAATATAAGTCCTATGCATTGATGATACAATGTGGAGGATGTATGTTTACTAGAAAACAAATTATTAATCGTATGCAACCGGCCTTAAAAAATCATATCCCTATCACTAATTATGGAATGGCGATAGCTTATACAAAAGGTATTTTCCAACGATCGCTTTCTCCATTTAAATTCATTTAAATTCATTTAAATCCATTTATGTCAAAGGACAGAGCTAGGGATGGAATTACTTTCATATTCTACAATTTCCTTATTACTCTATAAGGTCAATTATTTTAAATACATTATCTGTGAGTATTTGAGGCGATTTGTTTAATGACCTAAAATCTTTCACAGAGCATTCAATCTTTTCTATCGAATGAAATTCATTATTAGAATCTAATAAAATATTTATGAAGTCATCGTAGTCTTTTAAGTTTGAACATCCTTTTCCATTCCAAAGGCCAATACCATCATAACCTCTATTTACCTTAAAACCCAAATTAATTAGATTGTACATTTTATTCAACAAGTCTTTGGGTTTGGCCCCTTGAAGACAGATGTTAGATTCAAGATTAGCATTAAATTCAAAAAATACTCGACACTCTCGTGGAATTATCTTTGATATTTTTACGATGTCTACGTTGTTTATATGACCAATTACAATCGTAAAAGAAGACTTTTTATTATCTTTTTCGCTTGCAATAGCTTTAGTTATTTCAATACACTTATTAATTTTTGATGATTTATCTTTTGAATTTTCATCGTAACATGGAAAATTATCTAAGATTTTATAAAATCCTTCAACTACCTTTTTACTTTCATTTGAATCCTCAAAAGCATGCAATCGAATTATTTGTTCATCCTTAGGAGATGAAGTAACTTTCTTAATTGAGTTCTTTAAAATCTTTTCTATAATATCAATGTTAACTTTTGATCCGCTTATACTACCAGTAATGTCAATATGAGTGTAATCAATTTTTGGATGCTTCTTCATTACTTCTTTTTGATTATCAGGATCTATTTCCGTAATATTTTTGCGAGGTACTCCATATAAAAAGTTAACATTAGGAAAGTTTGATTTATTTTCACTTAATAATCCATATAAATCTTGAGGGACTGTAATTAAATGTTTCCCGGAATTTTTTTTAAAAATCTCCGTAAAAAAATCAACTACTATACGTGGACCATCTTTTGACTTTTCATCCATCATTTTATGAAAGATTTTAGAGCGTAAAGTCTCGGCCCTTAAGTACTCTAGTTGTTCTATGCTGTTCTTTTTAGCATTAACATTTTGAATAGAGTACGATGAATTCGAGGTATTATTAGTTTGGTTATTGCTGCTAATATTATTAAAAGATAGAAGTTTAATTATTATTTTTTTTAAAATAGTATTATCGTACTTAAGGTCGTTTAAATATTGAGGAAGTTTAATTTCTTTAATTTCTTTCATGTCTTTGTTTTCGAAACATGCTTTTTTTATATTGTTAATCGTTTTATTCAGACGTTGAATGCTGTCATGGAATTTTTCTTGTTTGAAAATTGTTTTTTCAAGTCTCTTTATATTTCCATTGCATTCATGAGATTGATTAGATTTGTTAGGTTTATTGTCTTGTAAATGGTCTATAATCATTTTTTTCGTTTCATCGAATTTATTTTTTGCCCAATCTATTTCTTTGTAATTAATGATATCATTGCAAAATTTACTAACTTCAGAGGTAGATTTTTTTCCTTGTTTGATATTGCAAAAATCATAAAAAGGAATTTGTGTTTTTATTATCTCAAAAAAATTATCATTTTTAATGAAATCTTCGGGAGAAGGAATTAAATTCAAATGATCGTGAAAATTTGATTGAGACCACAAGTTGCTATTAAGTATGAGAACGAAAGTAAGAGTGAAAGTGAAAATTAAATTAGTGAAGATAAAATTAAATGAAGTTAAGAAAACAAATAATTTTAATTTTGTGTTTTTCATACAAGTTCACCTCTATTATTTAATGATTTTTTATGATTTCTTTGAATATGATTATTTATCGGCAGATTAGCTGTTTTAGTTAAAAAGTGGGTAAAAGCGAATACGCGAACGAAAATAGCGAAAAGTATATGCTTGGCCTGAATTTTTTTTATTTACCATAACTTATTGAGTGTTGCCAACTTATTGAGTATGCCCCGATAATTTTGCAGTTTCTTTCCTATATCCTAGCAAAAGTTTGAACCTCGATACTTGGAGATTAAAAATTAATGAATCTTGCTCTCATCACACCATGGGTGACAACATCACTCAAGTAATGCTTCCAAAATGGATTAATGAGTTTACTAAAAAAAGGTATTTTCAAAAGATCACTCTCTATATTTAAATCCATCTAAATCCATCTTAATCTCTCTCTTTTTAATTTCTTAGATTGCTATAAACTAAAGAAATTTATAATATTTATTAAAAGGGGGAATAATTATTATGGCCAACATACATATACATGAACTACTAAAAAAAAATTTTATTGCAAAAAAAACATTTAAAGAAGATTATCTAATTCAATCTAAGGCAATTGCACTTATGTATGTTTTGCTTGCATATATTTTGTGTGGTATTTTATTCTTAACTTTTTTTTCATTATTATCACCACAACTATTAGCTAGACCAATTGTTTTAATTCAAATACTTTCTCTTATATTTCTTTCAGTTACAGGAATAATTTTTTTAAAAAATGGAAGTTTTTCCATGGCATCTAATGTGTGCATGGTTAATATTTTTTTAGTAATGGTTGTTGGCCTTTTTGGTAAATCAAATCCAATTGATTGTAAGTTATTTTTTAGTAATATATACTACATGATGAGTGTGGTTATTCTGTCCTCATTGTTTGCTCAGAAATTTAAAGTAGTATCTCTGTCTGTCATCCTAATAATATGTAATATTGTTTTTTATATTATTACCAAAAAGTATTTTCCAGAAGATTTCCTGATTACTGCTAAGTTTGCTATGATAACTGGAAATATTTGTATTGCTTTAGTGACTATTATTGCTTTTATTATATCTAATATTTCGGATAAGGTGATTGAACAAGTAAAAAATGAGATTAAAAAAAATCTGCAACTTAATTTTAATTTAAAAAAAATAAATGAAGAGAGATCGTTTGAGCTATTAAAAGTTAAGGATAAACATCAAAAAATGAGTCAAGAAATATTTTCAGCAGATAAGGGTTTAAATCAAATGATAGTTAATACTGATGATCAGAATAAAAAATTAAATCAACTGATAAATGAAATTTTATCTCAAACCAAGGAGGGAGTTGATATTATAGAAAAAATGGTAACTTCAATAACCAATATCGAAAGATCAAATATAGAGTTAAATAAGATCATGGCACTTATGAATGAGATTGTTTCAAAAACAGCAATGATTAATGATATCGTCTTTGAAACTAAAATATTATCATTTAATGCCTCTATTGAAGCGGCAAGAGCTGGAGCTGAAGGTGCGGGATTTTCTGTCGTAGCAGCGGAAGTTGCTCATTTAGCACAAATGAGTGGAGAGACTTCGTCTTCTATTGAAACTATTTTAGAGAGTGGTCAACAACATATCAGTAAAATAATTGCAAATATCAAAGAACAAGTTTCAACTGCAAAAAATATTGGAACTCATTCATCTAAGAAATTCTCTGAGCATACAAATAATGTACAGCAATTATTCTCTCAAATGCAAAATGTAAAAGATTCAATGATATCACAACAAACGATTATTAAAGGCCACTTGGATAATATGAAAGTTCATAGTTAAAAATAATATTGAAATTAATTATAAGGAGAGAAAAAATGTTTTATTTAGCAGTTATGATTACATCAGCGATTATAGGATATTCTGCTTCTGCTGAATATCCCGATCTTGTAGCAGTTAAAGATGGATCACCAGTAGAGATGTTTGAAAAGGGAATTGCAGAACTTGGAGGCATGGGCCGCTTTGTAAAAAAAGATCAAGTCGTTTTAGTGAAACCAAATATTGGTTGGAATAAAACTCCACTTCAAGGTGCTACTACAAATCCTGAATTAGTAGGAGCGATAGTTAAGAGCGCTTATCAAGCAGGAGCAAAAAAAGTTTGGGTCTTTGATCATACATGTGATGAGGAGAGTGCTTCTTATAAAAATTCTGGAATAAAAGATGCCGTAGAAAAAAACAAAGGATTTATGTACACTGGAGATAATGAAAAGGATTATCTTGAAAAAGAGATACCTAAAGCAAAGATCTTAAAAAAAGTAAAAGTACATAAACTCTACTTGGAAGCAGATGTAATTATAAATGTTCCTATTCTCAAGAGTCATATGGGTTCCAAGATGACAGCGGCGATGAAAAATCTTATGGGTGTTGTATGGGATCGCAGATTTTGGCATAAAGAGGGTCTTCATCAATCAATTGCCGAATTTCCATTATTAAAGAAAGTTGATTTGACCATAATCGATGCCTATTTAGTAATGATGGCCAATGGACCGAGAGGATTATCTACAGATGATTTAAAACAAGCAAAGATGCAAATTCTTTCAACAGATATGTTGTTGGCCGATACTGCTGCTGCGAAGATTTTAGAGACATCACTTGAAAAGATTCCTTCCCTTGCAATTGCCAAGGAGTTAGGTGTTGGGAAGATGGATTTAGAGAAGGTAAATATCAAAAGAATTACTTTGAATAGTAAGGATAGTAAAGATAGTAAAGATAGTAAAAAATGAAAAAAAAATACTGGCGATTAATAATCCAAACATTTTTTTTCTTTATAGTAGTGATAAGTTTTATTGGTCTTATTGATAAAACCATTCTTAATCGTCAAGTTCTATCCTACATCCATGCTTCAAGTTTTTTTGCTACAATTTCGAGATTGGTCTGGTTGGAAATTCCAGATGCTTTTCTGGTTACGTTCGCAATTATTTTACTAAGTTTTATTTTTGGCAGAATCTATTGTTCCTACTATTGTCCTGTTGGTTTGATTCAAGATATTTTAAATTCATTGATAAAAAGGTTAGGATTAAGAAATTTAAAAAAAATAAGTTATGGCCAGATCAGATATCTACGTTGGATTATTTTAGGTTGTGTAGTAGCTTTAATATTTTCTAGATCATCATGGTATCAATACTTAGATCACTATGCACTTTTCGGAAAGCTTTTAAGTTTTACATTTACGGGAATTTCTTTTCTTGTACTTCTGGCAATTTCAGTTGTAGTTGCACCAAGGTGGTTTTGTAATAATATATGTCCATCGGGATCAATCTTTACGATTATTCAGAAAAGACCAAAGATATCATTTTATAAAAAGAAAAAGATAAAGGAAAAAAAATCTGAAGTCATTATAGCATCAGAAAATAATTCAAGACGAGATTTTATTAAAGGAGTAGGAGCATTTGTAGTTGGAGCTCTATGTGCAAAGGCGATTACATTTACTAGTAATACTCAAAAAAATGTTCAAAAATTAATTTCATTGATTGGCAGTATACTACCTCCTGGTGCTGGAAGCAGAGAGAGTTTTAATTCTAGATGTATATCCTGTGGTGCTTGTGTTAATAAATGTCCAAGTAAGGTAATCGTTATTGATAATTTAGTTTTTCATTCTACTCCTCGTTTAGATTTTTCAAAATCTTTTTGTGATTACGAATGCAATCGCTGTATGGAAGTTTGTCCCAATGGAGCATTATCTTATCATCCAGTTGAGTTGAAAAAAAGTATTCGCTTGGGTGTAGTGAACTTTAACCAAAACAGATGTGTAGTATATATTGATAAAAAAGATTGTGGTGCTTGCGCCGAACACTGTCCAACAGGAGCAGCAAAGACTCGTCCATATGGAAAAGATAATGAACTTTTAGCACCATATTTTACAGAGGAGAGATGCATTGGTTGTGGTGCTTGTGAGTATATTTGTCCAACACGACCAGATAAGGCCGTTATAGTGAAAGCAGTTGATGTTCAAACATTGGCGGCGTTACCTCAGGTACAAAATAATAGTAAAATAGAAAATATAATACAAAATAAAGTACAAAAGGATAATCCATTTCCATTTTGAGATTATTGAAGATTAATTGTACTGTACGATTGTTAGAGGAGTAATTATGAATAGAATAAAATTGAGAATAAGATTTGATTTTTTAAATTTAATTTCAACTTTAATTTTTGTTTTTTTATTTTCTACATTTTTTCTATCAACTAATGGATTTGCAATTAATAAATCAAAAATTTCTTTGCATGAGATAGAGAAGGCCATAAAAGAAAAAGGTGCAAACTGGAGTGCGGGAACAAATCGAATTTGGGAAAGTGATATTGATATTCAAAAAAAAATGTTAGGTGCTCCTATCAGACCAATCAATGAATTTACTTTTATCACAGATGATCTTTCATTATTTCCACAATCATCAGAAGAGACTGCACCAGCACCATCTTTTTATGATTGGAGTAATGTTAATGGAATAAATTATATGGGCCCAGTTACAAATCAAGGAAAATGTGGAAGCTGTGTTGCCTTCGCAGCAGTCAGCACTTTAGAAGGGCAAGTAAATATAACAAATGGTTGGCCTGGATTTAATATGAAATTTTCCGAACAACATCTATTTTCTTGTGGTGGTGGAGAGTGTGCGAATGGTTGGTCTCACTATTCTGCTGCTCAATACTTAAAAGATAAAGGCGTTCCAGATGAAGCTTGCTTTCCTTATCAGAGTGGTGGAATGGGAACTGACTATGCTTGCTCTAAAACCTGTGGAAATGCAATAGAGCGCTCTTATAAAATAAGAAATTATGAAGAAATAAGAGGATTACCATATTCTACTCAAATAGTAGTAGATGCTCTTCGCACAGGACCTCTGATGGCGGTAATGACTGTTTATGCTGATTTTATGAGCTACACTGGAGGAATTTATGAACATGTTATTGGTGATGTTGTTGGAGGCCATGCAGTTACACTTGTTGGATATGATAATACCTTAAAATATTGGATTGTAAAAAATAGTTGGGGAGAGGATTGGGGAGAAAAAGGATATTTTAGAATTAAAATGGATGATGATTCAGATATTGGTCCTCAAACTATTAAATTTATACTCACACCTTTTGCAGCAGGAGCAGTTACTATTTCTTCGCCTCTCCCTCGTGAAATTATAGCATCAGATTTCTACAATGTAATTATAGATACGAATTACAAAGAGATTATTAAAGTACAATTGGCCGCGATTGTTTCTAATGAAACAAAGATTTTTAATGCTGTAAAAATTAGCGAAACTCAATATAAAGTAAACTTAGATACAAAAGCTTTTAAGAGTGGAGTTTATCAAACATATGCTAAGGTAACTAAAAAAGATAATAATGGTAATTTAAAAGAGTATAAATCACAAATAAAGCGTTTTTATATTTTACATGAAACACCAGTTATTCGCCTTACGATGAATTCACCAAAAAATGGTGATAAAATAAGTGATCGCATCTATGTTGATTTCACAGGGACAGGATCGCCACTTCCAATTCACAAACTTAGTTTTTATTATAAAAATTCAGATAATGTAATAAAGAAAGTTACAAGTAATGAACCTGCTGAAAGAACTCTGCTTAGTTGGAGAACAACTGCAACTCATAATGGAAAATATGAGATTTGGGGTGAGGGTTGTATAAAAGATTATTGCATAGAAACCAGTCACATTAATGTGACGGTAGAAAATTAGAGTTGTTGTTGTTTTGAAAGGATATTTTTATATGCTATTTCTTTATATCCTTTTTCAACCAATGCTACGACTGATCCTCCAAAACCACCACCAGTTAAGCGTGCCCCATGAATGTGTGGTTCGCTACTTACCAATTCAACTAAGCGATCTATTTCGGGGATAGATACTTCATAATCATTTTTCATTGATAAATGAGAAGAAGCAAAAAGATCTTTGATTAAATTAAGAGAAGAAGAAGATGCAGCTAAGTTTATGAATGCATCTTTTAATTTTAAAACACGATCATTTTCAGAGAGCACATGACGTACTCTTTTGAAGAGGGTTTCGGCATTTGAAGATGTTGTAGATTGCTGTGAAAAAAGCAATCGTTTATACTCAGATAGGTTTTGTAAATTAAGGTCACTTAAGTATGTAGTATTAAGAATTTTTGCTGCTTCCTCACACTCTTCTCGTCTTTTTAAATAACCTCCACTTCGATTGCTATGAGATATTCCAGAATTTATAACTAATATTTCTAATGAATCAGGAATGTCGATAGTTTGATAGCAAAGAGATTTTGTATCTATAAAAAGTGCTTGACCAGGATTTTGAGCAACACTTATAACCATTGGATCCATTATTCCTACTCGAGCACCAACAAATTCATTTTCTACTCGTTGACCTAGTTTAGCGATATCGATGTCTGAAAGATTTAAATGAAAAGCATTAACCATTGCACGGAAAAGCGCTACTATTAAAGCTGCACTAGAGGAGAGTCCGCTTCCCATTGGAAGATTGGATTCAATATTTATATTTATATTATATCCAAAGATATTAAAATTTTCCTCCCTTAAGATTTTTGTAACACCTTTTAGATAATCACTCCAATGGGAACAATTTTTTTCTTCGCCTAAGAGATAAGAGATAGTGTCGTTATTGCTGTTGGCGCTTACAAGATATGAAGATGAATGTGAGTGTGAAGGTGAAAGAGTAAGTTGAACGGTTGTTTTTTCTGGAATTAGTGTGGGAAATACTAATCCACCATTGTAATCAGTGTGCTCACCAATTAAGTTAACTCTTCCATAAGCAGATGATATATTATTAATATTAATCATAATTGTATTTTTACCTCTCTTAATTCTTGTGCTTTCTCTTCTGGAATACAATCATTAGCAAACATCCCTGCGCCTAATTCTGTTCCTGCTAAATATTTTAATTTTTCTTTAGTTCGTAATGCTGGATAAATTTCAAAGTGCAAATGTGCCTCTGGATGAGGAAGACCATCGGTAGAGGCCTGATGTATAACCATGAGATAAGGAGACTCTCGATCCCAAAGGGCATCGAATTTTAAGAGAGTTGATTTAAGGGTAGTGGCCAAATCAGTTAATTCATTATCAGTTAGTTGATTGAAATTTTCTACAGGTCGTTTGGGCATGGACCATACTTCATATGGATAGCGTGCGCATCTAGGAACAAATGATAAAGCACTATCAGTCTCTACAACTACTCTTTTTTTGAAAGATAGTTCATCTTTTACCATTTGTTCAAGTAAACCAATCCCTGCGTGTTCATTGTAGTATTTTAATTGCAACTCTAATTCACGGGCCGGAATAGGTGGAATAAATGGATAGGCATATATTTGTCCATGTGGATGATGAAGAGTTACCCCCATTTCAACGCCTCTATTTTCGAAAGGCATGATGTATTTGATGTTGGGATTTATTTTTAAAATTTCAAGATAACGATGGCCCCAAACTTTAAAGATTAATTTAATATGATCAAGTGGTAGTAAGCTTAAATTTGTTTTTGCATCTGTTGAAAATACTACCACTTCACAGACACCATCTGCTTCTACAATATCTACGCCAGCATCCATACCAGGAATTTGTAGCGGAATCGCAGTTGATTTTTGGAGAACTTGCGAGGGAACTAATGAGGGAAAAAGATTTGCAAAGACAGCAACATCATAAGTACCATCAGGGAGTTCAGTAGGGATCTCTTTATTTTTAGTTGGCGCTAAAGGATTATATTCGGCCGGAGGAAGAAAAGTGCGATTTTGGCGATGATTAGCATAAGCAACCCATTCGCCTCTTAAAGGATGATATCGTAAATGGGGAGTAGGATTTATCATCTCTTTATTAGGAGAGGGAATAAAGTTTTTATCTATTCCATCGACTTTAGTGTTAGAGTATAAAGTTAAATAACGTCCATCTTGTTTAGTTAAATTTAAAATATCCATTTTTATCTCCATATAAAATTAGCGAGAGACTTACCATTATTATTAACAATATGTCCACAATAATTTAAAAAGAGCTTAAAGGGGGATATATTCCTATTGCTATAGTAATTAAAAAAGAAATAATTGTTACTATAAAAGCGTAAGAGGAGTTATTGGTGAGATTATTGTTGTTTGTTTTTGTTAAATTATTTGTAGATGTAGAATAGATGGAGATCACCACTTTAAAATAATAGCAAAGAGAAAGAATAGAAAAGAGTAATGCGATTATTATTATTGCTATTGGAAGTTCGGTTATCATACTAGAAAATAGATAAAACTTGGCGATAAAACCTGCGGTCAATGGAATTCCTGAAAGAGAAAAAATAAAAAGAGTAAGAGCTATACCCAAGAAGGGGCGTTCAAATCCAATTCCTCGAAGTGATGAAATTGGAAATTGATAATTATTATTTGATAATTGAGTGAGTATTGCAAATATTCCAATTGAAGAGATAGCATAGATAAAGATATAAAAAAGAATAGATGATTTGCTAAGAATAGAAAGGCATGCGAATGCCAACAAAATATATCCTGAGTGTGCAATAGAGGAGAAAGCAAATAATCGTTTAAAATCTTTTTGGATTAGTGCCAATAAATTTCCAATAATAATAGATAGTGTGGCCAGAGCGAGGATGTAGTATTTGGCCCATTCTTGATTGAGTATAACTTCAAAAATACGAAGTAAAACTATCAAAGATGAGAATTTAATTACAGAACTCATGTAAGAAACAATTGGAAGTGATGATCCTTGATAGACATCTGCTACCCAAGCTTGAAATGGTGCTGCTCCTATTTTAAAAATAGTAGAAGAGATAATTAATATAAGTCCAATGATGATTAATAAATTTGAGTTGATAAAGGGTGAGTGAGCAAGATCTTTCAAATCAAGAGTTGAGCTTATTCCAAAAATCAGGGATGTTCCATAGAGGAAAGTTGCACTAGCTGCTCCTCCTAAAATAAAATATTTTAATGAGGCTTCAATGGATGCTTTACAATTTTTCTTAAGGGCCACCATGATATAGACAGGAAAAGAGATAGTCTCTAAAGCAATAAAGATCATTAAGAGATTATTGCTGCTGACTAAAAAGATTGCTCCTATTAGGGAGAAAAGGATTAGTGGATAAACTTCTGGTAAAATATTATCTTGTTTTTCATTTTTCCATAGTGTGAGTATGCTGAGAATTGAAAATAAAATAATTGAAGCAATACTAGTGATGGAGAGATGATCAACCGTGATTAGAGAGTGGGGGAGGTTGAATGTAGATGTTTTAATAAGTATAAGTGCAGATAAAAATAAAGGTAAGAGCGATAGAATAAAAGATATCTGATAGGATCTTTTTTGGAATGTGGGAATTAAAATTAGTTGTGATAGTGCTGTCAAAGTAATCAATGCTAAGATCATAAAAAAAGGATAACTTTGAGAAGGGAGGATAGTCATATTATTAGTTCCTTAAACGTTAAATTTATATAAAAAGTTATTGGGAAATACTCCAATCAAGATAATTAATAAAATTATTACTGTAAAAAATATTGCTTGTAGTGCTGTTAAATCTTTGATGGTATGAGTGCTGGCGCTGGTAGTAGAATTGGTGTTAGAAGCAAACATTAAATTTTTATAAAAGTTAAGTGAATAGATTGCACTGACAATAACTCCACTAGCGGCCAAAGCGCAAAAGTAAAATGATTTAGATGAAGTTCCTAATAATATCATGAATTCTCCTACAAAATTATTTGTTCCAGGAATTGCAAGAGATGAAAGCATTGTAATAAAAAAGATTATTGAAAATATGGGGACTTTGGATGCAAGTCCATCGGGGAAATTACTGGTATTGGATGAATGGAAGTGAATTATAAAATGGTATGCTATTAAAAACATGGTGAGTGCATAGATTGCATGGTTGAACATTTGATAGATAGCACCTGTTGTTGCAATATTGGAGAGAGAGAAAACTCCGACGATAATAAATCCAGAGTGAGAAATAGAGGAGTAGGCAATAAATTTTTTTATATCAGTTTGTTTTAGCGCCACAATCCCCCCGTAAATGATAGAGATAATTCCAATAATAATAAAAATTTCATAGTTATAATTGTTATAATTATTTTCAGACTTAAAGAGATTTGCCGAGTAACGAAGCAAACCATATGTTCCCATTTTAGCAAGAAGAGCAGAGAGATAGATTGAACCGTGAATAGGAAGTTGTTCATAACTATCTGCTTGCCAGCCATGAAATGGAACGGCCGGGATTTTTATTAGAAAACTAAAAGTTATGGCCAAGAAACACCAAAAGTAAGTGTTGGTCGAAGAAGTGCTTAATGAAGTATTTGATAAAAAGTCTTTAATAGTAAGGTAGTCGAAGCTTATAGTGTGTGTGGTTTTATAGTATGAAACTAAAATAAATATTAGTGCAAATAACATGCAAAGAGAGCCACAAAGAGTGTAGAGAAATAATTTAAGGGCAGTTTGAGTACGCTTTTCACCTCCCCAAATCAAGAGTAAAAATATTATAGGTAGAAGAGTTATTTCCCATGAAAAATAGAACAGAAAAATATCAGATGCCAAAAAGGTTAAGTAGAGTGATGATTGGCATAGTAGAAGTAGCATAATATATATATGAGGATTTTTAATTGTTTTAAAATTTTGGTGATGATTTTTCTCATTGATAAGAAAGATAGAAGAAAAAAAAGTAACGATGGTGGTGAGAGAAATCATACATAAAGAGAGATTATCGAGTGTTAATGAGAAATTAATATTAAAATCTGAAATCCATGGGAAAGAAATTATATTGCTGTTGTTGTTGATGGCCGAAAAAGAGTGCCAGATGTAAGCAGTAAGTAGCAAAGTGAAAAGTTGAGATATGAATAGTATATATCGATGTTTTAATAATAAGATTAAAAGAGCAAATATTAATGGTATTGAGACTAAGACCAGTAAAGGATTAAGGTTAAATAGAATAGTCATATTATTTTTACCTCAAAGAGATTACATTAAAGATTATTATGATCAAAGTTGTAAGGGATATTAAAAAAGTGAGAAGATATATTTGCAAGCGCCCTGATTGTAAGAAGATAATGTGATTGGAAAGAAAGTAGCTAAGAGATTTAATAAATATTTTAGGTGAATAATCAAAGATTAATTGATCATATTTTGTACTTAAAAGCTGTGAGAGCTTTTGATAATTTTTTACAAAGAGTAGATTATAGAGCTCATCAATGTAATATTTATGTTTAAGGATTTTAAGAGTAAAATTTTGACGTGAACGAAAGAAGTAAAGACCAATAGTCAGTCCGGTTAAAGCAATAAGAGAAGCAATAATAATAACTGTTAGTTCAGAGATAGAGTGTGCTGCTGCTGCAGATGGATTGGTGGGTGGCAGGTGAAGCTTATGATTGGCACAACTAAAACCTCCAAAAGTTGCAAGTGCTGCTAAAATGTAGAGTGGAATTAGCATAACTTTTGGTGATTCATGTAAATGTTCTTTGGCGGAATTTGTTGGCAAGCGAAGTTTTGATCCTAAAAAAGTCATGGCGATCAATCTTCCACTGTAGATGGCGGTTAAAAGTGCCGTAAAGAGTGCAACTATAAAGTAGATTTCTCCAGTATTGTTCTGAGTTTGATTAAGTATCGAGTATAAGATCTCATCTTTTGAAAAAAATCCTGCAAAGAATGGAATACCAGAAATGGAGAGAGCACCAATTAGCATTGTTCGATAGGTATGTGGAAGTTTATTTTTTAGTGCACCCATATTTCTCATATCTTGTTCTCCTGAACAGGCATGAATAACAGAACCAGCACCTAAGAAGAGTAATGCTTTAAAGAATGCATGAGTTGTTAAATGAAAGATAGCAGTAGTGTAAGCACCAACGCCACAACTTAAAAACATAAATCCTAACTGTGAGATAGTAGAATAGGCCAAAACTTTTTTGATATCATTTTGAGCTATTGCCACAGTGGCGGCCAAAAGTGCAGTAAGTGCTCCAATGAATGCGATGATGTTCATAGTGAAGGGCGAGAGTGAAAATAGTGGAGCAAGTTTTACGATCATAAATACACCAGCAGTAACCATAGTAGCAGCATGAATAAGTGCAGAGACTGGAGTTGGGCCACTCATAGCATCTGGTAACCAAGTGTGAAGTGGAATTTGCGCTGATTTTCCTATAGCGCCTACAAATAGGAGGAGAGTAATTATGGTTATAATTGAAGTTGAAGCTACGGTCCCAGCAAGAGTATTTATGGAATCAAAATTCAGGGTGTGAAAAGTTTGATAGCATAAAAAAATTCCCAGTAGAAATCCAAAATCTCCAATACGATTTATAATAAATGCTTTTGTACCGGCCGCTACTTTTAAAATATCTTTAAACCAAAAACCAATAAGTAAATATGAACAAAGTCCTACACCCTCCCAACCAAAAAACATTATTGGAAGTGAGGTGGCCATCACTAATAACAGCATAAAAAAGCAAAATAGATTTAAATAAGAAAAATAGCGAGCAGTTGAAGGATCGTTTTTCATATATCCAATACTATAAAGATGAATTAAAGATCCGACTCCCGTTATAATTAAAATTAAAACAGAGTTTAAGCGATCAATAGATAGTTCAAAAAGAATTTTAAACTGTGATTCAGGTAATAATGATAACCAAATAAAAGATGGTGATTTGATTTGTAAGTAATGATCAAGTGGGGAGGAGTAGAGAGCTGTAGTAAATGGGTTTGTTAGAGGGGTGGTACAAATCATTTCAATAGTTACAGTTGCCGCTACAATAAAAGATAAAAAGATGCAGCTGGTGGCAATGGAACCAGTCAGTGATGATGAATGATTGTTAAAAGTTCTTTTTTGAAGCGGCAGCAAGAGACCGTTAATGATTGCCCCTATGAGTGGAAGTAATAATATTATTACTGGTATATAGGATGTGTTCATATTGTTCATATTCTAGTATCCTTTAGTATCCTTTAGAATTTGTGCTTGTTCGTTTTGAATAGATCCAAAATTACGATAGAGAAGAATTAAAATAGATAGTCCGATGGCGGTTTCAGCGGCAGCAATTGTTATAGTAAGCAAAGTGGCCACTTGACCAACTAAAAATAAATTTTGCTTAGAAAAACTAACAAAAGAGATGTTAGATGCATTTAACATTAATTCAATTCCGATTAATTGGAGGATAATATTTTTCCTAACAATAATAATAAGAAATCCGATACAAAAAAGAAAAGCAGAGAGTATTTGTAGGTAGTAAAATTTTTCCATTATTTATGTTTTCCTTATTTATGTTTTTTTTTATTGTTTAATATTACGTTTTGCCAAAACGATGGCCGAAACCATGGCCACTAAAAGTATAATTGAAATTAATTCAAATAAAATAAAGTAGTGACTAAAGAGTTCGATAGCAATCGCTTTACTGTTTCCACCTTGAGTGAGAATTACTTGTTCACTAAATATTCCTTTACTGCTGCTTGCTAGTGGTAGGTGATTGGGAGAGTGATAGTGAGCACGTACTGATGTTGCCAGCATGTAAAATGCGAGCAAAGAAGTTATACTTCCAATAAAAAAGACAGGACTACTAAAGAGATTTTTTTCTAAATCACTTTTAATATTTAATAACATTATTGTAAAAATAAATAAAATAACAATAGCTCCGGCATAGACAATGATTTGAATACTTGCGAGTAATGTTTCATTTAAGAGAAGATAGAGAGCAGCGGTGGATACTAAAACACTCAAAAAAAAGAGAGTGCTATTTAAAACTGAACGAGAGAAGAGTACAAAGAGTGCAAGTAGTGCTGTAATAATAGATTGAATTAATATTATAAAATTATCCACGGCCTATTACCTCCCGAGTAAGATGTTTAAGATCATAAAGTGCCTCAGCTCTTGTTTGTACTGCTAATTCATAATTTCGAGAGAGCTTAATAGCATCTTTAGGGCATGCTTCTTCACACATTCCACAGAAACAGCATCTTAAGGCATCAACGGTAAATGATTTAGGTTTTTTTTCTTTTCTAACTCCGTAGTGGAATGGATCATTATCTCTATATCGTTCTTCGGCGATGATAGTAATACATTTGGCAGGACATACTGTTTGACAAAGGTAACAACTGGTACAGTTTTCAACTTTGTTCTCATCAACAGAGATAAAATGCATTCCTCGAAAGCGGTTGGAATAATTGCGTTTCTCCTCTGGATAAGAAATAGTATTGGATTTGCCTAAGAAGAATCCTCGTAGGAACCATTTGAGAGTGATAAATAAACCTTGTATTAAGGCATACAAGTAAATTTTTTCTTTAAGTCCAATTTTTCTGGATACATTAATTATTGTTTTTGTATTATTCATATTCATATTCATATTCATATTCATATTCATATTCATATAAGATATCCCAGCACTATCATTAATAATAAATTAATAATAGATAGTGGAAATAAAATATTCCATCCTAAATGCATCAGTTGATCAAAGCGAAAGCGTGGAAGTGTCCAGCGCACCCAAATAAAGATAAACATAAAAAATGCCACTTTTAAAAAGAGTGAGAGAAATTGAAAGATAGCAATGGTATTTTGAGTGGCAGAGAAATATTGAATGCAAAAATTCATTCCAGGAAGAAGAGCATAACCACCAAAGAAGAGTGTGACCAGAAAAGCGCTGACCATCATCATAGCTACATACTCAGACATAAAAAAGAGCGCAAACTTCATGGCCCCATACTCTAAGTGATATCCGGCCACGATTTCAGAATCTCCCTCTGCTAAATCAAATGGAAGACGATTGGTTTCAGCAAAACCGGCCACCCAAAAAATCAAAGCTCCAATAGGGTTTATAAATACTCCCCAAAGATGATTTTGTTGATAGGAGATCATGGCATTCATTTCAAATGTTGAATAGATTACAACCATTGAAAGAATGGAGAGTCCCATTGCAATTTCATAGGAGATTAGTTGAGAACAACCCCTGAGTGCTCCAAGAATAGAGTATTTGTTATTGGAAGCACGACCGGCCAAAATCAAGGGATATATTTCTAATCCTGCAAATGCTAAAACAAAGAGAATGCCAGAGTCTGATTGTACAATCTGTAGAGGAATTTTATATTGGTCATTACCTCCTAAATTTTCGAATAACAGATAAGATCCAAAAGGAATAGAGATCATGGCCGCCACAGGAGCAGCGAGGGCCAGTAGCGGCGCCAATAGATATAAAACCTTATCAGCATTAGTAGGAATGAAACTCTCTTTGAAGAAAAATTTTATAGCATCAGCAACTGGTTGAATAAGTCCAAAGGGACCAACTCGATTAGGGCCCTTTCGTCCTTGTATCCAAGCAGATCCTCTACGCTCAAACCAAACACAAAGTGGAAGAGAGGATAAACATAAGAAAAAGATAAAAATTATTTTTGCTATGGTGGATGCTATTTCTATCATTTAATTATCCTGGTAAAATATCCTGGTAAAAATTTCTTCTATTGTAGGTATTGCTTTGATCTTATCATTTTCAAGAGCATCTATTTTCTTAAATGTTTGAGTGATATTATCACAATTAGTATAGCTACCGTTTTTTTCTAAGGTGGTTCTTCCAGGAATAAGTTCTTTAAAGAATGAATAACTTTGTAATAATTTAAGCTCATCACTTTTGAAAACGCCAAAAGCAAAGAGTTCTTTGCATTGAAATTTATATTCGAGCATAGATAGTAAATGCTGATCGATAGTTGTTTGCAGATTTTTTACCAGAATTACTAAATCATAATTAGAATTAGAATTAGAATTAGAATTAGAGTTAGAGTTATAAAGTTGAGAAATATTTAAATTTAAAAGTCCGCGAGTGTTAGGTGTTTGATCTTTCATTTTCAAAAGGTGATCTAGCTTTGAATCTTCCGATCCAATATAATAGCAGTCAGCAGTTTTTCCTAAACGATAAGAATAGGTGTTTTTAAAATCAATTAATGTTTTAGCTTCTTCATTACTTGTATCTGTTGCTAAAATAATGAGCAGGGAATTTGAATTCAAAATTGCATTGGATAGAGACTTGGAGTTGGAGTTGGAGTTAGAGTTAGAGTTAGTATAGATTCTATCCTCTGCTTGTCGTTTATGATAAGAGAGTCGACCACTATCGCACATCCAATAATTATTAACATCTTTGTTGTAACGAGGAATATAGCGATAAACTACATCATCTTCATAGTGAACTTCAATATTACATCCCTTCGAGCATTGATCACAGATAGAATTTTGTTTACTTAAAAACCAAACTCGTTTTTTAAAGCGAAAATCATTAAAGGTTAGAGCGCCTACTGGACAGATATCTGCTAAACATCCTTGGTAATCTGAAATGAGTGTTAAGGTATCATCTGTTAAAGTTAACTCTTTTTTCCATCCACGATTAAGCATAAGCAAATCGTTAGTTTGAGTAATTTCAGAGGAAAAACGCACACAACGTTCACAATGGATACATCGATTCATATTGAGAGTAATATGTTTTGAGAGTCGTTTAGTAGTGGAGTTTTCATAGACTCTTTTTGGATCACAAAAATTCGAAGTGGCCGGCCCATATTGAAAATTGTACTCTTGAAGTGAACATTCACCTGATTGATCACAAACCGGACAATCTAAGGGATGATTCAAGAGTAGAAATTCCATTACTCCGGCCCTTGATTTTTTTACTCGTTCCGAATTCGTGTGCACTACCATTCCATCAACGGCCGCAGTTGAACATGAAGTTACAAGCTTTGGTGCATTTTCAACTTCCACCGTACACATTCTGCAAGTTCCAGCAATGGAGAGTCCTGGATGAAAACAAAATCTAGATATTTGAGGATCTATCTTGTGATCAACTTCTTTGGTGATTCCAATACGTCTTGAAATTTGCATAATGGTTTCACCAGGAGTGAAGGTGGTATTGATTCCATCGATTGTGATATTATTAGAGGACATGACTTACCTCCTTTTGTTTTTTAAAGGGGCAGCATTTAATTCTAATGTGCTCTTCAAATTCACTTCTAAATTTTTTAATGGATGAACGGGCCGGTCCTACCACTGCATCGGCAAAAGCACAAATAGTTTGCATAGACATATTCGAGCAAATATGTTCGATTAAATCAAGTTCTTTCATCTCTGCTTCGCCCTTTTCTATTCGATGAAAAAGTCGTGCAAGCCAGTGAGAGCCCTCTCTACACTGAGAACATTGGCCGCAGGATTCGTGTTCATAAAATTTTAGAAGTACTGATGCTGCTTCAACAATACAAGTTGTTTCGTCGAGAAGAATAATTCCTCCTGATCCCGCCATAGTTCCGGCCGCCGCTAATGAATCATAATCAACACCAAGATCTAGAGTATCAATTTCCTCTGCGGTTAAGATGGGTGCAGATCCGCCTCCTGGAATTACTGCTTTTAATTTTTTACCATCCTTAACGCCTCCACAATGATTAATTAAATCTTTTAGTTTGATTGATAGTGGAAATTCATAGACACCAGGGTTTTGAATATGTCCTGAGAGTGAAAAAAGACGAGTCCCTCCTGATTTTGCTGTTCCATACTTAGCATATTTTTCAGCGCCAATATTAATAATTGCGGGAACAGTCGCTAAAGTTTCAACGTTATTTATACAAGTGGATTTTCCAAAGGCACCAAATTTTGCTGGATAGGGTGGTTTAATTCGTGGTTCACCTCTCTTTCCTTCTAAAGAATTAAGCAGCGCTGTCTCTTCACCACAAATGTAGGCACCAGCGCCCCGATAGAGGTGAAGATCAAAGGAGAAATTTTTGTTTGTATTTAGAAATTTAGAGAAGACATTTTCTCCTAAATAATTTTCTTGATATGCTTCTTCGATGGCATTTTTTAAAATTCTATATTCGCTGGCGAATTCTCCTCTAATATAAATATAACCAACTCGTGCTCCGATGGCATAAGCAGCGATAAGCATTCCTTCAATTAAAAGGTGGGGCATTTTACCTATGATAAAACGATCTTTAAAAGTTCCGGGCTCTCCTTCATCAGCGTTGCAGACGAGGTATCTTAGAGTAATCGGAGTAATTTCTTTATTAGATTTTTCTTTAGATTCTTCTTTAGGTATAACTGGCATTACCGACCATTTAATTCCAGTAGGAAAGCCAGCGCCACCTCGTCCTCGTAGATTGGATTTTTTTACATCCTGAATAACATCAGCAGGATTCATTTCATTTAAAACTTTTTTAATAGAGAGATAATCTTTTTTGCCAATATATTTAGTAAGGATTGGTTCAATCACAGACATTTTAATCATGATGAAGTTCCTCCAGTGGTAGTACTAATACAACAACCATCAAGAGTGGCCACACCATTTGTCTTCATCTCCTCTCTCCAAAGATCGATTAACTTCATTATTTTTTCTTCGGTTAAATTTTCAACATAGGTTTCATTTACTTGCATTGCTGGTGCAGTTCCACAAGCGGCCAAACATTCTACTTCGCTGATGGTGAATAAATTATCGGTTGTGGTTTCACCGCTCTTGATGGATAACTTATTTTCTAGAGAGTGAAGTAGCTGATGAGCACCTGCCAACCAACAAGCGATATTGGTACACATTTGAATATGTAATTTACCCACAGCTTTTTTGTTAGTATCAGTATTCGTATCAGTATTAAAGAAAGTGTAGAAGGTGGCGACTTCTCTAATTTTCATTAAGGGAAGAGATAGTGACTCTGCTAACTCGCGCATCGATTTCATGGAGACATATCCATGCTCTTCTTGTATATTCCTAAGACGTGGAATTATTAAATGTTCATGTAATTCGTTCATATTTAAATATTTATTTTTATTTTCGTTCTTACTTTTATTCTCATTCTCATTCATCGGTCCATCTCTCCTGCAATAATATTTAAACTTCCAATTATTGCGATAGCATCAGGTATTTTTTCATTTTTAAGCATATGTTCAGCAAGTTGAAAGTGTAGAAATGATGGAGATTTTATTCTCATTCTCCATGCCTTTGGACCACCTCTAGAGACGATATAAAATCCTAATTCACCATTAGGCCCTTCTACAGAGTTATATACTTCGCCTTTGCTCACATTAATTCCTTCCATAAAAATTTTAAAGTGATGAATTAAAACTTCCATTTTGCTGTAGACATCTTTTTTATCAGGAATGGCAATTTGAGGAACATCTGTCCAGATAGGTGCTCCCTTTAATTTTTTTAGTTCTTTTAAAGATTGCTTTAAAATTAAAATCGATTGTTTCACCTCTTCCATTCTTACCAGATAGCGATCATAAACATCTCCTGCTGATCCAACAACCACATCAAATTTTAAGTCAGGATAAAAGTAGTATGGAAAATCTCTTCGTAAATCAAAGGGAACTCCTGATGCTCGAAGAATGGGGCCAGAAGCAGAGAGTGTTAACGCCTGTTCCTTTGTGAGTACGCCAACACCTTTAGTTCGATCAATCCAAATACGATTGTTTGAAAGTAAATTTTGAACTTCATCAAGGGCCTTTGGTAGCTTCTCACAAAAATCTTGTAAGTGCTCTTCAAATCCATCGTATGTATCGTAGCTCATACCTCCTATGCGAGCATAAGTAGTAGTCAGTCGCATTCCACACAATCCTTCAATCATAGTGTAAGCAACTTCTCTCCAATGATATAGATGCCAAAAGATTGTCATTGCTCCCATATCGAGAGCATTGATTGCTATACATACCAGATGATCTATTATTCGCGAAATCTCCATGCAAATTATTCGTATCCATATAGAGCGTTCAGGAACGTTAATAGATAAAAGTTTTTCAACAGTCATCACATAAGCGATATTGTTGTTAAGGGCCGAACAGTAATTAAGACGATCAGTATGTACAATCCATTGATGATAGGTCAGATTTTCTCCTAACTTTTCAATTCCTCGATGAAGATATCCTAATTCACATTTAAGATCTTCAATATTTTCTCCATCTAAACGGCACATCACTCGTAGAGTTCCATGCATGGCCGGATGAGATGGTCCAAGATTTAGTAGTATTTCAGGATTATATAAATTTAGAAGAGGATCATTTTCTTTATTTGCATTTTTATCATTTTTATTAGGATCAGTTGGTGAACGATCAAGATTGATTTTTATATTGTCTGCAAATTGCATTCTCTGTTTAAGCGGATACTCTTTTCTTAAAGGATGACCAATAAAACGCTCATCCATCATAATTCGTCTAAGATCTGGATGAGAAGAAAATGTTATTCCATAAAGATCAAAGACTTCTCTCTCTAACCAATTAGCACTTAAATAGATAGATGATAGCGAAGGGACTACTTCACCTTCATCTACAGGTAATTTTATTCGCAGACGAATATCATTTTCTAGAGAGTAGAGTTGATAGACAAGAATAAATCTTTTGTTACCATCCGCTTTGTCAACATTGTCGTAGCAGGTGAGATCAGTTAGATAATTAAAATGAAGATCAAATTTTTTTAGTAGATCAGGAATTATATTTGTATTTATCCACAATATTGGTTGAGATGCGAGATCAAATGTTATGTTTAAATCTTGCTCCTTGACTTGCTCCTTGATTTGATTGTTAAAAATTTCTTGATTTATGTGCTTTAAGTTCATGATTGTCCTGTATATTTACAATTCATTTACAAATCATTTACAATTCATTATTCCCATTGCTTCTTCATAGGTTACTCTTTTTCCAATGCCATTGCCATTGCCATTTCCATTTCCATTTTCTGGTCTTGCGATTTCTCCACTGATAATTTTTTGAAGATAAAGAATTCCATACAATAATCCTTCAGGAATAGGAGGACATCCTGGAAGATAAACATCAACTGGTATTATTTGATCGATACCTTGAAGAACAGAGTAGGTATTAAAAATTCCTCCAGAGGAAGCACAAACTCCCATGGAGATTACCCATTTTGGTTCTAACATTTGATCATAAATTGTTCGAAGAACTGGTGCCATCTTTGTGGTGATAGTTCCTGCTACAAGAAGCAGATCACTTTGTCTTGGAGAGAACCTGACTACTTCAGCTCCAAAACGAGAGAGATCATAGGTTGCAGAGAGAGTAGACATTAATTCTATTCCACAGCAGGAGGTTCCAAAGGGCATAGGCCAAAGAGAATTTTTTCTGGCCCATCCTACAGCTGTATCTAGTAAAGTGGTATAAAATGCAGCATCTCCATTTTTTTCAATATTTTTATTTTGTAATTTGAACATAAACTTAATCCCAGTTTAATCCCAATTTAATCCCAATTTAATCCCAATCAAAACCGCCACGCAATCTAACGTAAAAATATCCGACTAAAAGAATAATTGAAAAGATAATTATCTCTAAAATCATAAAAAGAGCATAACCTTGAGAGATAAAATCTTTATATACAAGTGCCCAAGGAAACATTACTGCTACTTCTACATCAAACAAAAGGAAGATTATTGCAATCAAGTAATAGCGAACAGAAAATTGTTGTTTAGCATTTCCTTCTTTAGGAACACCACACTCATAGCTATCTCCTTTAATTGCAGGAATATTTTTTTCCTTTGGACGTTCTCCAAGTAAAGCATTCAAGATTAAAATTATCGAAGTAATTAAGATTGAGAACAAGATTGTAATTGTAAATGCGAAGTAGATTAACGTAGAGTGAGAAAATAGCAGCGGGTTAGACATTACTTATATCTCCATCAAAATAACTATTAATTGTTAATTATATGATTGTATGATTGCATGAATTTAAATTTATCCTAATTAAATAAATTTGTACACGATCTTGGTTTAAGTGCTGTCACATTCTTAATGGTAGCAACAGCATCTCAAGTATCTTGATTACATAAAGTCAGAAAAACTAACTTATTCTTCAATAAATAACTAGAAATTCTACTAATCCTCAGCTAGGATTTCTTAGAAATTCTAGGATGCAAACAAATACATCAATATCTTTGATGGTGATTTAAATCATAAACGACTCCTCTTGCAACTATAGTCATCCACATAATGATTAAGGGGTAATGTTTGATTTTTTCCTCTAAGATTTTTAATCTTACCCATTAATCATTATGTGGATGACTATATCACTTGCTTTAAAAAGTGATATCGAAGTATCAAAGGACTTAATTATTTTTGATGAAATTCAAAACTGTCCTGGGGCCCTTACTAGTTTAAAATATTTTTGTGAAGATATTCCAGAACTTGCAATTTGTTGTGCAGGTTCTCTTCTGGGAATTAAGTTATCAAAAGAATCTTTTCCTATGGGAAAGGTAAATTTTCTAGAGATGTATCCAATGACTTTTGAGGATTATCTTCAAGTAGTGGATCATCAAAGATAATCTTTTCAAACTCTACATATTTGATATTGGAATATTTGGCGCTATGCTTGGACTTAGTCCAGAAATCATTTTGAGACAAAACTATGGAACTGCCAAAGGATATTTTGCTGAAAATTTTGTTGCCTGCCTTTTAAAGTCTGCCCATGATAATCACAAAAATCAGAATGGACCTTTTTCTTGGAATAATAAAAATCATGAAATTGAATTTATTATTAACATTGATGAAAATCTTGTACCAATTCAAGTTCAATCAAAGGCAAAAGTAAGTCATTATCCACTTTATGCAACGGAAGCAATTTTACGAGGATAAAATATAATTAAAAAAACGTATACGTTTTAGATGCCAATAAATTTTTGAAGTTTTATCAATATGGCAGATATATTTAGTGACGAACGATTGTATCTGCAATTATCTTTATCTTTATTCTGAGGAATGCTGAAACAAGCATTGCATAGTTTCTTTGATTTAAAATAATTTAGTGTGAAATTTCGTGCGAGCAATTTTTTTGCAACTGGATCAGTTAAATCTTCAAATTGCAAGTAAGCACGTCCATTATAAATTTTTTTAGCTGTTCCAATATCGATATAATAGATTGTATTTCCGTTTAAGTGGTAGGAAATGTCGGTTTGTTTGTCGTGTCCTCTTACTTGATCAAATCCTTTGCAAAATGGAGAGAAGCGATTTCGATTCCAAAAAATTCCAACTTTACTAAAATATTCGTTATTAGGAATAAATGAAAGATCATAAATTGAATTTTCTTCTTGTGCTTCTTTGGATGTTAGATCTATTTTAACTTTCGAATTAATCCAATCAACTAATTTGCTCGGATTAACGATATTGTCTTTATTATTTCGTTGATATTCTTTACAAATATCTTCACTAATACCTGCATGAGTTACTACTACTTGTTTTTTTTCTCCTTTGATATCTGTATATTCAAAGTAATAAGCTGATGTTAGATTATCGTTTTTTAAATCTGTCTGCATTCTCAATTTAAATAAATCAAATGTATCATCACCTTTGTAATACATCCAAGTATTTCCTCCATTTCGTTTGGACATCATTTTAGAGTAAGAATTACCGTGCAAAACAAGCATTTCATGATTTCCAATTAGACGAATGACTTTACTACCATTTGTGTTTGCTGAAGTTGTAACGTTAATGTATGTTTGCAATTCACTAATCAGTTGATAAACTTCTAAACTATATGGATCACGATCGATATAATCACCTACAAATACCAAACATGTTTCTTTAGGTGGTGGAAATTTAAAACTTAGATCATCATTTAAAAATTCAGCATCAACAAGATAATCACGTAGACCGGAGATGTTCCCATGTAAATCTCCTATAAGAATATGTTTTTTACAAACGGCATATGCATTATTACTATCACCTAAACCTAAAGTAGTTAAAGTTAATAGTAAGAAAATGAAAAATACAAAACCTGAGTAATAACTGTATTTGTACATTGTGAAATGTTCCTGTTTAAGAAATAATTATTAAATAATTATAATATAATTTTGATATTATATTATTTTACTACAGGTATAGTCATTGATGATCTAATTATTATTGAATAAATTACTTCTTAAAAAAAAGAATCGTTTGTGTTGATATTTTCAATGTTTAGTTATGTTTAGTTATGTTTAGTTATGCTTAGTTAATAAAAATAAATAAATGGATTTTATTTAATTATGCCAACAAAAGAAGCGTGATCATCTTTATTTTTATGTATTATGTATTCGTACGTATTAAATAATTTTATATAATATCACTTAAGTTAATACTTGAGTGGACGATATACAACCAACAAGATAAGTATGATCAATTAAATTTATGGATATATCAAAAATGTCATCATTATATTTCAAACAATTAAAAGTAATTCTTAGACTACTGCTTTTATTTATTTTATTTACTTTAATATCACGTGATCTTTTGGCATTACAAGAAGGAGGGAGTAGCTATTTAAAAGTATCTGCCCATGATTTAAATACTTTTATTGAAAAATATTTCGAAGTTGTTGATGGTAATAGCACTCTTGAAAATGCCCAATTGATATTCATTGGAGATATCGATCACACTGATGAAGATCAGACAAAGAATCGCGCAGATCTTATCTTGAAATTACTCTCATATTATACTAATTATACTAATGCTCCGTACGTTAGTGTATTATTAGAGGGAGTGGATAGTGGTGATCTAGGGCAAGAGTTTTTTAAAGAAAATTTTCAAAAAATATCTAAAATATTTAAGTTAGATCAAAAACAAATTGAGACAGAAATGAAGAATAAGTTAGTTATGGGGTTTTGGGATCATGGAGAACATTTGCTCAACACTCGCTCACGATTGCAAGATATTATCAAAGGACTTGATAGTTTAAATAAAGGTACAACAACAAGTGAAATTATAAATTCGTGTGCAAATGCTAATAAAACGCTGTCTACACTAGAAATGAACAGAAATATAAACATGCAAGAAGTAATCAATAAAATCCTTGAAGTCGATAAGAAAAATGTAGGAAAAATAGTTGTGATTGCAGGTGATAATCATTTTGTTACATCAAAAGGTATTTTAATGTACAAATTGATTTTGGGAATCGAGAAAAAAAGCTTTGTCTATCTTCGAAGTCGCAAGATGGCCACAACAAAACTAAAAGAATATCTTGAAAAAATAGAGTCAGATGATGTAGTAGATAAAAAATTTACTCATACAAATCCAAATATTTTACTTCTGCAAATAAAAGAAAAACTTGATAAACAAAAATAAAGGCCTTGTTAGGGTGCTAACGGCTAACGGGCCAACGGTGCCACTTTACCTTTGGTAGCTCTATAGCAACTAATGTACTGTTGCTACCATTTGGAGCCTGGTACATTTCCCATTTCCATTTAAAATAATTTATATCGCAATAAAAATTCTCTCATAAATGGATCTGCAATTCGATAAGAAAATTCTTCACTTTGATTTAATTGCCTGCTAACAATTGAATTATCTAAAAAGTTTTGTATTATATCTGATACGCCTGTTTTTGAGACATCTGGAATTTCTCGTAGGAAATTTTTCCCAGTAATGGCCACAACTTCTCCTGTTTTAGCGAGTGCCAGCAGTACTTTTTTTGGATTTTTTTTAAATTGAATAAAATTATTCTCGTAGATTGAACGAGATTTATCAATAAATTCTTTTATCTTAGAATCAATAATTTTTTGATCAATTGTTCTAATTGAAGTATCTCTTGCGATGAAATCACAAAAACGATTTATCGATTCAGGAATTCTATTGAGCTTATCTTGAAGATATTGTGAATTTGGAGAATTGATGTGTTGATTTACTTGCTTGAAACGCTGATTTAAATAATTAGTATATTGTTCATATTCAATAGGATGAATTTCTAAAGCAAATCCCCAAGAATAAAATGGCGCTTTTGGTTTGTCGAAAATTTTGCTTAATAAATGTTGTTTTGAACCTAAGATCACTACTGGAATTTTAGAAGATAAATTTTGTAAGGCATTTCTTAGTTTAGCTTCTGCTCTTTTAATTTTTGCTATTTCCTGAAATTCATCTAGTACGATAAGAAATTCCATTTTCTTATTTTTATGTAATCGATTGATGTTTTCAAAAATAATTTCGAAATCTACCACATCATCATTTTTTTCTGTTTTTATACTAAACTCTCCGATACCATCACCGCTAGTTGCTGGTTGCCACACAGGGCGAATGTTTTTTAAGGATTTGGCCCACTCCATTCCTTTGTCAAAGAAGGATTTTTTATTTGAAAATGCCATATTAAAACTTTTGGTTAATTCAGAGGAGATATCGTCTATGGTATCAACACTAAATAAATCTGTATAAATAACAACTCTTTTGGAATAATTTTCTTTTTCCCATTTTTTTGCAATAATATTTTTAATTAGAGATGTTTTTCCAAAATTTCTTGGGCCAAAAATTTTAACACAATTTCCTGATTGAATATGCTCATAGAGCACTTCTTGTTCTTTTGAAAAATTACAAAAATCTTTTTCCTCAATTAATCGATCATATTCGAAATATTTTTTCACAGAGATACCTATGTTAAAAAAAATTAATAACTTTTAAAGTTAATCGTATTTTTTTGAAGTGGTCAAGCAAAACTGGTCAAGTAAAACTTGTCCAGTTTTACTTGACCGAACGAGAAGTAGGTGCAGATATTAGTCTAGGTGTTTTTTTTGAATATAGTTAAAAAGTATTTTTTAAAGAGTACATTCAATTGCACGTTTGGCATCAGTGTAGTGTTTATCCCAATCATAACCCTCGTCGGTAGTACCACTGATTGTACTAATTCTTCCATTTGCTAGTTCGGACATTTGATCTTTATTAAAGTAAACAGAAGTGTTGGCCTCACTACCCCAGAGTCTTAAAACCACTTGATTGCCTTCAAGTGAAACGTATCCACCATCTGCTCCCTCGAAGCGGCCAATTCCACTAAAAGAGATATTGCTTCCATTGCTACTAATGCCACTAAATGAGATGTGGTCAGCTAAAAGAGCTTGTTCTTCACCTTGTCTTCTTTCTCCAACGAAAAGAATACTTACAACTTTGCAGTTTAAGGTGTTAGGTAATGATGAATTTGTTTGAGCGTAGACGTTGAGTGTGAGTGTGAGTGTGCATAGGAATGATAGAAATAAAACTAATGTTACTAATACTTTCATGTTTGATCTCCTTAGGTAGTTAAAAAAATATTAAATTTTTGTTGTGTTGGAATATAATGAAATTCAATATAGAAAGCAAGAATAAGTTATTAGAATATTATTAAGAGTATATGAAAGTATCACTAGAGTATTATAAAGGTATTATGAAAGTATTATGAACGTATTAATTTGAGATTACTATTTTGAAATTATTACATGGATGATCTCTCTTTATCTCTCTTTGATTAATTTAATAACATTAAGAGCAATTTGATCAAGAGGATAGATGAAATCCACAGCTTTTATATTAATTGCTTCTTTGGGCATTCCAAAAACAATTGAAGATGCTTCATCTTGAGCAATAGTTTTTGCTCCTTGATTATGCATCTCTTTTAAACCTTTGGCACCATCACTTCCCATTCCTGTCATGATCACTCCAATAGCATTTTTACCTGCATATTGGGCCACAGATTTAAATAATATGTCGACAGAGGGACGATGACCAGAAACGAATGGCCCATCTTTAATTTGCACATAATAGACACTACCAGAACGATTTAACATCATATGATGATTCCCAGGAGCAATTAATACTCGACTTGGAATAATGTGATCACCATCGTTTGCTTCCATTACCTCTACTTCACAAATGCTGTTTAATCTATTGGCAAATGATTTTGTGAAGTGTTCTGGCATATGTTGAACAATTAAAATTCCAGGAGAGAGTGCAGGCATTGCTAATAAAAATTTTTCTAATGCTTGTACTCCACCCGTAGAAGCACCGACGGCCACTATTTGATTAGTGGTTAAAGACATTGCTTTTGTTGTTAATGATGATGATGATTTTTTTTTGGAGTGGGAATTTTTATTGTTAAAATCATTACTTATTTTTTTGGAAACGATTACTCTAGATGCTGCTTTAACTTTTTGTACTAATTCTATTCCAATATCACCAACGGTATAGGAGGCACCAGGTTTGCTCATTACTTCTACTGCTCCAGCATCCATAGCTTCCAATGCTAATTCTCCTCCCTCTGGAGTTAGGGATGAGACAATAATAACCGGCAATGGTTTAAATTGCATCAGTCTTTTTAAAAAAGTTATGCCATCCATTCGAGGCATCTCTATGTCAAGAGTAATTACATCTGGTTCGAGCTCTACTATTTTATCTCTGGCCATATAGGGATCAGTAGCAGTTCCCACAACTTCAATTTCAGAATCGTTAGAGAGGACTCGCGTGAAAATTTCACGTACTACTGCTGAATCATCAACGATGAGTACTTTTATTTTTCTATTTAAATCGAAGAGAAGTTGTGCCATGTTTTTAGTTTTTTAATATTTTAATATCTTAATATTTTAATGTTTTTTTGTTTTAAAAATTTAAATGTAATAATATTGGATATTGATTGATAATCATAGATGCTATGAAATTCTTTTTATTGTCTGAATCTCTTACATCGACCTTGTTTATATTTTCGATGACCTTAATGAAACTTATTTTCATACATTCAGGGATACTTAGATTGCGCTGGGGTTTACTCCCATATATTTCATTTAAAATATTGGCACTTAAAATATTTAAAATCTCTTTAGCACTGTCGCCATCTTTGCAACATTGATTAATATCAACTTCATCGATATCTTTTCCAAGTAGATTTGCTTCGATTTCTACAGCACAATCGACACTTAAATATAAAGTGAATGTTCCATTTTTATTATCACAAACGAAATTCATCTTAATACATAAGTAATCTTTATCTTGTAAGTTGTTTTCTTTTTTTAATTTTTTCAAATAAGCAAATATATCATCTTCAGGCAAGGGATCTAAAAATAAAAAAGAGTGTTGTTCTAAAATATTTAGCAATGAGTTTTTTAGTATTTCACATATATTTACATTGGTATTTGGGCCCATTGTTTTTGTCCTTTTATATTTTTTATTTCTGATATAACCCTTTTATTATATCGTAAACGTTATTTAACATCTCAGGGGTAAAGGGTTTTTTTAATATATATTTTACTCCTAAAGAGTTTATTTTATCTATTCGTTCTTTGTCATTTAAGGAAGAGGTTATCACTACTTGTAAATTATTTAAAATGCCCATCTGTTGTAATTTTTCCAAGAGAGTAATTCCATTCATTTCTGGCATATTGATATCTAAGAATAAAAGATTTATTTGATTAGTTTTTATATTTTTTATTATCTCGAGCGCCTCATTTCCATTGGCGGCCGAAGCGATATCATTTTCTTGAATATTCCCAGAGGTTAATAATATTTTCGCTACATAATTTCTTCCCACTCGGGAGTCATCAACAATTAATATTTTCACATCACTTACTCCTGTTGCTGTTCCTGTTCTTGAAATCAAATTTCATGTACAATTTTGTTATCTGTTCGTACTGTAGTTTTTCCACTATCCATATATAAAAACATGGTTTTGGCACTTCTGCCGCCAATTAATTCTCCTTTGATTAAGATATCATTTTTCCATAAAATTTTTCTAGCTATAGCATAGTTTCTTTCGCCAATACGAAAAACTCCATGATCGTCTAAAGGAGTTCCACAACCAGTAATTTTGCAAATTAAATTTTTCTTAACGGCCCCCATCTCAAACATCTTTTGTAACATTAACACCATTCCGGTATCGACATACATAAAAGGACTGTTCTTTGCTTTTTCAGGATCATTAGTGGAAAGCGGTAACATACAATGAATCATACCACCAATAATATTTACAGGATCGTAGAGAGTGACTCCCACACATGAACCAAGAGAATATGTTACTAGGGTAATTTCTTTATTGTTGCTCACGATACAATCAGAAATTCCCAGGACAATGTTATTACGATCATTCATTGTTATGATCCTCTTTTAAGATAAATAGAAGGTTGAACCATTTCTAAGGGTATATTTAATCCGGAGAGAGATTCAGAGTGACCTACCATTAAATATCCTCCTATTCGAAGCAAGCGATGAATCTCTCTTAATAGTTTTGCACGAACGTGATTATCAAAATAAATCATAACATTTCTACAAAAGACTATATCAAATGGTCCTTTCATCGGAAAGGGAGTAGAGGAGAGATTGATTCTGCTAAAGACAATAAATCTTTTAAGAGTTTCATTTATTACAAATTGATTATAATCATCTTTTGAAAGAGAGAGGTAGTTTTGTCCCTGCATATTTACGGGAATATTTTTCAAATTGTCTTTGTGATATTGTCCTTTTTTAGCAATCTCTAAAACACGAGAAGAAATATCAGTGGCCAAAATTTTAAAATCAAGTGATTTGAGATTAAGAGTATTGGCAGCGGTCATAATCATACTATAGGGTTCTTCTCCACTGGAAGAAGCGGCAGACCAAATTCTAAATTTAGTCTGCCCCTCATCGATAGAAACATTTAAAATTTTTTTTAAGAAATCAAAGTGCTCGCTCTCTCTGAAAAAATGAGTAACGTTAGTGGATATTGCATCTAAAAAAAATCCCCACTCTTCATTTCCTTGATTACTTTCTAGTAAACGTAAATATTGAGTACACTCATTTAATCCCAATGCACGCATACGTTTACCAATTCTTGCTTGTACAAGTGTTTCTTTACCTTCATTTAAATTGATACCACTCTTTTGGTAAATCAATTCCTGAAAACGAGCAAATGTTTTGTTATCCATTATGATCAGTACAACCTATTAAAATTAAAATTGTTTTAACTCATCTTCATTTAATGGAATAACCTCTTCTGGTTTTTCTGCCTTTTTCTTCTTAGCACTGTTAATATCATGAACTTTTGCTAACTCACCACCCTTGTTCTTGTTATGATTTTGTCCGCTATTGGTATTTGCATGATGATAATTAGCTTGCTTCGTATTCATACTCATATTTCTATTTACATTTCCAACTGTAGCGGCCTTTCTTGAATGTCCAAGTTCAAAAACACTTACCATCTTTGCAAGTTCTTCTGCTTGACCATTTAACTCTTCAGCAGCACTAGCTGATTCTTCAGATAGCGAAGCATTTTGTTGAGTAACTTTATTCATTTCTCCAACGGCCCCATTGATCTGTTCGATACCTTTGAATTGCTCATTATTAGCGGCGGTAACTTCTGCAATTAATCCTGCAACTTTTTGAGAACCATCAACAATTTGTTTTAATACATCTGAAACTTGAGTTGAAATGCTTACACCATTATCAGCATTTTTCTGAGAATCTTCTATTAAGGCAGCAGTATTACGTGCGGCCTCAGCACTTCTTTGAGCAAGATTTCGAACCTCTTCTGCAACAACTGCAAATCCTTTACCTGCTTCACCTGCACGAGCGGCCTCAACAGCAGCATTTAGTGCCAGTAAATTAGTTTGGAAGGCGATCTCATTTATTGTTTTAATAATCTTAGCAGTCTGATCAGCAGATGCTTTGATTTTATTCATGGCCTCTAACATAGTTTGCATTGATTGATTACCTTTAATGGCGTCTTTTTGAGCAGTACCTGCTAAAATATTTGCTTGATTAGAATTCTCTACGTTTTGTTTAATCATTGAAGTCATCTCTTGAATTGAACTAGAGACTTCTTCTAGAGAGCTTGCTTGTTCATTTGCACCTTGGGCGAGTGATTGACTACCGCTTGAAATTTGTAAGCTTGCAGAAGTTACTTGCTCTACTGATTCTGCAACTTGTACTAGTGTATCTCTTAAATTTTCAGCAGCATTATTTAGATTGTTTTTTATCTTGGCATGATCACCCTTATAATCACCAACTACTTTAGCTGTTAAATCTTTTTGACTTAATTTCTCAAGTACTCCAGCAGCCTCTTCAATTGGAAGTAGAATTGTATCTAATAATTCGTTTACTCCTTTGATCATCACTTTCCAGTCGCCTGCAAATTTGTGATCATCGGCCCTAGTGGTTAAACGACCATCTTTGGATGCTTGAATAAGATCTTTTAAATCACTTGCAACTTCTTTTAAATTTTTTCTAACTGCTTCGATGGTATCATTAATAAATGCTTTCTTTCCTGGAAATTTTTCAAGTGGAGCATCGAAGTTACCTTTTCCAAACTCAGCAATACAGGCCATAGATTTTTTCTTTACATTTATGTGACCATTAACCATTTTATTAATTCCGATGGCCATATTTTTATAAGCATTATCAAATTTATTTTCATTAATTACGACATCAATATCACCAGCATCGTGCTCCTTACTCATGTGATTCATTTCATTAGTAAGATTATTTAAAGCATCTATACAGGTATTTAAATTATTTTTTATTATATTAAAATCACCATTATAGTTATCAGTGATTTTGGGAGGAATATTTCCTTTAGAAATTTTATCTACATAATCAGCTGAGACATTAAGTGGGCCAATAACGGCATCTAATGTTTGATTAATTCCTCTTACAACATCTTTAAATTCAAAGTTTGTATTATCAACATCTCCTCTAGTTTTTAATTGACCATTGATGGCCGCTTCTTTTAGACGGCGAGCTTCGTTTAGTAAGAATGTAATAATTGAAGAGATATTTTTTGAAATAAAAAATCCCATAAGGATCATAAATGCAAAAATTACTGCAGCAGTAGTCATAGAAACATTGATTACTTTGCTAGTCAGAATAGTGTTTTCATCTGAACGATGTTTCGCTCTTTCAAGTGTTGTGTCTCTTAAAAATTTAAGATTGCTTTGAATTTCACTACGTATTCTAGTCATTTTATTGTAATAAAAGTTACTAGCATCTTCATTTTTCCCCGCCAATGCGAACTCTACTATTTTGTCACGATCATTTAAGTATTCTTTAAGATCATTTTTAAGTTTTGCAATTCCTTTTTTTAACTCTTCAGCAATAACTGATTTTTCAAATTCTGCAATATCTTCCATTATGATTTTTTCCTGATCAGTCATTGATTTTATAATATCACTTTTATTTTTAACCAATATCATATCTCTTAAATTGGCCGCCAATCGCTGAATTCCAGAATCGAGTTCACCCAAGTGAGCTAATGGTAATGTATTTCTTTCGTATAAAATAGTGTCGGAATCATCTAATTCATGAAACATTTTTATATTATAAATAGTCATTCCCAGAACTAAAACACCAATGAACACAAAACCCAAAATAACTTTTTGAGCTAATTTTAAATTTTGAAACATACACATCCTTCCTTTTTTATTTTATTGTTAATATTAATTATCCGCTAATTATCCGTTAATTATCCTGTTACTATCCGTTTACTACCTTTTTTTCATTTTCATAATATTTTTCATCGTCGTGATTTTTTTCATTAACTTTTTCATTATCATTTACACTGGATACGATATTTAATTCTGATTCACAAAGAACGTTATCAAGATCAAGCAAGATTACTACTCGATTATGAACCTTTCCTATTCCTAACATATACTCATTATCTAATTTAGAACCAATTGATGGTGGTGCTTCCAATTCATTTTGGACAATATTTAATACTTCCGATACTGTATCTACAATAATTCCCATAATTAGCTTTTCATCTTTGGTTTGAGTCTGCACTACAATCACACAAGTTTTTTCAGTATCTTCCACTTCGGGTAATAAAAATTTTGTTCTCATATCAATTACAGGAATCAATTTACCTCGTAAATTTATTATTCCTCTTACAAACTTTGGCATTTTAGGAACGCGAGTAACCGCCATTAATCCGATGATCTCTTGTACTTTTAGTATTTCAAGTCCATATTCTTCATCTGCCAGTCGAAAGGTGAGATATTTTCCAGCTTGCGCCCTAACACTATTGTTGTTGTTACTACCACCTTGTTTATTTGATAAATCGGCATTGTTCATTTGTTCCTCCTATTGTTTTTTTCATTCAATTCATAAGTATCTATTTGATTAACAAATCCTTGAATCAAAGGCCCTGCATCTAAAATAAGTCCAACTTTTCCATCTGACATAATAGTTCCACCAGAGATACCAGGGACTTGATTGACCATGGAATTTAATTGTTTAATAACGAATTGTTGTTTTTTTAAAATCTGATCAACTAATAGAGCAATTTTTTTTCCACTATCATCTAATATTAAAACAATTCCATCTTCGGTATTTTTAATGGGGCCGTTAACATTGTAAAAGTTTCCCAATTTAAAGAGCGGTAGATTTTCACCATCCATGATGACTATTTCATTTCCTCCATTGAATGGACGCATAATCTGATTACATTCAATTCGAACAGCTCGCTCTATGTATTGAGTGGGAATAATGTATCTTTCTTTATTAACTTCGATAACCATTCCTTCAATAATTGCTAGAGTGTTAGGGATTCTAATTCTAAATGTAGTCCCTTTTCCTTTTTCACTATCAATATCTATATGGCCATGAAGTTCTTCGATATTTCTTCTAACCACATCCATTCCTACACCTCGTCCAGAGATGTCAGTAACTTTTTCAGCAGTAGAAAATCCAGGTCTAAATATTAATGCAAAAATCTCTTTTTCTGATAAATTTTGTCCTGCTCGAATTATATTTTTTTCAATTGCTTTTTTTAAAATTTTATCTTTATCTAGTCCACGACCATCATCTTTTATCTCAATCCAAATATTGCCACCTTTGTGACATGCTTTGATCTCTAACTTTCCACAAGCAGCTTTTCCATTGCTTATTCTATCTTCTACATTAGATTCAATTCCATGGTCGATAGAGTTTCGGACCATGTGAACTAATGGATCATTAATTTTATCAACAACTGTTTTATCTACCTCTGTATCTTCACCGAAGGTAGTATAACTAATCTCCTTATGTAATCCTTTCGAAACATCACGAATTATGCGGATTAATTTTTTAAATGTTTGCTTTAGTGGAACCATTCGAAGAGACATACCAATCTCTTGCAAACTACGAGTAATTTTATTTAAGTGATCAAGATGTTTAAAGACTTCAGATCCAGAGGAGATTAAATTTAGATCAGGAGATTGTGAGACCATTGATTCAGCAATGACTAATTCGCCAATAGTGTCGATCAAACGATCTAGGCGATCAATATTAACTTTAATCATGTTATCAATAGGAGTGGAAGCAGTTACCGTAGTGTTAGTATCTGTAGTGTTAGTATTAGTAGTAGGAGTAGAACTATTATTTTGTTCTTTCTCATCTTTTCCATCTATTCCAATTCTATTTATTGCGGAAATAATATCGTTAAATTTTATAATTATTTTTTTGCTTGGATTTAAGTTTCCCGCTCTAATTTCATTAATTCTTTCTTTTAGTGCTTTAAAACAATTAATAGAAATATTTTCGATCTCTCCCTCATATTTGATTTTTAAATCTCGTAACAATACCAATAAACTTTCCATCTTGTGTGCCAATTTTTCAATCTCATTAAATTGCAATATGGCCGAAGAACTTTTAATGGTATGGTAGCATCTAAATATGGCATCTAATGCTCCAGGATTTTGTGGAAAATTTTCAATAATCATTAAATTCGAATCTAATATCTCAAGTTGTTCATTAGCGTCTGCTAAAAAATCATCTAATAGTTTTTGGTCAATTTCAAAAACTATTGCATGATTATGTTCGATCATCCCACTACTGGGATTGGGATTTTCATTAGTTGGTTTTATCTCATTACTTGCATTTGCTTTTATATCTTTTATGTCTTTTATATTTTGATGCTGAGGATTTCTAATAAGATCAATTATGGCGGTGATTTCTTTATACCAACTGTAGTAGAAATCAATTTGTTTTTGTTTTGTAATAAAAATACGTAAATCTCTGTGCAATTTATCAATATAATTTGATAAACGTGGAGATTTTTCTTTAGTAACTGCTGTTAAATTAATGATAGGATCATATAATTTTGTAAGTGATTTTCGATTGTTTACGTCTGCGAATACTAATTCTTCAGCAAATGTTTCACAAATATTAAGTATATTCTTATCTTCACTAAATGTGGATGCCTCTATGATTATATTTTTATCATGAAAAAGAACCCCTTCAGCGCTAGGATCAATCGCTTGCTTGGGATATGATGGTTGTACACTGCTATTTGAATTTGATATGTTAGATATTGTTCTTGTTGTTGTTGTTTGTTTTTGAGATTGTAATTTTTCTAAAACCAGTGATTCAATATTATTAAAATCAGGAGTGTGGTTATGATTACTATTTAATTTGTTTAACGTATCTTTTAAAGTATCAGTGGTTTTAAAGAGTAAATCCATGATATCTGAATTCATTTCTATGTTGCCCACTCTTATGGCCACTAATAAATCCTCTACTTTATGACAAAAAGATGCAAGATGAGAAAAATCAACAGCAGAACCACTTCCTTTAATGTTATGAAAAAAACGAATAATTTTTTCTAGATGTTTTTTTTCAGGATCACCATGTTCCATTTCTAACAAGATATCACTGATCATCAATAACATATCATGTACTTCTTGAATGAAACTCTCTCTTAATCCAAATAAAAAATCATGATCGTTTGTGCTCAAGTTTGTTTTTACCTTTGTAATATTTAAATGATAATTATCATTCCAAAGAATAATATCGGAAAAAAAAAAAATAACTTGAGAAATATATTTACGATTTACGATTTACGATTCACGATACTGTCTGCAACTTAAGTACACCCGAATCGCCGTACACCTCGAAAATAAAAATTATTTATGCTTTGATGGTGAAGTGTGAAGGTGAAGGCAGGTGAAGGCCGTGAAGGCGTGAAGGAAGGCGTGAAGGGCGTGAAGGTGCCACTTTCCGAATGGTAGCAACAGTATGTTAGCGGCCATTCACCTTAATCGTATTTTAAAGGATTTCTTTTTTTATTTTTTTCGGAATACACTTCAATTGGAATATTGTTATATGTTTTAGCAAATTCAATTAATTTTTTCTTTATCTCTGAATTTTTAAAAACCTTTTCAAATATAACTATTTTTTCAATATCTTCTGCAAAGTTAAGGTCTTTGTGTATTTGTACCTCAAAATAAGTTTTACTTTGCTTACCAGAGTTATAAGAGGCAAGCTTCTCATCTTTATTATTTTCGTTTATGATGTTGATTAACCTCTCTAGTCTTTCACATGAGTTACTAGTCGACTTTATGAATGAGTTATACCAATCTAAATTCTCATCTTTTAATATACCGGCACTCTCCATTTTTTTACATTTGCTAATACGTTTCTCTTCCTCATCATAATCCTCAGGAATAAAAAATCTTAATAGCGTATTCAAAGGATATTCAAATGTCCCTATATTCTCTTTTGTTACTTGTCCTGCGGAAGTATCCATATGAGATATACTACAAAATTTTTGTACTGAATTTTTCTTTAAAACAAAAAAAGATTTCCCATATTGGGGAGCAACTCCATTTTCTGAATTATATAAATTCAATACTCCATATTTAGGCCTTTCAGTTCCCCCTGATCTGACTGCATTATTATCATAGGTATAGGTTCCTTTAGTTTTTGAAGGATAACCTAATTTAGATTGTTCCCATCCATCACGTGTGTTTATATATTTATTTATATTTTCATCTTTCGCTCCTGAACTTGTTTGGTTAACCTCATGTACATTTTTATAATATTTATCTTGGAGAAAAGCATCTATTAACAATAGATTGGGATTATCTTTTTTTGATATTTTTTTTCCAGGATCGAAATGAATAATGATTTCACTTTTATTTAAATGGTTAACTAGTTTTTGTAATAGCTCTGATCCATTTTGTTTTTTACATTGGCCTGTAAAAAAATCTATCAGTTTTTTTTTACTTACTTTCACGATGTTCTCATTACTAGCATTTTGTTTAATAGAAGATAATACATTATCCTGAATGGAGCTAATTCGTTCTTTTGTCGGCAAATTAACATTCGATGAAATTTCTGATGAATATACCGACCCATTAAATATAAAAAAAATAAAAAAATATAGATAAACATTTTTCATAATCCTCTCCTGATTGCCCTGATTGGGATTAGTGCCACTTTCCGAATGGTAGCAACAGCATGTTAGCTGCTATATAGCTACCAAAGGTAAAGTGGCACCTTAAGGCCAGCACCTTAAGGCCAGGAGGCCTTAAGGCACCTTAAGACATGAATGGACCATAAAGTCTATATAACGCTTGAATAAAGCAGTATTAGTACTATCTTGATAAAAATATATTTTATAATCTGATTGTTTATTTATTCTCAACAACCGTTTTATATGCTCACCAAATGTCATTACTCCCAATGGATGGACATAAATTTCAATCTCCTTAAAAAACGGTCGATTAAGTAAATCTTCAATTTTATCCTTAAGGATTTTTATCTTTTTTTCTTTTTTTTCAAGATCATCATTTAATAACTTAATTTTAGCATCATTAAATTCTGATTCTTTGACATTTTTTATTTCTTTGATTTTTTTAATTTCTGCTTTAATCATTTCTTGTTCTTTAACCAATTTTAATATCCTTAAATTTGTCATCCATACATCATGGTTTATTTTATTAAAGTAATCCATTCCATATTTTTTAATCTCCTCACTAGCAAGCTTGCTTATATCCACAAGCATAAAGTTTTCACCGATATCGACCTTACTATCAAGGAATTTCTCTTTACGAATATGTCCAATATATCCTGGTACACCAATAAAAGTAGCAGCACCTTCTTTGGCCATTTGCTCACCTTTGGGATCTATTAAATAATTTTTATATTTCAGAGAAAAGAATGGATTATTTGTTTGTTCTAAATAATCATAATCGCCAATAACCACTTCATCTTTTGTAAAGGCATCATTAAATGAATCTTTATACAACTCTTTTTGAGATGCTAACAAGGCCACTTGCAATCCAACCGCACATTCACCAATACATTTCTCGCAATAAAATGTTTCAATGGCCTTGGCCGGATTATTCTTTGGCATAAGCCAACGTGGATTCAATTTACCTTTCACCTTACGATCCTCTTTATGCCATTCTTTTTCAGGGGCATCACAAAATGGTTGATCGTCATCTTCGCTAAATTGGTAATTATTATTATCTGTATTTGTAGTTAATTTCTTAGTGGCCTCTTTGATTGCATTTTTAAGTCTTAATTTGTACACACAAAGAGCATCACGACTATTTAATAAATCATTAAAGTAATCATCCTTAATAATTTTATTTGTTAATTCCTTGATAGTGTCTGTTTTGTTTTGCCCTTTTTTGCAACTAATATTTATTTGCAAATCTTTCTCGTTATTTATCTGAGTAATATCTTTTCGTGAGCAAGCATCTCCTTTTTTTGTATCCATTGTCGTATCGTTCCCCTCTTTTATATCAATCTTCCAACCAAAATCTTTAAGAACTTTATATTGACATATTTTAACTTTATCTAATTTATTAATCACATTCTCTTCAAACTCCATTTCGGTATACTTAAAAATTTCTATAGGTGGAGGCAGTGGTAATAGCGATGTTTGTTGTTTTTCATCATGTTTTATGGGTATTACTTCTTCTTTTTTCACTTCTTCTACTTTCACTTCTTCATAGGGGGAAGGAACTATTTTAATTACAGGTTTAGTTTGCAACATTTCTTGTGTTAATTGAAGCTGTACACTGTTTTCTGGTCTAGGTTGCAATATTGGTGTTGAATGTTGCTGTAATGTAGTTCTACATTGCATTGAAGGTCGGATTAAGTTTCTATTTTCAACTATATTTTCTGTTGCTATTTTACATTCTAAATCCAACTTGCTAGTAACTTTATTCACGTCGGATGTAATATTATCAATGTTATTTTGATTAAAATTAAGATCAATAGATTTTAAACAAATCGAAGAGGTATCAGAAATATATTCAGGATTATTAAGAATAGAAATTATTTTATATTCCTTATCCTTATCTTTATCTTTATCCTCATCCTCATACTTATCTTTATCTTTTTTTATTTTTTCACTTTCATCTTTATGTTTATATTTATGATACTTTTTTAAATTCCACGATTTACTTGTTTTTTCATCTTGTGCAAACAAATTAGGTATTATTAAAAATATTAAAGATACAACCAATAAAACAATTTTTATTTGTGCCAATGATTTAAATTTTATCAACTTAAAAACCTCCATTAATTTAATGAATCACTCATTAAAACAATCTTTATAATTATATCGGAATAATCAATCAAAAATAAATGGCCTCTATATGCTTCTTAGGTGTCTATAAGGCATGTCTATAAGGCACCCTACAAAACACCTACAAAACTGGTCACTTGCTTTGTTGGTTTTTCTGAGTGAAATACAAATAAATTTTATTGTTTTTTTTAATAACTAAATAAATTTATTAGACTTAAATTTCCAGGAAGCATTTTTATTAATAAATAAATTAGGATGAGTTTGTATATGCATTTAAACTTTAAATTAAACTTTAAGTTAGAAAAATAGGAAAGAATATATGGAAAAAAGAAAAAATAGAATGAAAAAAAATATTTATTCGAGCATGTTGTTTTCAACGCTAGGGATTGGAATAATTCTTTTTGTTTTTAGTTTTACTTTTACTGATAGTACCAGTGCAAGTACTGTTACTACATTAAAACATCCAAAATTGAAACATACTTCATCTCGTGATATTGCCTCTATTTGGGATTGGGTTTGGGGTAGTAGTGATGATAAAGGAGAACCAAATTGGAAACTACTTTATGCTCAGTTGTTTGCTTTAGAGATGAAAAAGAGCATGCCTCAAGCAAGAAATAATTCAGAGAGATTAGATCAACAAAAAAAACTTACTGATGATGTAATGAAATACATAAGATATACTCCCAAAACATTTTATCAAGCAGAGATAGAGATCATGAGTAAGGCAAAAAACTCCTATGAATATCAGCTGTGGAGAAAAAAGATGTGGGAGGATCCTAAAAATTTTAAAGATATTTTAAGTGGAGATTTAAATAGGAGTATTCCTAAAGGATTAAGAAAAAATCCAGCAATCGATAGATTTGTTAGTACCATTGAACAAAATAGAGATAGAAAAATAGTTAGTGGTGAGAATTTTTTTAAAACTCCTGAGGGAGGAAATATACAATGGGGACTTACTTATCGAGGTGAGGGAGCAAATCCCCAAGATGTAGTATTGGTGTTGATTCCAGGTTATGCTGCTCATACCATTAAGTTTGCAATTTTGGAGGAGTTCGTTCGTATGGCCAACTTGTATCATGGCCGTCCCAAAGATCGTCCAATGGATAAAGATGGTTATTTATTATTTAAACCACAAACATCTCAAATTTTTTACAATCCACCATTGAAAGAGAGTATTAGTGGTGCCGGAATTGTGGATGTATTACATCCAGCAGGCGAAGAGGAGATGGGTAACACTGTAGGGCCTAATGAATTAAATGGTGATCATATGTACAAGTGGTTATCAAATCTACCAAAACAGTATGAGAATAAAAAATTAATTCTTTTTGGATACTCGAAAGGTGGTCCGGCCATTCTTGAAATGTTGGAGAAGTATCCTGATTTAAGAAGAAGAGTTGCAGGTGTGATTACTTTCGCGGCCGTACACCAAGGAACAGGAATTGCCAGAGATGCGCTTGAACAAATTACAAAAATTTCAGGAAAAAATAATTTAGATGATGCCATCGTGGAGATGGTGGAGATGATAAAAAAATTAAAGGATCAGGATTCAAAGGAGATTGCTAACTTAATTCAAAGTTTGATGGGTGAGAATAAATTTATCTCAGTTGCTCAGTTAGTTCCCTTAATTGATGTTGTAAAAGAGTTTGTGGATAATTTTGCCAATAAAGAAGATGCAAATAAGATAGGGCTTGATTTGGAAAAACTTAAAAAAGAGGGTAATGAACTTCTTGATACAAAGGATTTTGTAAAGGAGATGATTTTAGGAGTAAGAGATTTATCGCCTAAGCATAGAACGAAATGGAATTTGCTAAATATGAACAATAGTGTTTTTGATAAACCAATTTTTTATATGAATATGAGCGCACTAACTGATGTAGAGAGATTTGTTAATCCTCATAAGTTTATATATCAGGGCGAGCGCAAAGATGGTGTTCCCATGGTGCCAGTATTAAGTAGGAAAAATGGAAAGTTAGCAGCAGATTTTACCAAATATAGTATCGACTCAGATTTCTTATATTTTTCTTCTCTAGGTGGTTTTATGACAGCGGCAGCAGGGCTTTTTGATACGCAAGTTGAGATGTCACATACGAAATCATTTCTCTTAGATGGAAGACCACTTAGTGCTTCTCTTACTAAAAAAGAGTTGCAAGAATTATGGAATGATCGTGATGTTAGAAACTTTTTACAAAAAAATAGTCCAGAGATAGATACGATAGAAAAATTTTCTAACAATCCAAGAAATACTTTAGTACCAAAAGAGATTTTTTCCAATATCAAATCCATAGATATTTCAGATTTTGGTGGTACACACTGGGATTTTACTATGAAACAAGCATTTTCAGCAACGGATACTTTAGCGCCAAATGGAGGTTTTGAGTGGGAGTTTCCAAGAGATGCGGCCATGCGAGCGCTTGTACAGTTATTGGCATTACATAATATCTATCAGACGATGTTATCAAATGAGTGAGTATAAAAAGTGAATATAAAAGTGAGTATAAATATGAAAAAAAATAAAAGAATAAAAATTTTAATTTTAATTACTTTCTTGGTGTTAAGTTTGCTATCGGTGGTTGTTGCTAATGCTTCTATTGCTAATGCTTCTATTGATGAAACTAAAGTGGCAAATGCTTTTCTCTTTAATGCAAAAGTTGATAATGGAGATATTATTACAACGGAAGAAGAAAAGATGAATGCTTTTTTGAAATTAATTAATATAACTTCTCAAACTGTAGCTGTGGCCGCAGCGATGGATAGTAGTCGCCAGGGCCTCGGCACAAAATATCCTTGCGAACCAAATTATATGTTGGCCAAGAAGTTAGATGCAAATGAAAAGATTTTTGCAAGCAGCAGATGTGAGGGGCCAATCTTCCAATTGCTAAGAACAATTTCCTATGCGGATAATGAATTCTTACGAGCATTAGTACATGATAAACAATTTATTGGATTACCAAAATCAGCATTTCTTTTGGCCGCACCACTTAGTTTGCAAGATGTGGACAAAATAGCAGCAGGAAATTTGCTAGATGAAAATATAAAAAAACTTGTGGATAAAGTTACTAACATGGTTAACGATCCGAAGTTTTCAAAGGTAATGCCTGAGATGGCGCCACTAATAGTAAAAAATGTAATTGGAGTTGAAGATAATAAAAATCTTCATCAACAGATTAAAAAAGGAATAAGTGATTATTTACAAGAATTAAAGGGAGTAACAAAAAATGATAATGATAAAGGAGTGGAAAGCAATAGCAGTAGTACTAGTAATAGTGGAGAAAGTGCAGAGCTTGATTTGAAAAAAATTGAAGAGGATAGTGCACGTTTAAAAACTATGTTGAAGGCATTTAAACCAATTTTTACTCTAGCGCTTATGAATATTAAAGATCAAAAAAATGCGAAGGGTTCGCTTTTTGTTGAATCCTATTTTCCTCCCCTTCATGAGTTGATTACTGAGGGTAATGGAGAGGATGCAAGTGGATGGTATTTACGAAAGGGTATAAGAGATTTTAAACCCAAAGAATCTGTTCTTAATATTTCATTGGCAGATTTTAATAATCTAAGTTATCTAAAGGGGGCCAAACAAAGTGACGATCATATTATTAAGATTAATATGCTCAAAGATTTTGAAAAGAAGGATCAGATAAAATTGTGGGTTAACTTTGGTCGTTTAAAAAACTCTGACAGTAGTGAATCTACCAGTGGATCAACAATTGATTTTAAATCACTTGATCCAGATAAGGGTATTATGGATGTAGATTCTACAAAACCTGAAGATGCATTAATCTTATCGGGTAAAGTACGTCTAGAGAGTACCGCCAATGATGCTGCAATAACTGCAAAGATTAAACAGATAATGAACTCTTTGATTAGTTCATATAAACTTGATGTAAGAATACATAAACTAACTGCTATTTTAAATCGACCAGCGAAGGATTCAAGAACATCGATATCAATTCATGATAGTGGAGATATTTTAGGAGAGGATTTATCAATTTATGATCCAGCACCTAATCCATATCAAATGGATATTAAAGTTGCTGATTCTTTACTCTCATTTAGAGTGCGAGCAGATGATCTTAGTGCCAGTGATCTTCCAAAGCAAAAGCGCATGGGTTTTCATTGTGAAAGGATTGCAGGAGGTGTAGAAAGTGTAGAAAGCGGAGGAGAAAAGTATAATTGTTATCAAGATTTTGCCAATTGGGCAGATTTTCAGAGTAAATTTTTAAATAGACTCTTTACTTTTAGTAGTGATGATCCAAATGAAAGGACTGCTTTTGCTACTTTGCTAGACTCGACTTTTCGTGTGGTAGCATCTAATGTAGTCTATTATATAGTTAAGAAAGTTATAGATTGGTATTTTCCTGAGATAGAAAAGGATATTGATAAACAAATAAATAAAATGAAGGGAGGAATTCCTGAATTACTCGAATCTTTCAGTGATTCGGTGTCAAAAATTAAAAATAAGTTAGATGAACTTTCAAAAACTATTCCTAAAGACCTTGTTAAGTAAATAAATCTCTGTTAAGTTTTTTGCAAATTGTATTTAATCATTTTTAATTATTAACAAGGAATATATAAATGAAATTTCCAGGAAAAAGAAAAAGTAAACATTATTTTCCAGTCTCTCATAAGGGTAGAATCTCTTTTGATTATGATTTTTCAAGAAAAGGGGCCGTTCACGTTGTAGGAATTGATCAATTGTTGGTGGATATAGAGGCGCAAGTGGATGATAATTTTTTAAAAGAGCAGGGACTTCCAAAAGGACAATCAGTTGTTTTAGATGATGTGAAGGGAGAGGAGCTCTATCAATATTTAAAACAAAATAATCTTGTTACTGGTGAGTATCCTGGAGGTGCAGTTGGAAATACTCTTCATAACTACTCAGTAGTCTCTGATGGCAAATCTATTCTTTTCGGAGTGATTAATAAAAATATTACAGTCGGTGATTATGCTTATAAATATATTTGCAACACCTGTTCTTTGGTCGATTTGTCTTACTTGCAACCATGTGAAAATGGACAAATGGGTAAGGCAATTTGTTTTATCACTCCAGATGGAGAGCGAACCTTTGGTATTTGTGTGGGGAAGATGAATGATCTCTCTCCTGAATATATAAGTGAACCATTAATTAAAGAGAGTTCACTTGTATTAATTTCCGCATATCTTTTGAGAGATGAGAGGACTCCGCTCTTTAAATCCACTATGAAAGCAGTAAAGATAGCAAAGGATAATGATATTCCAGTAGTACTTTCACTAGGAACAGAATTTTTAATTAGAGATAAGAGAGATTTTTTTATCGACTTCATCAAAGAGTATGTGAATGTGTTAGCAATGAACGATCTAGAAGCAAAGGCACTTACTCTTCAACCAGATCCGCTACTCGCAGGTGAGTGGTGTTTAGATATTGCAGATATGGCCTTAATTACAGTTGGTCCGCATGGACTCTATCTATCAGCATATGCTGATAAAAAATTTGCAAGAGAGACCAAAAATCAATTGCACACAAAATCGATTGTTATGTACAATAAGTACGAATACAGTCGAGGAATGCTCAAGCAACATTGTGTAGAACCGATTAAAGTTTTTACCCACATCAATCCCTACCTAGGTGGACCAGGAAAAGTTGCTAACACTAACGGAGCAGGTGATGCTGCTTTGGCGGCCATCATTCATGATATCTCTGCCAATGTTTATCACAAAGATATGATTCCAAATTCTCCTAAGCATGTTGCTAAGTTTTTAACCTACTCTTCACTGGCGCAAATAAGTAAATACTGTAATAGAGTAAGCTTTGAAGTGTTAGAGCAAAATTCACCACGACTGCTTAGAGGATTACCTGAAAAAGAGGATAATTTGGAGGAAGGTTACTGGGAGAAATAGAAAACAGAAACAGAAAGAAAATGTAATTTTTACAATTACAGTTTGTTATAGGTCTTGATTAAATCTATTAATTTGATAATTTTTCAAAAACGATTATAATTCGACACAATTAAAGCGATCTCGAAAAAAATAAGAAATAAAAGATTGTTTTAGAAAGAACAACAATAGTGTTGTTTGAAATATTATTTTTTTAATTTTTTTAATTTAAGGAGTTTTTTATGAACAACGGTATCGTAGTATTAGCAAATGAAGATTTAGAAAAAGTAAGTGGTGGAGCAGTAGCTTCTGAAAAAGCAAGTTTAAAGAAAGTTAGAACATCAGGAAGACTTGGTGGAATCATGGCACCAATAAAGCCAATTAAATTCCCAAGAGGAACTGTTGGAATTATTGCTTATCCTGGTCCTAAAAAACCTACTCAAGATAATTCTCAAGAGTAATTTATAGTTTTGATTTTGTAAGATCGGTCAATCATCTATATTTTATATTTAGTGGTTGGCCGATTTTTTTATTATTAACAACAAAGATAGCAAATGATGGTAAAATAAGAATGAAAACACCAGATAAAAAATCTTGCAAATATAAAATGAATAGTTCAATCGTTATTCGTGAGGAAAAGGACTTCTATCTAATCTATGATAAAAAAAGAAGAACGTTACTTCAAAGTGAATATGATCCTAGAGCATTTTTAGAAAACTGGAATAGTTTGCATACAGAGGATACAACCGCTATAAACGATTTGATTGAAAATGGAGTTGTAGTGGCCGTTGATTCAAATGTTGTGTCTGGTGATGGTGATGTTGAAGTTGTGAAGGGAGAAGCTAAAGCTGAAGTTGAAGCTGAAGCTGAAGACGATGAAGATAGTTCTGTACTATCCCTTAGTTCTTTCAAGAGTGAAATCAATCCATTTTGGATACTCTGGGAAATCACTCCAAAATGTAATCTAAGATGTGTTTACTGTCTGCCTAAGCACAAAGGTTGTTGCCAAGAGATTCATAACAACGACCAAGAATTAAATACCCAAGAACTTTTAAGTATTGCCGCTCAAATAGTTAGTGCAAATGTATTTGAAGTTACTATAACTGGCGGTGAGGCACTCTTGTCGCCTTCAATTTGGCCAGTGCTTGATTTTTTAAATGAAAATGGAATTCAATGTAATGTTTTAAGTAATGGAACGACAATTACTGAAGATATTGCTCATAAATTATCCACATATCAAACTACAGTTAGTGTTAGTGTGGATTCAGCAAAAGAAGAGATTAATTCAATTACCAGAGGAAAAAAAATCTTAGAAAAATCAATTCGCGGAATTGATCTTTTAAAAAAATATAATATTCCTGTAAATATAATTTCTACGGTTACAAGACATAATTTTGATCATATCGAAGATTTGTTTACTTGGGCCAAATCATATGGAATTGGTTCAGTAGTATTGCAAGATTTACGTGCTTTTCAAGATCTTGAGCTTTACAACTCTCTTCGTTTAACTCTAGCTCAAGAGAATAAATTACGAGTAAAATTAGAAAATTTAAAAAGCAAATATAAGAGTTTTTTAAGAAGTGTTTGTGAACTAAATAGTTTTCATCATAGTGATCGGCCATATGAGAATCAGAAAGTTATGGATTGCCCCTCAGGTGATCATAGTGCATATTTGGATCATTCTGGAAATTTATATCCTTGTAGTAGTTTACTTACCTTTTGCATGGGAAATTTACTGAAGGAGAATTTAACTCACATCTGGCAAAAATCTCCCGCAATAGTTAAACTTAGAAAGTTAAAAAAACAAGATGTATCAACAATTCACTCTTGTGGTGGATGCCCCAGCTCAGATGTTTGTGGCCGCGGATGTAGAGGAGATGCTGAAATAACTGCTGGAGATCTTTTTGCAAGGCCATCAAGATGTCCTGAAAGAATGCAAGAGGAATTAACAGAATAATTTAGAGTTAGAATTCGGCATTTTTAGAGTAGCGTGGAAATGGGATGACGTCTCTGATGTTACTTATGCCAGTTATATACATAACTGCTCGCTCTAGACCAAGTCCAAAACCAGAGTGTGGAGCGGAACCAAATTTTCTTAAATCCAAATACCACCAATAATCCTTTTCCTCTAATTTCATATCATGAATTCGGGCCAGCAGTTTGTTGTAGTCATCTTCCCTCTGCGAACCACCGATAATTTCACCTACACCCGGAACTAAGACATCCATTGCACGCACAGTTTTACCATCATCATTTTGTTTCATATAGAATGCTTTGATATCTTTTGGATAGTCAGTTACGATTACAGGACCTGCAAAGTGTTTTTCAGTTAAGTAGCGTTCATGTTCAGTTTGTAAATCGCAACCCCAAAATGGTTTGAATTCAAAATCAGCACCACTATTTTTTTGAGCATCCTCTAGAATTTTCATTGCATCGGTATAAGTTATACGTTTGAAATCAGCATAGCGAAGTGATTTAAGTCGTTCTCTTAATTCCTTATCACCATCTTCGCGTTCTTCTAGAAATTTTAATTCGTTATCGCAATTATCGAGCACATAACCAATTAAATATTTTATATAATTGGCGGCCAAAGTAGCAGTATCATCTAGATCATAAAATGCCATCTCAGGTTCAATCATCCAAAACTCAGAGAGGTGTCTTGGAGTATTGGAATTTTCGGCCCTAAAAGTTGGCCCAAAAGAATAAACACTTCCCAGTCCTAAGCACATGCACTCTGCCTCAAGCTGACCAGATACTGTAAGATGAGTCTCTTTACCATAAAAGTCTTTACTGAAGTCCACTTTATTTTTATCTGTATCTGTATTTATCATTGGAAGAGTTGTAGGATCAGCAACGTTTAAAGTGGTAACTCGAAACATTTGGCCTGCGCCCTCGCAATCAGAACCAGTGGTGATTGGAGGATGAATATAAAAAAATCCATGATCATTAAAAAATTTATGAGTGGCAAAACAGATTGCATGTCTTACTCTGAAAACTGCACCAAATGTATTAGTACGTGGACGAAGATGAGCAATTTCTCTTAAGAATTCTAGAGAGGTTGATTTTTTTTGTAGTGGATATTCAGCAGTTACTCCACCTAATATAGTAATCTCTTTGGCCAAAATTTCAACGCTTTGACCTTGCCCTTGACTCTCCTTTAATAATCCTCTAACCGAAATACAAAAACCAGTGATCATAGAAGATATTTGATCATATTGATGGATGCTATCTTCAACTACCACTTGAATACTTTGTTGAGTGGAACCATCATTTAGCATAATAAAGGAGAGCTTTTTACTCTTACGAAGAGAGCGTACCCAACCCTTTACAAGAATCGAGCTATCAATCATCTGTGGAGTAGAGTTTTTAAGCTCCTCTCTGCTTTTACTGATTAAAGTTTTAACTAATACTCTTTCACTCATGATTTAGGTACCTCTCTTATTGCTGCACAAACTTCTGCTTGTGTAAGACGTGGCCCATATCTAGAGACAACTTTTGCTGAAGACAAACTTGCCAAACGGCCGGCGGCATATGTGCTATATTGGTGAGTGATTGCATAGATAAAAGCACCAGCGTAGACGTCGCCTGCACCTGTAGTATCGACTGCATTTATTTTGTGACCTTCGATCTTATAATATCGCTGTTCCTCTCCATCATAGATTAGTGATCCTTCTGCTCCTAAGGTAATAACAAAATTTTTAGTGAAGTGTTTTAATTTATCAGAGGCAGTTTTGGTATCATTCGTACCAGCAAACATCTTTGCTTCATCTTCATTACAGAATATAAGATCCATTCCATGATCAATAATATCTTTCATCTCCTTTTCATAACTAGAGACGATGAAAGGATCTGAAAATGATAATACTTTCTTTAGATTATATTTTTGCGCCATCTTCAGTGCTTCGCTGATTGCTTTACGACCAGTTTGTTGTGCTAACAAATACCCCTCAATATAGATGAACTCAGAATTTCTTAAGACATCCTCTTCCAATTCTTTTATTCCGAAATGTTCGGTTATTCCAAGATAGGTATTCATGGTACGATCAGCATCGGGAGTAACCATCACTAAACATGTTCCGGTATCACCTTTATCACGTATGATACTTCCATTGGTTTCAACTCCTCCACGAAGTAAATCGGCATGAAAAAAATCTCCTAAATCATCATCTGCAACTTTGCAGGCGTAGTAACTATTTCCTCCGAATTGAGCAATGGTAAGCATACTATTGGCAGCTGATCCACCAGATGCTTTTTTTAAAGCTTGTCCATTAATTTTGGAGAGAATCTCCTTTTGCCTCTTTTGTTCAATAAGAGTCATTACACCTTTGTGAATCTTTAGCTCTTCAAAAAATTGCGGCTGAACTTGTACCTCAATATCCACTAGAGCATTACCTATCCCATACACATCGTACTTTTTCATAGCTACTCTGCCTCACTGATCTATATTAGTATTTGGATTGTTTTCTTACTTTATTGCTTTGTTGTTTTCGATGATACTTGAGTATTAAAATAAAATAAAATAAATTTATTTGTTTAGCTATAGATTTTTTGCAAGATTATCGTAAGCTTTGCGAACCTTATCCAGATAATTATTTTTTTGGCCGATGGGAAGTTTTTGACCAAGACGTTTATTAACCCAAGTAGGTCCCATATTGTAGGCAACAGTTGCAAGCTCAGGACAATTAAAGTTATTTAGAAGATATTTAAGGTATATTATTCCAATTTCTATATTGGTGTATGGATCAAGAATAATCTCTTCTAAGCTTTTTTCCTCTATAATTGTCTTTAAACGAGCATGTAAAATCATCTCTTCTAGTGAGGAATCCTCTTTTTTTAAAAGATTATTTATATTTTTGTTTTTAGATTTATATTTAGATTTATATTTAGATTTATATTTAGATCTAAATTTAGCGAGATCACTTTCAATCTTATTCTTAACTAAATCTTTACCAAAAACATAGTCACGTGTTTGTGGCATGATTTGCATAGGACCAAGCGCACCTCTAGGACTTTGGGCATTAAAATTAAAATTACTTTCAACCCACATAATTGAGAGAACCCAAATAGGATCAATTCTGTATTGTTTAGCTAAAGTTAATGTGTGAGGTAAAACTTGAGCAAAATTCTTCTTTATATTGTCTGGTACACTTCTAATTATTAGACGTTCAATCTCATTGTTAGAGTAAGATTTTAAGCTTTTGTCACTTAGTTTATATTGATTCCACCAAGATGAATTGCTTGTACTTGAAGTAGAAATAGATACATTTGCTAATACGAATGTATTGGCGTTAATATAAAAAATAGCTAGGATGAAAAAAATAAATTCGAAGGAAAGGATGAGTATTGATTTAAAAAAACTCATTAACAACCTCCTTTTCAAAAAAAATAAAAATAAAAATAAAATATAAGAACATTAAAATTAAAGAGAGAATATCAAATACTATGAACTAGAGATTGTGTAAATCAGTGTTGCGTTGAAAATAGCTTTAATAATATTTATAGTAATACCGATCATAAATATAGATGAGTTAAAGATAAATAAAATATTATGAGGGAAGACTAATGAGAGTAATTAGTTTTTATTTGTTGAGATTTTTTTTACTGCCGATAGCATTTTTTGTATTGATAAATCCTTATATTATTGATCTGGCAAATGCATCTAATGTATGTCCAACTAAAACTGTAAAGAGTGAATGCCTGGGAACACCTGGTTGTAAATGGCTCTCTGGAACTGAGAGTAGTGGAAATTTTTGTCAGGGAATGTGGTCTTCTAAAGCATTAAATGATGCTTGTGCGGGAGAGTCTGATAAAAAAGCGAAGATTAAATGTTTGTTAGATAAAATAAATAAAGAAGAGGCTGTACTAGGAAGATCTCAGTTAGAGGGTTTTGATTATTTTAATTCAATCCTTGGTGGTTCTTTCAGCTCTTTTGCCAAGGATGCTATTGGAGCAGATATTGAAGGTGGTTTAATGATAGGAGCTTTTACTTTAATACATTTGATCACTCTTACCTTTGTTATTGTATCATTAATAGTAGTGTTTAATGTTAAAATGTATAATTCACAATGTGCATCTTTTCCTAGCTTGCTAGTTTTTGCTGGTGCAACTGCTGTAGCAATTGCAGGTGAGATAACAACACAAATTATTTATGCAACTAAATTAAAAGAGATAAAATCATCCTACGCTATAGATGGAGAAAATCCTTCAGGTGGGCAAGACAAAAAAACTGGAGATATTCAAAAAGATGCATTCAACTTCATGATTGATGCTTTTCAACTTAAGCAAAATATTGAAACTGGCAGGGCCATAATCTATTTTCTTTCAGCTGCAATATCTGCAGTGGCAATTATTGTTTGGGGAGTATTTAAAGAGTGGGGTGATGTGGCCGGGTATACTTGTTTATCAGACGTATTAAAAAAATCTTCAACTGGCACAACTGATTCTGATGATAAAAAAAAGATTGAAGCAAGTTGCACCAGTGTTTTTTCAGTTTCACTTTTAATACCTTTTATAACAAATTTTGTAGGTGGTGCTGGAGCTGCATTATGTACAACAATTGGTTCTTTCGTAAAGACTTGGCTTACACTCAATATATTATCAAATGTAGGGAGACCAATAATATATGCTTTAGTTAGTGGTTTCTATTTGATCATGGGAGCATTTGCTACTGTTTCTGCCATTGCTTCAAAAGATAAAAGAGCTGTAGTGATGACAATGCTTGAATCATTCGACAATACTGCACTCGATAGCTGTACAGCTGATGATCGAAACGATAAGACAAAGACTAAATGTTATTGTTGGGAGTTGAGTGGTGGCCAAGAGGTCAGACGTACAGATAGATTAAACAGTGCTGTTTGTAAGGCAACGTGGACTAGAAATGATCCAAAGGCAGTTTTAAAGGATAAACAAGTCTATGGTATTCAAACCAATCCAGATGCTGCTACTTCAGTAGGATGTGTGGGGATTGATGGAAAGTTGGATTTAGAGTGTAATTGTAAAAAGATGAAGAATACTAGCGGGCAAAATGGTTGTATGAAGGGAACCTTTATTCCAAGTAGCTTAGGTGGTGCTTCTGGAGTTTCACTCGCAGATATGAACAAGAGTGCTACTTCAATTTTAGGAGGTAATCTTCCATCATCATCATCATTAGCAAGTGCTCAGAGTATGCGTGCAAATGCTATTGCATTAGCTAAGTTGGCAAAGGATAATATTGATGATTTAAATAAGAATAGATTAAAAAATGGAATGCCCGCAATTGATCTTGCATCAGATGGTAAAAAGGCATTGGCAGATTTAAAAAAAGTTTTTACTCCGGAATTAAAAAAGCAAATGGAAGATGCAGTTAAGGCCAAGACTAGTGTTGATGCTGGTGCTGGTATTTTAAATAATTTTGTTGGTAGTGGAGAAGAAAAGAGTAAGAAGAGTGGTGATGATAAGGACGCAAATAATAGTAAGGAAAAAAATCAAAGTAAGATTTCTTTCAAAGCTGCTAATGGAGGAAAAGAGGGAGGTGGCCCTGAACATAAAAAAGATGAGTTGACTTTTGGAATGGGTGGAAATGATGGTAGGGGAAGTGATGGTGGTTCAGTTCAAAATGTTCCAAATGATAATAAAAAAGATTTAGTTTACAAAGTTAAAAGCATCTCTAAAGATACTGGGGGTTCTATTTGGGATATGATCTCTAGTCGCTATAAAAAGAGTGCATATCAAAGATTATTTGAGTAAAATATTTTTAAAGTGGATTATCAAGTGGATTATCAAGTGGATTATCAAGTGGATTATCTTTCAAGGAAGAAAATATTATGGCGTTAGTGTTATCAAATATTTTAAGTGGAAAGACAGACAAACATGTAACTTCTGATCCGAGAATAGGAACTGCTGTTCATCAAAGAGCAGTCTTTCCCTTGCTCTCTCTACAAAAGGAGGCGGCGAAGGTCGGTTTTGATTTAAAAATTGTTAGTGCATTCAGAGCATATGAGAGACAAGTTACCATTTGGAATGAGAAGGTAAGAGCACAGCGAACGGTTTTAGATTATGATGGTCGTAGTGTTATCGATCAGAGCACACTTTCAAGAGAGGATTTATTGTGGGCCATATTGAGATGGTCGAGTATTCCAGGAACTAGTCGTCACCATTGGGGAACAGAGATAGATGTTTACGATGCCAAAGCACTTCCTGATGTTAATCAACTAAAATTGATTCCCTCGGAGAGTGAGGAGGGCGGTCCAATGGCCCCGCTTCACAAATGGCTTGATGAACTTATTGAAAAAAAGAGAGCGTTTGGTTTTTTTCGTCCCTACGAGTGTGATAGAGGTGGAATATCTCCAGAGAAGTGGCATCTAAGTTATACACCACAAGCATATCTTTATGATGAAAGTTACACATATGATTTTTTTATTCAGACAATAGAACAATCAGAAGTAGAGTTAAAAGATCTGATACTAAAATATCAAGATAAAATTTTTAATAATTATGTTAAAAATATCTGTCCATATCCTAATCCTGATGCCTAAAATTTAAGTATTGGTTAAAATAAAAAAACTCAGAGAAAACTCCGAGAGAACTCCGAGAGAACACAGAGAGAAAATCTATGTTTAAATTTTTGCGCTTTTATATTAAGTCGATGAGACTCTATTACTCCTTTATCACTGGCATGGCCGGATGGATTGGAGTTAGTTATTACCAACATATTTATTTTAAGGGAAGTGGCGTGGCCCTTACCATAGGATGTAAAGAGGCACTGGTACTCTTTGCGCTATTTATGAGTTGGGGACTTAATCAAATTATAAATGATTATTTGGGACTTCCCGAAGATCGAATAAATGCTCCTCATCGCCCAATGGTGACTGGTGATTTAAATAGTAAGTGGGCACTTATTCTATCTTTTGCCATAATGATTTTTATTTCAATTTTATGTTTTATGTATTTAGAGAAGTTGTCGCTGATACCTCTTGTGGCAGGAGTATTTTTAAATGTTTTATATGAGAAAGCAAAAGCACATGGCATTTGGGGAAATATTGTTTTTGGAATAACTATTTCTATGACTAGTGTTTTTGGCTTTTTAGCAATTGGTCCTTTAACTTCTGAGATATTTTCTCCATATCTTTCATCCATTCTTTCAATATGGTTTATGGTGATCTTAATAAATGCAGTGATGACCTACTACACTTACTTTAAAGATTATGATGGAGATAAGGATAGTGGAGTGAAGACGTTGGTGGTTTTATGGGGAATTGAGCGCGCTAGTTTCATTGGGATATTCTTATCTTTTTTACCAGCGCTGGCATTCTTCTTACTCTTATATTTTAAATTAATTGATTCTTCTATTTCATCAACAACAACTGATCCACGATTTATTTTCTTAGCTCTCTTAACTTTGTTTTTGCAAGTGTGGAATGGATTTTTGTATTATCATAATCCAGTTGGGCCAAAAGCATACCACTCACTAGAGATTAATTTTAAATCTTGTAGTGCAGCTTTTGTTACATTAATTGCATTTGTGGATCCAATGCTTGCAATGTATCTTTATATTTCAGCTTATGTTTTTATAGAATTTTTATTTAAGTTTCACTCTGATCATAAGGGATGATAAATCAATGGCCCAATCAATGTGGCCCAATCAATGCCTGATTTAATGGTCAAAAATTTATTAAAGTTTTATTATTTAGAGTTAAAAAAAATATTTTATTTTTTTCCTTTACTACTTAGAATTATAGATATTGAACAATCGATAATAAGTAAAAATTAAAAAAAATGATTTATTGTTGACCCAAATAATCACATCAAGTTATATTAAATTTAATGAAAGAGATTGTATTAATAAAAAAAGATTAATGTAATAAAGATTAATAAATGAGGTTTATTTATGACAAGAGAAGAGATTACATCAAAGGTTATTGATATAATAAAGAATTGCCTTGAGAATAAGAATATTACAATTACGACTAGTTCTTTATTGGTAGAGGATTTGAGTTTAGATTCATTTGCGGCGATTATGATCTTAAATGATTTGGAGGATGAGTTTCATCTTACAGTGGGAGATGATGCCTTTGATGGTTTTAAGAATGTAGACAATATTGTTAGTCTAATTCAAAATATGCTAAATGAAAAAGAGAAAGCAGGATAGTTGTATTCTAAAAATAACTCAATAATTCCTATTCTTATTCTTATTTTTTATTTTTATATACGCTTAACAATATAATAATGGATGTGTTTATGTCTAAAGAGAAGTTTTATAAAAAATTTGTGTTAAGAGAAGATATGCAGGAGCTAGAGCAGAAGCTTGACTATAATCCCTATTATGCAAAAATTAGCTCTGGATTATCAGATCCACTCATTATTAATGGTGAAGAATATGTAAACTTAGCGGCCAATAATTATTTAGGTTTGGCCATGAATCCAAAGGTTATGGAGCATGCAAAGAAAGCAATGGATCGTTATGGAATTTCCCTATGTGGAACTCCTATAGCAACAGGATCAATTGATCTTTATCAACGAATGCAGAAGAGACTTGCAAACTTTGTTGGTGTTGAAGATGTGATAATTTTACCATCATGCTATCAAGCAAACAATGCTATTTTTATGGCGATACTTACCGCTCATGATGTAGTTATTGTTGATCACTACGCTCATTCTTCTCTCAGTGAAGGTATTAAGGCAACCAAATGCAAGATTCGTCCATTTAAACATAATGATCTTCAATCTCTTGAAAAAAATTTAAAAGTATCGGCCAGCAATTTAGATGAGAAAGGACACATCTTTGTTGTAACTGAATCGGTCTTTTCTACTGAGGGATCAATTGCTCCCTTTGCAGAGATGGTTAAGCTTTGTGAAAAGTATGATGCTATTCCATTAATAGATGATTCTCATGGTATTGGCGTACTAGGGAAAAATGGCAATGGTATCTTAAGTCACTTCGGACTTGATAAGGGTAACTATAGTGGGATTTACACAACTTCAACTGGAAAGGCACTGGCAACAGTTGGTGGAATTATTGGTGGCCCTAAAAAATTTATTGAGTACTTAAAATATTACTGCTCACATCTAGTTTATTCAACAGCAATATCACCAATTAATTTAGGTGCGCTGGAGATGATTCTAAATATATTAGAAGATGATAGTGAGTATAAAAAAATATCTGATCAAATGTGGAGATATCGAAACATGTTGGCGGATGGACTTAAAGCTGTTGGCTTTAAATTAGCAGATGGACCAGCACCGATTGTTTCAATTAAAGCAGGAGATAGCATAGAAACATTATTATTAGCAAAGGCATTCTATAAACAAAAAATATTAACAACACCTTTTATTTTCCCTTCAGTTCCGTTGGATGGAGGAGTGGTGCGCTTGATTGCAATGACCACTTTAAAGGAGGAGACGATCGAAAGAGTGCTTGGAGTTTTAAATGAAGTATTTATTGATCATGAATCCTGGGTCAAGGGATGGAAGAAGTAAGAAAAATTTTGAAACAATATTTTCTTTACTCGATTCTTTCAACCTTGATTATCAATTTAAATACACCTCTAAATTAGAGGATGCCTATCAATTTTCTTTAGAAGCAAATCAGTCTAATACCTATGATGTAATTGTTGCTGTTGGTGGAGATGGTACTATCAACGGTGTCTTAAGTGGTTTTTATGATAAAGATGGAAATCGAATTTGTAAGAAGAGTAAGATGGCCATTATATATACGGGAACTAGTCCAGATTTTTGTTTGAGTTATAATATCCCATTAAAATTAGAGCGAGCAGTAGAGTTGTTGGCGAAGTTGGCAAAATCGGACACTAGCTATAATTCTAATTCACAAAAAATTTCTATTGGACAAATTAATTATACTAACGGTGAGGATATCAACGTAGGGTATTTTGGTTGTTGTGCAAATATCGGAATTGGCGCAAAAGTGGCGGAAGGTGCAAATAGAGGGATAAGAAAAAAAATTGGAGATGTTGCTGGAACATTTCTTTCTTTAGTAAAAGCATTGATTGATTATAAAGCAACTGATTTCAAAGTGAGAGTTATCGATGCTGATGGGAAATCATTTACAAATAGAGTGGAGAAAGTGATCAATATGTTTATCGGTCGAACCTACTATGTTGCCTCTGGAATTAAGGTGGCCAATAAATTAAATTTTGCAGATGAGATGGATGATAAAAAGTTTTTTTTGTTAATTGTGAATAATCTGCGAATAAAATCAATAATGGGACTATTGAAGATTTTATATTCTGGAAAACCCTTTCAAAATAGAGATGATCTTAAGTTGTCTTATATTGAAAAGATTAGGATCGATTGTGATACGAAAGATAGAGAAATGGGAATGGGAATGGTTGAGTTTGATGGTGATTTTAAGGGTTATTTACCATGTGAAATAAAGATGGCCAAAGATAAATTAGATTTAATAACAGATAATTTTTAAATAAATAAATTTAATTAAATTAAATGATTTGCAGATAATGGAGATAATAATGAGTGAAGAAAATAAAATAAAAAAAATTTCAGCACTTCTACCTAGAAGTAGCAGACAAGTTAATAAATTATATGAAAGTGATTCAGAGATAATTCATTTTGGAGATTCCTATTTGCTTTTTAACATAGATGATTTTTCTTCAGAGGATTATTTTATAGAGGAAAATCCCTTTAATTTAGGATGGAATATGGCGGTTGCTGCAATTTCCGATGTGTTAGCATCAGGAGGATCTCCTCTATACTATGCTCACAGTATGGTTTTAAGTAGTAGTTGGAGTGAAGAGTACATTGCAGAATTAACCAAAGGAGTAGCAGAAGCACTCAAACAAAGTGGAGCATATTTTATTGGAGGAGATTTAGGAATTGATAGTGGAGATAAGTGGCATTACACTGCGACGGTAATAGGAACTTGTAATAATTCTAAATATAATTTAAGAAGTGGTGCTCGAGAAGGGGATATAATTTATATGAGTGGAGAGATTGGTCTGGGAAATTATATGGCCATGCTTAAACTTATGAATATCAAAGTTGATCCCACTACCGGTAAACCTTTAGAACAAAAATTCCCTCTAAGAATGAAAGAGAGTGAATTAATCAATAAGTATGCTACTGCAGCTATCGATACTAGCGATGGAATTTTAAATACCTTAAATATTTTGGCCGATGTTTCCAGAGTTGGATATAAAGTGAATGAGAGTTCATTTTCGTATTTAAGGGAACAAGAAATTTTAAGTAAACATTTTTCAATGCCACCATTTCTTCTCTTTGTAGGAGAGGCGGGAGAGTATGAATTAATTTTTACCATTAGAGCAGAGGACCAAGAAAACTTTTTAAAGGAGAGTAGGGAACATAATTTAAAATTTAGTAAATTAGGAGAGATTACAAATATAGAGAGTACAAGAACTTTAGAGAGAGTAATAAGTGCTGGAGGTGGCAGTGTAGATTTGACTACACTTAATTTTAGGGCCAGAGATTTTCTTAACCCTAAGGATTATTTAACTGCACTTATTAAATGGTACAAGGGTATTTAGTTTAGTTTAATTTAGTTTTAGGAGGAGCTAAAAATGAATAGTAATAATAATAGGAACAATAGAAACAAAAATAGAGTAGTCATAACTGGCATTGGTCCAGTTACCTCTATAGCTAGAGGTGTGGATGAATTTTTTACTGCGGTTAATTCTTTAAAGACCGCATTTGAACCAATTCCTTCATCCTATGAAATGGGAAAAAAATATCGTTTTAAGTCGCGCTTTTATGTTAAGGCACCAGAACCAAAACTAGAACAATATGGACTACCTCGCACTCTAGAAAAAATTTTAGATAAAGCTTCTCTTTTGGCCGTTGAGGCTTCTTACTTAGCGATTAAAGATTCAGCATTACCATTTAAAGTAGTTACAGATATGAAGGATAGAGAGAGAGGAAAAGCTCTCGAATTTGAGGGAGATTCCAACATTGCTTGCATTTTAGGAGTGGGAGTAAGTAGTATGGCCGCTTGTATGAAAGCTCATGAAGCAAGTGTTTTAGGAGAAGTGGAAAATAGTTGGAGAGATGAAAGTAATGCTACAGATGAAGAAAAAGAATTAAACAAACAGGAATTAAAAATAATAAAAAAATATGGAAAAGAATTGGGAGTGGCAGAAAAATTTAATAGAGTCACTGCTTTTCAAGTGATGGCCAATGCATCCTCTGCTTGGGTTTCAATTCTCTTTGGATTAAAAGGAGAGACCTATAATTTAAATACTGCTTGTGCCTCTGGTACCTATGCAATTTGTAGAGCGGTAGAGTTAATAAGAAATGGAAACTGTCAAGTTGCCCTTTGTGGAGGAGTAGAGTGTTTAGAAGATAAATTTGGGGCCCCGATGCGATCCTTTGATATGTTGGGTGCTTTAAGCGCTACCACCGATGGAAATCCTAGACCCTTTTCCGATCGACGGAGTGGGTTTTTATTTGCAGATGGTGGAGCATGTGTTTTAGTTGTAGAATCATTAGAGCATGCTCAACAAAGAAATGCAAAAATATATGCAGAGATTGTTGATTATAAAATCAATAGTGATGCCTATGGAATAGTACAAATGGATAGTAGTGGAGAAAATATTAGAAGTATTATTTCTGAATTTAAGAATAAGGCAGAAGAAGATAGCGAAAAAATTGATTATATTAATGCTCACGGAACTGCCACATATTTAAATGATCAAATTGAGAGTGAAGTGGTGGCATCAATCTTTGGTGGAGATGGTGTGAAGGTTAGTGAGCAACCATTGATTAATTCTACTAAGGGGATCTTGGGCCATACTATTGCCGCTAGTGGGGCGATTGAGGCAGCAGTGACCGCATTAGCGATAAAAAATTCGATTGTACATGGTAGTTTGATAGAACGATCATTTAGTACAATAAATGTTCCTATAGAAACAGTGAAGAGGGATATTAAATGGGCCATGTCAATGTCATATGGCTTTGGTGGACATAATTCTGGTATTCTATTTAAAAAATATCAGGGGAAATAGAAAAATATGAATGCTGATAAAAAGTTATCAAAAGTTTTAGTAACAGGTGCTTCAGGACTTGTGGGAAGTCATGTGATGGAATTTTTTCAAAGTCACAATATTGAAGTATTTGCACTAGTTCGCAAAAGTAGTGATCTTAAATTTCTAAAGAGTATTGGGGCCAAGTTAATAGAGGGAGATATTGCAGATTTAGAAGGATTAACAAAAATTTTTGCAGAATTTGATTCTATTATTCATGTCGCTGCTAAAGTTGGAGATTGGGGAGAATTAAGTGATTTTTATAAAACAAATGTTAAGGGTACTTTAAATGTTTTAAAAGCATGTCACACTAATAAGATTAAAAATATTATTCTTACTGGTTCCATTTCTTCCTATGGAGAAGAGGATTACAGTGGAAAAAAAGATGAAAGTTATCCCAATAACTCACACTATGATTATTTTTTGGATAAAGTATTTCCTTGTAAGATGAATTACTATCGCGATACTAAGGCGATGATGACCAAAAAATCAGAGGAATTTTTTAATGAAATATCAATTACTGATCCTGATTATGCTAAAAATTTAAGTATCGTAGTAATTGAACCTTGTTGGGTTTTTGGAGAGCGAGAATTTCATTCTGGTTTTTATGATTACATCAAGAGTGTTAAAGATGGAATGCCTTTTGTCTTTGGAGGAAAGGGAAATTTATTTCATGTGATCTATGCTCCTGAATTGGCCAGAGCATACTATCTTGCTTATCAAAAGCAACTAAATAAAGAAAAAGATAAAGATAAAGATAAAGATATAACGGGGTTTCATCGAATAATCGTTGGTGATGAAAATATTTGTGAGATGGATATAGTATTAAAATTATTTTGTGAAAAAGCTGGTCTTAAAAGACCAAAGCGTGCGCCAAAAGCAGTAGCTTATGCTCTAGGATTTTCTTTAGAGTTTTTCTATACAGCTTGTAAAATTAAAATACCTCCACTACTCACCAGAGGAAGAGTGAATATGTTTTACGATAATATAGAGTACTCAGTGGCGAAGGCCAATAAGTTATTAAACTTTAAAATAGAGGTGGGACTTAGAGAGGGAATTATACGTACAGTAAAATGGTATAAGGATAATGGGTTAATATAATATGAAAACAATAACTGGAATATCAAGATTAATATTAAAATTAAGAATTATTATGGGAGTCTTTTTTACTTTTATACCTCTTTTGTTTTCAGGAAAGATTAGTATAAAACGTTACATAAGATTTTCCCAGCGTCTGCTGTTTTTTTTGGATTTAATGAAGACTAATAAATTTATTAAATTTGGGAATATGACTAAAATTGAACTTTATATGCCGGGTTTTCCATCAAGAGCATTCTATGAATCTTGTAAGAAATTTTTATCTTTTGAAGGAAAGATGCCAGCAGTAACAGTTCTTATCTCTATTACCTCTGCTTGTCGTTTTAAATGTCAGCATTGCTATCAACGTTTAGATAAGGGACAAGATGTAGAGGTTGAAGTTTTAATTAAGGTAATTAAAGAGCTACAAAATATGGGCATAACATTTTTTAATATTGAGGGTGGCGATCCCTTTCTTACCTATGAAAGACTTAAAAGAGTTTGTGCTGCCATCGATGATCGCTCGGAGATTTGGATTAATAGTACTGGAGACGGAATTACTTTAGAGCGTTTAAAAGAGTTAAAGAGTATTTCTCCACTTACTTCCATCATGTTTTCTTTGCGTGCTTCTACTGAGGAGAAATTTAATGAGTTGATGGGTGTGGAAAATGCATGGGCAATTGCTGCTAAAGGAATGGAACTTTGTCATCAGGCGGGAGTGGCAGTTGCTACTAACAGTTGTCTATCACGAGATGATTTTTATAATGGAAATTTAGAAAAAGTTTTAGATAAGGCAAAGGAGTTGAAGGCCACTATTGTACAAATTATTCATCCTAAACCAGCAGGTGCTTGGCTTAAATCGGGAGCGGAGCTATTTAGTGCAGAAGATTTAGAGCACATTCGTAAAAAGGTGGATAAATATAATTTAGATGATGAATATAAAGATTATCCTCTGATTTCAGCACAAATTTTAGAGGAGGCGCCTGATCGCTTTGGCTGTACCGCTGGTGGTACGGATAGATTTTATATCAATGCCAAAGGTGATGTTCAACCCTGTGAATTTTTAAATATCTCCTTTGGAAATATCTATGAAAGGCCCTTTGCTGAAATATATAAAGAGATGCGAGAGGTATTTCATACTCCGGGAGTGGATTGGCCTTGTGAAAAATATGCTAAGGATATTTTAGAAATTTATGAAAAACATAATCTAAAATCCTTGCCGCTACCGCTTGAATTATCTAGAGAGTTTTGTAAAAAACTTGATTTAGGAATGAAGACTCCTGCTTATAAAAAAATAGATGAATTAAAATAAAATATTCAAACTATTATAGTTAAATGGAAAAATAAAATGTTAAAAAAAAATAATCAACTTCTTTTTACTCCTTTTAAGATAAATAAATTGCAAATTGCTAATCGTATTGTTAGGGCCGCAACCTATGAGGGTTTGGCCGAGGATGAGAGTGGAATGCCCTCGGATAATTTACTAGAACTCTATTCGCGTTTGGCGCAAAATGGAGTGGGAATGATTATTACTGGTTTTAATTTTACTAGCGTTCATGGAAGGGCGATGCAAACCAGGCAATGTGGAATTGATGATGATCAAAAGATGTTGAAGTGGAAAAAAATTATCGAGGAATTTAAGCGTAGACAACAAGAGGATAGTTGCAAGATATTTATGCAAATCTCTCATGCTGGAAGACAGACTACTCATTTGCTAACAGGCGAACAAGTGTTGGCACCCTCATCAGTGAAGTGCACTTATTTTAGAGAGAGGCCACGTGCTTTAAGTGAAAAAGAGATTTTGATGATTGTAGAAGAGTATGCCAGTGCCGCTAAAAGGGTGCAAGAAGCGGGTTTTGATGGTGTACAAGTACACTGCGCTCATGGGTATTTAATTCATCAATTCTTCTCCACTCACACTAATAGAAGGCGTGATAAATTTGGAGGTTCAGTGGAGAATAGATTTCGCTTTCTAGATTTAATTTTAACTAGAATAAGGGAAATTTGTGGAGAGGATTTTGCGCTAATTACTAAAGTAAGTTTAGGTGATGATCGAACACTAACTCTTGAAGAGGTAACTCAATTTGTAGCGATGATGATAGAGAGTAAAAAAGTAGATGCTATAGAGTTTTCATATGGAACCATGGAATATGCAATGAATATTTTCAGAGGGGATGTTCCTATAGATATAGTATTAAAACACAATATGCTCTTTAAGGATTTACCTGCGCTCTTGAAAAAATTTTGGACAACATTTCTTTATCCACTCTTTTTTAAAAATAAGCTTAAAGGATTTTCAAATAATTATAATTTAGCATCAGCGCTTGCTTTGCTTGAAAATTTAAGCAAACAACATCAACTTAAAATTCCTCTGATTTTAACCGGAGGAGTACGAAGTGGAAATGATATAGAAGATATAATCGCTAATAAGCAAATCACTGCAGTCTCAATATCACGTCCTTTAATTTGCGAAGAGGATTTTGTTTTAAAAGTAAAAAATGATTCCAGTTACCAATCAAAGTGTATTAATTGTAATTTGTGTGCAGTTATGTGTGATAGTGGTCGTCCTACCAGATGTTATAAGCAACATAAATAAAGTTTGTTTTAAGCTACAGTTTTGTGATTGTTAGTTAAAATCTTCTCGTTTACAGTGTGACAGATAGTGCTTGCATCTTTTTTCATACTCTCACTTAGATTAGATATATCTTGGACCATATTGGAATTAGTTTGAGTTAATTTATCAAGCTCTATTATGGCCGTGTTTATTTGTTCGAAAGCAGAGTATTGCTCTTTTGTGGCCGCAGAAATTTCCTGAACAAAGGTAACTACTTTTGTAAAACTTTGAACTATTTCTTTTAATTTATTTGAGTTTTTTTCAACTAATACAGAACCAGCATTTATATTTTCAACACCTGCATTTATAAGATTTTTTATCTCTTGAGCGGCCAAAGATGATCTAATTGCTAAATCTCTTACTTCAATTGCTACAACTGCAAATCCCTTTCCTTGTTCACCAGCTTTTGCTGCTTCAATAGCAGCATTGATCGCTAATATATTTGTCTGAAAAGAGATTTCAGCAACAAGATTAACAATTTCAGTAATTTTGGAATTGGCATTTTTAATATTTTCCATTCCAGCTATTACTTCTTTAGAGATGCGATCACCCTCATTTGCTACTGTAACAGTATTGTTTACTTCAATTAATGCAAGTGTAGAGTTTTCAGCAGTTTGTTTTATGGTTGCCGTAACCTCTTCCATTGTAGATGCGGTTTCTTCTAATGAACTTGCTTGTAATTGAGTTCTTTCTGACATTTCAATATTTCCTTGAGCAATTTCTTTAGATTTTTTTTCTAAAGAATCAGAAGAAATTTTAATTATTTGTCCCATCTGAACGATTGGGTTTATATTAATTTTAATAAATAAATATAAAATTATAGATATTACAAAAACAAATGCAAGTACAACTTTGCTTATCATTAAACCATTTTCTTTTGCTTGTATACCAACATCCTCAACATATATTCCAGTACCAATTATCCATCCCCATTGTTTATGACCTTTTACGTATGATATTTTAGGAACAATTTTGTTTTTATCGTCCTTCCATTGCCAAGAATAATTAACAAATCCTTCTTGTTTTGCTTTTACAACATTTACCATCTCTATAAAAAGATGTTTTCCATTAGGATCTTTCCAGTCAGATACATTTTTTCCTTCTAGATCACTTTTAAATGGATGCATCAGCATTTTAGGAGTCATATCATTAATCCAAAAATAATCCTTTCCATCTTCACCATAACGAAGGACTTTAATTGCTTTCTTGGCCATTTCTTGCGCTTGTTCTGAATTAATTTTTCCTTCTTCTGATTGTTTATAATAAAAGTCAATAATGTTATAAGCAACTTGTACTAATGACTTTGTAGCATTTTGTTTTTCTAAATAAAGATTATCTACAGTACGATAATGAAATATTATTGTAATTACTATAGCAAAAAAGATAAACAGTGATAGAGTTGTTAATAAAGTTTTTATAGTGATATTTAAACTTCTAAACATAAATTATTCTCCTTTTTTAATTTTTAAATTTTTAAATTTTACCTATGATAAAATGGTTATCGGGCAAGATTACCCAAAAATTAATAATAATTAATAAGAATTAATGATAATTAGCAAAAATATTTATGATTTCTGTTGATTTATTAAACTAATTTTATTGTTTTGATTTATAACTATTAAGTGAACCAAAATTAAACAAACCCTTGAGACCTCCACCTTTTTGGAATTGATATGAAAAATCTTCATATGCAGTGGAAGAATATTTTTTATCAGTCATAATCCTTTTAATACGATCTTTCTTTTTTTTATTAAGTGAGAGTGTTGTTTTTGTATTTTCCTCTCTTTTTTTATCGGCCTTAATAAAGTTCTTAATTGGAAATAAATTACTTAAAACTGGAGTAATGTCATAATAATGAGTGTTTCCTGTTCCGTGAGCTGTTTTAATTCTCTCTTTCCCATTGATTAATTTTTTTGATTGCATTTCATATTCTAAAGGTTTATTAGTCAATACTCCAGAATCAATAAGTTCTTTGCACATTCCAAAAGTATTTACATTACAATCTTTAAAATTTATTTGATCGATCCAAACACGATCTTTTTTGGCCACGCCAACAGTGTCACATAAATCGCTATCAGCAATTACAATTGCATCCATGTCTGGATGATTATTTATACTTTCTTTTAGGGAAATACTAAGTTCCTTGGACTTTGTTTTCTCATAATTAATTTTTTGTGGAAGCTTTTTTTGGTCAGAACAAAAATAATATTCATTATTGTTCATTTTTATTAATTGTGGAACATTGGCTTTAGCGCATTCTTGAGGTGCTTTTTTATTTTCCCATTTTGAATAAAAGAGGTCACATCCAGTATGTTTGGCCATATGCCATTCAATTTCACGACCATTTAATTTACTATTAAAAACAGAGACTTTATATGCTCCAAGAAGTGCATGTTCACCAACATACTCTTTTTGAGGATTTAAATTAAAATCTGGGAGAAAGTCGCTTGGATCATCAAATTTAATTTTACTTAAAATTTCACTCATTGATGTTTCTTTTTTTTCACTGAATGCTACTCCTGGTTTTAGATCCATTACTAATTTTAGCTTTTTAGGAAGATTAACTTTTGTTATTTGTTGTTCGTAATTATCGATTTTATTTTTTCCTTCATCACCACTAGTTAATTGTAGAAATGTACAAACGTCATTATCTATTTCATTATCAACTTTCCCTAGAGCTTTTCTTAGTATATCAGAGTCTTCTGTATCTAATTTTGTTTTTACTATGCTTTTTGTATTTTTTTCTAATATCTCTAGTATTTTTGCATGAGGTTTAGTCTCTTGAGTATAATGATATTTCCCTTTATCTAAGGTCATATCTACTCCAATATCACCATCGACATCTCTGGGAGAAATTCTCCATACACCACTACTATGTGATTTATATAACAGACGAGGATGTAATTTATTATCATCATCTTTATAATATAAAAGTATGGTAGGATAATTCAACACTTCATGAAATACAATTTTTTTTGAAAGATAAAATGTACATTTTTTTGAATCATTATTTATGATTTCAATTGGTTCACTCATGTCCACAGCATATGCTGATTTGCTTGGAACATCTTTTGGATTTAGACCTGCGATTATAGCGACAGAGATAATATAAGCAAAGAAAAAAATAAAACAACAAAAATATACATAAAACCTATACCTATATATAGACATAACATTTATCTCCTTAAAGTATATTAATAATCTAACTATATACCTATCGGAAAAAAATATTTTTTCTAAAACTAACAAATAAAATATATTTGAATTGTTAGAAATCACAATTGTTACATAGACGTTATAACTACTTAAGCTTTTGTATGTCTTGCCGTTAAGTAATTAGTCGCGGTCGTTTTTCTCGACAGCGACTAATTAAGCAATTAAACTATTCAACAATTTAAGAGCGAGATTTAGTATGAAATATTTGAGTATGATTTTGTTTATTGTATTTATATTTATTTCATCTATATCTTTCTCTTCTTTTATCCTTTATGCTTCCAGCGATATAAAATCAACGATTAATAATGGTGGTATTAATCTTAAGGATTTCTATTTAGCTTGTTTGAAAGCAGGCAAGTGCATCTCTTTTGAAATTGCAGCATATATGATGTGTGGAGAACAAGAAGTTAATAATGAGAATCAAAATGATTTAGACGACATAGATGATCGATATAATAGTAGTAGAAAAGATATTACAAAAAAAGAACAGGAACTTTTTAATTGTTTAGGGGACAATTTTTATGCTTCTGATGATTGGGAAAAAAATTATGTAGTTAAAATAAGGATTACTAATTTAATAAGAGAATATTACTCTACTAGAATGACCTATTTTCAACAAATAAAAGAAGAAACGAAACAAAAACATTTGAATCCTGTTGTTTATTTTGAACTGGAAAATCTAGAAGATCTATTAAGTAGATGTAGAGAATTACGCAAAAATAGCAGTAGCGGAACAACAGAAATTAAATCTGATAAAGAATTTATGAATTGGTTAGACAAAGCATACAGGCCAACAAAAGAAGAAAGATCATTAAATGATGTGTACCCAGTTATCGAGGTAATGAAAAATTTTAATAAAAAATGTTATGAAAAAAAACATAAATTTGTAGATTTAAAAAATATAGATTTAAATTCCTCTCTAGAAAGTAATTCTAAAAAGGAACAAATATCCACAACAGTAGCAAGTTTTAATGATTTTAATGATTGTAATGATAATTATATTTCTGATCTTAATGAAGTAGAATATGAAAATTTGAGTTTTGATGAAAAAGAGAGAATAACTGCTAAGTCAGAATTACTAAGATGTCTTGGAGATAAATTTGATATTTCAAACAATTGGAAAAAAAATGGTTATATTGTTAAAATAAAGATTGCAGAAATTATTCAACTTCTTTACAAGAATCATTTATCTCGTATAGAGATAAATGATAAACTTAAAGAGTGTAAAAAATTTAGGAAAAAAAATAGTACCAGAAAATATAAAATTAATTCTCATGCGAGTTATCTTAAAGAAATTGCTCGTTTGTTTAAAGAGAATTCTCCAGCATATAAACTAGTAAAAGCGCAGATGGATGGAAAGGTGTTGTGTGGTAATAGAGTTAATGTTACTGCTTCAATTGCCCTTTTTTTTAAAATTGGCATTGTTATATCCAGACAAACTTGTATAACTCCATTTGGACATCAAATCTATGTTAATGATTCTTGGAAATTTGATAATGGTATTTCCTTTGGTGCAAAAGTCACAAAAGAAAATATAAAAGAATCAAAATATTATAGCAAGCTAAGAAACGTGCCTCAAAATTCCAATTTAAAATTTAGTTTACCAGATGAGGGTAATGAAAATCCCAACTCAATGTTTGATGGTATTGATTATGCCTTAATAAATGGTAAATCGATAAAAACAAAACAAAATGAACAAAGTAAACGTGATGTTTTTGGACTTGGATTTAATGTCGATTTAACTAAAAATATAGTAAATTTTGGAGGAACAAAAATAAAAAAGATCAAACCTGCTTCCTCTTTTACAGATAAATTTAATGGCCCCAAGAATTTAAAAATTATTAGGTCAATAGAGGCACTGGCGATTGATTCAAAATCAGATAAGTGGAAAATAGATGAAAAATAAATTTCAAACAAATAAAATTAGAAAGAAAAAGTAATATCGTAGAGTTTGATATTGTTTTCAGATGGTTGTTTAAGTGAATTTATTAAATTAGTACCAACATGATTTTTATTTTCAATGGCACTGATATATTTTACAGCATCTAAAATTAACATTTCTAGAGTATAAAAATTACTCCAATCAGTAAATTTTTTATTGGCCCCTATACAAATATGTTTACTGATATTATCTTTTTGTAGCTTAGCAATTAAATCATTGATTAATTTTTTTGCTATTACAGTAGAGATATTATCTTCACTTCTATTATCGTTTTTTATTCCTCTTCTATCGTTTAATCCATCTAGGCTTAATAGATGTGCAATTTCTTTTTTAATTAAAATTCGATTAGTCTTTACATAAGTATTGTGATCATGATTATTTTTGTGATTTGTGATTGTACTTTTAATGAATTCATTTAATGAACTATCGCTTAATAAATCGATTACACCATCCAAATAAGTTTTAAAGGCACTATTATAATATGGGCTGTAGTATATAATTGGCATAGTTGCATAACCTAAAATGCTTCCTACAATGTCTGCTTCATTTTTTACACTTTCTGATCTCAATGCTGAACTTTGAGTAATTTTTGATAAGACATCAATAAATTTATGGCCTAGATCATTTATTTTAGTGTGAAGATTAAAGGCAGTATTATCAGAAATAAGTCCAAAAGAATTTAATCCAAGAGCACAATTAAAACTAGTTTTTTTAAAAAAGTTTTGCAAAGAGTTCACATTTGTAAAAGGAATCCCTGGGCCCATGCTGAATTTATAAAAAAAAGATACACAATCTTTTTCTTTAGAATACAAATTTGAATTACAAAAATTAAGAGATAATAATAGTAAAAGCGGAAAAGATAAAAAATAAAATAGTGGTTTCATTTATTTAACCTTAAATAGGATTATTGTTGATTCAATAAATAATATTAAGACGAATTTATGTATTTTAAATAAAAAAAATTTATTACATGAATAATTCAATAGTTATAGAAAAAAATAAATTGCAAAAATAATTTTTTGCGATTTATTTGCCCATTTTTTAGGGCATACTCAGGTCAGATGTATTTGTTAATGAAAATGCTCTACTACTTTTTTCTTATTAATTGATCAGAACAGTTGGTGTTGGTGAGAATATAACAATTCCTGGAATATCACTAAATGGTCACGTGGATTTTTTTATGTTAAGTGATATTAAAATCAATGATTAATTAGAATCAAGTATTCGCACTTTTAGACTTACAAATATATTTTATCAATTCGACAAAATCCTTTTAATAGCGCTTGAATTTTATAATGAAGATCATTGTTGTTTTCAAAAGTAAAATACTCTGTACAATCAAATGGTCCTTTGAAGTTTTTATCAGGAAAACCATCCTTCCAGATTTTTTGACAATCTATCACTGCTGAAATTGCAGCAGTCTTCATAGTTAAAATTGCTATCGTAATAATAATCTCACCATTCTGCCATTTAATGTTTTTTTATGATAACATTTCTTAAAGGATCAAAAGTTATGTCTGCTAAACTTAAAATTGTTAATCGAAAGATTGATCCTCAAAATCCTAAGAAAATATTTAGCAATCAAAAACTAAAAGGTGGAGTTATTTTAAATTATGAAAAATTTAAATCTTGTTATAGTTTTATTATTATTTCTTATATTTGTTTCATGTTCATCCAAGAATGATCCTGAATCTCAAGTAATAGTACGTATAAATGTATCCAATGAAGATAATATCGATGATCTAGAAAATAGAGGATTACCGATACACGAAGTCTTAGAGGATAGCAGAGGAAATGAGTATATTGTTTCGATTACCACACGATCATTATTAGATCGAATGCAATTATCATATCAAATACTAGATTCATGTAGTGGTCGTTGTGGAGAATATTTGATTGCTGACAGTTTAGGAGATAGTAGTATAAGAACTAGAGCAGCAGCTGAAACTACGGTTTTACATGATGATGGTAAAAATGTAATCGTACGCTTTAGTAAGGCTCTCAGCAATTCACTTCCAAAAATGGGTTTTGAACTTGCATTACTTCAAAGTTCCGATAGTGATGTTAATAGTGAAGTAGCTGATAGAATTTCAAACAAGAAGTTAAAGAACACTAAATCATTAAGCGATATCATTGTCAGTAGTAGTACTAAAAAAAGCTCAGTGGAAACTATGATTAGCGGAGTAAGTGACGACAGTCTTTTGACTTATATTAAAGATTTAAGCGGAGAAAATTCTGTTAGTATTAGCAGTGGAACAGTAAACAATACACAAGTAAGTGGAACAGTTACTATTAGATCGCGAATAACTGAATCCATGGATCTTAATTATGCCCAACAATACGTATATGACAAACTAAAAATTTTATCTTCAACCCCTAATTTCTTATCTCCACCAACTCCTTCCTTTGATTCTTGGTCTGTAGCTGGATATGTTGGATCCAACGTGATAGGTGAAATTCCTGGTAAAACTACTCCTAATGAAATAATTCTTTTAGTGGCACATTTAGATAGTATTCCCGGAGAAGATAGAAATAATGTTTGTAGACAAACTAATTATGATTCTACTCATGCCCCAGGAGCTGATGACAATGCAAGTGGATCTGCTATGCTTTTGGAAATTGCAAGATTGATGGGCAAAAAAGAATATGACAGAACAATCCGCTTTTTATTTACAACAGGTGAAGAGCAAGGGAAATTAGGAAGTATTGGATATGCAAAAAAGGCTAAAGACAGAAATGATACGATATTAGCAGTAATAAATTTGGATATGAATGCTTATTGGAATACTGATATATCTGGAACTAAAATATATCATGTAAAGACTAATAAAATATCCGTTGCAGAAAAATATAATCGCGATAAAGCTCTTTCTGATATATTTTTTAGTGCTGTCAATACTTATGGATTGAGTTCAGGACAAAATGCAGGGATAGTTCCCACTCCTATACCTGATGGTGATACCTATAGTGATCATGATTCATTTTGGAATAAAGACTATAGCGCAATCTGGATTATTGAAGATGATAGTAGAGATGTTTGGAATCCATATATGCATAAAAGCTGTGATCGATATGATAAGATATCTATTCCCTACTGTGCGAACCAAACTAAATCAGTGTTGGCAACTACTGCTCATTTGGCAAAAATTAGAGATTGAGGTATAGTCATTTAGCATATATAATTTTTTAACTTCTACTATTACTCTTATCTTATTGGATGATTGTTTGCTCCTTGCTACCGATCACTGAGGGATAAAAACGACATATCCCCCATCCGGCCGTCACATTTCGGTGGCACGTCTACTCGAGTTCATGTCGGTATTTAAACAACCCTTTCTGCTTTTATAATTTTCGATGGAGTTTTTTCAACTTCAATAATTTCGATTTTTTTGAGACCACATTTAATGAGCATATTGGTAAGTTCACGCTCATTGTATGCTTTTCCTTTTGGAGTTCCTTGAAGCATATTTAAGGAAAAGAGTGTGGGATAGAGTGGAGAAGCATCTCCCTCGTCTAAAACAAATTCGTGGATCAAGAGAAATCCCTCTGGATTTAGAGCGGCGGCAGCTTTCTTTATAACTGCTTCAGCATTTTCTGGTCCTTCACTATGAAGAATGTGTGAGAGCCAACATACATCATATTTGCCTGGAATGTTGTCATGATTAAAATCGCCACTGACAAAATCAATACGGTCATCGAGATTGAATTTTTTTATAGTTTTAAGAGCGTATGGTTTTGTTGTAGGAAAATCAAAAACAGTTGCTCTTAAAATTGGATATTTTTTACAAAAATTTATCGCATAAGTTCCAGGTCCTCCTCCTAAATCGAGCAAGGTTTTTTTATTAGAAAAATCTAAAGAGGAAACAATCTTTGGAGCATTCAGCATCGCTAAATTAAACATTCCCATTAAGAAATTTTCTCTGGTGGTTTCATTGATATCAACATTTCCACCATCGCTAGAAATGTGAGGACGATTTATTGTTCCACTTAGAATTGATTGATCTAAATTCAACCATGATTTTGCCAATTCATGGTGGTGAAGAATAATATTTCCAAGATAGTTATCAGATTGTTTAGAGAAAAATTTTCTGGCCGTTGGTGTGGCCATATATTGCTGGCCCTCCTTTGTTAAAAGTTCCATGGCCACAAGAGCATTTAAGAGCATGCTAATTCCACGAGTATTACTGGCCTTTAATTTATCACGAATCTCTTCAGCAGTTGTTCTTCCCTCTATAAATGTAAAGAGATCTAATTTAACTGCTGCTTGTAGAGTGTAGTTTTCCCAAGAGTTGATTGAAAGTTCAAATAATTTTGCTGGCCACTTATGACCATGTAGTGAAGGTTGATAGTATTGGCAATCATTTTGTGCAAGTGTTGTGTCATTCATAGTTTTAATTTTTTCTTTTAGCTTTTGGCCGTTGGCTTTTGGCCTTATAGTTAAGGTTAATATTAAGATTAATATTACTTCAAAAAATATTATTTAACCACTGATCACTGACCTTTTTATCATAAAGGTTACATCTGAGTTAGCATTTTGTGTGATTAGTTTGATTGAAGGATTGGCATTTTTAAATACCCTAAATATTTCGTCAACAAATCCTTGGCCAACATATCTAATTCCTTTGAAATCAAAAATTATACGATTAAATTTACCTAAATGGGTCAAAATCCTTCTGGCCTCTGATCTGGACATTAATATATCATCTGAAAATCTTGAAAGTTTTACAATTATTTCTGAAGTATTAAAGCGAAAATCATTGCTATCTGTATATTTTTTAAAAATAGATTTTAATCTTCTCTTCGAAGTATTGGTGATTGAAAAAATTGTGGTAGTACCACTCTCAGTGATAATACATTGTTTTATTTTTCTTTTTATTTTTATTAAATGCAAATATTATTTTTATAGTTTTTGCATTGGCATGTTCTATGGCATTGTTTAGCAATTTAGTAAATGCATAAGATAAAATGTCATAGATATTTTGTCCAATTTTGATTTTTTCTGACTCTTTTACTTTTATAAGAAAAGGATCAATCTTGTCTCTCCATATTGAGTCTTTTGAAATGGACTTGATCTTATTGTTACTTTTTTGTTTGTGTGTATTTTAATTTCAATTTTCATAATAATAACATTTTAACGTCGACGTTTTGTAAAAAGAGCGTTCAAGATATTAAGAAAAATAATACTATTACGATAAGGATATGGATAAAGATATGGATAAAGATAAGAAGAAGTAATGTTATTAATGGCGTTATTTGTTTTATTGTGAGTATGGAATATGATTTATAAATTTTTTGCCACTACCTTTTTGTTTGTCTGGGTATTTTTAATAAATTTGGGGCCAAGCTTGGCCACTCCTAATACCGATATTAGCATTAAAGATATAGAGAAAAATTTAGATCGATTAGAGGATAAGGGACTAATTAGTTTTGATGAAGCAAATAAACTTAGAGATGAATTGAAAAATACCTCTAATAACTCTGCAGAAAAGTTGGCGCAAATTATGTCAAAGATTAATGAGAATCAATCGAAATTAAAATTGAGAAAGGAGAATGAAGTTAAACAACAAAAAGAAGAAGAAAAGGAAAATAATAAAATGCAGATGCAAAAAGATTCCTCTGTTACAGGAGGTATAATCTCTAATGTTAAAAAGTATGCTGGCGAAGTTAAGCAATATGTGCAAAATATAGTTTCATCATCAGATACAAAAGATACAAATAAGAAAAATGTTGGAGCAAGTGTGAGTGGATGTGATGGATGCAATGAAAAGAATACCCAAGCAAATCCATCACAACAAAATCCATCACAAACAATAGATAAAAAAACAATAATAAAAGTAATGGGAAAAATTACATCTAAGATTGATGGTTTGGAGAGTGCTGATTTGGATGCTATTGAAAAAAATGCAAAGAAGAAGCAGCAAGAACTGGATAGTATTGATGAAAATGAAGGGAAACCAGCAAAAAAATAGAGTAAAATAAAGTAAAATAAGATAAACATATAGATAAATATAAAAATATAAAAATATAAAAATATGAAAATATGAAAATATGTTTTAGTTATTTATCTTGAATCTCGAGGAGAAGTGAGAATGGAATTTTCATTTATTGGGAAACCGCTTGTACGTGTGGATGGAAAGGAAAAAATAACAGGTGCTGCAAAGTTTGTGGATGATTTGGAGTTTGGATCAAATCTTTTATATGCGGAGATAATTGAGAGCCCTCATGCCTACGCTATCATAAAAAAAATTGATATCTCCAAGGCGCTAAAAATTGATGGAGTAGTAAGAGTGGTAACTGGGAGTGAATTTCCTTACAAGTTTGGTCTCTATATGCATGATCGCTATATATTTGCTCAAGAGAGAGTGCGATTTGTAGGTGAGCAAGTTGCAGCGGTGATTGCTCGAGATCCAGCTACAGCAAAGCGTGCTGCTAAGTTGGTAGAGGTTCAATATAAGGTTTTAAAACCAATTTTAAAGATAGAAGATGCTCTAGATATAAAGGAGAGGGAGAGTTCATTAGTTCATCCTGATTTGCATAATTATTTTCATGTTCCTTGGTTTTTTCCGAAGGCAAACAGCAATGTGGCCCACTTACGAAAAATTAGAAAGGGCGAGAGTGAATCTGAGGAAAAGATGTTTAAGGACGCAGATTATGTTTTCGATGATACTTATAGTGTCCCACGCTACGCTCACTGTGCGATTGAGTATCATGCGGCAGTTGGTTTGTATGATTTTAGTAAGCGTTTGACAGTGTGGACGGCATCGCAATCACCACACACTCAGCGCCACTTATTTGCAGAAGCACTCTCGAAATTAGGTCTTACTCATAAAGATGTACGAGTGATAACTCCATATGTGGGAGGTGGTTTTGGTGGTAAAGCTGGTGTTACTATGGAGATTTTAGCGGCAGCACTTGCTACAACTGTGCAGGGAAATCCTGTGAAGGTAATGTGGTCACGTTCACAAGAGTTTTATAATACCTATCAGAGGCAAGGAGTTTTATCCAATATAAAAGTTGGAGTAAAAAGAGATGGAACTATTACAGCACTAGAACAAAATCTCTATTGGGATGCTGGTGCTTATGTTGAGTATGGAGCAAATGTAGTAAATGCCGCCGGACTTTCAGCATGTGGCCCATATCGAATTCCTAATTTAAAAATTGATTCCTATTGTATCTATACAAATCTTCCTCCGGGTGGACCATATCGTGGTTTTGGATATTCGGAATTTTTATTTGGATTAGAATCTCATATGAATGAGGTGGCCAAGAGAATAGGTATTGATCCAATAGAATTTAGACGTATCAATGCAATTAGTGAGGGCGATCAATTAAGTTATGGTGGTAAAATGAATCCTAATGGATTGAGAGAGGCAATTGATAGAGTTGCTGATGAGATTGAGAGAGCATGGCCTGCGAATGCAGCGGCAAATACAACTGATACTAAAGTTTATGGTAAGGGTTTTGCTTTATTTTGGAAAGCACCTGCTATGCCACCAAATGCTGGATCTTCAGCTTTTATTAAATTTAATGAAGATGGCAGTTTAAATATTTTAATTTCTGCAATGGAGATAGGGCAAGGTTTATTAACGGTGATGGCGCAAATTGCGGCGGAAGTTTTAAAGATTCCTATTGAGAAAATCAGAGTAGAAACGCCAGATACTGATCGCAATCCATATGAGTGGCAAACAGTTGCATCTCATATTACTTGGGGAACAGGCAATGCTGTATTAAAGGCAGCAGAAGATATTAGAGAGCAAATTTTTAAAGTTGTAGAGCGTGCGCATGGAGATGGCGCTGGAGGTGGAATAAAGCGTGATGATCTTTATTTAGAGAGTGAGAGTGTGCGCTCTCACAGTGATCCTAAATTTATTTTGTCATATAAAGATTTTGTAATTAATGGCATTCAAATGGCAGATGGAACTTTTAGAGGTGGACCAATTATAGGAAGAGGAAGTTTTATGCCAGAATTCTCCTCAGCACTTAGTAATCCCGAGACTGGTCAGGGAGGGAAACCAAATGTTCATTATACTGTTGGTGCCAGTGGAATTATAATCGAATTAGATAAGGAGACGGGAAAAATTCGAATACCAAAAGTTGCTTTGGCCATTGATTGTGGAAAAGCCTTAAATCCAGATTTAGTTGATGGACAAATATATGGAGGAATGTTGCAAGGATTGGCGACAGTTTTATATGAGGATATGCGCTTTGATGATAAAGGAAAATTATTAAATGCTAGTTTTTCTGATTATAAGATTCCAACAGCGTTGGATATTCCAGATGAGATTGTTCCTATTTTAATTGAATCTCCTCAACCAGATGGCCCCTACGGTGCTCGTGGTATGGGAGAGCATACGATGATTCCGGCCGCTCCAATTATTGCTAATGCTATTGAAGATGCCACTGGAGTTAGAATAAAATCTATGCCACTTACTGCTGAAAAAATTGTTTTAAGTATAAAGAATGCAAAAAAAAATGAAAGCTAACAACACTAAGATTATACTTACATTATTTTGTTTACTTATCTTGTTATTGCTATCCTCATGTTCAGAAAAAATTGAAATAAAAGTGGAGGGTGAAAATAAAAAAGTTACAGTTGATAATATTAATATAAAAATTGATGAGTATACAATACAGTCATGGGAAGTAGGGATAAACAAAAAAAGTATAGTTACTAGTAATATAGCAATCATAGTTATCTATCCGCCAATAGGAAAAGATAAATTTTCAATGTTGACAATTAAGTATCCAATAGATTCATGGATAATCAGAGTAAAGAAAAAGACCAGAAGTACGGGATATAAAATTATTGGATATACTATTATTCCATTTAATTATCAGGATCTGGAAAACCATTCACTCTTTAATGGTGATAACAGGGTATCTATTAAACTTGCTTACGATGCGAGTTTCCCCACTGCTTGGATCAAGTATCCATGTCCTCCTATTGAACATAAAAAATTAGTTGAAGAGATAAATCTTTTGGATGTAAGTGAAATAAATGGAAATAAGGATAATTTAAGTTTAGTTAACAAGACTGATGTATATCCTCATAATAGTGTCACTATTGATGATAGAGATATTTATAAACCAGATGCTAGCGTGCCTGTGGAGTTAACAGTAGGTAGTAGTATGCTGGCCACTATTAGTTTTGAATTTGCTCTCTATAGTCAAAAGGATAAATTGATATATTCAGAATTCATTCCTAGTAGAAATGTTTTAGAAGTGGCCAAAGAGAGCGACGTAGAAGCGATTGATTGTAATAGTTATAATCCTAAATTAGAAAGACATTCGCCTAAAAAATATGACTTTATGGAATTGAAAAGATACTAAAAAAAAATTATTTAATCAAAATAGTTCTATCTAATCTTTTTTATATCTTGTTGAAATTCATGCAACTTAAAATTTATATTTAATTAAGATAGAGATCTAGATCTAGATCAAGGTCAAAAGTATGTCATAATATCATAGTTATATTCAGCAAGAAGTTATATTGAGCAAGAAGGGTAAAGACTATGAAATTAACAAGGATTGCCATTATTTTTTTTGCAATTGGGATATTAGAATTAAGTGAGAGCGGATTCTATAAAGCTTTTGCTAGTGATGAAAATGATTATTCTTATCAATACAAAAAAAATGATAGAGATGAAGAGACAATCTTAAAAGCTAAGCAATTGGATTTAACTTATGAATTTATGGAGGCAGAGTATATAGAGATTAGAGATATCTCTTTGGAGATATTAAAACGTTGTCCTCCTAAAGAGTGTATAGTCATTGGAATAGGACGTAGTCCTACTCCAATTATAGCATTTATTCATGGATTACTTGAATCCGAAAGCGCATGGAATTTGCCCTTATCAAATTTTAGATATGGCCGAAAGAAATCACAACTTCAAATAGCAGAAGGTTCTAAGCTAGAAAAACATTTATTTAGTCACTTTAATAATCATCTACCAACTAAGTGTGAGATTGCAGATAAAAATATTTTGCTAGTAGATTTTACTGATAGTGGTGCTACTTTGTTGGCAGCAGAAGAATACATTAAAAAGTATTTAAGTACACTAGGTATAGATCAAAAACGTGTTGATCGTTTTGCCTTTTATTCAAAAGATAATTTATCGATGATCACGCAAGAAGAGCAGAAAATGCTTTATGAAAATTTTATCAAAGACAACAAAGGATTGAATGTTAATGGATCTAGCGTGATTATTACGTTTATGTATGATGAATATTACGAAGAATATGCTCAATATGGTAAATTTGATATTAGTAGTACTAATACTCAACAATGCAAACTAGAAGAAAATGAGAGATATCAGGAACTAGTTGATAGTATACAACAAATAATGAAAATAGATCCTTTAATTTGTGGAAGGTTCAGTAAAAGATTCAATTAGTTTTATGAGATTGCTTACAATGAGAGGAGATATTTTATCAGATGTATTAATAAGAATATTTTTAAAATAATTTTTTAGTTGTTTTTTATCTTCGTTTCCTATTTTGCCAGTAAATTGAATAAATTTTGTACCAGCATTGTCGACTCTTCCTTCATCAATTTGTAAATATTCGATCTCATTTTTATTGTTACTTTTTCTAATGCAGATCTTTTCATAGAGAAACTCAAAACTCAGAGGATAATCCCAATTATCTTCTTTTACCCAAATAGTGATGGTTGCATCTTTGACACTAGTGAAAATTCTTTTTTTTATTTCTATATGCTCACTTGTTTGATTAGTAGCATTTCGATTTAATTCCATAAAGTTTTTCCCAATAACTATGGGAGAGATTAGCGAAAAATATTGATCAATTTTATCCATCTGCAGGAGTTTTAACTTTATTCCCCAGCTAAGTAGATCAGTATTGTGAATAGGAGTGAACTCAAAGGTATGTGTTTGATCATTTAAAATTAAAGTAATGTTGTTTGATGTTGATGTTGATGTTGATTGTAATAAATCAATTTTATCTGTGAATTCTATGAGCATTCCCTCTTCAGAAATATTTATGATTTTGCATGCAATTTCTTTTTCTCCATTACTTATCATTGCTTTTAAAGGATATTTGCTCTCATCAAAAGTAAATCTTCCAAAAATACGCTTGTCTAAAAAAACTTTTGTTTTCAAGTTAATTAAATTATCTTCATCATTTTCTTTAAGACCAAAGATTTTTATTAAAATACTCACGATTTAATACCTTTGTTATTTCTATTTTATTTAATTATATTACGGCAAGTAATTTATTATCAAGCATATATTTACATTAGATAAAAAGATTTCCATTGGCATTTGCTGATTCATAGATGTAATCTGCAACTCCGCCTATTTCCACTCCATCAAGCAGTTCGTGTGATTTTATTCCCATTATATCCATACTCATTGAACATGCAATCATTTTTACCCCAGTTCCTTTAGCATCACTTATCATCTGTTCTAAGGAGAAAACATTTTTCTTTTTCATGATATACTTCATTAGCAAAGTTCCCATCTTCATCATGTGCATCTTAGAAAGTGATAATTTTTGTGCTCCTTTAGGCATCATTGCTGCAAACATTTTTTCCAAAATAGTTTTTCCTGCAAATGAGGATGTCTCTTTTTTTCTTAAAACATTAAGTCCCCAAAAAGTAAAAAACATGGTTACTTCATGACCCATGGTACGAGCACCATTGGCCAATACAAAAGCGGCCAATACTTTATCAAGATCATTTGAAAAAACAATCAAGGTATTTTTCTTTAAAAGATTACTTACATTAGAAGGTTGAGTGCAAAGATTAGAGTTAAAGGTATTTTTTTCAATAATGACTTCAATTATTTTATTACCTGTTTTAATATCCACTAAAATATTTCCAGTACTTTTGCAAAAGGAATGAATGTCTTTAGCAAAACCAATATCGGAAGCGGTTGCATGAATTCTATCTCCTATACTAATTTGGTCAAGCTTATTTTTTAGTTTCATAATAGGACCGGGACATTGTAATCCACACAGATCTAATTGATGCTCCTGACGTTCTTGATGTTCACTGGGATTTTCGGTTAAGATCATTTTTAAATCCTTATTAATATTGTTCATGTCGAATGGTTGGAATTGTTGGTATGTTTTATATCCACCAGAGAGAAGATAAATATTTTTATATCCATTTTGAGCTAGTATTCTATAGGCATTATAAGCGCGAATGCCTACTTGACAGTATATTATTATAATTTTTTCTTTATCAATTATTTTTAAATTTTCTCGAAGTTCATCAAGAGGAATATTTATTGAATTGGGAATACTACCTATGCTATGTTCAAGTTTAGTTCTAACATCTAAAAAGATTTTATCTTTAATGTGATCATTATTATTAGAGAATTCTTCTCTAGAGAATCCTTCTCTATAATTAATCAAACGAACTAATCCATTTTTTACATTATCTGCAATAGTTCCTAACATATTTATTGGGTCTTTAGCTGAACTAAATGGTGGAGCATAACAGAGTTCAAGATCCTTTAGGTGATAGATAGTTCCTTTGGTTTTAATTATTGTAGATATAATATCAATACGTTTATCTACTCCATTGGCACCGATAGCTTGTGCACCTAAAATCTCTCCACTATCTTTATGATATAGAATTTTGAGAGTCATTTGTGAGCTACCAGGATAGTAACCAGCATGGTTTAGTGGATGGATAATTATACTTAAATAATCTGTGCTTCCCTCATCTTTTGCTTTAATAAGTGTTTTTTCATTTAATCCTGTAGTGGCCGCTTGTAATTCAAAGACTTTTATAATGGAAGTGCCAAGTGTATTTTGATATTTTGTTTTTATTGTTGTTGCTGTTGTATTTGCAATATTGTTGGCCACTACTCGTGCTTGTTTATTGGCCGGACCGGCCAGAGGAATTAATACTGATTTGTGATTTATGAAATGAGAAACCTCAATTGCATCACCAAGTGCATAGATATTTGGATCGGAAGTTTGCAGATACTCATTTACAATAATGCCACCGAGGCGACCAATTTCTAGAGAGGCATTTTTTGCTAGAGTTGTCTCTGGTTTTACTCCAGAAGCAACTAAAATCATTTGTACATTAAGTTCTTCACCTGAATTTAGAATTACATGATAATGATTTTTATTTTGAAGATTGGAATCTTTTCTTATTAAGGTTGCCTTACTAATAGTTTTCCCTAAATAAAGTTTAACGCCATTAATGGCCATTTCATTATGTAAAATATTGGCCATCTCAATATCAAAAGGAGTCATCACTTGATCGGCACGTTCCAAGAGAGAGATTTCAATATTTTTTTTGCGTAAATTTTCACACAATTCGACACCAATAAAACCTCCACCTACTACTAATGCACTTTGGATTTTATTACAATCGATATGAGAAATTATTTTATCCATATCAGCGATATTTCTTAGAGTGAAAATATTTTTATCTAGATCAGAATCAGAATCGGAAAGTCCATCAATGGTCGGTACAAAGGGTTTTGCTCCTGGAGATAAGACTAGTTTATCGTAACTCTCTTGATAAGTTTGATTATTGTTCTTATTTAATACAGTGATATTTTTATTTTGACGATCAATTGATAAAACTTCATTCATAGTTCTTACATCAACATTATAGCGCTTTTTGAATTCAATATCGTCCCATAAAATTAAACTATCTCTATCTTTTATTGTCTTTGAAATATGATAAGGAAGTCCGCAATTTGCAAAGGAGATATATTGATCCTTTTCAAATAAAATAATTTCGAATTCCTCATTTAGACGACGAAGTCTGGTTACAGTCGAGGCACCACCGGCCACTCCACCAACAATACAAATTTTTATTTTCTGTTTGTTCATTATATTTATCCTTGTTTGTAAGTTTCTAATCTTTACAAAATAATTCTTTTAATAATTGGATTAGTTTTTCAATACGATTATCATATATTGAGTAGTAAATTTTATTCGCATCTTTTCTTTTTTTAAGTAATTTATGCAGCAGTAGTAGTTTTATATGTTGAGAGATATTTCCTTTAGTACTCCCCAATTTTTCTAAAATCTCCTGAGCATACATCTCCTTATTTATGAGTAAACAAAGAATCATTAAACGAGTAGGGTTTGAGAGTAGATGTAGCAGAGTACTCACGTTCTGCGCATGTTTCATCATCTTGGAATAGGTGTCTTTCATTTAAAAAAACTCCATTGTGCTGTTAGCTTGAGATAGTTCCTTGTACTTTAGTAGTTTAGTAAATACTAAACTACAAGTCAAGAAAAAATATTTACAAAATAAAGTTGGCAGCAACTGTCTAAATATATTTTATTGTTTAACTATTATTTAACGTATTTTTCTAAATGTAATCAGTTGAAATCAATAAAATAATACGAATAAATCAATATAAAATATTAAAATAAAAAATAAAATACAGTTAGTATCGAAGTATCACTTAAAAAAATATTTAGAGAAAACTATATAAACTATATAAAATTTCTAAGCTATCAAAAGGAGAGAAAAATGAAGTTTCTTGTTACGATATTTATCATCTCTATATCGATTATATCGATTATATCGATAACATTTTCTCTAGCATTCACATATTCAACATACGTTGAAGCAAATGTTAATGATGAGGATGATGACATAATAATGGAGGATGCTAACCCGCAGTTAATGGAAGAGGTAGTAGATAGGGGAGACAAAACTCTTCCGGCAAGTTGTTTTGAGAGTATAAATTTAGATCCTTTGGAAGGAAAGTTTTATGTAGATTATTTAACTAAATCACAAAAAACATTTTCTACCACCTCACTAAGGAAGGAACACAAATCAACACTTTCTAATAGCAATTGGGAAAAGATCGTTCGTCGCTTGAAAACAAAAGAGAGTGTTGATGATATCCCAATAAATTTAACATTAAGAGATATTCCTTCGTTACACTCTAAAAATTATACCTTTACTTTTTATGGTAAAAAAGCTCGCTTTCAAAATGATTCAATCAAGACCAAAATTAAATTACGGGCCAGATTCTATTTAGAATCAAAAGAGGGTGCAACCTTAAGAAACGGCAAAGAGATTAAATTCGTAAAACGTAGTTTAACTACAGCAAAAGAGGGATGGCTGGAATTAAAGATTCAAAATCCCACTCCAAATACTCAACTGGCGGTTAACAAATATAGGATTATGATTTCCGATAAGGATTTAATCAAACTTTTTAGTATGGATTCTTCTAGTAATATTTTTAGTCAATTTATAGAAGAGTTAAGATTTAAAGCAAAAGAAAATAAACAAAACGATCCATCCACCGTGGATGCAATGTTAAATGTAATAAAAAAGATCGCAATAAAAGATAATGAGTTTATCCATCCTAAATTAGCGATTTCTTATGAGCGATTTGCTTATCAATTCAATGAGAAGGATAAAAATGGAAAGATCTTTAATCATCAAATAACCATGGATAAAGATGTTACATTTCTTGTTCCAAATTTTAAAATTAATAGAGGGAAAATTGGAATTCAAAATTTTATTTATGATCCTAATTCTTTCAAAATTGCATCCTATTTACCGGATGTGGCGGTTATAGAGTATAAGGATCCCCATTCATTTTCCTCAAGTGAAGTAAATCAAGTAAATCAAGTAAATCAAGTAAATCGAGTAAATCGAGTAAATCGAGTAACAAATGTGCAAAAAGTATTTCAGAAAAAACTTTTGACTCCAATGAGAGAATTAATATTGCCTGGATTCAAAGTAGACAGTGGAAAAGCATATCATTTTAACAAAATAGCTAATTAGAAAAGGAGAATAAATTATATGAAAGTCTATGTAAATTTAAATTTAAGCATCAGTATTATTGTTTTTTTTATTTCGAATGCTTTATTGGCCAATACAGAATGTGAGAAAACATCCGCTGACAATATCAAAAGAGAGAATGTTTCTACTATATCTAGGGCATTTGCTTCCTCTCGTTCGAGCAATCCCTATAGTAAAAGTATTAACAGTAGTGATCAGTTTAAATTGATGTCCACTAAGTCTGATGGTTTTGCCAAGGGAGGTGGAGTGATTAAATTTTTAATTGATAAGAGGAAGGAGAATAATCCTACGCCATTTTTTATCAATGGAAAATATGAACAAGATGGAGAAATTCCCGATTCTGCTCGATATCACTATTATTTTCATAAACAATATATTGATTCCGGAATGGATATTGATGAATTTAATAAGAGCACATATTTTAGTAATTCTTTGAAGGAGCGTTCTTTTATCGCAGGAACATTGCAAGAGTATGTTAACTTAGGAGAAAGTGGAAATGAATCTTTTTATGGAATTCAATTTTATCCACAAGATTTAATTAAAGAGGATATGATTTTATATGTGGCCAACGCTTTAAAATCTCAACTACAAATTCCTAATGCCAAATTTGCAATCGTTTTACAAGGATCTCAACAAACTGTTAACAATGTAAAAAACAAATTAGCACAGTTAGGAATAGAGTCTTTGACTATCGATAAAGTACTAGGAAAAAGAAAATATATCCCCATGAATGAGGGTGAGGCATACGGTTTCTTAAGAATTTTTCCAAAAGATACAAATGATCTATCTCCGACTGATATTCCAGTATTTAAAGATCTTCCTCTTGATTTATCTGTGGTTCCTGCAGTAATTACCTATGCAGTTCAAGATCCTGGTTGTCACGTAAATTTAAAATCGAAGGAGAGAAAAACCCCGAATATGGTTTTAAGGGATTTACCAGAGTTGGAAAAGATGAAAGAAGAGTTGGATGGAAAACCGGTGCACTTAACAGTCAAAGAAGATGGTTATAAGATTGAAGTTGTAGATGAAGAGACGGTAAGAAGTCACACAAAACCTAGAGTAGTTGATTGGCAAAAAATTAACTTTACTCCCGAAAAAAATATTTATAGTTACGATAATCTTTGCAAAAGAGATGATCAGAATGGCCCAGCAAGTTGTATTAAAGCGGTAACTCGTTTAGGTGGTAAATCTGCCAAGTTAAGTTTCTTGGCCAGTAATAAAGTATTAGGTGATGGAAGTAAGATGCAAAAAAAGATTGGATATCGTTTGGTTCCTTATGGGTTTTCCATCCCATTAAGTGCATATGTTGATTTTGTAAAAGAGAATCCTAAATTGGAGAAAAAATTAAAGTCCTTTATAGCAAAAGAGATGGGAACAATCGCTATCAGTGGTAAAGAGCGAGCATTAGAGGTAGAAGAGATTAAGAAATTATTTTACTCTTCAAAACTTTCTTCTTCATTACTGACATTATTAAAAAAATCATTTAAAGAACTTAAAAATAGAGTGGCCGAGGATCATCCTGATGCTAAAATTAAGAAATTAAAATTTCGTTCTAGTGCTAACGTAGAAGATATTCCTGATTTTGATGGAGCTGGATTACACTCTAGTTTTTCAGCTAAAGTAAAGTTTGGATGGGATGATAGTATCGATTGCAAAGAGGTTGCAGATGCAGATGCAGATAGTGAGGAGAGAGGTGAAGATGATGATGGCGGAGGAGTATCTACTAAAGAGAGGATGGAACCGCAATCTATTGCTTGTGCAATCAAGGGTGTCTTTGCTAGTTTATGGAATAAACGTGCGATAGAAGAGCGTTCATATAAAGGAATTGATCACTCTACAGCGGCGATGGGAATATCAGTGCAACCAACTTATAATTTTTTAAAAAAAGAGGGAGTTGTAGAAGTTGCTAACTCTGTGTTGGTTACTCGTGTTTTAAACTCCGAGGGAGTTTATGGTTTTACACTTACTACTCAAAAAGGTGATAACTTAGTTACTAACCCAATTCCTGGAACATATAGTGAAATCGCCATTGCATCTTTTTTAACTGATAAGACTCTTCCTACTCAATTTTCGTACTTAAGAAAAGCAAAACCAGAAAAAAATAAAGAGGAGTTAAATGATTCTGTTTTGCCAGCAAATATTATGCAAACAATAATTGATATGGCCAAAGAGGTAGAGAAAGAATATTGCTTGGCCAATCCATCTTATTATGATGGTGATTGCAGTGAAGTATCAACAGATCCAACAAAGAAGAAATCACTAGATATGGAATTTAAAATTCTAGGTGATCCATCAGATTCCAATGTTCCTCTGAAAATTATGTGTAAGCAAGTTAGAGAATTCTCTGGTAAGTAGTTTTTAGGTAGTTTATTCACAATTACCAAATTACCAATATTTGTGATCTAAAAGCGTAATAGTGCTGATCCCCATGTAAAGCCACTGCCAAAGGTAGATAGTGCTACAAGCATTCCTCTCTTTAATTTATTTTCGGCAATAGCATAATCCATTCCAATTGGGAGAGTGGCAGCTGTTGTGTTAGCAAATCTTTGAACAGTATTAAATACTTTTTCTTCTGGTAATTTCATTCTCTGACAAATAGATTCTACAATTCTTAAATTTGCTTGATGAAATAGAAATAGATCTATATCAGCTAAATTAATTTTATTAAATGAGGAACACTCCTCTAAAGATTCAATCATTCTTCTTACAGCGTGAGAGAAAACCATTTTTCCATTCATCTTAGGATAGACGAGTTTTTCTCTTATGTGAGCATCTGTAATTCTACCATTTTTTCCAAATGCTGATCCGGGAGCTGCTACCCATAATTCTTTAGCGTATTGTCCATCTGCATGGATGTGAGTTGAAAGAATATGAGATTCAGAAGAATAATCATTTGCATTTACTTGATTTGCACCCAAAATAATTGCGCCGGCACCATCTCCAAATAAAACAGCAACATCTCTTCCCTCTGAAGTTTTATCGAGACCTTGTGAGTGTACCTCTGCTCCCACGATTAAGATTTTTTTATAGCGACCACTTTTAATATATAAATCGGCCATAGAGAGTGCGTAGACAAAACCACTACATTGTTGACGAACATCGATTGCAGGAATTCCACTTATTCCAAGTTTTCCTTGTAAAAAGCATGCAGTACCAGGAAATTCGTGATCAGGACTAAGTGTTGCCAGCATTAGCATATCAATTTCACTCTTATCAATTTGAGCTCGTTCTATTGCTAAAGTAGCAGCATGATAAGCAAGATCAGATGTTGATTCATCTCCAGTAATCCATCTGCGTTCATTGATGCCTGTTCGTTGTACGATCCAATCATTGGTAGTATCCATCATCTTTTCAAGATCAAAATTGGTGACTACATTTGGAGGAAGATAGGAAGCGACTGATAGGATTTTACTTTGAATGCTATTGTTAGAATTAGAATTAGAATTAGAGTTAGAATTTTGCGCAGACATTACATTACACCTCCAACATGTATGTTTTTTAAAATTTTAAATTTATAATTTATTTTTAATATATGTTTGTTTTATTCTTTAAGCAACTTTAAATTAAATGATGCTTCGATAGCATCGAGTTTTGATTTTATTAAATTGGCCCTGGCCCTAAAGAGATCCAATTCTGCATCTAATAATTCACTATTAGTTCTAGTTCCGTTTCTTATGCCAACTTTTGCTAAGCGAACGCTCTCTTCGGCCTTAGAGATACTTCTTAAGCGAGCATGATATTGAGAGTATGCAAGCTTATATCTTTTTTTCCAAAAGATTAAGTCATAAGAATTTTGCAGTAGCATTGTTTGCAAAATATTTTCTTGTTCGATTACTTTCAGTGCCGCCAAAGCACTCTTGGCATTGGTATCGCCACCTTCGAAAAAATTCCAGGTAGCATTTATCCCAATAGCATGTGAACGATCAAATTGATCTGTGGAATAACTACGATCTCGATTATTGTACCATTGATTGTTGGCAATTAAAGAGATTCGTGGATACCATCCTGAATTTGCAGTAATAATTGCTTGACGTGTTTGATCTATTATCCGTCGTTGTGCTTCGATGTCACTTCTACTTTTATTTATATTTATTTCACTTAGAAAATTTAAATCAGGAATTGGAAGTTCACCGATTAATATACGTGAATCATTTTCCAGACCCATAATTTGTGCTAATTTTAATCTGCTAGTCTCTATTTGATCGTCAGAGGCCAATTTTTCACTCTTAGCATCTTCAAGTTGAACTTCAACTCTTAAAACTTCATAGTTAGTACCTACGCCAATTCTCTCTCTATTTTTTGCCTCTTTGAGATGATCTTGCAGAGATAAAATATTCATGTTGGCAACTTCTGCTAATTGTTTGGCGGCCAATGCTTGATAAAAACGCAATTCAATTTCTCTCTCAATTTGTACTTGCAAGCGACGATGTTTTAATTTGCTAGCATCCTCTTCAATAATTGTGCTCTTGTAATTAGAGATAATTCCAAAACCATCAAAGAGTAAAAAACTAGCATCTAAACTTAGAGTAGAGTATGGATAGGTGGCCGGCATATTGCTCGCGCCAAATCTTATATATTGAAATCGATTGTAGAAATAGTGATTGGTAGAGAGAGAAAATTTTGGTAAATGAGCGGAGAGCATGGAATCTTTTTTAAACGGATACTCTTCGAGAGTTATTTTTGAGCGTTTAAATTCAGGATTACTATTTAGCGCCTCAATTCTAGCAACATTTAACGTTAGTGATGATGGTGATGATGTCGTTTGTGCTTGGCAATTCAAGCTAGCAATCGTGAACATTAATAATAATACTATTTTCATTATAAAATCCTATGCATAATTATATGTGTATTTATATAGTAGCTGAGTAATTAAGTTCCATATGAAATACATATTAAATAACTTACAGTAATAGATAGTTAAAAGTAAATAAATAACATTTTTAAAAGTGTATTGATGATAATATACTCTTAAATATAATTAGAAGTTTTTAAATTAACTAATTGGAGGGGTTATGAAATTAATGAATTATTTTTATTTTTCTCAATTCTTTGTTGTTTTATTTTCTATGTCCGTAGGTTTTGCAGCATTGACCGATAATGGCCAACGTCCTGTTAAAGAATGGAATATCATGATTTATTTAGCGGCAGATAACAATCTAGATAGTTATGCTGCCAAAGATATGCAGGAGATGGTTAAAGCAGGTGGTAGTTCTGCGACCATGGATTTAACACTTATGTATGATGGTTTGAAAAATAAAGATTCAAAATATATCCATTACGATACAAAAGGAAAAATCGATTTTACTAAATCACTTGGTGAGATTGATTCGGGAGATATTAATGAAGTAAATAAATTTGTTAAGTGGTCTTCAACTGCTTATCCAGCAAAAAAATATTTTCTAGTTTTATGGAATCATGGTTCTGGTTGGGATTTTGTAGGACCAATCCATATTAATGGAATTGCTTATGATGATCATGGAACCAATGTTACCACTCAAGAACTTGGCGATTTTATGGCCAATTCTCCAGTGAAATTTGATATTTTAGGATATGATGCTTGTTTAATGCAAATGATTGAGGTTTTATATCAAGTAAAAGACAATGTAAAATATGTAGTTGCTTCAGAGGAACTTGAGACAGCAGATGGTTGGCCATATGATAAGATGTTACTTAGAAATAATTTTACAGCTGAAGAATTGCTTACTGCTCTTGTAGATGGTTATGGAGTTTATGGGGATACTCTATCTGCTATCAATGTAGAGAAATTTCAAAAATTTGTTCCTCTTTTTAAGAAATGGGTGGGAGTACTAAATAAAGATAAACTTAATAGTATAAAATCAAATGCAGTTAATTTTTCTTCTGCTAATAGTGTGGATTTGGGAAATTTGATTGAAGCATATATTAATACCACACTTGATACTACCAACAATGGCAAAGAGCTGTACGATGCTTACAATGCAATGTTTGTAGATGTTAAAAATGGTAGTGGTTATGAGAGAGCAACTGGTTTGGCCATTTATCTTCCAAGCAGTTTTGATACAAACTATTTGAACTTAAATTTTGCTAAACAATTTCCTGAGTGGGTAAATCTTATTAAATAACTAATATTTTAGTTTTTATAAACATCAACAAATTCAAAAACTATTTGTACTTATCGATAAAAAAGCTTTTCAATCAAAAATAACAATGAACCTATTTTTCCTAACTGTTCTTGATTACAGTATTGTAGTTTAATGAAGTTAGAGAGATGTTTTTATCAAAGATCAATAGAATAATAAATAAAGGAATGTTCATTAATAAAATATTCGTGATCTAGGAGGGAAAAAATGATTATAAAAGATCAAGATAATGAAAATTTGCTTACTAAACTTCTTAAGTCGGTCACTTCGATTAAAATACTATCAGTATTATTATTGGGAATTGTTGTGATTACTGGTTGTAGCACCGATGGATCAGCACCTACAATAACAATTTCATCGGCCAATACGATAACAAGTGTTGCTGACTTACCAGGAGCTACTACCCCAGTTACTCAATCATATTCAGGAGATCTTAGAAAAAAATTACAAAGAAATAAGTATGCAGATATTGAAAATGTGATATATGGAAAAGCTGCTACTACGGGAGTAAAACTTAAAGATGTTGCCTATACAAACTTTAGTTCAGCAACTACCAAAAGTCGTACTGCTTGTGAATCCTTTTCTATGTTAAAACAAGCATATTCTAAGGCCAGTCAACCTGATAAAATTAAATGTTATATTGGAAATATAAGCGATAACTATGCTCTAGCTGGTCTTTCTGCTGGTGATATCAATGAAACTGGTACTCGCTATAATTATTTTAAAATTGAGGAGGATTCATTTACTGGATATGTGAAATTTAAAATAAAAAAGAGTACTCTTACAGGAGAGATTGAAGAATTCGAAATGTTTGAATGCATGAATCAAAATGTCTCTGGCCAAGGTGGATACATTCACACAACAATTGTAGGTAACAATGTAGATATGCTAGTTAAAAACATCGGTAGTTGGAGTGCGGGATCAAATAGTGGATCGTATGCAACTCAATTTACAGTTGCGGCCGTAAGATCTGGAAGAAATCTTGTTTCAAAAAATATGATAGATATTCATAAGGGAACATGGAGTTGGTCAGGTAATGTTGGTTCTGAGTATGCAAAAGTTATTGTTGATGAATATACAGAGGCATTTAAAATAAATGCATATATGCATAATCAAGGAACTGGTTCATTTTCTTACAATGGTTCAACTTATAATTTTGCTAATTCTCAAAATGCAACAACCTTTGGTGTAATTCAACTTATAAATCCTACTTCAGGTAAAATGTCTACTTTGGCCGGAGGAGATGGATCTATGCATGCGATTTTGAATGGATATAATAAAATGGCCAATGGATCAAGTGTGAGTGTAAGTGATGCTGAAGCATGTACGAGTAATAGTAATGGTTGCTGGGTACAAAGAGAGACAGTTAAGGAGGCTTGGCTTGCAGATTCTAATATGACTACAACAACTTTTGATGCCGCCAATGCTTATGGATATACTGAGGTAAATGCTTCTTCTCCATCTCTTTCTATTACAGAACCAACAATTGCTTTCGAAACGGCCGAATCTTGGAATTGTAGTTCAATTGCAAGCGAGGATGATGCTGCTGGAGTAACGATGAAGACAGTTACAATAGGTGCAGCTTTACAAGCTAAACTAGCTTTATGTGATACTATGTATAATTTTGGAGATGAAGGTGGAAATATTGAATGTTGGCAATTAGAAGATAGAAATTAATAGATAGATGTTTTCCTATTTAGAACCGCTAGCAGGAGGAGTGCTTGTAGTTGCAGTAGTAGCGGTAGTAGCTGGAGCGGTTGCTGGTTGTTCTTTCTTTTCTTCCTTCTTCTCTTCTTTCTTCTCTTCTTTCTTTTCTTCTACTACTGCTGCTGGAGCGGCCGCTGGAGCAGCGGCCACAGCAGGTGCTGGTGCAACTGTTGTTTTTTCTGCAACTGCTGGAATCACTACTTGTAATTTTTCTTTTTGCTCGGTTAATTTTTTTATTTTTTCTTCTATCGATTGAATTTGTTTTTTTAATCTTTTCTCTTTTGCCTCTGTTTGTAATTTCTTTTGAGCAGCTAAAATCTCTGCTCGACAATTTTTCATGCCGTCCTTATCTTTTGCAGCTTCAAAGCATTTTATTTCGCTGGTCAAATATTCAATTTGCCTTTTATTAATGCTAATCATATTTTGCTTGTGTTTGCTAAAATCATCGGCAATGCTAAAGAAAGAAATGGAGATAAAAATCAAAGTTAGTAAAGATAAAAATAAAATATTAATAATGAATTTCATAAAAGACCTCCCTGCTGGTTATTAATAAAAGTTAATAAAATTTTACAATTCAAAATATTTTTTTATTATTGTCACTATAGTATCTTGAGAAAATGGTTTGGTTATGTATTCAGAAACGCCTTCTCGTTGAGCTATATTTACAGAATCATCAACAATTTCTGCAGTCAACATAAAAAAAGGTATATTTTTATATAGATCTGTTGAGCGAATTTTTTTTAAAAGCTCAATACCTGAACCATCACTCATTGACCAATCAGAAATTATTAAATCAAAAATTTTATCTTGTAATTGTAATTTATTAATAATTTTCCAAGCATCATTTCCAGAATATGCAGTTGTTATATCTTTTGCTCCTAAATCTTCAAGTATATGTCTGGAAATTTCATGCATACATTGACTATCGTCTACTAGTAAAATAGATAACTCTGAAATTTTCTTTTTATAAATATTGTAATTGTTCATTATAAAATACCTCAATATATTTATTCAAGCTGATTTTAGATGACGATTTTCTTGATGAAATTTTATAAATGCATCCAGTAATGGTTTGAAATTTCCAACGTCATAATCTTTTTTTAATTCAAAGACAATCTCATTATTTTTTTGGTAATCAAAATTACTGCGGTAAATTTTTTTTACATATGTATGGGCCAAAATAAAGGTGCAACTAAGAACTGGCAATTTCATTGCTCTAATTCTCTCTGGAAAACCACCACCTTGAGGAGCTTCGTGATGTTGATGTATAATATTTATTACTTCCGTTGGAACAAAATCAATTTTTTCTAACATAGTACAAATTTTTGTTGGATGTTCAATGTAGTTTTTAATATCCTCTTTCGAGAACTTTTTTAATTCTGGATCGTTTTGATCTAATACTAATGCTAAATCACTATTGGTGAGAGTTATGTCGTGAAGAAGAGATGCCATACAGAGTTGGTCAACATTTCGATCATCAGACCAATCCATTTGTCTTAAAATTTCACAACAAACAATGGTAGTAAGATAGCTATGATCATATAGATAATCTTTTTTATTTCTCATCTCAAATATGAGATTAGTTAGTGATTTGTTTTTTTCAATAAGCTTGATAGTTTGTTCTACACTCTTTTCTGCTAAAGTAATGGCATCATTACTAAACCCCATGCTGTTAATAATATGGTTTAACATTAAATTTGTCATTGAGATGGCATCTATAATATCTTGTTCAGACATTTTCGAGGTATCAAAAATTAAAAAGGGCATTTTATTAAAAGTTACTTGAAATCTTTCAAAGTCGGAATTTTTAATATAGAGATAATCCACATCTTTGCTTCTTAGTTTATCTATTTCTTCTTTGGTGTATTTGCAATTTTCTTTAAAAACTTTTACATATTTTTGATCGGAGAGCTTTAAAAAGACATCACAAAGCACACGATTGAAACGCAAAAAATGAATTAATTTTACTCTTTGAAATGCGGATAAAGATTTATTAACAAGTAGAGGTTTAAGAATTTTTATTACTGCTAATTTAAAATCATTTGGTGGCACCGGAGTGATGATACTATCATTTTTAGGGTTATGTGTTTTAAATCCAGAGAGTTCACTGATTTCTTCTGGAAGATCTGGACTAAGGAAAACAAAAGGAATATTTGGATAATGATCTTTAATAAATGGATATAGGCCGCAATCGTTGGTGTTGTTTGTATAAATTATAAGTGATATTTCGGATCCGAAGTTAGCAAGCACTTCTTTGGCCATATTGCAAGAATATGCTTCCGCAATACTAAGACCATCTATTAAATTATCTAAATATATTGAATAGATTTGTCTCTCGCGATCGTTACCATTAACAATTAATACTTTCATAGGACTAGTATCGTCACATTCGATCGATTACTTTAGTGATATTTTAGCGATATTTTAGTAAATATTTTATATTTTTGTTGGAGGATAAAGTAGAGGTAGTAATTTAAATAGTATAATTAAAAAGATCAATTCAGCTACTTCATGAGCAAGAGCTCCTAAAAACAAATCTCCCATATTTCTATTTAAAATAATTTGATAGTAGGAGTATCCAATAGTACCACTACAAAATAGCAAAAGTTGAATGCCAATATTTTTTTCTTTCATCTCTTTTTTTGCAATAAAAAATATTGCAAGCAAAACTAACGACATCACCATAAGAGGAAGAACTCTAGAGTCGTAGAATTGAACTTTACTATCTAAAAAGAATGAACAACCAATAGGTTTATAGTTTGGAAAATATGATTTTAACATTGGAACAAGTGAGGTATCAAACCAACTATTAAGTGAAGTAAAGGGTAAAACATATTTAGAGGAATCAGCATAGATAGTGTCTATGGATGCAAAAAGCGGAGGGATGGTTGCAAGTAACATGGCCCATGCGCCGATGGTGGTGATAGAGGAAAATTTACAACGATTACTTTCTATAAGTGTACATCCTTTGCAAAAGCGATTTATCAAGCATCCCTTTTCTGCAAAGAGAATTAGCCGACCATTGAAAATCTCGTAGATCCCTAGTAGAAAAAAACCCTGGCCAAAACTAGAGAAGATAGAATGAAGAATTCCGATTATATAATTTGTTTTGATTAATAGATAGGATTCTATCCCACAAACCAACTCCGACATACAAAATAAAATAATTGAGATAAATAAAAATTTAAAGTTATGTAAATCAATTTCAGGAATTTTAATCCAATCACTTCTGCCAATAACTGCTTTGTAGGTACGATAGGTAATAATCACGGAAAGTGTCATCACCATTATCTTAATCACATAGGAGATAAATATCCCAAGTAATGTTATTCCTAAGTCCATAAATTAATCCCTTTGTTTTATTAAAATTATTTTAAAAATTCTTTTTAAAATTCTTTTCAAAATTCTTTCTAGATAAATATAAAAATAATCGAGGAGATATTCGTTTTAAATACCACAGTAACTTTCCTTGAAATTGCGGAAAAATATAAAGTTCTCCATGTTTTAATTTTTTTATTATTTTTTCTGCTATTACATCGCTACTGATGCTGATATTTTTAATATTGATATCAGTAGTATCACTGCAAATCATATTGTTAAGAATATTTGATTTAAAGTAGTAGGGTAGTGTTAAGGTTGTTGAAATATTATATGGATGTAATTCCATATGGAGAGTTTCACTTAAAAGATTGAGGGCCGCTTTGGCCATAGAGTAGTGGCCCATCTGTGGAGTTGGAGCAAAACTTAAGACGGAAGAGATATTTAATATGTGACCTTGACCTTGCTTTTTCAGATGGGGAATTAAGTAGTGTAAAAGTGTAAGTGGTGAGATTAGATTGTTGTTAAAAAAATCTATTGCTTTTTGTGTAGGCAAATCTTCTATGGTGCTCAAGCATCCAATGGCGGCATTGTTAATAACTATATCGATGCCACCCCAATGAGAAGAAGTGAAAATATAATTGAAAAATTCTTTAACTTTGGAAGAATCATTTAAGTCGATAACTTTTGATTCGATATTCTTAGTATTCTTATTATTTTTGTTATTATTAATTATAAGTTCAACCGTCTGATCTAATGTTTGTTTGTTAATATCTAACACTAAAACATTCCATTCAAGACGAGCAAACAAGAGAGCAAAAGATCTACCTAGACCACTGCCTGCACCAGTAATTAAAACTCGCTTGCCAGTGAAGGTATTTAAATAGTTGTTGAAATAATTATTAAAATAATTATTAAAAAATAAATTCATCTTTCTCATTTATTATATTGTTAAACATACAAACTGAAACTTTCTTTCCACCAGAAAGTAAAATATGTCGACTACAAGCTGCAACTCTTTGTTGATTGTAAGTGTAGCAATCCATGTAATTATGGATACCAATTGTCTTAAAGTATTTAGCGATGGTCATCTTTTTTTCTTTATCAGTTAGTGGTTTTTCTGAAAATAATTCTTTAAGCAATTTTTTAAGTCGAGCGAGAATGATTTCATTATATTCACCATCATTGGCCCATAGATCATAGATGGTTTCATTTATAAAATCTTCCACTTTGCTATCAATTTTTAATACAATGGAATTTTTAAGTAAATTCTCTAATTTTTTAATATCAAGAAAATGACTAAAAGGAATATTGTCAGAGCTTCCATCTTCTAAAGTAAGAAAATAACAAACTTGGTAGCAAGATTTATTACATCCGCCGGCCATACAAAAGGTGTTGGTATTAATTTTACCACTACTACTACTGCTTAATTCATTTATTATATCACTATAATTGCATTTATTTTTTTGTTGAAGCAGTTTATCCTCTTCACTCTTAGGTAGATTTTCTCCACTGAAAACAATTGGTTGAATTTCAATAGCAATTATCTCTGGAGTAGCAAACATAAAATCATTTAATTCCTTCAAAAATGATTTATTTTGATTTGAAATAACCGTGATAATTATAACTGGCATTTTAATTTTTTTTATTTGAGCAAATAGTCTCTCTTGAGATTTATTTAAAGGTAAAGAGTTTATAGAAAGCGCTAATACAACCCCTCGATTATTTAATTCTTGAAGTAATTGTTCATTGTTAGATAATTCAATTCCATTACTGTTTATAATTACGGTTTCAATATTATTTTCTTTTGTTATATCGATTAAATCAAGAAGCTGAGGATGAAGAGTGGGTTCTCCACCAGTAAAATTAAGGGAACTTATGTTGCGATCATTGTTTAAAAGATGAGAAAGGCGATTTCTAAATTCACCTTTTGAGATAAAAAACTTATTTTCAGTCTTCTTTTTAATAAAGCAATAAGAACAATTTAAGTTACACTGATTAGTAATATAAATAAGCGGGAAAGATGTGTGTTGATTATTGTTGTTTTCCATTATCAGTTAGTTCCATCTTTTTATTTATCATTGCAAGCATCTCTGGCAGAAAAAGTTTATAATGTACAAACATGGCCATCAATTGTATCACAATTTCGAGTGCTTTTGGATTTTTTATGCTTAAAATTATCATATTTCTTAAAAAATATAGAAAGGTCATGGTAAATGGTCCCAACTTAAAACAAAAAATCCAAAAAGCGATAAAAAATTTGGGTAGGTGTTTTAATGGTGGCGAATATTTTCTATAGATATTTAACTCTAATCCTAGAGCAAGTATGCGATCAAAGTATGCTTTGTTGGAGTAAATTTTCGATAAAACCTGGTATTGATCATTAATAATTTCTTTTTTGGGCCTTATTGTTTGAAAGTTAAGCCCATAAAGTGCCATCTGATGCTGATATCTGGATTCATCATCATCTCTTAATAATCTATTTTCAGCTAAAAGTTTGTTAGTTAAGCGGGTATTAGGAAGAGCATCCAAGAGTCCAACTTGGGCCATAACAATATTGGAATCACTTATAAATTTAACTAACATCTCTCCACTATCTTTGGTCTCGTGATCAAAACCTAAAATAAAGCTTCCTATTACCGAAATACCTGAGAAATGAATTTTTCTAATAGAATCTAGTAAATTTTGTTTAAAGTTTTGCTCTTTTTCAATTGTGGCCAAAACTTTTTGATCTACAGTTTCTAATCCGATAAAGACAAAACGAAAGGATGCTCTTCTCATAAGTTCAAGAAGTTCATCATCATAGGCGATAGTTATTGATGCTTCAGTGGATAAAAAGAATGGGTATCCATTCTTTTCTTGCCAATCAATCAATACCTTTAAAAATTCTTTCGCTTTTTGTTTGTGACCTACAAAATTATCATCAGTAACATAAATAAGACCATGATAACCTAAATCAAATATACTTTGTAATTCTGCGATCATATTTTTAGATGACTTACACCTTGGTTCTCTTCCAAAAAGTTGAATAGCATCACAAAACTCACAGTTATGAGGACACCCACGACTAAACTGTAGCGACAATTGTAGATACAGAGTAATATCTTCTAGTAAATCAAAGCGAGGTGTAAGCGTCTCCTTTAACTGTGGCCGGTTTGTGCTTTTATAGATAATTGGTGTTGATGAATTCGTAGAATTTAAATCATTAACTAAATCATTAACAAATTTAACAATTGTCTCTTCTATTTCACCAATAAATAAATAATCAGCTTTTTGATAAAGCTCTGGCATAGAAGTTGGATCCGAACCTCCAACTATTATTTTCTTATTTAAAGCATGGACTTGATCAATTAAATTTAATATTCCCGATCTTTGTGGGAGCATTCCTCCAACAAATACGAAATCACTTTTAATGATCTCCGTTTTTAAAAGAGGATCTCGTTTTTTAATATCAACAACATTGAGGTCGATAAGTTTCATGCTCCATTCTTGGGGTAGGTAGGCAGCAACAGTTAGTAATCCTAAAGGTGGTGAACTATATTTTGCGCCGATAAGCTTACAAACCTCAGTATCATTCCAAAAACCATTATTAGAAAATGGAGGGTAAATAAATAGTATGTGCAAATTTCATCCTTAGTTAAGATATGATTAACTAATATTTAACAAATTTATTATTAGGAGAATTAACAGTGTTTTTTGATCTAGTCACTCATGGAAAATTTTTCGGAAATTTTTTCAGATAACTTTATATTGATAGTTGTGATTTGTTGTGATTTCTATTTAATGCCTTCCTTTATGCTCAAACAAAATAATTTTACATAACTTCTTTTATCAACCATTACACAAAAAATATTTAACTTTCATTTTATTTGAGTATATAATTTATCTATAGATAAAATTTAGATTAAAAACATCAGTACCCAACAAAAGAGAGATCATAATTTATGAAAAAAATTTTTACTTATTCCATCCTCACTACATTTATTATTTCTATCTTAACTGTTTCACTTACAAGCACTGCAAATGCTAAGACAATAAAAGCAAAGGCAAAGTTTGATGCTCATGAGAGTTCTTTTAAATATCATTTTAAAGATCTCGATATGGATTTTACCTTTGGAAATCTTGTTTTAGGATCTGCTACAACTCATGGTTGTGAAATAGGAGAAGCTTTTACAGTTGCTTCTAAAATTAAAGATGGCGATTCTTTGAGTTGGAATGAAGAGTGGGCAAAAATGGCAGCACTGGTAGCGGCCAGAGGAGAAGAGTCTTTAACAAATGGTTTTAAGATAAGTGCTCGAGAACAATTCTTACGCTCTTCCAATTATTATCGTTTCGCTTTATTAGCAATGTTACCAACTGATCCTCGACTTAAAATATTTGCTAAAAATGCAAGAGACCTCTTTAAAAAAGCAGGCGCACTCTTTGATCCTCCAATTGAATATTTTGAAATTCCATTCGAAGGAACATTACTTCCTGGATATTTTCGTAAAAGCTCCCTCGGCAAATCTGCCAAAACCTTGCTTCTAATAGGAGGAGGGGAAACATTTGCAGAGGATTTATTTTTCTTTATCGGTCCACAAACTTTCGAACGTGGTTATAATTTTATGACTTTGGATTTACCTGGGCAAGGAATACTTCCTTTTGAAGGCAAACAAGGTAAAACATTTCGTGCAGATATGTATGTTGCAATTAAACTCGCTGTTGATTACGCTCTATCAAAACCAGAAGTTGATCCAGAGAAATTAATTCTTTCAGGATATAGTGGTGGTGGTGGTTTCGTACCTCAGGCGGCCATGCATGATAAGCGTATTAAAGCAATTGCTATGAATAGTTGTGTAGTAAATGCCTATGATCTCTTTGCAACTATGCCTGTTGTGAAAGCAAATATAAATGAAATGAAAAAATGGTCAAGCTTTCATGCCAATACAGTTAAACTTATTAATATGAGATGGGGAGTTCCTGATGATAGACCAGATAAATTAGTAGATGCTAATAAAGGATTTGAATTTGATCCTACAAAAATAAATGTACCTACACTTATTGTAGTTGGCGAAGGAGAATATGGTAGTTCTGAAGTAAAACGACAACAAAAATTATGTTATGATGGCATTGTCAATGAAAACAAAAAACTAGTTATCACTCCAAAACTTGAAGGGGCCACTAATCATTGTGTAATGGAAAACCGTACTCTATCGGCGCAAGTTTATTTTGATTGGTTTGATAAACTCTTTCCTTAGATCAACTTGTATCAAGAGAATATTAATAAAAATAAAAAAATGAAATGAAATCTCTCAAGAAAATTCATTGAGATACCTGTGATCGTAAAAAAATCGTATAAATCTAAAGAAAAAAAAAAGATGACCGAAATGTTTTTCTAGAAGATTAAAAAAGATTAAAGTTTGAATTATTAACAATAAAACTTGAGAGAAAAAATTGGGTGCATTATTAAAGGAAAAAGAAAAGGATAAAGAAAAAAATACAAAGTATGCCAAGATATCAGCAATTAATGGCAAACATCCATTTCAGCAAGTATTTGCTCCTGGTGAAGGTTATATAAATTACTCTGTAAGAAGCAAAAAAAATGGTAATGTATTATTTTTTAATTTTGTTTTGGCCAAAGAAATAGGACTTATAGAAAAAGATCACCCTCATCAACTCAATCCCGAACTAGAACAAACACTTCTAGATGCTTTCGCCATTACCATAATAAATGAATATGATATAATTCATAAGGTGCATATTCCAGCAAATGAAATTCACCCGAATCCCTATATGGCCACTCGTTATTTGCAATTACAACATCCAAACAAGAAGGGCAAAACATCTGGAGATGGTCGTTCGATTTGGAATGGTGTTATTGAAAGTAATGGAAAAATTTATGATGTCTCCAGTTGTGGAACTGGTGCCACTAGTTTAAGTCCAGCTTCGGCGATAAAAAAAACATTTTTTAAAACAGGAGATCCTAATGTCTCCTATGGATGTGGATGTGCGGATAGTATTGATGGTTATGGAGCTGCTGTTTTAAGTGAGATATTTAATGGTAATAAAATTGGAACTGAACGAACTTTAGCGATTATCAATTTTAATAAACAATTTTCTATAAATGTAAGGGTAGGAGAGAATTTGATTAGACCCTCTCATTTTTTTGTTCATCTAAAGCAAAATAATTTAATGGCATCAAAAAAAATTACAGATTATTACATTGATCGTGAGATTAAAAATGGAAATTATCCAAAGTTATCAAATTACAATCAACGATACCAATATTTCTTAGAGCAAACTGTAAAAACATTTTCATCTATGGCGGCCAAATTTGAGAGTGAATATATCTTTTGTTGGCTTGATTGGGATGGAGACAATATATTAACTAATGGAGGGATAATTGACTTTGGATCTGTTAGGCAATTTGGACTTTTTCATCATAAGTATCGCTATGATGATGTAGATCGTTTTTCTACTACTATTTTAGAGCAAAAACAAAAAGCAAGATATATAGTGCAAACATTTATTCAATTAATTGATTTTATCAAGAGTGGACATAAAAAAAATATTAAAAAGTTTGCTAAACACTATCTTTTAAAATCATTTGATCGAATGTATGAGGAAAAGAAAAAAGAGCTGTTACTAAAAAAAATTGGATTAAACAATTCTCAAACTAGAATCATGCTAAAAAATCATCGTCGTATAATAGAAAAATTTCAAGAAAGCTTTTGTTATTTTGAAAAACAAGTGGGAGTAAAGGGATCGATAAAAGTTGAAGATGGTATTAATCATAATGCTATTTTTTGCATGCGAGATTTGCTTAGAGAATTACCCAAAAGATATTCTCAATTTAATAATAATAATAATAGCATAAAAACAATTAGTGCTAATCTTTTATTAAAGATTATGCGCTCAAGTTATGCTAGCAATAAAGATATGCAAATGACTCCTTATCGTTTATATCATGCTCATAGATTGCAAAGATATTATATAGAAATATTAAAAATATTATGTAAGTTGAAACATAACGATGTCAAAAAGATATTAAGTGAAATTATTGATAGAAGTAGCATGATAAATAAAATTGATCGTACCACTGGAAATGGTATTATCTATGTAACAGAGGAGATGATTAAAACCAGTAAGCACTTAAGTTTTGGTGAATTTCATAAAGTAACTGAGGAGTTTATTGCAAATCAAATCATAGAAAAAAACAAGATTAATTTTTTAAATGAATCTGATACAAACGTTGATCTTGAATCTGCATTTAGTAATCTTAATGAAATTACTGCTAATCGTGATGTTCTTAAAACATCAACATTTGGTGATAAAAAGTTTAAAGTCATTCAAGTAAGTGAAAAGCATAAGGATAAAAAGAAAGATCATTCATCTTTTTATATGATAAAAGTGATTAAGAAGCTTTTAAGAATTGTTCATGATAATCGAGATAGCTTATAAGGGTCCTACGCAGAAATTTAAGCGCCTATTTTACGATTTGATTTAAAATAAGTTGCATTTTTTCAGGAGTGATAAAGTTTGCCTCAGATGCCTTTTTAATAAATAGATCTAATTCGTGCTTATCACCTTGTAAGGATTTTTTGTAGGCATTTAATGCTGTATTAAGATCTACACCCAAAAGCTCTTTAGAAAATGCTCTAACATCTTCATCTGTCATGGCCCGTCTCTTTTCCAATTTATTCCATTGCAATACTAGTTTAGCAATTTGAGCAGAACGTTCTTCACTTAAACCAAAATCCGCTGCCAATCCTTCTCTTACATTTGCAATTTTCATTTCATCCTTAAGAGCACCAATTTTTTCTAAATCTTTTGTTGATGGACTGGTATCTTCGAAGATCCATTCAATATTAAATCGATCAGTAAATGTCCCATCTTGATTGTTAAACAAATTATCTATCACACCCTTTTCGCCAGCATTTTTTATAAAAGCATCATAAGTCATTCCTTGAGTATATTTGTTTAAATCATAAGCATTATACAGACCTGAATGTTCATCTTTAACAACAATATAATTGTTAGTGGTATCTGAAATTCCATGAATTTTTTTAAGGTAAAACATCTCTTCTACATTAGATCTTTCATTGTAACGATTTAATTCATCCACAAATTTTTTTGCTAGATTAAGTCGATCTAATGGAGACGGTATTATATTTGAATTATCACCGGGGTCACAAGAAATAAAAAGTAAAACTCCAATCAGAACAAAGAAACATCCATATTTTTTAATCATAAGCATAACTTTTTTCATTAGATAAAAATCCTTTGTTAATAATTATTATATCGATAGAACTAGTAAGTTTATTATGTTTATTATATTTTTTATAGGAACTTATTAAATAATTCAATACTTTTTATTTACTTAATTTAAAGATAAAAAGTAGCATAATGTTAACGGTAACGTTAACGTTAATGTAAAAATTAAAAAGGATTGTGGTGATAATTATGTATCCTATCTTGATGAAAATAGGTCCAATAACAATTCATGGATATGGAAGTTTTTTGGCCTTAGGTTTTTTTTTATGCATGCTCCTTGCTCTGAGGGATAATAAAAAATACAATTTGAATTACAATGATCAAATGCTTAGAAATCTTTTTTTATGGATTGTGATTGCATCTGCCATTGGGGCCAGATTGTTTCATGTGTTAATCGAAAAACCATCATTCTACTTTGATAATCCTATGGCCATAATTAAAGTGTGGGATAATGGAGGTGTAACATTTTATGGAGGATTTATTGCGGCCATAATTGGCTCATATCTTTATTGTCGTAAACATAAATGGAGTATGTTTTTATTATCTGATTATCTAATTGTATATGTACCGCTTGGACAAACATTTGCAAGAATTGGATGTTTCTTATCTGGATGTTGTTACGGTATACCTACTAATTTACCTTGGGGGATAGCTATTCATAATCCTGCAAGTTCAACACTGCCATTGCACGTTTCACTACATCCAACACAACTATATCAGGCATTTTGGAATTTATTAACTTTTATTATAATTTATCGAAATGCTTTTAATAAAGAAAAGAGAACACCTGGAGATAATATTATATTATTTGGATTAATATATCCCATAGGCAGGATTGTAATTGAATTTTTTCGTGGAGATGAGGTCAGAGGATATGTAATTTCTAATCTACTTACGGTCGGTCAATTTATTAGTTTGATAATACTTATATGTGCCGGCCGACTTTTTTTTTCAAAAAAAAGTCGGCCGGCACATTAATCATCCAATTTTAAATTGAGATAATTCGTGATTAACCTCTTTTGCTTGACTAGCTAAATTATCTGATAGTTTAATGAACTTTTGAATATGTTCTCTTTGTTGAGCACTATCTTTACAGCTCTCTTCAAGAGCAATTGCCAATTGGCTAATACATAAAGAAATATCATTTAATTTTTTTTCTGTATTTGATATAAGATCAACACCTTCATTAACTTTTTGAAGTGATGATTTTACTAGATTAGTTATATCTTGAGTAAGATAATTACTTTTAAGTGCTAGTTCTTTAATTTCTAGAGCAATCACCGCAAATCCTCTACCATGTTCACCGGCCTTCGCTGATTCAATAGAGGCATTTATTGAAAGAATACCTATTTGTTGAGTAATTTCATTAATGGAGTTAATACTAAATGCTATTTGTTTTGATGTCTGTTCAATATCAGAAATTGTCTTGGTTGTTTGAGACATTTTTCCAACTGTATCCTTAACTTGTTGTACTGTTTGTTTAATTTCATTGTTTGATTTTGACATTGTATCCACAGATTGTGACAATGTTGATGATACTGAATCAGAGCCAGAAACAATTGTATCAGCAGCATTACTTAAGCTTAATCCAATATGATTCATTTTAGTTAAATGACTTTGTAAAGAAATGTTTAATTGATTAAGAGATTTAGCAATAATGCCCATTTCATCAGTTCTAGATAAGGCATGCTTGGAAACTTTAATCGAAAAATCTTTTTGAGACATTAAATCTAAATGTTGAGCAACTCGAATAATAGGTAAAGAAATAGTTTTAGCATTTTTTATGGAGTAAAATGTACCTACTACTAATGCAAAAATAGTAAAAAAGATAATATAAAATCGCATTTGTCGTATGGGCCAATAGACTTCATCGAGATCCATTTCAGCTACTATTATCCATATGTTACCATAAAGATCTATTTTAGAATATGAAGACATAACGTTTTTGTTATTATAATTTCTTGATTCTTTTACGATGGTTTTTGTGTCAATATTAGAATTTTCCAAGATATCTTTATAAGATGTGTTTTCAGTAATTTTTTTTCCAGCTGCAATTGTATTTTGTAACTTATAATCAACTTCATTAGAGGAAATATCTGTTCGTAAAAAACCATCAGCGGCAATGACAAATAATTCGCCTTTATTTCCAAGTCCTGTTTTGAAGTTAGAAATATTATTTATGATGTTCCAATCTAATTCTATATATAAGTATCCCATCCTATCATTTTTGGCATAAACATCACGATTATATTTTGAAAATATTGGAACAATAAGAAAAGATACAAGACGTTTTAATTTATCAGAATAAAATAAATCAACAAAATATATTTTATTATCATTATAATTTGCTTTGGAAATTGCTATTAAACCTGTTGATAGTGGACTTTCTTTATACTCACCTTTAAGTAAGTTTTTACCTAGCAAATAATCATGTCTGGCTTGAGCAATAATACTCCCATTACTTTGTATTATTCCAAAATTTTTAATTCCATACTGTTGTATCATCTCATCAAAAATCTCTTTATGTTTATTATCTAAGTCGTTGTAATATTTCTGATTAAAATCTGTATCTTTGGAGAGATCTGTTCCGCTACCAATTACACTATTTTCATACATGATAGCTGCATCTTGAATGAATTTACTAGTGGCCATTGATTTAATGATATTTATTTGTGTTTCGAAAATATTTTTAATCTCAGTTGCTTTACTTTGCCCTAAAGCAGATAAACTTTCTTCTTTGGTTGTTTTAAGTGCATTGAATGCTAGAAAATAACTTATAACTCCAATGGTGATACAACAAATTAGTGAAAAAATTGAAAAAAGAAAGATCAATCTATTTTTAAAATTTAATTTATTTAACCATGCTTGGATATCAAATATAATCATTTTATTTCATTCCCTGAAAAATATCACGTTTGTATTTTGTTAATATCACCAATGTTTACGGATTTTTTAAAGAAATACTTAAGATGAATTCATCTATGTTTGCCAACTTTTTTGCAAAAAATACGTCTGCCTGTAAATATAGTGCGAGGTAGTGCACGCGGTTGTAGTTCTAGTTCTATAGTTTTTATTTACCCTTAGTTGTTGAGTATGGATATTGTTAATAATAAAAAATAATAAATATGTTTTATAAAAAATTAAGGTTATATTCTTGCTATAAATTTAATAGATATATTTCTGCTTCCTCAATATCTTTTGTCGCCTTAATATCAACTTTTGTTAACAATTTTATTCCAGTTAAAACCACTTGCATGGCCCCATACATCCCAACTATGGAAACGCCTTTAATTTTTTTGTATATATTCATTGATAAATCTTTGATCAAAGTAGCAACTTCCAAATTTACTGAAGTTCCTTGAACATCAAAGATTACTAGGAGCGAATGTTCTGGATAAGACTCAAGCATTTTTCCTACCTCAATAAATATTTCTCTTGCTATTATCATATCCGCTTTGCTAGTAGTTAAATCTTTAAAAACAATATAAAAAATTTCTTTATTGTTAATATGACTTCTTTTATAAATTCTTTCCATAATAATTATTCCTCAATCATCCAAGTTGTTAACCTGATTATAGAATGCTTTAAATAATTTAAATAATCTAACTTTATTGGGAAGAAAAAAAATTCATCATGAATTAGAAAAGGACCTATTAGAGCAAATTGCTTGGTTAAGCAATTAAAGTGCTGATCATGCTTCAATAGGTGATATATTATCTCAACTACGTAAAAAAATAATTCCAGATTTTAATATAAATGCATTGGATGAATTAATCTTATCTGATGAAAAGCTTAAATAATATTAAATGAATAACTAAGAACTGCCGATAATAAATGATATAATATTCATATATTTTATATTTATAAAAATTGGGTTCTTTATACGATTGTAAAACTGTTAATAGTTTGTCTCTCATTCGGTCTAGAGTTCAATTTTATTTATATACCTATATTTTTTTTAAGGAGATGTTGTATGACTTTCAGACCTGACATGAAATTATTAGTAGTAGATGACATGAGTACCATGAGAAAAATCATTAAGAACATGCTAGGACAGCTTGGGTTCAAAAATATATCTGAGGCAGATAGTGGAAAAAAAGCACTTGAAATAGTAGAATCTGCTCATAAATTAGGTAGTCCTTTTGAATTTATATTGTCGGATTGGAATATGCCTGAATTAAATGGTCTTGATTTTTTAAAGGCATTAAAAGCATCAGAAGCACATAAAAATATCGCTTTTTTGATGATCACTGCTGAAGCTGAACAGGGAAATGTTATTACAGCAGTTAAGTGTGGTGTTGATAATTATGTTGTTAAACCATTTTCTCCACAGATTTTAAAAGAAAAGATAGAAAAAATATTTGCAAAGAGAGGATTGTGACACAATTAGTTTACACAATAACTTTTGTTTATCTTAAGTATTATTTATTTATCTAAAGATAAAAAATATTATTATTGATCATCAATAACTCTTAAATCTTTAAGAATATAAAGAATCGATAACAATTATTGTTCATGCTAATAACAACGACTAAGATTAGTAATCTTAGTCGTTTAATTTTTAAGGAAATGTACGATAATATTAACAACTATCATAGAAGAAAACAGAGTGAGTTTTAGGTCAATTTAAGAGTAAAAGGATTTTAAGAAAGATCAAATAAAAAAGGATAAAAAATATGAGTGGTATTAGGACAACAAAAACAATTTGCATTTGGGTATGTTACTATATCTTATCTATGTCGCTGTCGCTTTTTTTATCCCTATCTTTTGCTTCTCAAGAGGAATCTAATTCAAAAGATTTTAACATGAGTGAATGCATAAAAAAACAGATGCCGATGTATGAAGATGATGTAACTTTTATAAATAGATTTAATTATAGTGAAAGTGATCGCTTGATCATAGAAGATAGAGTAGTGCAATTTGCAAAAGAAGATTGTCTTCAAATGAAGCAAATTGAAGATACAAAAAAACAAAAGAGTAGAGCACAAATACAACCACAGCTAGAAGCAGAAAAAAAAGTAGTGCAAGAAATAATGATGAAAGATTGCTCATTACAAGAAAGTATAAGTCCACAAAATTCTAAAAATTTCGAGATGATTAAAAATTTAAATGCTCATACCTCAAAACAATTACGTCAAAGAACGAAAAGAGCGAAAAGAGCGAAAAGAGCAGAAAGAGTAGTTAGGAAAGAAGTTCGAAGAAATAAAGTTAATAATAAAACTAATGATGGAGGATTAACAAATATAGGTAACACCTGTTATTTTAATAGTGCTATTCAATTTATTTCTGCAAATCCATCTTTGAAAAAGTGTATAGATAAAGGAGCAAAAGATAGCAGGGATGAATTTAGACAACTTAAACCTACCTTCGTTTTGCTTAAGAGAGTACTTAAAAACATTGAGAGAGGAATAACTAGCAATGAAGAACTAATGAATGAATTATTTAATTCATTTAAACTAGCATCCCATGCATCCTATGGTAAAAAAAATATAGAGTGGAATTTTGAAATTGGAGTACAAAATGATATGGATGAGGCATATAAAAAATTAATGGCATTTTTATTACAACAAGTTGATTGTGATAAATTGTTACGAATTTATTTTACTTATCACATGTCTGACAGAAAAAATAAAGCTTTAACCAGCAAGGAGAGACAATGGAACCCAAGTACTGAATTTGAATTGATGATAAACGAGAATAATGTTGAGGGCGAGAATGCTACTGTTGCTGGATTACTCAAAAATTATTTTCTGCCCACTGATATAGAGGGATATAAAATTATAAAAGGAAGAAAGAATATTAAGATGGATGTAAGAAAACATGTAGATATTGATGGATCAAGACTAACTCCGAAATATTTAACTCTCGTACTAAAGAGGCAAACATATACATTTGATGAAAATGGAAATAGAATTGACAGAAAAGTCTTGACTCCAGTGAGAGTAGAAGAAAGGATAATTGGAAAAGAGATAAATAAAAATCTTAAAGATAATTATTCCCTATTATCATTTACTTGTCATCTTGGGAGAAGTTCAAGCGGAGGCCATTGGGTAACCGTAAAACATCATAAAGATAAAAAAAGTTGGGTAATGTTAAGTGACTCCTCTAGGCCAGAGGTATTTGCAAGTTTAGATGAACTAATAAAAAATAATCCTGGATGTGCTACTGGTTCTTCTTCGTTTTTATATGAAAAGATTTAGATACTCGCTTTATATAAATTTATAAATAATTATTCATAAATTTATCCTTTCATTTTATTTTCTTTTCTTTTTAAGCAAAAGATAATAGATATCAATAAATAAGATCTATTTTATTAGATCTCGAGTCTATTATTATTAACCATTCACATTAACATTGGAGCAATTTATGAAAAAATCTATTGCAATCTTTTCACTTCTATCAATTCTTTTCGCACTTTCATCTTGTAAACTATTTTATCCAGATGGCGTAATTGATGGCCAAAACGAGTATGCAGCAAAGATAAAAAAAGCATTTGATATCGCACTTAGAGTGAATAATAGTTTCGCAGAAGATATTTTTATTAGGAAGGTAGCTCAAGATAACAAAAATTACGTAGTCTTTTACAACAATACCACACATAAATATTGGGCCCTTGATGTTGAAAATATTAATCCTTCAATTGTATGGGGAGATAACTTCACAACATACAAAGAGCGTTTATTATATGGTCTAACAGATCTAGGTGATGGAACATTTAGATGCGTCCCTGGTACATGTTTCGCGTTTGGTGCTAACACTCCTGGAGCATACTACTATGGATTAGTATTTGAAGAGCAAGTTGCTAGTAGTAAAGATCTTGAAAAAGTAGGTGCTTTACTAGAGCAAAAACAAATTGAAGATTTAACAACTCAACTTTCTGCTGATTTTGGATTATCAGAAGATCGTGCTGTTGAAGTTGCTAAGCTAGTAAGTAACTGGGAAAAACAATCCAAGAGAAGAAATTTAACCGATGCCGATGCTCAGTATTTTACTAAAAAAGTTTTAGGAGTTGATATTAATTCAATTGAACGTGCTTATAAAAATGCAAATATAGGCGAAATTGAAGATCTAATGAGCAAAATTGCAACTCACAATCAGGTATCTCCTGAGAACGTAAGAAAAATCATTAACTCTTATTTTGTTGAATAAGAAATCTTGACTTGAAAATCTTAAATATTAAATCTTAAATTTTGTCCAATAAACACTGTAAAATACCACCGCAAATGGAAGTCCCAATAAATTTATAAGTGGTATAGACAAGATAAACAGAAAGCATATTCCAAAAAAAAGATAATAGAATAAATTATTTTTTATCTCTGCTAGAGAGGAAAATACACCTAGTTGATGGCGACTCCAATTATAATCTAAAAATTGATAAGATACTAGCAGTGCTGAAAGAATAATACTTATTGGAGTTAGGAAGGGAATAAAACTAATAAAAAATGCAAACAATCCAACAAAGAGAATAAATGAAATTCTCTTTAAATCATTAAATCCGCCCAGAAATAATTTATAAATGATCATTTTTAGTGGCATTTCCATAGGAAAATCTGATGGTGAAAGTGAATGTGAACGTAAAAGTAAAGCTTCAACTTTATCGCTGATCATCTGATGAAATGGCGAGGAGAAAAGAGAGACTACAACTACAAAAGTAAAATTTAATAAAACTATCAGAAGGATTGCAGTGAGTGTAACTAAGATATAACTTATCCACTGGGCCCATGAATTTAAGAGGGCCCACTCTTTAATTAGTGTTTGTTGTAAATAGGGGACACCCAGCTTGAATGCAAGGATAGCAAAAAGAAGGTAAAGTAGCGCTCCTATTACTAGAGGGAAGAGTAGTAGTGTTTGTAGTGAGCGATCGCTTTTTATTAAGTGAAGGGAGATGTTGAAGGTATCAAATAATTTTTTCATAATTTTTTAAACCATTACTCTGTTTAATATAATATTATTTGTGATATTTATTATTTATCAGAGTGTATGGACTTGTATAGTAAATAAAGGTGAATGATATGGATGAAGCAAAAAAAGATGGATTGCTTGAACAGTGGAAAAAACTAGCAGATAAAGATTTTTCAGCTGCAAAACAACTTGCTACCTCTAACAATCTTCTCTTGAGTGTGTTTCATCTGCAACAATACTATCATAATCTTAGCCTTTTGGCGAGAGAAGCGGATTTGATTTTGGAACTTGGTCCGACTTTTAGTGATATACTCGATAACTTGAATCCATATTATATTAAGGCCCGCTATCCAACATACACCAAACAATTAGAAGAAGAGTTAGATAAAGATGAAGTAGATAAGTTGATTAAGATGACGGAGGATTTTGTGTTATGGTTAAATCAAAAGATGAAGTAGAAAATTTAGCACTACTCTATGTGCAAGAAGCATCCAAAGTTTTTTTTATCAAAAAGGCATATCTATTTGGTTCATATGTAAAAAACAAAGCAACTACTTATAGTGATATTGATGTTGCTTTAGTCTCACCAGACTTTGAAAAAATTCCAGAAACTATTTTACTAAAAATGCTTTTTCGTTTAGCTAGACATATTGATCCACTGATTGAGCCAATTCCAATAACGGAAGATGAAATTTCTAACCCAACATTAGGCACTGTTGCCATTGATGTGGTTAAAGAGGGAAAGATCATTTTTACAATTTAATGTTCGCAACACTGTTTTTTTGGGACAACAACGTTAGCACTGTCTAGTGCTGTTAGAGCGGTAACATAGTAAATTAGTCCACAACTATGCTTATTAAAAATATATATTCATTTCATTATGTTCATTTCATTATAGATAAATTTATAGATAAATAGAAATTGTCCCGGAGTTCTTTTATTCTTTTATAAACATGATAAACTTTTAATAATGTCTATCAAATGGAGAACTTTAAAATGTTAAAAATATTGCTATTAACAACAATGGTAGCAACATTATCATTTGTCACCTTTGCTAAAACAAGCAAAGATCGAGGAGTGAGCATAATTAAAAATAGTGGTGAACAGATCACTAACTTTCAAGAAAAAATTATACTAAAAGATGGAGATATTGTAAAAACCACTAAAAATACTCGGGCACAACTATACTTTCCATCTGGTGATTCTATTATTCTTTTCAATTCATCAAAATTAAAAGTGCTTAATTTAAATACAGACCCGGCCATTAACAAAAGATCAGCTTTCTTCTATCTATCTCAAGGTGCAATTCAAGTCATCCTTGATAAAAACAATCAGAGCTACAATAAAATTGACTCTGACACGGGCCCTGACCCTGACCGTTTTGAAATAAAAACTCAAAATAGTTTTACAAGAGTAATATTTAGTTCAAATTCCAATGAAATAGATAAAAAAATAGAGCAAACCAGTTTTATAATTAAAGTTTCTGATGGTGGGAAAAAAAGTGAGATTTTTAATCTGCAAGGAGAAATTTACACTCAACAAATCAATGAAGAAACTAACTTCGCAATGAAAAAAATAATTGTTCCTGTAATGAGTAAAATAGAGATCCTCTCATCGGTAAATCCCAATAAACCATCTCGTATCAGCGAACCCAATCCAATTGCTTTTAATGAAGCTATATTTTTACCACCGCTTATTGATAATGACAAAAATACAAAGAATACAAAGAGAAGTGAGACTGAAATTAACAATCAACTAATGCTTAGTTTTGCTAGTAGAGACATCGCTTCATCTAAACGCCAAGATGAAAATAATCCAAGTTACATTAGTGAACTTAATAGCAATCGAGAGATTGAAAGAAGACCAATGGAGATCATTGGCATCACAGATAGACGTAGAGAGGTAAATAGCAACAACAATGGAAGCGGAAATGGAAATATCTCTGCACGGATTAATTTTTCCTTATAGGAGATTAGGAATTCTAATGTCAAGTTCATCATTGTCACTACTACGTGGAGAATTTTTATTTTTATCTTTATTGCTTTTACTTTTACTTCTTAGCTTTAGTGATACTTCTGTTCAGAAATCCTATGCTGATGAAAATAATGATCAAGAGGTAATTTCTAATTCTAATTCCAGTTCTAGTACCAATCCCACTTCTGTAATGAGCTTTCTTACATTTTGGGATCTTATGCAGGCAGAACAACAATATTACAAAAAAGGTGCTGTCGCATATAATTTACAAGACTATTCAACCGCCTTGGAATATTTTAATAAAATTAAAAGAAGTGAATATTTGCTTGCAAATAGCATCTACTATAGGGCCCTCATATTAAATACTCAAATGAGAGAAGAGGATGCATTGGCGGAAGCACTAAGTATTTTTGAACTCAACAAAACCAATCCTGTAAATCATTCACTACTGAGTTCTACATATTTTTTAATGGGGAATATTTACTATAAGCTTAATCAACCAATTGAAGCAAAAAAATATTTACTGCTAGCAAAGGAAGAGATTAGTTCAAAGGAAACTCTCAACAAAATCGATCATCTTCTGCTGACAATTGATTTAGCAATTGATAATCAATCACTCGATCAAGAAGATATTAATATTAAACGATTATCTTTAGGAGTTAATATTGATTTCTTTCAATACGATTCGAATGTGATGTCTCTACCTCAAAATACCAATGAGGTGAATAACAAGGATGGTATTGCTTTTGGAAGTGCTCTGTGGATTGGTTACTCCCCTTTAATAACAAAGAGTCATGAGTTTGCAGTTAAATATTTATTTCAATTTTCTTATCACCCTGATAAAGATTTTGTAAGAAATGATCTTTGGACTCACAACATCTCTACACCTCTATCATTTAAGCAAATTGCTTCTAGCTATAGCGATAGTAATAGTAATAGCAATAGCTACTATTCTTTAACCACTACTCCTGGATTTAGCAAATCATTTACACAAAATGATAATATTAGAAAAATTCCTCCAAGACAGGGTGCTTTGGCGAAATTTTATCTCAATAATAAGATAAAAAAAATCATCACTGATAGTAAAACAGTAATGAATCTTGATTTCAATTTACGTTATGAAGATAATAAAGCATGGATTAGCAATCCTTTGGAGAATGCTTCTGGAACAGGAGTTCTTTTAGGTGGAAATTACAATTTCTATTCTAATTCTAATTCTAATTCTAATTCTAATTTTAATCCTAAGTCACCTATGCAACTTCAACTTGGCCCCAACCTGGATTATTTCTATGCCAAAGGTGATAATTATAAATCTTACACATTTTCTCTTTACTCTGTTTTTTCTAGTGATTTTATTTTTACATTCTCTCAAAGTTTAAAACTCACTCTATACTATCAGTTGTTTTACAAACAAATTGATTATCGTAAAGATTCTAGGGGCGATCTGGAGTGGTTTTTAACAACTACTATTTATAAAAATCTAATTTTTAATCAATTAATTGTTTTCACTCTAAATAATTCAACAGTTGCAACCAAGAAGTATCGGCGCTTTTTAACCAGCTCATCTCTGACACTGTTATTTTAAGGAATAGGATATGATTATGAAAATTTTATTCTTTTTATTATTATTTTTGTACTCCTGTGCTGATAAGACTTCACAAGGAAATGGTCAGATATCGATTTTTTTTAGCAAGGAAAGTGCAAGTGCAATCACCAAAAGCAGTGGAACCTCGTCAACAATCAATTGGGCCGCAATCAATGCCACTGCTCCTGGAATTGATCGCGTAGTTAAACTCTTTGATTACAGCGATTCTGGAAATGGTAATACAATAGTTAGTGTAAACAACATTACCTTCTCCATGACATCCGCAACCAATATCACTCTCAAAGCATGTATTATGCAAACCTCCTCAGTCTCAAACAATTCTGAATATCATAATCATGGAAGATTATATTGTGGCACAAGTGCCCCGTTTGAATTAAAGAGTGAGGAAAATAAAACTGTAGAGATCAACATCAACACAAATGAATATGATGATGTAAGTATGGGGCGGACAGTGGCAAAAGTTTTTCAAGATGATGGCGCTAATCTCGCTCTCAATCAACAAATTAAATATTATATTATTAGCAAGGATTTTATGTTGCCAGATCGCTACACCATCGATGGAAATGGTATCTGGACTTCTTATATGTTGATGGATCTTCCCTTCAATGTTGATTTGTATGTGGGAAATAGTGTAGTGATCGCAAATAGCAAACTAACCAATGTTCCAACAATTACCAGCAATGCTGGTTTTAATTACTACAGTATTGGCGCTCCCAAAACGTATGTTGGATATTTGGGAAAAACTTTGCCGGCCAATTGGCAGAGCTTGGATGATGATGGTGATGGAATCACAAATTTGGCAGCGATATTAAATAAAAAATCTCCCTTTAATTATGGAGCAATAATTTTTGATCGCTTGCGAGCATGGACTCATCCTGCAAGTTTAAGTGATAATATCTCTCTTGATGAGGATGCTTCTCTTCCAGCAGTGGCGATGGATAAAAATGGAAATGCCATTATCACCTGGTATCAATCAGACGGAGTTACTGAACAAATTTTCAAGAGTGAATATCGAAATGGTTCCTGGACTCATCCTACAAGTTTAAGTGATAATATTTCTCCTGATGGGCAGGATGCGGATTTACCAGCTGTGGCGATGGACAACAATGGAAATGCCATTATAACCTGGCACCAATCGAACGGATCTAATAATCAAATTTTCAAGAGTGAATATCGAAATGGTTCCTGGACTCATCCTACAAGTTTAAGTGATAATATTTCTACTGATGGGCAGGATGCTTATTCACCAGTAGTGGCGATGGATAACAATGGAAATGCTATTATCTCTTGGAGACAATCGGATGGATCGAAACTACAAATTTTTAAGAGTGAATATCGAAATGGTTCCTGGACCCATCCTACAAGTTTAAGTAATAATATCTCTCCTGATGGGCAGGATGCTTCTTCACAAAAAGTTGCGATCGATGACAATGGAAACGCCATTATTACTTGGGTACAACTTGATGGATCTAAGTGGCAAATTTTTAAGAGTGAATATCGAAATGGTTCTTGGACTCATCCTACAAGTTTAAGTGATAATATCTCTCTTGATGGGCAGAATACAGATTGGCCAGTAGTGGCCATGGATAACAATGGAAATGCCATAATTACTTGGCGACAATTGGACGGATCTAAGTATCAAATTTTTAAGAGTGAATACCGAAATGGTTCCTGGACTCATCCTGCAAGCTTAAGTGACAATATCTCGCCTGATGGACAGGATGTTCTTACTCCAATAGTAGCGATAGATAACAATGGAAATGCCATTATCACTTGGAGACAATCGGATGGATCGAAACAACAAATTTTCAAGAGTGAATATCGAAATGGATCCTGGACTCATCCTGCAAGCTTAAGTGATAATATATCGCCTGATGGGCAGGATGCTATTACTCCAATAGTGGCGATGGATAACAATGGAAATGCTATTATTACTTGGAGACAATCGGACGGATCTAATTCTCAAATTTTCAAGAGTGAATACCGAAATGGTTCCTGGACTCATCCTGCAAGCGTAAGTGATAATATCTCGCCTGATGGGCAGGATGCTATTACTCCAATGGTGGCGATGGATAACAATGGAAATGCTATTATTACTTGGAGACAATCGGACGGATCCAAGAACCAAATTTTTAAGAGTGAATATCGCTAGTGATCCGTCTTTTAAATCTAGGTTGCGGACGAAGTCCACGAAATGGATGATCAGTGATGATGTATTTTTATGAGCATGAGGTTTGCTATGGGCATTTTCAAAATTTTTACTATTACTTTAATTATATTTATTTTTACTATTGGAAAAAATATTTTTGCGGGAGTTGATCCGAACCTGTTAAAGGGCCTGGATCTTTTGGAAATGGAGAAGGGAAAAGAATATCTGCATCCCTTAAATGGTGTACTTTTGTTACAGGGAATGATTTCTAATATTTTTAACTACAGCGTTTTGGATAAAAAGGGTAGAGCGGTTTATCCATCTGAAGAATTTGTCCGACATGTTTTTAATACCGCAGAAAGCGATATTCCAAACTATTTAAAAGTTACTACTTTGGCCAGTAACTTTGGTCCCTTTTTAAGTGTTTCCACAGTAGGTGCAATTTTAAAAGTATTAATCGATGCTGACTTAAATAATATTCAAGAAAGTAAAAAAGAAAAATTAACAAATAAATTAATTGAGGCCATATCCAAGGATAGTGGACATAAAGAGCGAGTTCAAAGTGCAAAAGAGCAAATTACTGGTGTAGAAAAACTTTTACGTGAGTGTATGGATAAATATAATAAGAATGTATCGAGGATATCTAAAGAGACAACTAAAGAAAAAGAATGTGTAGAAAAAAAAGATAATGATTATGTTATTTCCAATCTTGCAAGAGCAGTTACAAAAAAATTAATTCCAGTTGAATGCGAAGATCAGGGAAATCAGTTTAAGTATTTACTGGTACGAATGGGATATAAAGATGAATCTCTTAAGAGTTTTGTAAGAAAATTGACCAAATCCTGGTTCTATGAAAGATCAAAAAATGCAAAGTATCCTAAACATTTTACAGAACAAATACTTTTGTCGCTTGCTTGGTTAATTGATGATACTGACGGTCTGGGAGGAGCTAAGAGTAATGATGGTAAGAAAAAACAAATTTTAGAGTTATATGCGAATTTGGGTCTTTTTAAAAATAAGGGAAATAATGTTGTTGATTTTTCTCAAGAAAAGTATGATGAAAAAGATTACTATAAAATCCAAGATGCTGAAAGTTACAATAAACTATTAAATGATTTTGAAAAAAAGAAATCGCAGCTTGCTTTTTTCACCATTGCTCAACCACTATACGATTTTTCAATCGCTCCGGAAATAGGTTATAAAGCTGTTGAGTATCAGATAAAAAATAGCATTCCCCCTCGAAAGGTTAGATTTGCTGATTGCATGGAATCTTCTATTCTAAATTTTTTAGCAATTGTTTTTAGAAAAGGAGAAGGAATTGATTTTGAATTTTTAAATAAATTTAAAATACACCCACAGCTTAGAGAGTTTTTTGAACAACACAAAAGCATAACCGATCTCACTAATAATAATACCACTCATGATGATTGGGTTAAATTGATGGAACAAGTTCCAGGTGTTATTTATGTTAATAAAGATAAAGATGTTGGTGAAGGGTATGAAGTAAAAGCAGTGTTAAGTAATTTTTTTCTTTTAATTGAACATTTGTTTTTTTGGAATGGAAAAAATAAACCATTTAAAGGACTAGAAAATCATTCTCAAAAAATGGATAAACTATGTGAAATGTTTTCCAGAGATGGTTTTAAGCTGGATTGGAATTTGATATCGGCCGCTAAAGAGGATCTAAAGAAACAAGAAAAAGAAATTATAAAATTTAAAATTAATAATGTTGATGCATTTACTTGGAGATTATTAAAGAAGCACTCTGAAATTAAGCGAACTACTACAAATCAAACTTCTTTTCAACGAAGAAAATTATTTTCACATATAATAAAAAAATCTAATAAAAATTTGGATATAATATCAGAAAATTTTAAATTGCTAGTTTTGAGTTCAGATAAAAGCAAGATGTCGGAAGTTTTAAAATTAGCTAAAACAAAGTCACAAAAAAGATTGCTCCAATATTTAATTCCACAAATAGATTTTGAGGATAAGACGCATTTACTTAAAGCAATAATTGATAGTGAGAGTGGAAGAAATATGCATTTATTAGTTAAGAAGATAGTTAAAACCTTTCCGCCAGAAGATTATTACTCTAAATTAAGTTTATTAGAAGCATATTTGCAAAAACAAGAAGAATTTAAAAAAGAAATTGAAAATCTATTAAAAAAAATAGGTAATGATTATACACTTTTAATCAATGATTCTGCCGAGAGAGGATTTATTAACATAGTAAACTTTTTCATAATAAAAAATGGTGTTACTGTTGGAAATAATAATAGTATGATTTTTTATAAAGCGGCAGAAAATGGTCATATTGATATACTAAAATTATTGATTAAAAAAAAGAATTTTGATCCTGCCAGTAATGGAAATGCTGCTTTTAGATGGGCGGCCCAAAAAGGTCAACTTGAGGTATTGAAATTTTTAATCAATAAAAAAGGGGTTAATCCCGTTGTAGATGATAACTATGCTTTTAGATATGCAGCTCAAGAGGGTCATCTTGATGTTTTGGAATTTCTCATTGATAAACCGGGGGTTAATCCAGCAGCAGGTAAAAATTTTGCTTTTCGTATGGCGGTTTATGGCGGTTATCTTGATGTAGTAAAATTTTTGATAAATAAAAATGGTGTTGATCCTGCTGCTGAAAATAACTATGCTTTAGTTATGGCCACAAAAAAAAGTAATCTAAAGATGTTAAAATTTCTTTTATCTGATTCAAGAGTTGATCCTCATGCCGGAGAAAATATATTAATTAATTATGTTAAAGAAATAAAGGATGAAGAACTTTGGCAGCTTATTTTGAAACATCCAAAAACAAAAAAAGAAAGATTGTGTAAAAAAAAGGATTGTAGCATTTTATAAGATCTTACTTTTTTTATTTCTTATTATGATACATCATGTATTTACTAGTATTATAAATACCATTGGCCAAGTCATTTAACTCTATCGTTTTTTCCTTATAAATATCCTCAGGAGATTCATCTGCACCTGGGCGTTTGCTTGTATAGATAAAGAGTTCTTTTTTCCCTAAAGTGTTGGCAGGGGCAAAGTATTTATTATCAAAGATCGCATATCGAGATGGGCGCATATACCAATAATAGACAAATAATTTGTTTGCTTCATCTGCATTGTTATTATTATATCGGCCATCAAAGATGTCCCGGCCTAAAGCTTGATAGGAATAAGTGATTCCAAAAATAGATGCCAGAATTGGAAGAACATCTATTTCGCTAACATATTTTTTTATAATTTGAGGATCAAAAATTTTTGGGGCATAAAAGAGTAGTGGTACATGAAAATTTTCTAGATCATGTATTCGCTCTCCTGCAGGAACATTTTTAGCGCCATTAACAGGAAGACCATGATCTCCAAAAATAACAAAGATTGTATTATCGAAATATTTTTCTTTCGATGCTTGTTTAAAGAAATTTCCAATAGAATAATCTTGGAAGAGTAGTGATTGATATTCATCTTCGGATTCAAAACCATACTCTTTTAAGAGACGTTTTTGTTCATTGCTGTTCAGATGTTTTAATTTAAAATCACCTCTATCTTTTGGTAAAGTAAGAGGACGATGAAATCCTGATGTTTGTACTATTGCCATGAAGGGTTTCTGCTCTTTTTTAAAAACCTTATTTGCTTCTAAAAAGAGATGGTAATCAGAGATTCCCCAAACATCATTTCGAGGAAACGAGTAATCCTTTTCTTCAAAAATTCTTATATCGCTAATGTTGTTAGTGAGTAATCCACGAATACTTCCCCAGTTAGCATCTCCTCCTAAAAAATAAAATTTCTGATGTTCTTTGAACTCATTTAGAATAGTGTTTTGATCAACGACTAATGGATTTCTTGTGCTACTGGTATCTAGATGTGCAGTTACATCAGGAATGCCAGTAATGAAGGCGAAAACAGATCTAGCGGTCGCTTGAGAGGGAACGTAGAAGTGAGGAAAAAAGATAGCTTGTTTTTGAATACGATCAAGATATGGGGTGGGACCAAGTGGATTATTAAACATGCCTGTCTTATAAGCAACCAATGATTCAACAATAATGACAACTACATTAGGAGCAGGGGAATTAGAGTTAAATGGTTTTTTTAAGAGTGGATGAGGTATTACTGGTTTTATTGTTCGCTTGAAATTGGGAAAAGTAAAATCAGTATCAAGCTTAAGATAATTTTGCATTACTGGATAATATTTTTTTGTTAAATTAATATCATACTCTTGTTCTCGATAGACCCAAGAATCAAAAAAATTCATTATCGGATTTAGTGCGATAGATGAAATATACTTATTGGTAGTAAAGTATGCTTCTCCCCACCTTAAAGGGTAGTAAGAGATTTTTCCCCATATCCCAGCAGACCAAATCAGCACGATGAAAATCCACAGCAGAATTATTTTGTATTTGAATTTTGATATGCTTAGATTTGTGTTTGTAGATAGATTTTGTAATAAGCGTTTAATAATATAATCGAAGATCCACAAAATAAAAATAAATCCAATACATGATGGTATCACCGGATAAGTTTGCCAAATCATTTGCATCGAGGTCTGTAGGTTTTCTAGCATTTGCAAGACGGTGCTACTTAAGCGCGATTGTAGATAGGAGTAGTGGCCGTAATCAAATCCGTAGAATATGAATATTAAAAAGCAGAGCAGATTTAAATAGATCCTAATGATTTTAGTTGGTAAATTTATTTTAATTTGCTTTAAAATGGCCGTCAAAAAAAATATTGGAGCAAGCGAGATTAAGATAAATCTTAAGTCAAATTTAAATCCAATATAGAAAGCAAAAAATATATCATTTACAGTGAAGCTATTTGTGTTGCTAATGTTGTAGTAGAGTAGGGCAAAGATGATTCTATTTACTGTAAGGGTGATTAAGAGAAAAGCGATTATCGCCAAGTAAAATCTTATAATTGTAGAATTCATTTTTTATGCCAGTCTTCGATGTTTATAGAAATAAATTAAAATATACAAACTACAAAGAGCAGGGATAGCAAAGGTGGCCCATAGAGGTGGAAGTTTGGATCCACCGGCCAGATCCATAAAAGATGAATAGGATGGCCAGAAGACAGTAGTAAATATCATGACAAAAAAGATATTTTTTCCAAATGAACTATGCCTGCGATTTGGATTAAATATAGCACCAACAGAGATAAAAGCAAAAATAATACAGATTATGGATGAAGAGAATTTTTCATAGAACATAACTTCGTATTCACAAGCATTAATGCCTAATTTTTTTATCTTTAAGATGTAATAGTATAAATTATGTATATCCATTTTATTAATGTCTAAATCAACATCTAAAAAGTCTGCTGGTTTTTCTTTTAAATCTAGGTTTAATGTATCGAAGACTCTCTTTTGAGGAAAGTTTTTATCCTTAAGAGAATTCAATTCATTTCCAGTGCTCAAAGTCCATTTGTAGGAATTGCTACCATCGGAGGAGGTAGCAGTGCGGGCGCGATCGGCAGTAATTATTCGCTCTAATTTATAATTTGAATCGTAGAAAAAGAGAGTAAGATCTCTTAGTTCACTTCTTTGTTTATCAAATGCTAAAAAAGAGGCATAGTAGAGATCATTTCTATACCAAACTTTTCCTGTGGAACTAGTGCTTGTTTGTAAACTTTGAGATTTATTCCCTCTAAAATGAATTCCTCCATCTCGCAGCCAAGAGAATTTCAAAGCATCCGCATATGGTTGCAAATAAGATGAGATTAGAAATTCACTTACGGCCACTAAAAATGAGAGCTGTAATATAAGAGTAAAAAATGAGAATCTGGGGAAACCACAAGCAAAGATCGCCATAAGTTCACCCTTTCTCTGTAAACGATTGAGACTAAAAAGTGTTGCTGTTAAACAGGCAATTGGTAAAATTTTATTTAGCCATTTAGGCATCTCTAAAAAATTGTTAAGTAAAATATCTGGAAGTGTAGTAACACTTCTTAAGAGTTCAGAGACGACATTAGCAACAGTAATTAAAAGGATAAAAACAAAGACAGAAGCGAAAAATGCCGATAGCCACTCTCTAGAGATCAATCGTTTTAGAGTTGTCATTTTTTATAATTACTCTTGGAATTTATTTTAATTTATTTTTGATCAAGCAAAGATTGACTTACCTTGTCCTGCTGATCCCAATACATTTTTATTCTTTTCAATAATCATCTTTTTTAATTCATCTCTAGCAGGTCCAAGATATTTTCGAGGATCAAACTCATCTTTTTTTTCACTAAATACTTTTCTTATCATGGCCGTGAAAACTAAGCGTCCATCAGAATCAATATTTATTTTACAAACTGCTGATTTGGCCGCACGTCGAAGTTGTTCCTCTGGAATACCTACAGCATTGTCCAACTTTCCACCATACTGGTTAATTAGATTTACATAGTGAGGAAGTACCGAGGATGCTCCATGAAGAACGATTGGAAATCCTGGGATTCGTTTTTCAATTTGCTCTAAGATATCAAAGCGTAGAGGAGGTGGAACTAAAATCCCTTCAGCATTTTTAGTACACATACTAGGTTTAAATTTCATTGCTCCATGAGAGGTTCCAATAGAGATTGCTAAAGAATCAACATTGGTTTTCTTTACAAAGTCCTCTACTTCCTCTGGGCGAGTATAAGTTGAATGTTCAGAGCTAACTTCATCTTCAATTCCTGCCAACACACCCAATTCACCTTCCACGGTGACATCGTGATCATGAGCATAGGCAACTACTTGTTTAGTTAACTCAATATTTTTATCATATGGATGGTGTGAACCATCGATCATCACTGATGAGAATCCAGAATCGATACATGATTTGCAAAGTTCAAAAGTATCACCATGATCTAAGTGGAGTGCAAATTTTAGATGAGGATTTGATTCTCGTAGCATTTCGCTTGCACCTTGAGCGAGAAAGCGTAGTAAAGTTTGATTAGCATATTTTCTTGCTCCACTGGAGACTTGTAAAATAAATGGCGAATCTGATTCTGCACATCCCATAACAATTGCTTGCAATTGTTCCATATTGTTAAAGTTGTAAGCTGGAATTGCAAAACCACCCTCAACAGCTTTCTTAAACATACTCTTTGTATTTACTAAACCTAAAGATTTGTAAGAGACCTTAGAGACCTTTCCTTCCTGTGCACCCATTTTCTTCTCCTTAATTCACTTGTTTTATTTTTTATTTTTTATTTTTATTTTTTATTCTTATAGTACGCCTGAATTCCTCTTCCTAAACTCATAAGGTTTGGACCCAATACTTTACCTACAGTATCTTCAATGATTGGCAGAACTCTCTTCACTAAAAAAGCAGGAACACCTGGAACTTTATCTGGATGAAGAATTACTTCGCAAGTTATTTTTAGCTCTGTTTTATCATCTGAGATTGCAGTGAAGTAGTTAGTTCCTTTGGCATCGAAGAGTTCTTTGGTCCAACATGATTCTAATCTATACTCGACTAAATTCTTTTGATTGTTCCAAACAGCAGTATCTTTCCATGAAAATAAACTTTTGTTGATGAATTTTAAAACTGCATCTGGAACTTCAACTTTTGCATGCCACTGATTTAAAATATTGGTTGTGGCCCCATCCGCTGAATGCTCTAATTTCAAAACATCAACTTTATCTATATTGGGAAGATAGGGAATAATTTGTGGAAGATTATCTCTAACCAACAAATAGACTTCATTCATAGGTCGATCGATAACCTCTTTACTTTCTAAAAACATTTTCGAACTCCTTCTCTACTTTTATTTTTTTATCTGTAAGTATTGTGATAACCTCGCTTAAGTGCCTCTATTCTCTCCTCTAGTGGTGGGTGAGTTGAAAAGAATGCAATCCAACTGCCTTTGTTAGAAATTTTCATAGTGCTCATGCCACCATGATCTGCAGTCATCATCTCATAGTTTCTTTGTAGTGCAGAGAGAGCTGCAATCATCTTCTCTCGTCCACCCATTCGTGCACTATCAGCATCCGCTTTAAATTCTCTCTGTCTAGAGAAGTAAGCCACAATAAGCATACCTACAATTCCAAACACCATTTCAAAAATCATTACAAGAAACATATGAAGTAATGAACTTAATCCACCTCTCTCATCCTCATCATCATCTTTTCGTAATGCTTGCTCAACTGCATAGGCAGCGATTCTTGCAAAAAACATTACAAATGCGTTTATAATTCCTTGAATGATTGTCATTGTGACCATATCACCATTTGCAATATGTGCAACTTCGTGAGCAATTACGCCCTCTAATTCATCACGATTCATTCCATCAAGTAATCCAGTGGAGACTGCTACTAGTGCACTTGATTTAGTTGCTCCAGTTGCAAAAGCATTTAGTTCTGGTGATTCATAAACTCCAACCTCTGGCATTTTTTCTAAGCCGGCCCTGCGTGCATAACCATATACTGTTTGCACAAGCCAAGAATATGGACCATTTTGCTCAACAATCTTTACTCCCATCATCCACTTCGCTAAAAATTTTGAAAGGAGTAGTGAAATAAATGATCCACCCATACCCCAAACAAGACAAAAAATTGCGAGTGATTGATAATTGATACCATAAGCAGTGATGTACGATCCTACGCCCAATAGATGAAGTATTATTGATATAGTGATAACGATCACTATATTAACTGCAAAGAAAAGCATAAAACGTTTTAAAAATTGCATAACTCTCCCTCGTTTTCTATAATTTAAAAATATTTTAAAATCATAATGTGTATATATCAATTGTTTTTATTGTTATTTTTTATTGATAATATATTTATTGATAATATAAATGTTATTGCTATTAGTATCGTTGTCAATGTTGATTGTATAATTTGGAAAATAAAAATGAATAAATCAAATGGTGGTGAAGTTAAAAAAGTTTTAATAATTGATGATGAACCAGAGATTCGAGAGATTATTGAAGATATTGTTTCTGAAATGGGTTACTTTTGTATTATGGCCGATAGTTTAATTACTTCAATTGGAATATTTGAATGTAATAAAATTGATATTGCCTTTTTCGATGTCTCTCTTAATGCAGATCATGCATCAGAGTTAGGTGTTGCAAATGGAATTGATCTATTGATGTATGTACGTAAAAAAAATTTTAGTGGTAAAGCTATATGTGTTTCAGGATTTGCAAACATATTGGAAAATGATCCTAATTTAAAAAAATTTGATGTAGTAATACAAAAACCATTTAAGGAAGATGATATTATTCGTTCTTTAATTATGTAACAAGGGAGAGCTGTGAACGATGAGCAATATTTATGTGAATAGGACACTTAATCTTAAACAGATTAAAGTAATCGGTTTTGATATGGATTATACTATTGTTCGTTACAAGAGTGCTGTTTTTGAGGAGATGACTTATAATGAAATGGTTCATAAACTTATCAATTTAAAATCCTATCCAAAAGAGATCCTAGATTACAAATTTGATTTTTCTAGAGTGATTAGAGGACTTGTCTTTGATAAAAAGTTGGGTAATTTAATAAAGCTCTGTCGCTATGGTAGGGCCCGCATTGCTTATCATGGAACAAGAAAGATTGAATTTCTGGAGATGCAAAAGCTTTACAAGGGATTAGTTGTTGATGTGAAGAGCGGCCAATATCACTCTATCGATACAACTTTCTTTATCGCTGCTGGTTTGCTCTTTTCTCAATTAGTAGATTATAAAGATAAATGGGATAATGAGAATAAAGGAACCTTTAAAAGTTACTTTGAAATCTTTGATGATGTTCATGATGTACTAGAACGCTCTCACTATGATGGATCACTAAAGGGTAATGTGGAAAAAGATCCGGGAAAATTTATTATTCAAGATCCAGAGATTGTAAAAACCTTAGAGGTGTTAAAAGAAAATGGTAAAACATTAATGGTGGTTACAAATTCAGATTACCATTACACTAAAGTTTTGTTTGATTATACCCTTAACCCATTTTTAAAAAATCATAAGGATTGGAAAGATCTTTTCCATTATATAATAACTGTTGCTGAAAAACCTCGCTTCTTTACTGATCATAGAAAATTTTTAGAAGTTGATCCTAGCACTGGACTTATGAAAAACTTAGATCAACCATTTCATTTGGAGAAGGGAATCTATCAGGGAGGTAATGCTGAACAGTTAGCAAAATTTTTAAATGTTGATGGATTACAAATTCTCTACCTAGGAGACCATATATATGGTGATATCCTAACTTTGAAAAAAGCATGTAACTGGCATACTGCCTTGGTGATTGAAGAGTTGAGAGAGGAAGTGGAAGCATATGATAAGGGAAAACATATGCTAGATGATATAGATGAACTTATGAGACAAAAGGAGAATTATGAATTAAAATATTTTGAGGTGGCAGATGATAAGGATGAGATAAAAAATATTAAACAAGAGATTAAAATAATAGATGATGAGATCCCAAAGAAGATTGATGCCTATCAAGAGCTATTTAATTGTTACTGGGGCCCAATCATGCGTTCAGGTCAAGAGGAGAGTAGGCTTGCAAATCAAATCGATAAGTACTCATGCGTGTATATGAGTCACATCTCCGATTTTCTAAAGTATTCTCCAAGACATTACTTTAGACCCAAGAGAAGACCGCTACCGCATGAATCATAATTTAAAATATCAAAAAAACAAAAAAACAAAAAAACAAAAAATCAAAAGGAGTTATTAAAATGAGTAAAAATGTAAAGGGTTCTTGTTCTGCTTTGGATTCTTTTTTAAAGGTAAAAAGTTACATTCACGACTTAAAAATTGATATTGTAAAAGAGGATGCTGAAGGTGAGATGTTACAAGTTGTAGATGAAAATAGAGGAATAAAAAATCTACTACTACATGTAAGCGAACCAATTCTTATTATCGAGCAGATTATTTTTGAAAATAAAAAAGATAATATGATGATTTTTAAAAAGTTGTTGCAAATAAATCGTCATCTAGTTCATGGAGCGCTAGTATTAGATGATGATGGAAAGTATGTGATCTTTAGAGATACTTTGCAAATTAAGAATTTAGATTTGAATGAATTGGAAGCATCTATAAATGCACTACACTTATGTTTAGTAGAGCATGGAAATGATTTGATTAAATTTTCAAAGGGACTGTAGGATTTATACATAGTAATAATTAATAATTAATAATTAATAATTAATAATAATTTAAGGAGTAACAAATGAGTATTTTAAACAGATTTTTTATGTGGGGAAAATCAGAGGCAAATGCCGCCCTTGATAAACTAGAAGATCCAGTAAAGATGAGTGAGCAAGGTTTAGCAGAGTTAAAAAAAAATTTAGATGAAAGTGTGAGAGGATTAGCAGAGATAAAAGCAGATGCTATTCGCAACAAGAGAGAGTGCGAAGAAAAGAAAGCAACTGCCTCTGATTATGAGAAAAAAGCGATGTTACTTCTCTCTAAAGGTCAAAAGGGTGATCTGGCCCAAGGAGAAGCTGATCGTTTAGCAGCAGAAGCTCTAAATAAAAAAGAAGCAATAATGAAAGAGATTACAGTTCTTGCTCAAAATGAGGTAAAGCATACAACCATGATTACAAAATTAGAGGGAGATATCTCCAGATTAAAGCAAGAGATCGATAAGTGGACAACGGAACTTAATACTCTAAAATCAAGGGCCAAAATCGCCACCGCTAGCAAGAAGATAAATCAACAGATGGCCAAGATAGATTCTACTGGAACTGTGGCCATGCTTGAAAAGATGAAGAGTAGAGTAGAGCAAGAGGAAGCATTAGCGGAATCCTATGGGGATATTGCCAGCAAAACAACCAGTGTAGATGATGAAATAAATAAAGCATTACAAGGAACTTCAAGTGCAAGTACCTCGGAATCTTTAAAAGCATTAAAAGATAAAATGGGTATTAAAGGTTAAATTAAGGGTTGAATTAAAGATTAGGACTATATTGAGAAAAAATCGGACTTAGATTCTTTTGACTTATATTTTGTTTTTCTTTCTTCTTCTTCTTCTTCTCTCTAATAATTTTTTGCTCAAAACAATCATCAACACTAAACTTTGCTGTTGATTCCTTTTTCATATTTTTATCACTGGTACAATAGGTAGATACAATTTTTTTCTGTTTACCAAAGATTAATGATTGTAGGGTATCTAAACGTTTATTTAATTCATATCGTTCATCATTATCCAATAGATTATATTTCAATTCATCACATAGTTTTTGATTGTAATTACTGCTAGCAGGATTGAAACTCATAACTATTTTTGTTACTTTTTCTCTTATCTGTTTTGCTTGATCTTGCGATTTATTTCCTGCTAATAATTTATTAAGTCTATTCATTGGATCCGAATCTTGGGACCTCATTATTCTCGCAAATTTACAGTAAGCTTCATCAAAGCTTAGTCCATTGTCGATTGCTATCTCTTGTTTTGTATTACTTTTATCAAATAAAATATTGCCAACATGACGATCGCAATTTCCGATAACAAAATCAAGCAAAGTTAGATCCATGCTCATTTTACTTTTCTTTAGTTTTCGAGCGGATGTAGTATTTTCAAACCAATATTGCAAGGATCCCTTTACTTCATTTTTATTAAAATAAAAATCGTCAGGATCATCAATTGAACTATATTGAAGGACCGTTGGTGGAATTAAATTAGCATCGATCATTTGATCTACTACAAAAGCGGCCCTTTCATGTAAAAAACTTCTTCCATCTGTGCTCATCTCTTTACCGGCCACCTCACCACACTGTGGTTTAAAAAGTCCTTTAATATTAGCTGTCGTCTGTGCCACACATTTTCCATATACAAGACTCAAATCTACTTCTTGCATGGTAGAGAGTTTTTTTCCGTTGTTTCCTTTATACAAATAGGATTTTAAATTTTCACAACTGATTATTTTTTTTTCCAACATAGTCTCCAATTCAGTTGGTTCTTTGTTCAAAAGCGTATAGATTCCCTTTAATGGTTTTGTTAAGGTTTTTGTTTCTTTTCTTTTATTTCCACAAGCACTATTAGTATTGTCTGTATCTGTATCAGTATTTGCATTAGCATTTACATTTTTTTGTTGTTTCCATCTTTTAAATTCTTCAATCATCTCTTCTTGTTCTTTAAGCAACTTTGTCATTTCATCATTTAACTGGGTGCTCATTTTTTCTATCTTATTCAACTTTGAGTTCCATATATCTTCCTCTGATGAGTAACAGATTTGAATTGTTGTGAAAGAGATATTGGCAATAACAGTTACAACGAATAGAAATAGAAATTGAAATGATTTAAAATATAATTTATTTACTCTTATTTTTTGTTCTTGTTTCATTTTTTCCTTCCTTGTATTTATTTTCTTCCATATATAATATATTCATTGTATGTACTTCATATGTATTTCGCTTTTTATCAGTACAGATTATATCTTACTTGTAGAAATAAAAGATGAGATATAAAAAATATACATTTTTCATATCTAGCAAAATACAAATGTGATTTTAAATATATGGAATCAGATCAATAAATTTTATAGTTTATATTTATGATAAAAAGTAGCACGATTTTTGGGGCATACTCAGGGTTGAGTTGATACTCAGGGTTGAGTGCCAGCACACTTTTTGAGTTATAGTGCGACTCATTTTGTGTGCTGGCACCTAAATTATAAAGCAGTAATTGATATCTCCAACTTTTCAGTTTTAGCAGGAAAATTACCTCCTAAAGCAATGGCATTAGTAATTGAATGGGCCAGTATCTATCAAAAAGAGCTGATACAAGAGTGGGATGCATGTAAAAATGGAACTCATTTTAAAATTAAACCACTTGAATAATAATTCAACGAGGTCATTATGGAATTACAAGATTATGATATAGTATTTGTAGAATATCTTAAAGATTATGAACTAAAAATTACTTTTAAAAATGGAAAAGTTGGTGTGCTTTCCATGGACAAGTATTTTTCTAAGAGTAATAGATGCTTTATAAGGTTTAGGTGTTTTATGTCTACAAAAATTTTATTGAATGGAAAGGTAAAATTATTATTAGCACTTATAGTTGTCTTTTTTTGTATTAATTGCTTGTTAAATGCATCCGAGCAGATGAAAACAAAAGAAGCGATCATCACTAAACAAATAGATCCTGCAGGCATATTTGAATCAAAAGAATTCCAAATCTTGAGAAAAAAAGAGGGATTTATTTTCCATGTATTAACAACAAAAACTGGTGATACATTGATAATAATTGGAGAAAAACATATAGTAGATAAATCCTCGACTGGTTATGTAAAAAAGGTGGTTGAACTTCTTGAAAATGCAAAAGCTGTTAAATCAAATGATATGGAAATATATCATGAAGATCCTTTTCATTATTCAGTTCCCATAAATCAACCAGAACTTTTAATTAAACCAGAGGATGCAAAAAGATCAGGAGGAGGGGCGCTATTTTTATCAGGTAAAAATAGTCTCCGACCTTTTGCTTCGGAAAATAGTGGAATCCTTGGAGAGATGTCACGTTGTTTGCAACTAACCACGTCCCCACTAGAAATTGGACAAATTCCACCTATTGAAGAAGTAATTCGTAATCTGCAGTTAAAACTTGAAATATTATCTTCAAAAAATAAAAATAAAAAAAATAGAACAGAGGAAGAAGAAGATAAAGATGATCTTGAAGAGGCCGGTTTAGAGGCAATTATAATAAGACTTGCAGATGGAACTCCGAAAAAAAATGATCCCTATATAGAAAAATATGATCAAAGAGGCAGGAGAATGGGGGAGACATTATTTAATGGAAAAAATAAAGTTAGATATGCAATTGTTGGTCAAAGACATGCAGATGAAATGATAAAAACACTAATTACTTTAGGAGCAAATCAAATTTATCCCTAATCCTAATCATTATGTGGATGACTATAGAATAGATCTTGATATACGAGCACATTTCAAATATTATTGCTTTTATTTCTTATAATTTCTTATAATTTCTTGTAAAAAATCAAATTAATTGAGGAGATATTTAGAATGAAGTTAACAAAGTTAATGCAATTATTTTTTATTGTTGTTTCAATTTGCATGTTAGCTAGTTGTGCGACGACCACAATAAGTAAGAAGATAAATATCACCACCAATGTAGGTAAAAAAATCGCAGAGACTGCAGAGACTGCTGAGATTTCTGATATGATTATTAAAAATGGCGTTGTCTTTACCGCCGATAATAATAATAAATTTGCAGAGGCTGTTGCTGTAAAGAAAAGTAAAATCATTTATGTTGGCACAAATTCAGAGGTAGAAAAATTGAGAGGAGATACTACGAAAGTCATAGATCTAGAGGGAAAGATGTTACTTCCAGGAATGATTGATTCTCACATTCACTCTCCAGGAACAATGCTTGATAAACTTTATTTAATAGATCTTAATGGTGTATTGACAGAAGAAGAGACAATTAAAAAAATTGAGGAGTATGTAAAAAATCATCCTGATCTACCAATATATTATGGTTCAGGTTTTTCGGTGGGAGCATTTAAAGGAGAAGAGGTCTCTAAAGGCCCAAAGAAAGAGAGATTGGATGCAATTTCTGCAAACAAAGCAATTATAATTGATTCATATGATGGACACAGCTCTTGGTTAAACAGTAAGGCATTTGAACAATTTGCGATTACTAAGAAGACTAAAGCACCAGCAGGTGGTGTAATCGAAAAAGATGCGAATGGGGAGTTATGGGGTACACTTAAAGAATCGGCCCAAAGATTAGTACCTTCAAAAAATTTTACAGCTGAACAAAAATTAACTGCAGCAAAAAGCTATCAAAAATATCTTCATAGTTTAGGTTATACAGGTATTATGTCGATGACTGGAGCAAAAGATGAGTTTGTTTTAATGGATAAAAAAGGTGAATTGAAGATGTATGTAAATAATGCCATTGTAATCGATCCACAAAAAGATTTAAAAAAACAAATTCAAAGTGCAATTAGTGTGAGAGATGCTTATAGTTCTCAAAATTATAGAGTGAATACTTTGAAATTTTTTGCTGATGGTGTGGTAGAGGGTGTGACTGCTTACTTACTTAAACCATATGCTAAAGCGGCCAACAAGGGGAAAAATTTTAGAGGGACATTTCTTTGGAATATGAAAAAATTAAAGAAAAGCTTTGTTCTTGCAAATAAAAATAAATTTCAAATACATGTTCATTCAATCGGAGATGGTTCTACTAGAAATGTATTAAATGCACTTGAATATGCTAAAAACAAACTAGCAACTAGAAATTCAAGTGTAGGTGAAGATTATCGAAATGTGATCACTCATCTACAGTTAGTAGCAGATGACGATATAAAAAGATTTGCTAAATTAAAAGTAATTGCGGCCACTCAACCATTTTGGGGATTGAAAGAACCTAAGTGGTGGGAGGTGGTTGATTATCCTTTTCTGGCCGAAAGAGCAGAAAAAGAGTATCCATTGCAATCATTTATTAAAGCAGGAGTTATTGTTACTGCATCCTCAGATCATAGTGTAACTCCAATTCCAAATCCATTTTGGGCCATAGAAGTAGGAGTAACAAGAAATCTTGAGACTCCTGAGTATTATAGTGTTGATGAGATCAAAGATATTGATGATCCAAAATGGCTTTTAAATCCTCTCGAGCGAGCATCAATAAAAGATATGATTAAAGCATACACAATAAATGGTGCTTATCAAAATTTCATTGAAAAGATTACTGGTTCAATTGAAGTGGGAAAAAATGCAGATATGATTATTGTTGATAAAGATATTACAAAAGTTAATCCGTTAACAATCGATTCATCTAAAGTAGTACATACAATATTTAATGGTGAAATAGTTTATTGAATGAATGTTAATATCATCATCAAAATTAATCCCATTGTTGGTAATTATCCAATCCCCATTTGATAGTAGATTTAGACCATCTTACTGCCTCAAGAATCATTATCTTTGCAGCTTCTACTAATTCAGCATTGCCAGAGTTTTCTTCTGTTGGATAACCTTCTTGTTTATATAAATCCCACAATCTTTGTCCATATCCATCAACATCATTCCAATAACAGGCATTCCATGCAGCTTTCTTAGCATCTTCCCTAGGATTAGTAATAGAATAGATTTTATTATCATTAATAGCAACAGTGGCCAAATTATGGCCTTTATCAAAATTGTTTGCAATCCATAGTTCAAAATTAAAATGTTTGGACAAAATTTCCAGATGAGAAAATCCAGGAACTGTTGTATGAATTGGTGTTGTTAAATCAACAATGTAATGAGAAGCGTAACCCAGATACCAATCACCTTTTTGTTGATCATTTTGTAAATAAAATTTATCAGCAGAACCATTTTCCCAACTTTCGAGTTTAACAGAGGAAGTAGTTTCATCAATTTCATCTAAAGGATTATCATCATAACGGTCATTATTTTTTAAACCCAATAAATTATCATGATAATCCGTATTAGCATCACCCCATTTTATTTCTTTTTTATTGTTAAAGAGAAGTCCATGTGACCATTGCTGATTAAAACCTCCTGAAATGCCTCCTTGATTTTTATCAGGCATGCCAGAAGCTGCAGCAATATTTTTTACTCGTTCTATAGACAAACCAAGCGCAGTAGCGGCGATGGTTGTGATTTTCTGATGAGTAAGATGTTCTGCACCGGCCTTATACTTTAAATTTAAGATTGGTTCGTTTTCATTTGCATACACCAAAGATGTTGATGAATTAGTTGCAAATATTGCTATAGCAATAAGAAGCAAAGAAATTAGAGAGATTGTTTTGCAAAAAATATTTTGAAAATTAATATTAAAACTAGAATTGAAGTTCATGAATTCTCCTTTTTAATTTTGATCTTAATTTTTTATAGATTGATGTTTGATTCGTATTTCAACGACCTCTTGTAAATGATGCTAACTTGTAAGAACTTAGATGTACATACAATAAAGTGTGATGAATAAGTTATTTCTTAATGGCCGCTAAAAAAAGACCTTTGGGAAACAAGTTTGCTCGGGTATAATTAGTCACTGGCGCGAAAGTGCCAGTGACTAGTTATTGTAGATCACCATTGTTGTATTTTTCTTGATATTTACTAATTCTGTTTTTCAATAATTCTTCTGCTTCATCAACTTTGTTTGATTTTCTATTTTTAAATAATTGTTTTATATTCAGCTTTGCGTAGGCAGAAGAAATTCTAGAACTATTATCTACAACTGTCTTAACCATGTTAACAAAATTGCTTTTATCATCTTTTGCAGAGACATTATTATTAGCAGTTATAAAACTCACAGGAGAAACCACAGAATTTACTAACTTGCTAACAGCATATATTGAAGACCACAACAAAGCATTTTTTATATTCTTACTTTTACTATTTACCTCTGATTGCTCATCGCTAATTCTTGCCAACATCTCTTGATTAGCTATCATTTTCTTTTCAACTGTTTTCAAATCATCATTTTCATTAACAATTAGTTCAGGTCTGTCAATCATATCTGTATAAATAGATTTATCATTATCTTCACGTTTAAATCTCATTTTTAAATCCGCATGTGAATCGATCTCAATTTTTTCATTATTAGCAATTAGAGAGAAAGCATTGCTTTTTAAATGATATTTCCTAAAAATATCAATAACTACTTTTACTTCATTATCATTAGAATTTAAATATTCTTCTGAAATGTCTAAAGTACATTTAAGTACCTTTGGTGTTCCTTCACTTTTTCCAATTAATTGAGGATTGCTTTTGGATAATGTTGTTAGAGACCATTCATCACTGGTTCTCATTTTTAAATCAATTGTTTTTCCTGATTTAGTAGTAATTTTGATAGTTGAAGGTTGATCTGGAGTTTGAAAAATATTGAAATTTTGCATTTCTACTTTAATATCTTCTGCTAAATCACCTAACTTTGCTACTCCAGAAATAGTTCCTTGAGGATAATCCTTTAAAAGTTCAGATGAACTAATGGTAGAATCTGATTTTATATACGGATATGAGAATGTGTTTTTATAAAGAGATGATAAAATTAAGGACTTCTTAATTTCTGCTGCAGAAAAACTATTGAACAGCCATTCATCCTCACTAATTTTTTTATGATAAAATCCCATTTCTCCTCTTGAATTAACACCAACAACTCTTAACTCTCTATTATCATCACCAAGTCCCGTTGTATGAATACTGATTTTAGATAATCCAGAAATGGCCGCCTGATTATTTTTTTCATTAATATGACCAGTTTCAGGGGCAGTTGTAATGCTTTGATGTTTTTTCCATCCATCTAAGAGTGCTGATCTTTCAGTATACAATGAGTAAATTTTTTGTGAATTATTTTTATTACTTGAAGCTTTAACTTGATCGTATGTCAAATTGTGAGTTGGAGTTCCATTTATCTCATAATCAAACATCCTTGTATACATTACATTTTTTCCATCTTTATCTTTTCCTGAAACAAAAATAGTTGAACCAGCGGTAGAAATATTTTCAGCTTTAAAACCATTTTCCATAGGAATAAGTATTCCTCTGGTAAATTCTGGAGCTAAACCTGTATCCCAAAATACAATTGAACCGTTTTTAAGTAATACATATACAGTTGGAGTAAAGCCAAAATAGATTTGTTTATCTTGCTTACTATCTTTAAAATATCCAACTATATCATCATCGTGCATGAATTCCTTTGTTCTTCTACGCCATTCTTTACCCTCATTTGCCAATCCAATACTAAAACTCCAACCAACAACATCTTCCTTGGGTATTTTTAAAACTCCGTGAGGTACACCTAGACTTCTAGTATTCCAAGCAGTAGGTAATTTTTTATTATTTGGTTTATAGAGATGAAAATTTCCTTTGTTAGTTAGGGCCACAACAATTTCTCCTTGAACATCAAACTCAACTATCTTTTCCCCATCAGGCAAAGTAGGACCACCAGTACCATCATGTAAATTCCAACCATCACGATTACCAGGATTATTTTTTATATAAACATCATCATTTTTTTCCCATTCTCCACCTTTTTGGAAACGATTATTGTTTCCTCTATTTAAATTTGGTTTGACATAAATTTTATTATCCGAACCCAAGCAATATAAAAAATTACCAGTGAAATTTTGTTGTTTTGAACGAAGATACACGTTTTCTGGAAACATGGATTTTTCTTTCCTAATTTGGATTTTTTCTAGCATGGAATTTAATTTAGTTAATTGATTTGATAATTTTTGATTTTGATTATTTAATTTTTGAACATCTTGAATTTCATTAAGCTGAGGACAAATATCGCTTTGTCCATTTGAATTTTCTGTTGCTTCAACATCGCCCAAAGTCTCATTTGTTCCATTATCAATGTTTTCTAATTTTTCAATTTTATTTTTTAAGGCCCTAATAAATGAATTATCAAACATTCCGTTTTCTATTCCAGATTCAATTTGCTCTTGAGTATAAAAAAAAGGTTCAACAAATATTTTTTCATCTTTGGCCAGTTGCTTTAAGATTTGCAATTCATCAGCAGTAAAAATCTTTAATTCATTGTTTGAGTTATCTTTATTTTGATCGCCTTTTGTGGTGTTTGTATTTAAATGATTTTGATAAATTGAAGCACCATTAACCCATTTCACTTTTCTAGTTATCATGTTTTGTGTTTTAGACATATTAAAAGTATTCATTTCTCTTAGCTTTATATCCATCACACTGGCCAGAGCAGGATCTACTATTGGAGATTGTAAAGCATATCTATCTACAATCTTTTTGTTTTGTTTTATTATCAAACTAAGTTGTTTGAAAAAATTTGCTGAATTAGCATTATCAACTGTAAACAAATTAACAAATTGAAATATGCCCAGTAATGCAATTAATTTAAAAAATATAGTTTCTATCATTCTTTTTCTCATTTTTTTCTCTTTTGTTTTAAAATTCATATGCTATGTTCTCATTTCAAATACCAACAATATTTTATTTCAACCTCGAATAATTTAATGGCATCCACGAAAAGTATGTTTGTCTTGCCATCAAAACTTAATTTAGTATAAGAGCAAATTTAAAAAAAAATTGAAAGTGTACTTTTTTTAAAAAAAAGTACACTTAGAAGTGTCTGATCAAAATTTATTTAGTCTTTTTTGTGATGATTATAATGGGCATACTCAATAAAGCCATGTTGCTTTCCACCGATTCTGTCAGGATAATTTTTCAACGACTTTGACAGTAAAACAAATTGATCTACCTTTTAAGAAATAAACTTTATCTAAAAAAGGTGGGACGGATGGTTTTGTCGATGTCAATAAATTCTA
>JADFZW010000012.1 GCA_015232355.1 Oligoflexia bacterium
ATTGACATCGACAAAACCATCCGTCCCACCTTTTTTAGATAAAGTTTATTTCTTAAAAGGTAGATCAATTTGTTTTACTGTCAAAGTCGTTGAAAAATTATCCTGACAGAATCGGTGGATAGCAACAGTGTTTATTGAGTATGCCCACTTTTCATGGCAATTTTTCTAAATATTTTTTATCTAATTTCAACTATTTTTTTCTCATCTTATTGAAATCGCTACAAGACATAAAAAAAAATTATTTAGTAAACAAATTTTTTTTACAATATCTAATTATATTCAATCTTTTTTGAAATATAAAAAAATTTTTGAGCAATTAATTATTAATAACAACAACAATAATTCAGTTACAAACTAACTGAATTGATTAATTAACATCTTTAAATTTGGAGGGGAAAATTATGTATTGGCGTAATAAAATTTTGAGTATTTTAACAATTGTATCTATAGTATCTATTTTTTTCATTCTCAGTAACGCTGTTTTTGCAGGATTTGATAGCAACAACAATCCTTATAGAATGTCGATTGCCGGCAAATTCACAAATAATCCTTTAAACTTTAATCTTAAATTTGATAACCTTCCTAAGTCTGGACGTTTAAATGATGAAAACATGCCATGGGCAGATGATTACTACGCAACTGTTGAAGGAGGAATTAGAAATAGATTTCAAACAGGGAAAATTCCAACAAGATTTGATCTTTTCTTTATGTCAAAAAACAAACTAAAGAAAATGAAACCAGAAGAGATTGCTAAGTTATCTCCAACCGAAAAACTTGATATCTTTATGGGTGATTATAACTTTTCATTTACAAAAGAAGAGATTGATCGAACTAAGGGAGTTTGTGGATTTTTGAGAGGTATTGGCAAAGGTTGGTGGGGACTTTGTCATGGTTGGGCACAGGCTGCATTACAATATAAAGAACCAAACTGTGTTACTGTTAAAAATTCTGATGGTATCGAAATCAAATTTGGTTCTTCAGACGTAAAAGCACTTCTTACATATTTTGCTGGCGAAGTATGCAATACTAAAGGTTGTTCTGCAGGAACAAGATGTGAACTTAAAAATGATGATCCAAAAAGAAAAGAGAGTCCTTCATATATGGACATAAATCCAGGATCACTTTTAGTGATACTTGCTAACTTGATTCCAAACAATCAAGGTTTTGTTATGGATAGAACATCTGATGTTCAGGTTTGGAATCAACCAGTATTTGGTTATAACATAAATGTTTTAAGTGAAAAAAATGTTGTTGGTGGAGGACGTGAAATAGAAGTTGAATTATCAGTTGATTGGGTAACTGAGCAAAAACCAAATATGCAACCACATGGCAAATCTACTCGGGCCCACAGACGCTCTGATTACACTGCTATCATAAACGTAGATAAGCAAGGAAATGTTGTTGATGGAAAATGGACAGGAGATTCTATCGATGAACATCCTGATTTTATCTGGATGAATCAAACTGGTAATATGTGCGATTATGGCCCAAGATGGAAAGCTTTAGATTCAATTTACAAAAAATCAATTGAGTAATATATTACAAATAATAGCAATATCATTCATATCATAATATCATTAGCTGCAATAAAAATTAACGGAAGTTAAAAAAATGATAGCATTATTTAAATCCGCCATTGAACAACTACAAAAAAATCAACCGATAGCAATCATAACATTGATCAAAGTAAAGGGAAGTGCTCCACAAATTCCAGGGGCCAAAATGTTAATTGTTGATAATAATAATTGCAGCGATCATCTTTCATCTGGAACCATTGGCGGAGGTAACTTAGAATTTACTGCTACAAAAGAAGCACTCAACATTTTAAGAGATAAAAACAGAGAAAGCATTTATTATTATGAAAAGAATTTGAAAAATGATTTAGGAATGGTTTGCGGAGGTGAAGTTCATTACACTATCGAGATTATAAATCCCGCAACTCAATTAATTATCTGTGGCGCCGGTCACTGTGGACATTCTTTATATCAAATGGCCCTCAATCTTAATTTTTCTATTACTATTATTGACTCCATGACCGAATATGCAAACAAAGAACGTTATCCAGCTGCTAACAATATTATTAATAGCTTTCAGGAATCAGATTTAGATTGCAAACTTAATTTAACCAGCAACAATCCAAATAGCTTTATTGTTATCCTAACCAGAGATCATCAAACTGATTTTAAATTAGTTCGATACTTTTTAAATAAGAATTGGAGTTATTTGGGATTAATCGCAAGTAAAAACAAAGCTCACAACTTAAGAAAAGAATTAGAGCAAGATGGATATCCACTAGAAAAAATAAATAAACTGACAGCACCTATTGGACTCTCTATCGGTGGTAGTTCTCCGGCAGAACTGGCCATAAGCATACTTGCACAGATCATACAATTAAAAAATGGATGTTGTTGACGGGTGAGAGCTAATGTTACGTTAATATTAATATAGTTTTACCATTTACCTCTAATCACATCATCTTGACTTCCATTCGTCATCACTACTACTATTTTCATTAATAATTTTTTTCTGCTTATTTTGTTTATTCTCTTTATTCTCTTTATTTATATTACTCTCCTTACTTTTTTTGCTCACACTGTTTGTTTGATTTTCATCAGCATTCATTTTTTTAGTAGATGGAATATTGATTAAATCATCATCATCTAATGGTATCCATGTATCTTCTTGAATACCATCAGTAGTATTAGTAGTATCGATATTACTATCCTTATTATCCTTACTCTCCTTCTTACTGTTTGTACTACCTTTAACTTGAGGATTATCCATGGTCACTTCTCCTGATCCTTCTCGATTATCATCAAGGGCATCAATTACTTTGTAAGCTTCATTTTTTTTCATCTCTTTGTATGCATCGAGATTTTCTTCAGAAACTTTACTCTCAGAATTCGTATTCTCAGTGTTCCCACTTCCACTTCCACTTCCACTCCCACTCCCACTATCAGCTCCCCCTACGCCTTGTTTATTTCCCTTTCGTTCTACCCAATCAAAATGATGAAATGAATCTGCTGTACTCTTTTTTGAAACATTGGTTAGCAATTTATAATTTGTAAAATTTACAAAAATATTTGTTTGATAAACCAGTTTAATTAGAATTAAACGCATGATTGGTTTTAGAAATTCGTTCAGTTCGTTACTATTTCGCCTAATCACCTCTAAGTAAATCGGAGTTAATAATTCTTTCTTGCTATTTATTTTAATTAATTCTTTTTTTTCCGAGTCACGCAAAGCATATGCAGTGTTTGCAGTATTTGAAGTATTCTTTCCTTTTTGAGATTTTCTTTCTCTATTAAATTTATCGTCAAAATATTTGGATGAAGTTAATTCCCAAATATCTGTTTGTAAAGATTCAATAAACCACTTACTAAAAGAGGTATATATAGCATAGTTTTCAGTCAACAATTTGTTGATTTTTTTTATACTAAAACTATCTAATGATTCTACATTATTTTCTTGATCTGTACTAACGTTGCTATTTTTTATATCATTTTTTTTATCCTGAAATTTATTTTCTAACAACTCCTTATATATTTCGCTTTTTATGATCAAGTAAGTATATTTTTGTGGAAGAGCTTTCAAATTATTATCTAGTTTTTTTATTAACTCAACAAACTCGCTCTTCTCATCATTAGTTAATTTAGATTGTTGATAACTCTCAATTAAGAATTGGAATTCTAAAGGCAAAAAAGTAGATGCAGTTATTTCTTTGTTTTTATTATTATCCTCAGCACGTACGCACTCATGTAACAGTAGTAACGACCATACAGTAACAGTAGTACTCAAGAACAAAAATAATATTATTGATATTGCTTTTACAATGACCCTCATCTAGTAACTTCTCCTTCACTTTGTACTTCAACTACATCAGAAGTTTGTTCAAGCGAACTAATTCCAAGTTTAGCATTTTTACTTTTATTATTATTTCTTCCTTTAATTTTAGTATTTATTAATTTATCGGTATTTAAATTTGTATCACCTTTAATTACGTAAAAGTCTCCACGAAAAGGAACCATTAAACGACTATCCATATTTATCACTTGAGATACATAACTTAAGTCAGTAATGGTAATTATTTTTTTACTCTTTAACTCTAACGCAACTAACTCTGATCTAGTCACACTAACATCACTCTTATCACTCTGATTTTGAACAAAAAACAACAAACCTTGTTCGCTTTGACATTCTATATTTCCAATATCTGCCAAATCAGATCTATATAGAGTTTCCATTTTGGTAAAGTCTTTAGTAACGTTCAAATCAATCATTCCTATCTCTGACTGTGCATTAATATCAGGATATGGAAACTGTCCGACAAAAAGTTTGGTTTTATTAAGACAAATTTCTATCTTAACTCCCGCTCTTCTAGCTTTTACAAGAGTAATTAATTTTTGCTTATTACGATTAAGAAGTAGTAATGCCGATACTCCTTCCAAATTATTATCACTAAAAAGAATCAAATCTTCGCTAAACATAATAACCTGAGGAACAAAATATGGATTAAGGAAATTTTTCAATTCAATTTTAAATTTCTGCTGTTGATTTTGTTTTTTTATATCTAAATTTTTAATTTCTTGAAAATAAATAACTTTTTTGTATGAATTATAATAAGAAATCCAAGTATCATCTAAATGTAATTTAGGAGAAATACCATTTCCAAGTGGAGTTACACTTCTCCCTCCAAAATCCATAAGATAAAGATAATTTAAGGACATCGAATTTACGTTATGATATTGATAGGGAACCATTTCAACAACCATTTTTTTTCTATCACTAGAAGCATAAACATTAAATACTGCCTCTGGTGGCCCAGTCAAAACATCATTCAAACTATACATATGGGCCAAAACTAAAGTAGTGGGTCGCTTTTGATAATAGGTATATTTTCCATCTTTTGATACAAAACATATTTTGTTACTTGGTTGCTTGGTTATTAGGATAGGAATTTGTGATGCTGCCATTAATGAAGTAGAAAGCATAGTTGTAATAATAAAAAAGCTAAAATTATTTTTTAATCGCATATAGTGTCCAAGTTTTTAAAGGATGAATTGCCTGATAACTTTTTATTGATGAATATAATTGATTCCAAGCAAGTATTCGTGGTGATTGAATATCATCAATGGCAGTTCTTATTACTACATAATTTTTAGAATTTTTTTCAAATTGTCCATCAACAATAAATGGTATTCCTCTACATTGGTTCATTACACTTTGTTTAAAAAAACTTGGAAATAAATCTTCCCTGCATCCCACTCCATGTATTAGTGTTTGCACCCCTTGACCTAAGAAAAATTTTAGCTCTGAAAGATTATTAACCTTGTTCTCGGAAAAACCAATAAGATCTTTTAAAATCAATTGAGCAGAAAATTGTAAATCTTGAACATCACTAGGAATATAACGTAGTAGAAATCCAATCTTATATTTAATATGTGTAATTGATTTTTCATCATAGACTATCTCTTTGGGACATTTAATACCAGTACAATTACTTTCATCATAAAGTAAGTAACATCCCTTTTTATACTTTAATAATGTTGGTTTATAAGTTTTTTTATTTACGATCTCACACTTTAGTTTTTCGGGAGCAGCAACAGTTTGTTTTAAAATGCTGGCCACAACCATTGATTCAGAATTATTGGTAACATCTTCATCAAAAAATTTCACATCTCCTAAATTTCCAGGGAAAAATGGTAAACATAACTCTTTGTTTTGATCTTGACTGAAATAGCATAGGAAATGATTCCACTGTCTTTCATTTTTTGAATCACTTACTATTTTATAAAATGTGGCCATAGATATAGCACTACAATTGTTGCCAGTAGTTTCGAAGTTGCTGTTGTTATAGTGATGAAATAAACGATTAACATTGGTAATTACCTCATTACCTAAAGGCATTGGGCAATCCATATACAAACTATTCAACTTAGAATTATTGAGTGCTAAAGAAATTGATTGGCAACTAGGTTTAGGAGTAAGTGATAACAAACTAGTTGCATTTAAATAGTGGCAAAGAGTACTATCATTTTCCAATTTCTGCACACATGCTGGGTAATCATTTTTATTAACTTGTTCTTTCTTTAAGAGTTCTTGACAACGATATTTAATAAGTTCTTCTGGTCTTTCTCCATTTAATATTTTAATCCAATAGCTGTTTGATAGATATGGAAAGCAAAAATTCTCTTTGTTATTAAGGTTCTTACAAAGATTATTAACGTAAATGTATTGTAGGTCATTAAATTTTAGTTTAAGTTTTTTATTAAAACTAAACAAAATTCTCTCATCATCTGATTTCAAGGCCATAATATCTAAATGATTACCACCTACCGATTCTTCTAATTTTCTGGCCTTTTGAAAAATTTCTGAAATCTTACACAGATAAGGAGTGTTGGGATTTTTAATCCACTCTTCATATATATCATGGCACTCACTCTCCCTCTTTGGTATTTTAAAATCTATATGCTCTATTGTTTTAGCTAGATTTTCCAACGTATAGCCGAGTGAATAATCTTTATTCTTTAAACACTTTTGATGATTATTATAAATCCACTCTAAGAAATCATCTTTTGATATTGATGCTAACTCTACTTTGTTATCATTATAATTGATATTTACAATAATATTATTTATCTTTTCATTTCCACTTCCACTTCCACTTCCACTTCCACTTCCACTTCCACTTCCACTTCCACTCAATTTAAGCAAATTATTTTCAATTAAAGAATAAAATATACATTCATTGGAATAATTTTCTCCGGCCAAAAATAAAAAACGCTGATCAGAACGAAGTAGTATCTGTGACATAACAACTGGATGAATAGTAATATCTTTAATTTTTTGGGTCTTTAATAGTTGATATGTTTTAATATTGTTATTGTTGATTTTATTGATATTAATATTATTGATGATTTTTTTTAATTGCTGATTTTCACTATTAATAATCTTATCTAAACTGTAAATAATCCCTGGAAGTGATAGTTCATCAACTTTGCCAGCATTATTTTCAAGAGTTTCACCTTCTAGATTATTTTTTGCTTGTGCTGAAAGATTAAAAATAATAAAAATAGTAATTACTTTTACTATATTATATCGATTCGTCCAGCACAGTGAAGATATCTTTGATCTCAATATTTTCAGTAGCACTATAGCGCCCCTTGCTTGAATTGAAATTTATCATACAAAAAGGACAACTAGTGATGACTTTGTTAACGTTGATACTGGCAATCTCTTTTAATCTATTAATCGCCAAGTGATCTCCCTCAGAAATCTCATACCACATATTTCCACCACCCATTCCACAACAAACTGATTCTTCTCTATTGTTAATCAACTCTTTCAACTTTAAACCAGGAATGGCGGCCAAGATTTCTCGGGCCGGTCGATACAAACCATGATGTCTTCCTAAATAGCATGGATCATGGTAAGTAAATTCTTTGCTCTCCTTCTTGTCACCTACTAACCCCTTGGGAATAATTTTGCCAGAGTTAATTAGTGAAGAAAAGAGTTCTGTGTGATGAATTACTTTAAAATTTCCATCAAGATCTTTATTGCTAAATTTACCATACTCTTTTCCTAGGGTATGCAGGCAGTGAGGACAAAAAGTTAAAATTTTATCAAAGGAAAATTGTCGTAAAAACTTAATATTGTCTTTGGCCCACTCATCAAAAGAGTATTCATCTCCAAAACGACGAATAGAATCTCCAGTACAACGCTCATTTTTTTCAATCACTGCAAAGTCCACATTACACTTCTTCAAAAGTCTAATCATCTTTTTAGTTATATTCTGTCCAAGAGGATCTAGTGCTCCAGCACATCCTACATAAAATAAATACTCGACTCTTTTATTCTCCTTTATTATAGGAAGATCCACTTCTAAACTTTGCGCCCAATTAAAACGCTCAGACTGTGGAATTCCCCAAGGATTACCATGCATTTTTATCTTATTAATGGTACTAGCAGCGCTAGGGTGAATATCACTTAAAGTTAAAACCTTAAAGCGCTTTAAATTAGTTATCATTTTAATATGTTCAACATTGGCCGGACATTGCTGTGAACATGCCCCACAAGTAGTACAAGAATCCAACTCATCTGATTTAAAAAGAGGATTCTCCTCTGAAAATAGTGATCCATCTTTTTGTTTCAAATCATTTAAAACTTTTAAATCTTTTAGCTTGGCCAAAATCATCTTTGGATCAAGTGGTTTGCCACTTGCTTGTGCTGGACATACTTTAGTGCAACGACCACAATCTACACATGCTAAAACATCCAATCGCTCTTTGCGATTTAAATCTTTACTATCTCCAAGACCAAACGTCTCTGCAGATTCATCTTGAAAATTCATTGGTAAAATAAGTGCACTCTGACGATCAGGAGTAACCAGCGCTGAGAAAGGTAGTAGTAGAAGATGTAAAAATTTACTACTGCCCATTAAAGCAATAAACACCATGGTTGAAACCATGTGAATCATCCACAAAATTTTATGTGAACTAAGTAAAATTTCATGGCCCTCATTATATCCACAAAAATATGAAAAAAGTTTTGCTATTACCCAACCAAAGGGCGAGAAATACTTTTCATAGGTGAGAGCTTGAGTAATTGGATCAGTTAAAAAAATACGTATTCCCTCGAGAGAAAAACCTATTACTACAAAAAAGATCAGCATCAAATAAAGATACCAATATGAAAGATCACTTGAAGGCAGCTGTAGCTGCAGCTGCAGATGCTGTAGATACTTAGGTTTTAAAAAGTAGCGCCTAAACATTGCAAGAGCAATTCCTAGTATCATGCTCACGCCACCCAAGTCCGCCAAGAATGAAACCACAATGTAAATATATCCATTAAAAATTTTAAATGGGGTATCTAAATGTATCATTACTGTTATTGTGGCCAACAGGTGAGTAAGAAATCCGTAAAAAATCATTGAGTGAAATATTCCAGCATAGAGATCATTTATCACCCGACCTTGCAAGAATATAGTCTTGAAAAATTTTTTAAAATTTAGGTCAACAAATCTTGAGGGTAATAGATGCTCTGTGAAAACTCCCTTCATTATGAAAATATAGTGACGATAAAGATTCCTAAAAAGTAAAATTAATGATAGCAAAAATAATAAATACATGATTATCTGAAAGTATGTTGGGATATTCCATAGTGGCACCCTAGTGGCATGAGATAGATCAATGTCTGTAATGGCAGCAATGGCAGTTTCCACTTATGTATCTCCTTAAACTAAAATTTATGTAACTAAAAACTAAATATTAACTAAAATATTATATGACTTCTATAACGATTATCATTTCTCTATTTCTCTTAACATTTTTGTACTATTTTGTATCCTATTTTAAGCAATATGCTTTTTCTACTCATGGGATTAGCAAAATGTCCTCTCTCAAACGCTATCTCTTCATTTGGAATGGCGGTATTTTATTAGTACTTCTTTCTTCTTATGGATTTTTCATTCCTCCTTTTACTACTGTCACTATGGCAATAGCATTTAATAATTACTTGTCTATTTTGGCAGCAGTTTATGGATTTGCTTGGTTTGCTTTGATTAGTTTTATAATCGTTGCTTTAATAATTAATGAAGGACGCCCATTCAAAAACAAGGGCCTCTTAATTCGAATACCTATTTTAGGCGCTTTGATCGGATATAGTATTCATCATCTTGGAAATAATCTTTTTCTCTTTAAACCCACATACATCTTCTTCATTCAATTTATCGTAATATCAATTATACTTTTTACTCTTTACTTTGATCGCTTAAAATGGAAATTAGCATACAGAAGTGCTTTCAGTAGTTGGGGACTTGCACTGCTAGCTCTTCTCTTAATTATTTTCACTAACAAGTTAGAAGAAAATAGTGTTTTACTTTACTGTACATTTTTTTTCATTTTCTTTTCCAATTTTTTTCTCTTTCAAATGATCAACTTCTTTTTGGTAAAAAACTATATAAGCGATTTAGATAGCAACAACAAAAACATTTTAAATTCAAATTCCAACTCCAATTCCATCTCAATCTCAATCCTATTATTAATATCAATACTAATCTCAACGCTAAATCTTAGTAGTTGTATGCGCTTTGGAACTTTAAATTTAAGAGAGCATAACTATGGAGCTCTCCCAACAGAGATAATTTGGATTCAAATCGCCGGGCTACAAGAAGAACATTTAGCAATGTTACGCTTTTATATGCCAACTGTTTTTGACAAAACATCATTTGAATCAGCACAATGTTTTGGAAAAACTTGGACCTATACTCTTTATGAATTAAGGCCAAATGCTTTTAGCTCTCAGATGGTCGAGTTGACCGGGAAAAAAAATATCAAAGACAACTGCAATGACTTCAACTACTCTCCAGTTTGGAAATACTTGACTGACAATGGATATGAAAATGCCATGCTCGAAGTTGGAGTTAAAGAAGATGATAGTTTTGAAAAAGCACTCAAGTGCGGTGATCGAGGCCAGGAATTTTTACGAGATTTGATATTGTGGAAAATGACCAAAACAGAAAAAAAAGGAGTTGAAACTTTTCATACTCAAGAAGAAAAGAATTTTAGTAAAGGTAAAATCTATTATGATAAATCTTGCCAACAAGACGAATGTTACAATGGACTTGCTAAAAATGTAGAATATCTTTATGAAAATTTTATTAAAAATAATAATCGCTATTTTTTTCTTGTAAGAGATGTCTCCTACTTACGATCTCTGGAAAAAAAGAATTTAGAGGGTGCCAGAGATGTATTACTAGAACTTGAAAAAATATATAAATATTTTCTGCAAAAAATTGATCTAAAAGGCAAAGTTCTGCTTCTTCTTTCATCCTCTGTTCCTCAAAGCTTTGAATTTCCAGATAGTGGAAGAGAGTGGATTCAATTTGAGAAAACTGGTCAAGTAAATTTTTATCACAAATCCTCCTTGATGGGTTTTGTACTGGCAACCGGGGCCAGAGCAGAAAACTTCTGCGGAATATATGATGAAGCAGAGATTTTCAAAAGAATTATAGAGGGACCTAAAAAAATTAAATTTAAAAGTTGGTAACTCTGATATTAATCAGCTTTTTAATTCACTTTTTAATTCAATTATCCGGTTTTTTTTTCCGTCTTTAAAAAACAAAAAAATAATTAAATAATTATAAGTAAATCACGAAGAGTATTTTGTGATAGTAAGACCAAATTTTTGAGTTTGAAAAATTTTTTAACGGAGGTATCAAGAATGTTAGTTAGAATTATCACTATTTTTGCTGTTTTTTCTCTATTTAGTACTATGGCATTTGCTGAAGCAAAAAAAGAAAATTGTACCGATGCAAACAAATATGCTGTTTGTAAAGAAGATGTTGTAAAACAACATGTAATACATTGGTGTGATAGAGTAAAAAAAGAGGGCGACAAAGCTTTTCCAGAAATGAAGAAATTTCGTTTCAACTGCTGTGGTGATGAACAAGATTACGTATGGGTAAATGATACTCGTCCATATATGATCATGCATCCAATTAAGCCACAATTAGAGGGAAAAGATCTTATGAATTTCAAAGATCCAGGTGGTAAATTTTTATTCCAAGAATTCATTGCTTCTGTAAAAAAATCTCCAGATGGTGGTTGGGTAGATTATCAATGGACAAAATTTGGCGAATCAGATCCTACTCCAAAAAAATCATGGGTAATGATGTGCAAATCTCCTAAAGGTGAAGAATTTATTGTTGGATCTGGAACTTGGGCAAACTAGTTTTTAAAGTTTAAAAATTAAAACAAACCATGGCCAAAATTAATCTAAAAACCATGGCCATGGTTTTTAATGTTACTAATTGAATTTATATTCAAATTTAATTTATATTAAAGAGGTTTTTTATGGCTTCACAATTTTCACAAATAATACCACAATTTATAAGAAAAAATTTAAAAGCTAAATTAACTGCTTCATTTGTTGTGTCTTCACTTATTGGATTAACACTGGTTGGGGCCATATGTTACTTTACTGCTCAAAAATCTCTAGAAAATAGTAAGAAAGAAAATCTTGAAACAATACTAGATACAAAATCAGCAGAAATTCAAAAAGTAATGGTTGATATGACAAGCGCTCTGCTCTCATTATCAAATGGTAAATACTTGCAAGATGCTTTGATATCTATAGAAAGTTTAGTTTACGCCATAAATTCTACTTTTGATAATGATATGGAATTAGCATCGAACTCAACCTTTCAAAATCTCGAAGCAAGATATAAATATAATGATATTTTTAAAGAGTATCTAGATCAATATCCCATGTTTTCCAATGTAGGTATAATTCAAAGTAAAGGACTAGTGATGACTCAAGCTTGGAAAAATATCTTCTTGGGAAAAAATTTATTAAATGGTGCTGTTAAAGATACACCATTAGCAAAGGGTTTTGCTAAAATGCTTAATACTAAAGAAAAAATAGTCTTTATCGATTTACACTACTCTAAAGAGCTTAATAAGGCTATTGCCTATTTAATTAGTCCAATATTTTCTAAATATGATCGCGATGTCTATGCAATGAACGACAAAATGGGTTACATCTATGTAGAAATTAATTGGGAAGTTATTAATCAAGTTTCAAAATTTAAAACTGGCCTTGGTGAAACTGGCCAAATATATATTTTAGGTGAAGATAGAATACAGCGAACTGATACTGTCCAATCACGTACAAATGAAGCTTATAAACTTGAATTTGCACAGAGAGATCAAACAAAATTAAATAGTCCTGCAATCAAAGAATTATTTGAAGGATCACAAAATCAAAGCGTAAAAAAAATCACACTTGAAACTAAAAACTATCTTGGAGAAAATGTATTTTCTACAATATCTATAGCAGAAATTTTAGGCAACAAATGGGGATTTTTTGTTGAAGTATCCACCAAAGAAGCTATGAGTTCTGTAAAGAAGATGGGTTTTTTAATCTTCGCGGCCACTCTAATAATAATCGCAGTTTTAGCATTTATTGGAATCATGTTGGGAAGTAACATTGGTTCTTCCATAAAAAAAATATCTGATTCCGCTCGAGATATCTCCAATGGAAAAATGAATAAAGTAAATATAGATGATGAAAGTGAGATTGGAGAATGTGCAGAAGCAATGAACAGAATGGTTGATGTATTAACCAGTGTGAATACTGATCTTGAAAAAATCGCTCATGCAGGTAAAGAAGGAAATTTAACCGAGAGATTAAACGCTAGTAAATATGAGGGTGATTACCGTAAAATTATCGATGGTGTAAATGGAATTCTAAATGAAATAGTCCGACCGATTAGCGAGCTTGAGATAGTTCTCCAAGAAATTTCTCAAGGTGATTTGACTGTAAATATGAAAGGTGACTATAAGGGTGCATATCTCTCTATAAAAAATGCAGTAAACGCTACTGTTTTCTCTCTAAGTAAAATAATGATTCAAGTAAAAGATGTAGTTGGTAGCGTAGATATCTCCTCAAGAAAAGTCGCTGAAAGCAGCAACGGTTTGCATGCAGGTGCAGGTCAACAAGCAACCTCACTAGAAGAGATTACTACCACTATGACTGAAATTGGTGCTCAAATTAATAGTAACGCTGAAAATGCTTTGAAAGCAAAAAATGTTAGTACTGATGTTAGAGAAAACGCGGCCAAAGGAAATACTCAAATGAGTAATATGTTGAAAGCAATGACTGATATTACAGCTTCAAGCCAAAACATCGGAAAGATTATCAAGGTGATTGATGAGATTGCATTTCAAACAAATTTACTTGCTTTGAACGCTGCTGTTGAGGCGGCCAGAGCAGGAAAACATGGTAAGGGATTTGCGGTTGTTGCAGAAGAGGTGAGAAATCTGGCCGCCAGAAGTGCAGAAGCTGCAAAAGAGACTACTAATCTAATTGAAGATTCTAAGATGAAAGTTGAACAAGGTCAAAACATTGCTACAGAGACTGCGCAAGCATTAGATAAGATTGTTGGCAGTATTACAGAAGTAAGTCAGTTGATCTCTGAAATTTCCATTGCATCGAGAGAGCAAGCTCAAGGAGTTACACAAAGTAATATTGGACTTAAGCGTGTAGGTGAAGTCACTCAGAAAAATACTGTGTTTGCAGAGGAATCTGCCACTGCTGCTGATGATTTAACTTCACAATCAAGGGCATTATTCGAGATGATCAATAAGTTTAAATTAGATCAAGGAAATCTAAATCTACATGCATCTAATTTTGGCGACCACCATTCACATCATGCTGATAATAATGTTGATATGAATCCTCATATCGAGCACAGCAATGACGGAAACGAACAAATTCTTCTTAAGGAAGTATCGTAGTAAACAGTAAACAGTAATCAGTATTCAGTATTCAGTATTCAGTATTCCTTAGCTACTTCCAAAAAATTTTGATACAAATTTTTAAATAATAATAAGTAATAATAATAAATAATAATATTATTTTGGGAGTAGATAACAAAAATGAAATCCTATATAAAAGATGCTACCAATCGCTCTATCCGAAAAATTCAATTACCTAAAAATGAAAAGGGACAAAATTTAAAAATAAGTGAATATTACGCTGAAAATGTTTTTGATTTTAGAAAAGCATCAGGAATTCCAGAGGGAGTAAAAAGAGAGATGTTAGAAGTTTCTCGAACTGGAAAATTACTTCACAAAGAACATGCAGAGATTGTCGCCCACGCTGTAAGTGAATGGGCCTTAAGCAAAGGCGCTACTCACTTTTGTCATTGGTTTCAACCACTGACTGGAAATTCAGCAGAAAAGCATGATTCATTCTTAAATTTCACTTATAAAAATGGCGAGATCTCTCCTGATATCTCCCCTATTGATAAGTTAACTGCATCTCAATTACTCTGTGGCGGCCCTGATGCATCTTCATTTCCCTCTGGAGGTGCCAGATCTACTTTTGAGGCCAGAGGATATACTGTGTGGGATATGTCCTCTCCAATGTTTATCACCGAGGGAGAAAATGGAAAAGTTCTTTGTATTCCCACTGCCTTTGCAGCACCAAATGGTGCCGCTCTCGATATTAAAACTCCACTTCTTCGTAGCATCTCTAAACTCTCTGATGAAGCAACAAAATTTTTACATCTAATTGGTTTTCCAGATGTAAAACAAGTAATTGTAAATTCAGGTGCTGAACAAGAGTATTTTTTAATTGATAAAGCATACTATAATTTACGTCCGGATCTTGTAATGTGTGGAAGAACTCTCTTTGGTTCTTTAAATGCAAAAAATCAACAACTAGAAGATCATTACTTTGGAAATGTTAATGATCGAGTACTGGCATTCATGCAAGAGTTAGATTACGAATTATATCGCTTAGGAATTCCATCCAAGACTAGACACAATGAGGTTGCTCCTGGACAATTTGAAATGGCCCCACTCTACTCAGAGGCAAATCTCTCCTCAGATCAAAATCAATTAGTGATGGTAATAATAAAAAAAATTGCCGAACGCCATAATTTCAAAGCTCTCTTACATGAAAAACCTTTTTCAAAAATCAATGGTAGTGGTAAGCACGTAAATTGGTCACTAAGTGATGATAAAGGAAATAATTTATTAGAACTTGATGAAGTTGATAACGGGAACACTAGCAAACGTTTTCTTGCTCTAATTGCTATCATTGTAGAAGCAGTTTACAGACACGCAGAGGTAATAAGAATGAGTGTTGCTTCTGCTGGAAATGATCATCGTTTAGGCGCACACGAAGCACCACCATCTATTCTTTCTGTTTTTCTTGGAGAAACTTTGTCTGAAATATTTTCTAATGGTAGCTCCAGTAGTGGCAACAGTAGTGGCAACAGTAGTAGCAACAATAACAGAATTTTAAATTTGGGAGCTAAACAATTAGCACATTTACTTATTGATAATACAGATAGAAATCGTACATCTCCCTTTGCTTTCACTGGTAATCGTTTTGAATTTAGAGCAGTAGGAGCATCGGCCGCCATAGGATTCCCTCTCAGCATTTTAAATGCAGCAGTTGCCGATGTATTAGTTGATTCAAATAATTTCCTCGAAGAACAATTGGCAAATGGAAAAAGTGTTGATGATTCACTAGTAGCACTAATCCAACAATGGTTTAAAAACTCAGAGCGAATTGTCTTTAATGGTGATGGTTACAGTGAAGAGTGGAGAATCGAAGCTGCCAGACGAGGATTATCTAATATCAACAACTCATTAGAAGCGTTTGAAGTTTTAAATAGTGATCATAAAATTAAATTTTTGATTGATCTTGGAATTTATAGGCGAGACGAATTGAACACCAGATATAATGTCTCTCTTGAAAGATACAAAATGCAATTAAAAATCGAATTCGCAACTTTGATTTCAATGGTTAATCAATATGTTCTTCCTTCGGTCATTAATTATAAGCTCAAATTAATTTCCATAATCGCCCCAATGGACAAATTAAATTATGGCGATAAAAATTATCAACAACACTCTGAAGATTCTTATCTCAAAGGTATTTTTCATACTCTAGAAAAAAAATCCCAAGTTCTTTACTCTAAAACTTGTCGTTTAAGTAAATTAATAAAGGAGAAATCACCTGACATTACCAATACCCTACTTCCACTCTCTCAAGAAATCTCAATTCTTTGCAGTGATTTAGAAGAATTAGTTGCTGATGAAGATTGGTTGCTACCAAAGTATTATGATATGCTCTTCTTGAATTAAAAATTTAAAATTAAAAAGGCCAGATTTTTGATACTTTTTGTATCTAAAAATCCAGCCTTTAAAAACTTTTCCTTGTAAAATTAATCTTTCGTTCTTTCGTTAGTTCATCATCAAACTAGCGGCAAACTCTCCACTGAATGTGATAGATCAATCCTGAACGAATATCTATAGAGTCAACTGTGGCCATAGCATCTTCAAAAGCAGTATTTGATTTAGCTAACATTGCTGTGTTAACTCTTAAATTAACTGATTGTCCGCATGGTGACCAAACAACTGCAGCAGCTGGTAAAGTATTTGTTAAGAAATACTGATTGTCGAATCCACCTGGGAAAGTCTTTTGGTATCTTGGACCTTGAGCGCCAGCAAAGAAGTATTCAACGTTAAAATTAGCTTGACCGCCAACTGGAACATTTACGTAACCGCGATAGTCAATCTTAAAAATAGAAACACTGAAACCATTAGGAACAAGAACAGGAATAGATACGTTACATGTTTTACGATCAAAACTACGACCAGTAACACCACCGGCCTCAGCAACATATTGATCAAATAATATACTTAATGCAGTTCTGTCGGGTGATAGTGTAACAGATGCACTTCCTGCAGGACAACCTGTTCCAGCATAACCAGGCATACCAAGACGAATATCTGGTGCAGCTGCAATTGCTGATAAACTAAGTAATGCTAATAATAATCCTAGTAACTTTTTCATTTCAATCTCCTTTTAAAAGTTAAGTTAAATTTTATCATTGCAAATACGACAGTCTCAAATGCAACAGTCGCTTTTACAACAATCCACAATTTTAATAAAGCAAAGGACGTGCCAAATGTTCTCTATTTTAAATTTTTTTTATTTAATTTCGATCACGAGGTTACTGTGTTCTAATAAGTTTTTTATTGAGATTTAAATTGAGATTTCTATTGTGTACATTTTGTTCCAAAAAATCAGAAGAGGTGTGATGTTCCAAAAATTTTGATTTTTTTCAATGAAAATCAGATGACCCCAGTGTAGATGTGACCCTTGATTTTTTATTCAAGTGGTTTATTTTTTACTCTGAAATTTTTATTTTTTTTATTTTTTTATTTTTTTCCATTTTTAATTCGGACAAAGCTAATGCTAAATTTAATATTATATAAAAACACTCAAGAAGTTTATTCATTCAATTTCATAAACAATAATAAAAAAAATCTCTATTTAGAAAAGTACATTGTTACTCCAGGTCCAAAGATCGCAGATGTTGTTAGAGGAAAAATTTCAGAAATTTCTGATACAACTGAAGTAATTGACGTAATCACAATGGCAAAATTTATTAAAAACGAATTAGTCAGAATTGGTGGTGGAGAGTTACTAGAAAAATTTAAACGCAAAGAGGATCTTCTTCTCATCTATGGTCGTGCATGGAAAAGGTTGTGGGCAAACTGCTCATTTGAAAATTTCCTACATGCGTATAAGCTATTCACTGACCTTCGAAGTTTAACTTTAAATCAAGAATTGATTGGAGAATTTTGCCAAGAACTTGAAGAGAATTTAAAAAATCAAATACTATCTTTTTGGGAGTTATCAAAAAATTTAGATATTCTAGATGAACATAGTGCTTATGGTTTAATTGCTGAAAAAAGTGTAAGCACTGATCAACTTAAACAGAAACGTCTCTATATTTTTTCTGAATTTTCCTATCTATCGGCCGTGCAAGTTGATTTATTAAAGAGATTAGCAGAGGGAAATGATGTTTTCGTTCTTTTTCCTGAAGATGCATATTTGCGTGCATGCGGATTAGATTGGATTTATTGGCTTGATAATAATAGAGAAAATAAAAAAGATAATGACAATGACAATGACAAGAATAATGACAAAGACATTGACATTAAAGCAAGACCATATTTTTTCACAAAAAATAATCTCAAAAATATATTAACTAAAGCAATAACAGAAGTTGAAACAGAAATTGAAATCTTCCTTTCAACTCTAAATAATAATTTCTTTTATACTCAAGAGATCCCTTTTTCTAATTTATTTTTTAAATATCCTGTAGAAATTTTCGAAGAATATCTAGACACTCAGTTTGAAAATATTATTGAAAGTTTTCCCCATACTATCCATGCTGAAGCATTTAAAGTTCATCTACAAGACACTATAAAAAAACTTACTAATCAAAAAGATCTTAAAAAAGATCTTAATAATTTTAAATTATTAAAAGCAACACTTTTAATTTATCATTCCCTCTTAAAATGGATGGACCTCTCGCAAGATCATAGGCCTATTGATCACTTCGATTTCAAACTATTTAAAGAAGTTAGTCGTTTGCGATTACCTAGATTATATAATATTCCCATTTTAAATAACAATTTTGGAAAAATTGAAGATTTTAATACTCTACTCAGCTTTAATCCCAATAAAACAACTGTACTTATTATTTCCAGTGACTACCAATTAGATTTTATTTCCAACAACTACCCTGAAAAAATGTTATCCAAGTTATTATCTATTGGACCAATACCTCGTAAAGAATTAGGAATTTTAATCCTTTCATCAAAGATCAAAGAGATGCTTAGGTATAAAAATGTTATCTTACTTATTGAAGAGGGACTTATTGAAGAGAGTTACCTTTGGCACAAGGTCTTTGAAAATACTAAGATAAAAGAAATAAATATGGGCGAAAACATGACCGAAAAACAAAGAACAACAATCTTTGAGGGCACAATAACTCCAATCAATGAAATAATAAATGATAAAATTATCTTAAGCAGAAACAATACTATTTCCGCCACTCGACTTCAAAATTACTTAGACTGTCCTCGTAAATATTATTTAAATCATTTGGAAAAAATTGCTCCCCAATTTATTATCACCAGCGATTTTACAGTTCAAGATCGTGGTTCTATTGCTCACTCAATTTTAGAATCCTATTTTACCCAAACAACATCTTATAACAAAAATTTACATCTCACAGTTGTTAAAGAAACAATAGCAAAACATATAGAAAAAAACAAAATGCAAATTGAAACATTTGATTACGAAATGATGTTTGCAGAAATGAGAAGAAGTACTTTCAATACCATTAATTATATAAATGAAGTTATCCTTAAAAATATCATCAATCCAAAGTTATATTTTGAATATAAATTAAAAAAACGAGTTTTAATGGGATTTAAAATCAAAGGTAGTGTAGATTTGCTAATAGAGTGTAATAACAATTTTTATATCTACGATTTCAAACGATCATCAAGTAGTATAGCTAAAGACAAAGAGATCGTTAACTATAAAAAAATTCAACTATGGTTTTATATTCGTCATCTTGGTTTAAATCCTAAAAATATTTCAGGACTTGGATATATTAATTTAAAATCCCCTAAAAAATCATTGCTCTACCGTAGAGACAATAAAAAAAATGAATCTTTTTTTATTAATTTTGATGAACGATTACAAAAATATAAAGAGGTAGAAAAGAATTCACTTACAATATTAAAAAACGATAATACATATAAAGTTTGTCCGCGAGATCCCAAGGTATGCGATTATTGTTTTATTAAAAGTATCTGTCCTAAAGAATAAGGAATAAGGAATAATTTTCATGCAAGACAATCTTACTTCCGTTAAAACTACAAGTGCTAGCATAGAACAAAAAAATGCCATTGAACATTTTGGTGGCGTCTTGCTCGAAGCGGGAGCTGGTTCTGGTAAAACTTATGTCATTATCGAACACGTTGTATATAGAATAGGCATATTTCTAGAAGAAAATTTCAATCTCTACAATAATAAAAGAAATGATTTTATATTATCCTTGAGAATTTTTCTTTCTGAAATAGTAGTGGCCACATTCACTCGCAAGGCAGCAGCAGAACTCTCTATTCGTCTAAAAAAGAGAATTGAAAAACTTGCATCAGACTCAAACAACTCAAGTGAAATGTGGTTATGTGTATTAGAAGTTCTCTCCTGCTTAAATGTCTCCACCATTCATAGTTTTTGCCTTTCACTAATCAAAAACGGAACATTCTTGAATTTAGATCCCTCTAGTAAAGTGATCAGCGAAATGCAAGAAAAGAAACGAATCGAAGTTCTACTCAAAAAATGGATTAATCTTCATAACAATAATAATAACAGCGCATCTGTAAAAATTAATGAACTGCTAATCGAAAACTTGCGCTTACACTTTCCTTCAATAGTAGAATCTTTTTATAAAATATTTAATGATCCCAATATCCGCAAAATGTGGACGACCATGGATGTTGATAAAATCTACAATACATCATTAAACGGTTATATCGACGAAATAAAAAAACATTCCCCCTTTAAAAGTGCTTTCGAAAGTAAAATAGATTTAATAAATGACTATTCACAATTCAAAAAATATAAATGGTTTCAATTTTTACTACAGTTCGAACAAATAAAGGATAGTAAAACTTTTAATGACATCTTAAAACTATTTATAAATTTAACTCGCCTACCACCCAAACCAAGCGATCACTTAAGTGTGTTTGAAATAAGTAAGTCTTGGGAGGGCCTAAAAGCGCTTAAAGATTTCATCAAGAAAAAAGATAATCTTCATGCCTTTGAATTATATTATAGTCAATGGTCTACATTTAAAGATTGGGCGCAAACAATAAAAGACATCGTTTTATATTTAGAAAAAAATCATTTAAACAGCAATGGAATGACCTTTTCTGATTTAGAATATTATGTCTTGTTAGGTCTTGAAGATTCAGCAATTCAAAAGAGAGTTTCAAAATTAATAAAATATTTTATTATCGATGAATTTCAAGATGTTTCTAATGCTCAATTTGCTTTAATTGAAAAAGTCATTGATTCTCAATTTGATCGTTTGTTTGGTGTTGGTGATATAAAGCAAGCAATCTATGGATTTCGAGGAGGAGAGCTAGAAGTATTTTTAAAATGCCAACAAAAGGTAGCTAAAGTTCTCTCGCTACAAGATAATTATCGTAGTACAAAAGATATTGTTTCATTTAATAATGAATTCTTTTCATACATCTTCACTAAAGGGCCAAAATTTTCTGGAGAAGATGATTCCATTATGAAAATAACAAAGCAATCCTCTAAACATGCTCAACTATGTATTGATTGTCAAGCATCCTCACTCTCAGGTATTATTAAATCTCATGTTGTTTTTCCTAATACTACTATCACTACTTCTACTGCTGGATTAAAATCAAAACTAAAAAACAAAGATGTTGAAATTCTTGAGGCCAAAGCAATAGTTGCAAATATAAAAAATAGCAATGAAAATAACATCACCGTTTTATATAAAAATTTAAATCCTGTTAAATATTTACTCTCTTTATTGTTAGAAGAAGATATCTCTTTTCAGGCACAAATAAAAATTCCTTATAAAGATGATCCAATAGTTAGTATCTTCTCTCTATTAATAGATTATTACTTAGATTACTCTCAAAATAAAAACAAAGAATGTTTTTCTGTTCTAGCATTAATAATAAATTCCTCTCTTGATCTAAATCTAAATACAACATTTTTCAATAATCTTGTACAAATTATTGATGACTTTTGTCACTCGCTTACTATCTTTGGTGTTTTCGTATCATTTCAACGTTTCTTTTTTTCATTAGGAATCTCTACATCAAATTATGCAAATAATTTACAATTCATTCAAGAAATTTGCCATCACTGTAAAGACCAAGTAGATTTAGTTTGGTTGAACTTAAAAAAATACTCTGATAGTAAATATTCTATTGAATATAAATATATTTCTACAATTACTACTGATCCAACAACAAAAACAACAAAAGTAACTATAATGTCTGTTCATGCTGCCAAGGGATTAGAATATTCTAATGTAATCCTCGGTGGAATTTATACCAATGGATATGAGAGACGAGAAAGTGGATACTTTGGAAAAATTCCTGGCAGTTTCAAGTGGTGCGGGAATCAAAATGAAATTGAGACTTTAAAATCTCCATACTATCTTTTAGAAGAAATTATCACCAGTAATCGAAATTTTTCTGAATCTAAAAGACTTTTTTATGTAGCTATGACCAGGGCCAAACATCAATTAACTTGGATATCACTTCCTATGGAACTTTTTGATTATAAAATTCATGGGAATAGTTGGATTAAAGGACTCTATCATTTTGAAAATGATTCTTTATACCAAAACACAATAATAAAAAAAGAGGTTCCAATTCAATATGATTATTCATCTCAAATTAAATCAGTCAAATCAGTCCAATCAGTTAGATCTAACACTACTATCAATGAAACCCCAGGATTATTTAAAAAAATAAACTTTGATTACCTAGGTACTACCAAAGTGGCCACTCTCTCTGAGATTTCAGTTACTAATTTTTCCATAATTGCAGAATGTAGTAAAAAATTTTATTTCAATAACATCTGTAAATTTACAGATGAAGATCTATTGCTCTTAAATTCCGGCAATCCACATAATATAAAACAGAACAACGAAATTGAAATCAATGAAGATGAGGATGAAAATGAAATCCTCTCCTCAAAAAAAAGAGGAAGTGAACTTCACTTTCTGATTTCCAATATTATAAATAAACTAGATTATATAAAAAACCTTCCCTCGTTTGATTTTTATTTAAGTTCCCTCAAAGAGAAACAAACTAAAGAAAAACAAACAGATGTGCTCAAGTGGATTTACCCTATCATTTTAGACCTATCTAACAACTATCAACTAGTATCTGAGAAAATTATTAAATTTAATTTCTTTGGATATATGTTATCTGGAATACCAGACGTAGTTGCAATACCATTAAACCAATTAAAAAATACTTCGCAACCTCTAATGATCATCGACTTTAAAAGCGGTCAAAGGGATGAATCCAAGGAGCAAAGTTATTGGACACAACTATTCACCTACGCATATGCTTATAAAAATACAAATGCAGATTCTTCTACTTATGCAGATTCAGATGCATTTATTAATTTTAAATTTATGTTAGTATATTTAGATGAGGAGATTATTATATCCAGAAATGAATCATATCAGTTCGTTTGTGATTTTTTATATGGTTTCTGGAAAAAAATTACTCTAATTGAGAGTTTCCTTAATGATAATAATAAATCATCCTGCGAGCGATGTGAGTATAAAGAAATTTGTTGATAAGTGATTAAATGATAAAATGATTAAATGATTAAATTATTTCGAATTAAAAATTTTAATAAGAGATATATTGTTTTATTTACGATCTCATTTCTTTTTATATCACTTTTTATTAAAACTAATACCGGTGGTTGGAATGATAAATCACGATTAGCAACCATTGAATCTCTAGTAGAAAATAAAACATTGATTATCGATCAATCAATTTTTTTTAATAATACTTTAGATAAAGTCTTTATCAATGGACATTACTACTCAGATAAACCTCCCCTACTATCAATATTTTTATTTCCAATATATCTTTTTATTCATAATACATTTAATCTAAATCTTTCAAACAATACTCCTCCTAGCAACAACTTTGGTAATCTTAACCGCAATCCTTTTGATTATGAATTTGAACAAATAGATCCTAAAGCTTTCCCTTCTAATAAAGAATATATTAGGGCGACAATATCAAAAAAATGTCGTGACTTTTATAATTCTGAGAATAAAAATAGTAATAGCAAACTCCGATACTATTTTTTACCCGAAAAAATTGAAATAACTTTGTACCTACTTCTACTTTTAAGCAATGGATTTATTTTTGCTCTTATTGTAGTCTTTATCAGTAAATTAATTTCATTATTTGTTAACGATTACAAAGTTAACTTAATTCTAACTCTCTTTTTTACATTGGGAACATATATTTTCCCCTATTCTCTTATTTTAAATAATCACATCTATACTACTTTTCTTACCCTACTTCTTATTTATTATTTACTCTTAATAAAATTAAAAATCAACGAATCCAAAATCAAATGGCAATTCTTGCTTATTGGAATTATTTTAGGATTAATCATAGCTATAGAAATATCTCCTCTGATCTCCATGGTTCCGCTTGTAATTATCTACTTACTATCCTACAAAAACTATCGTCGGTGGTCGTATGTCATTACTTTCATAACTGGTCTATTAATACCTTTGTCTATTCATCTGGCCTTTAATTTTTATATAGCTGGAGATTTTAAACCAATTAATATGCATCCTGAATTTTTTAACTATCCTGGTACTGCTTTTAATAAATACAATCTGAGCGGAGTCTCATTTATGCATAAATCACTTAGTGATTTTTTTTACTACACTTATGACTCCTTCTTAGGAAAAAGAGGATTATTTTTATTTTGCCCAACTCTTCTACTTTGCTTATTTGTTGCAATTCACAGCATGATTAAAAATCAAAATCAAAATATTTTAAAAGAAAAATTTCTTTCACTTGCAATTATTGTGGCCACATCAATACAAATTATTCTTTTTACTAATCATCATGGTGGTGGTTGCTTCTCGTTTAGACATTTAATCTTTCTTACACCTTTGTTTTTATTTCTTATAATTCCTGAACTCGCAAATGTATATCAAAATTCAAAATCATCGTTAATGTTACTTTTAAAAATATCATCTGCTATTTCAATTATTTTTATGTTTCTAGCAGTATATAATCCTTGGGCCAGCACAAATGGAATTCTTGAATTATTCAAAGGAGCACTAAACTCACCTCTTATCGATTTTATTCCCATAATGCATATTTTTTTGCTTTAATTTTTTTTTACCAAATAGTAAGAAACCATTTGGTGAAAAGAAAAAACAAGGTAAATCTAAGATGTTTTTAGGCCGAGAAAATGAACTTAAAAGTTTGAACAAATGTCTTAAACAAAAAAAATCCCTATTTCTTGTTTGTAGCGGAAGAAGGAGAATAGGAAAAAGCACTCTAATTGAAGAGTTCGCTAAAACAATTAATTGCTTCTATGAATTTCAAGGATTACACCCTCTAGAAGGAAAAAACGAAGAAGATCAACTTGATCATTTCTCAAATAGAATGAAAATTTATTTCAAAAGACCTAAGATGAAATTTTCATCTTGGCTTGAAGCCTTTCATGAACTTTCAGAACAAATTGGCAAAAAAACTTCAATAATATTTTTTGATGAAATATCTTGGATGAGTACAGGATCAAAAACATTTTCAGCACAATTAAAAGATGCTTGGGATACTTTATTTTAAAAAAAACCACATCTTCTTGTAGTTGTTGCAGGTTGCGTCTCTTCATGGATCGAAAACAACATTTTAAATAATTCAAATTTTTTAGGTCGTGTTTCCATCCAAATGAAATTAGAGGAACTTCCTTTAACTATTTTAAAAGAATTTTGGAAAGGCCCTAAAGATTTAGTTTCAAACTATGATTTTTTAAAAACTATATCTGTTTTTGGAGGAATACCTCGTTATTTGGAAGAAATTAATCCTAACGAAACTCCAGAGCAAAATATTTGCCGCCTTTGTTTTAATAAAAATGGTTTTTTATTATATGAATTTGATAAAATATTTTCTGACATTTTTTCTAGACGTGGACCTATCTATAAAAAAATTGTCACTCAATTGATAAATGGACCTTTAAGTGTGACAGAAGTTATCGACAAACTCAAAGTAGATAAAAGTGGATCTATTTCACGATACCTCGATGATTTGGTTAATAGTGGTTTTCTGAGCGAAGATACTATCTATGATTTAAACGGCAAATCCAGCAAATTTTCTAAATTCAGAATAAAAGATAATTACCTACGTTTTGCTCTTAATTATATTGAACCAAATAAAAAAAGAATTCTTGATAATAATTTTTCATTTACCGCTTTAGAAAGTTTATCGTTATGGAATACTATTATGGGACTACAATTTGAAAACATGATTTTAAACAATAAAGAGCTGATCATTAGATATTTGAATATTGATCCAAATTCCATAATCTCATCTTCACCATATTTCCAGCGCAAAACAACCAAAAACAAGGGTGGATGTCAAATTGATCTTATGATTACTACAAAAAATTTTCAAATATATTTAATCGAAATAAAATTTGCAGTTAAAATAACCAGTGAGACTATCGAAGAAATGAAATATAAATTGAATGTTTTAAAGCGTCCTAAACATTACACTGTTCATCCAATTTTAGTTTATGCTGGAGAACTTTCTCCTTCCATTATGGCCGCAAATTTGTTTCAATTAATTTCAATAAACGATCTTATTTAAACGATCACGTTTAAAACTAATTTCTACCAGAGTGTATTAGCAATTAATTTTATTTAATTAATTATATTCATTCGCTCATTTAATTGCTAACAATAAAATTTATCTATTATTTTAACTATATATCTTTTATCTACTCATCTATTTAAATCTATTAAACAAATTAATACTTTACTCATTTTTTTGATTAAGACTTTTGTTATTTACTGTTCATGGTTGACAATAAGAATGTTCAATATTTAATGAACTAAATATTGGCGTACATATACATCTAATATAACTATAGAAGATTTTTATATTTAAGGGAGTTATAAATATGATCTTCCAAAAACCTCTTTTGTTTTCAATATTAATATTTTTATTTTTTTTATTATTTCCAATATTGATTGCACCTTCCTCTAAGACTTTTGCCTCAAATGATTTTGATGAGTCTCCCAAAGGCGAGATAAGAAAAAACATCACTCATTTAGTTGAAGAGTTTCACAGCAAATGGCTCAGTAAATATTATCCTCATTATATGAGTTACAATAAATTAAACTCGATCAACTATAATGTAAAACTCAATGGTTCTACTGAATCTTATGTGAAAAAGAGAGATGAGATTTCCAAAATTAGTAGCACTCTTGGAACAATTACATCAAGTATAGATAGCATAATCCCTCTAGACCTTGGTAAGACAATCTCAGATGTTGCCTCTGTTACCGAAGATAGAACTTTTAATGTTACTATCCCAGAAATTCTATTTAGAGAAATTAGTAGTAAGGATATGTTATTTGCTTATCTAGGATTGATCTTTACAGGTCATGATCCATTAAATGTACCTATTAACAAATTAACAAACCCTGATATTGTTAAACCAATAGTAAAATTTATGATTGGAAAAAATCTAAATCCTTTAGAATATATAAATCTCCTATCATTGATAATTAAATTAAGTAATACTAGTAAATCCGATTTGCTCATAGAAAATGTCCACGCTATCATTACTGAAGAACTTCGAAACTTATCCAACCAACAAATAGCTAATACATCTCTACCTATTAGTATCATCTATCGCAATAACATCTCAAAAAAAATAGTCGAAAAATTACATGATGATCCTGACTTGAAAATAAATTCATTGATACTCGATTATAATAATAATGGCACAACAATTAGTGAAGTTGAACAAAGTCAAAGTCAAAATCAAAACCAAAACCAAATCGATACTACTATTCGCTTAACACTGGCCATAAACAAAAAAGCATTGATCAAAGATGAAGACCAATTGATGGCCCTTATTATTTCTTCTATTTTATGGAAAAAAAATCATCATAAAAATATTTTAACTCCTATAGAAATCTTTAATTTTGATAAAAATGTAGTAGAGAAAATGATTAAACTTGGTTATAACCCTAATAAATATTTTGAACTTTTGAATAATTCTATTCCCAAATACAATCAAACTACTGATAAAATAAACAAAATAGTAGCTAAAAAACAATCAAAAAAATCAAAACAAACATTCGAAAAGCTAGAAAATATAAACAAACAAAATGGAAATTATAATCTATTAGGCGAAATGTATCAGATGAACAAGGTGCTTGAACAAAATAAAATTAATTTTGGTCAAAGAATTTCAGCTCTACAAACATATTTAATGATCAAGGAAAAAGAATCTGATAATGGAGAACTTTTTACTAAAAACACAAAACTAGAAACTCAAAATGATTTAATTGGTAATTCAAAAGAAAAAGCATTTGTCAACAGAGTAATAAAAAAGAAAAAAAATGGCACTATAAATGATCTATCAAATGATTCTGCTCTTTCAAACGATTTATCGATTAATAAATCGATAGTCGATATAGAAAATAGCTCCAACGATGTGATCAATGATGGCACAAATAGTGATACTAATTCAAAAAATGGCAAATTAGAAGTAACAAAGATTGTTGATTATTTCAATAAGCACATAAAAGATAAAAATGTTGTGAAGTTGGTTCAATTAATGATCACTCGTCTTATCCAAAATGGAATTAACATAGAAAATCTTAAGAAATTAACTAAAGATTTAACTGAAGCAACCATTAATTTAAAAACATCCATATCAATAAATGAAGAAAAAAATATAGCAAAAATCATATTGGGAGCAATTTTGCAAAAAATTAACATGACACCACTTATGTCAGAATCAGATAAGAATATAAATGAATTAGTTGAATTACATCAATTATTAAAAGAAACCGCGGCCGATTACAATCAACTTTATCCCGATCCAAAAAAACTTACTCTTAACACAAGCGATATTAATCGTAATAATTTATGTAACAGTTTTAGGGCCAATAATTCAAAGATTTTCAAAGCACTAATTAAGAATGCAGAAATGCAACCAAAATCAAATATTGATCAAGATTTAAGAGAAATATTATTTTTAAATAATAAATTCCAGCAACCTTACTTATTATTTTCTAATTGTTTTAACAAGAAAGAAATTGCAAGTCTTTTAAGAGAATCTACTAAAATTTCATTAGGGTTTATGAACCAATTATCTGAAGAACTAAATAATAAAAATGAAAAGTCCGACAAATATTTTAAAGAAAAAATGTATGCTTTAAATATAGAAAAAAAAATGTCTCATAATTTGAAAATAAACAAGGAATCAAACATTGATCTTTCTAGCTATCAAACCATGTTTATCAATAGTGGCACTGAGGATTTTAAAAAATATATTCGCAATAAATATTTAGAAAAAATTAACATAAAAGACATTACCCCATCAAATGTTTTTTCATTCACTAAAGACATTGGAACAGATAAAATAGAGAGCTTTTATTTACTACTTCGTCTCTTGAATAATATTAATCCTTCTGAAAAAGATATAAAAAATAAAGATGTGGTAATAGAAGAGATATATACACAAATTAAAAAAAGTGGTAATCAGCGTATTCTTATTCCAAAGTCAATTCTTTCTACTCACATAAATCAAAAGATCTGTGATCTTTATAATAAAAATTATTCTAAGTTGATTAGTACAGCTATTGAGCTTAATCCTAACATTCTAGCAAACGGGCCACTTGATTTTATTGATACTCATGCTCTAACTTATAATGAATTAAACTCAGATTTACTTCTATGTACAACTGAAAATCGAAATAACATTTTATATAATGTTATTAAATCAAATCCAAATATACCAAAAAAGATCGTTTACGCTTATTTTGCCAACCAAGCAAATGATTATGATATTGATAATCTAGACTCATATTTAAAACTAACCCAAAATACTGACACCGAATACAAATCGCTAGATGATTTGGCCAATGATTTATCATTTGCTAAGAAAAATCATACCATCCAAGAGCGAATCGCAAAAAAAATTCTCTTTGACATTGCTAAAAATCAATTAACCATGGATAACTATAAAAATTTTACTCAAAAATTAGAGGGTGATAAAAAAACCGTTGAAAATATTCAAAGAGTAGCACTATTAAGAATCCTTGATCAAACTGAACTAAATGAGGATCTATTAACCGCAATTACAGAGGAAGAACGTAAAAATGTGAAGGTACTTCATCAAATAAATGATAATTTATCTACTATTAGTAATATTGGCGACAAAGTTGAATTAAATTCTGCTCGTGCTTGCCAGTTATTAAAAGATAATTTTCTTAAAGTAGTACGAGGTTCTTTAATTGCAGATCCAAATTCTCTACTCAAAATAAATTACAATCCAAGTTATTTTATGGCCAGAACTACTCATAATGGAACCATAACATGCAATTATATGAATACATCTCATGATGATTGGGATTTAGAAATCTTTAAGATCGCTAGAAGTTTGCAAGTACCAAATAATATTATATCTGCATGGATGAATTATCAAAATAAAAATCTATCTCATTACCGAGATTATAAAAAACTTTCACAATCTTTAATTAATGATGCTAAATCAAGTAGTCTTGAAAATTTATCAATAAAAATCAATAAAAATTCCTTTGCAGAAGATAATGGAAATAACAGAGATTATTTACAAAAAAAACTTATCTTTGATATTTCTCGAAATGAATTTACTTTAGCTAATGTGGAAAATTTCGCAAAATCACTTAGCGATAAAAAAGATAATGTTGTTACCTCACTTGCATATTTACGACTATTGGATCAAACTAAAGAAAGTGATTCAAAAACACTAGCAAACATTCACAAATTTTTAAGTGATCATTTGGTAAATTTAAAATCAGCTAGAGGTTGTGACCTGCTCACTAAAAACTTTAATAAATTAATTAAAGGATCTCTTCAAAATAATTTCGATAATATTAAATTAAAATTTAATCCTTTAGATGCTGGATGTGGCCCTAATGATATTTACAGTAATGCATATAAAACTAATCTTAAATATTGGAACAATGCTGTCTTAAAGATTGCTCAAAATTTAAACTCTATAAAAAACTTTGACGAATTAAAGGATTTTCTCGAAAAAGACAAAACTAAAATTACTGAAAATATTACTGGTAAACTTCTGGCCGAGATCCCTGATAATCAATTTACCTCTGAAAATGCCTCTTTAGTATATAATAATCCTCAGATTTCTAATCTTAATAAAATATTTATTTTGGAAAAAATTGTTAAAAACAAATTAAGTAAAAACAATGATATGAGTTTTGTACTAAAAAATATAAACAATTTAAAGAAGGCCGGATCTTTCGAAATATACCAATCCTCTATCTTAAAAAATAATATTGAAAAAATCATAAAGGATGCTTTAAATGATGATATTACAAACATTCGTGGTGTAGTGATTGAATATGATTTCCCCATAAGTAAAGAATTTATTTTTAAACATATTGTAGACAATAGCAAAATTGCCACAGAAGATTTGATATCCTTATTTCTAAACCAGGCCAATCAACAAACGTTTTATAGCAACCCAAATACAAAAGTAATGGGCATAACTCCTACAATAGAATGGAGTACATTTATTGAAGAGTTAGTAAAAAATCGCAAAATCAATACCTTTGATCAATGGATACAAATATTTGATAAGATAAAATTTAATGGAAATCAATTTAAAAGATATCTATTTGATAAAAATGTTTTTGAAAAACTCTTTTCATTAATTACTCTTAAAAATTTTGATCATAAAAAAGCATTACAGCTTCTTGAAGTTATATCTAAGAATATAAAATCTATGAGATTTGCAGATGTTAGTTATTTTCTATTGAAGTTGGCCGATTCTACCTCTGATAATGAAGTCTTAGTGCAAATTTATAGAAAAATGCATGAACAAGGAATATTTAGCGTCTTTGCGGTAGAAACAATATGTAATGGAGAAAAGAGAGATTTGTATGTAAATAATTACTATAAAATTATAAATGCCATGATAAAAAATGATCCCCTAACTTTTTCTACAACATTTAATAAAGATCAAATATATAATTGTTCATTTTCAAAAGTAAATGCACTAATCTCAAAGATGACCAAAAATGCGGCCATAGAATGGCAGTCCCATCAATACGCAAACAAATATGACTATCAAAAGATTGTAGAAAATATTGTTGAACACTCAGGTAACTGGCCGGCCGGTCTTGCTTGGGGTCTTATCTCTAAGCATCTAAAGGAATATGCAAAATATTCAGATAAAAAATATAATGAGTTGATGCTTACAATTGGTGACAAAAGAAAGATTTTAAATTTTGAAGCTATACCTAAAGAAATTAAAGAGGCCCAAAAATTCAATCCTTCCTTCTCTTTCGATGCCTCTCTTCAAAAAGCGATGCTTGAAAGATTGCCACCCGAAAATTTTACTTTCAAAAATCTTTCAAGTTATGCGGCCATAGATGATGTTTGGAGTAAGCAAGATCTTAATAAATCTATTCTAGGTAGTAGTAGTGATGATCAAAAAATTGGAAAATCATTTTTTGAAGAACAACTAGAAAAAAAAGAAGATAAAAAATTACTTGAACAATATTTAAAAACCAAAGAAGGTATTAAAGATAATCCAATTTTAATTTATGATTTAGAGAATTCTGAAAAGATGCAAATGCTATTTGTTGATAAGATGAAAAAAGCAAATGCATGGCCAGATAAGGATTTAAAGGCACAACATCATATTTTATTCCTACTGGCCAAACGTGGTCCTTCTGAATTTACAGATGATCTCTTATATGATCTTTACATGAACAAAGATTTTAATTGTAAAGAGTGTATTATGGAGGCAGTTGCTGGAAAAGCATTTTGGGATTTAGGAAAACGAGTTGATTTGTATCGAAAATTTCTCTCACTTTCACAAATAAATTTAAATCAGGAGCAACTTCTTCCTTATCTCTTTGCTACGGATGTTGTATCAATCATCAATGCTTTTTTTCCAGAAAAATCATTACAGAGAAGTGATCTATTAGAAGAGTTAGCAAATTCCCTTAAAGCAGATGAAAAATTAACAAAGATGATTGATAGTGAAAAGACAAGAGGAATGAATGCTGAACAAGGAGTATTAGGCCTTTATTTAATTAATAATTTATTAAATATTTATTCATCGGCCAATGATCGAATGTCTTTAGTTAAATTCTTTGCAAAAGGAGAACCCTTACCAACAAATATTTCCACTAGCGTTCGAAAACAAATTGGCGAAAAACGTTTACGCTCTCAATTTTTACAATTACCACCCTTTGCTCGAGCAATGACATTAAATGCACTTATTATGGAAAATCTCTTGCCTGATCAAAAATATCGTAAAGAATTGGAACAAATGATATTAGAAAATGTTGATGATCAAAACAGAAGTGTTGCTAAATTACTCTTTAACTCCTTTATCACTGCACTTAATATAAAAGCATCTCATCAAGTAGGACCATTTTTTGGTTTCTTGCTAGGACAATTAGCGAATACTAAAAAATCCTCACATCCAGGAGAAAAATTAAAATATGTTTTAGAATCAATGGGTGGTACAGGAATTAGTATAGGCCAAAAACTCTATCAAAAAAATATGCTTCCAGATGATTATTTACCATATTTAAAAGATATGACCGATCGTTCACCTGTCCCTTCAAGAAAGGAGATCTATGCACGACTTCGAAAATTATCTGCTATAGGTGATGATGATAATATTGATAATGTAATGAGAATGCAAAGAATTTTAGGAGGAGCATCGACGGCCATGGTAGTTGAAGTTGAAACTAAATCACATGAAAAGCGGGCGCTTAAAATGACCTTTGAAAATCTTCACAATCGAACAGAGTTAGAAAGAGAGAAATTAGAAGAGACACTTCGCCATTTAGTTAAAGATGGTGGCCCAAAATATAATCGTTTGTGGCCAGTTTTCCAAGAGGTGTATGATGGTCTAAAAGATCAAGAAGATTTAACTAAAGAATCAAATCACACTAAGATTATGAAAGAGATGTATGAAAGCGAAGTAAACAACGTAAGATTTTTAGTAGTTAATTCTCACAAGAGCGATATGAAAAGCGAAGGATACAAAAGTTTTTCTAAGGAACACGTGATGATGGATTTGGCGAAAGGAAAAACACTAACAAGAATTTCAGAAGAACAAAAGAAAGAAATTTTTCCTTCAATATTTAAAAAGGAAATGGAAATTCTTTTGGCCCCTGCTAAAAAAATAGACTCTGCAAGAGGAAATGTACCACTCATTCACTTTGAAAAAGATCGTCATATGGGTAACTTTATGGCCGATTTTAGCAAGACTCCTGTTGAAATTTATGTTTACGATTATCCACTTCTTTCTACAATTACTGAACATGATCGAAACTCTCTATTTAAATTATTGGGATTAATTACCGCCAGAGATAATCCTAAAAAGTATCTTGCAAAATCTGACATACTTAAAAATATTTCAGGGTTTACAAAAGGTCTTATTCCAGAGTGGGCCATGAGAGCATATATCGACGAAGAAATCGTTAAATTAATCTCTAGTGAGCTTGTAACAACTCCAGTGAAAGCAAGTAAAATTAGATCTAAAATTCTAGCAAGCTTAAAAGAGAGTAGTACTTCTTCTACCACCGTAAAGATTTTTGCACTATTTTCTGCAATAGATGAATGTCGTTTAGAAAAAGGTGTGAGTATTAAAGAGTCCATTGTTCCTTATGTAGTAGCTTTAGGTCATGCAGAAAGATATGGACAATACAGTGGAAAGGATGCTTTCATTAATTTACTCGAACCAATGGTCATCAGTGCAATGAAGGACAATAAAATTGCCAATAATATCTCTTCTGATGACTCTTATAATGACTCAAACAAATTGTTATCTCCTAATCCTGATCTTGATGAACTTGATATTGCATGCTCAAATTCTAGTATCAGTAAAAATAAAAAAACAAACAATAGCACATTAGAAAAGTTAGAGAGTTTCAGCGAAAAAATAAAACTTCTACAATAAACTAAACAGAATAAATATAATACGTGTTTTTCCCTTTGCCTTCCTTTGTAATTATTTTTTTCTTTAACAGCACATTGATCTCTCTTAAAACAGTATCCTCCCCTACGGCCAGTAATTCTCTACAATCTTGTTTTGTAAGTTTTTTTCTTTCGGAAAATAAGTGTAGTAATTTTTGTTGTCTTAAGGTTAAATTTAAATTTGTAAAATGTTCATTTACTATATCCAATCTTTTGTAAAATCTCATAACAAAAAAATTAGTAGAGGTAACAATAAATGGAGGATTGGAATTTTTAGATAGCGATGATTTTATTCTCTCAATTCCGCTTCCTACTCTTTCTACATATCTGGCCCTCATCATTAGATCAGCAATTGTTCGATTACGACGAATACTACGATGACCTAATTCTTCTATAGTCATACTTTTAAAAAGACCACCAGGATTCTCAATTTCCAAACGATCAGAAAAAATATGTACATAAATATGAGAGGCATCATAATAGTAATCACGATGAGTAACAGCATTGGTAAGCGCTTCTCTTAAGGCCGGAATAGGGTAATCATAAAATTCTTCTCTTTGAGTTTTTTTATTAATAAGATATTTTACTGAAATATTACGTTTTATAAATTTAAGTCCTTCTTCTATTAATGTTATTGGATCTCCAAAAATATCTTGCTTATCAATGATAGTTAGACGATCTGTATGTTGATATCTAACACAGGTTAAATAGCTTTCAGGAAAAAAATGCTCTACTCTTTTTGCAAAAAATAAAACCGTAGCGTTTTTAAACAAAATTTTTTTACCTTCTTGTTTAACTAAATCCATGTTTATTAACAAATCTTTATAATCTAAATTAATGTCAATTCCTACAAGTTGTAGATAATGTTTAAATTTGTTTTTATCAAAATCATTTTTATATTCAAAATTTTCACATATATTTTCGTCAAAATGAAATTTTCCTTCACTCAAAATAAGTTCAAGCACTTCATCTCGTTTGAGTTTTTGAGAGTTGGGACCATTTCGAAGATAAAAACCATTTTTACAACTATAGGGTTTATCCTTACCTTCTGGAACTAAAATTTCCAAAATATTATTTTGAATTTTATTAAATTTTAAATTTACAGGAGGATCACAGTTACGAGCAATATCTTGAATTTGACTTAAAAGTTTATTATTTATTTCAATACCCACAGCTAAATTTTTATCATTAATTCCAAGAAAAATAGAACCTCCTTGAGAATTTGCAAAAGCTACCAACTCTCTTTCAAGATTAGATAACATCTCTTTGAACTCAACTTGCTGGCCTTCGCCATTTTGAAGAATTATTGATAGTCGTTCTTGAGTATTCATCATTTTTCCCTCTATTTACACTCTATGGCCGGTTACTATGTTATATAACTATATATGATTTGCGGCGAATATTCAACGAATTTGCGGCGAATAAATATAAAGTGAATACTTTTAGTATTATGCTTTTAGTACTATACTAAAAGCATAATACTAAAAACATAATACGGTATTGTAGTTATTATTTATGAAATATTATCATCTATTACTTATATACATTATCTCTCTTCTATTCTATCTAGGATTAGTAGCTTCTATCAACACTCAAAATGTTTTTACTGCAGAAGAGATGACCGTAACTGTACTTGATCCTATATTCTTAGGATTGAGATTACAGTTCAATCATTTGTGTACAAATTTTGGTGGACATGTCTATTTTTGGATTGGCAGTAAAATACCATTTATTACTGCAGACAATTTTTTTTATGGTAGATGGTGGAAAGCAATTGGTATGAGCTTGTTGCCTTTGATATTTTTTTTAATTGTATACAAACGTTATCACATTAAAATAGTTCCCGCATTGATCGGCACTTTTATTTTTCTATGTCTTCCTGGTATAGCTGCCTACTCTTGGTTGGCCATTGAAACAGGACTTGAATTACTGTTCGGAATGCTAGCACTCTACATTTTGAATGTGAACACAGATATATATCAAAAAAATTTATATTTCTCTCTTTTAATTACATTAATTAGTGCAATTCTTGTGGGTTTAGCACTTATTACTTACGGTGGAGGAATTTATTTTATTCCATTAATTTATTTATCAATAATTACAAACCTGACTTTCATTAACAAAAAACACAAAAATTTTATTAAAGTATTAATCTATACTATCGTCTTTGTAATCGGAATACTTATCGCATTTTCTATACCATTTTTATGGTGGGAAAATACTTATGCAATTTTAAAGGGTGGAAGTGAACTCGCTATTAATTTGCAAACTAGTATTTGGAGTAATTTTTATTCATTGATTGGCGAACTCTTTGATCACGCCAACAGTTATTACTTCTTTTCAAAATTTCCGGCCATAGGTCACAAACTTTTAATCCCTTACATTTTATTTGGATTATATATATTAATAAAAAATCAACGATTCCACCTATGGTTACCAATTTTAATTACTATTTTATTTGCTATTACATTTTACACATTTTCAGGAGGTATAATAGGTTATCGTAGAATTTTACCATTAACAGTAATCTTTGCATTCTTAATCACCTTTGCCCTTAATGATATCTTTTTACGAATAAATAATCCTTCAAAAAAAATTGGATGGAAATACATAACATTTTGGGGATTAATTGTAGCACCATTCATAATTTCACTATCTGTTTATATCCAATTAAATTACTCATACTTTAAAAAAAAGGTTGTCCTTCCTGATGTAACTTGGTCTATCTTGGATGATAAAAAAAATGCATACAACGACGGAAGCAGTAGCAGTAGCAGTAGCAGTAGCAGTAGCAGTAGCAGTAGCAGTAGCAGTTCCGATGGCAGTAACAGTAATATCAGAAGTGATTTAAACCAACTTCAACAAATTGATCACGCATACAATACTAGAACTTATCAGTCTATTATAAATTCTAGTGAACCATTTTACGCTTTAACACTCTTTAATATGCTGGCACGATTTAGAAATGATCAGCAAAAAATGATGGAATTCTCATCTGAAAAGATCAGACATCTTTACAAAATATCTCCTAATGATCGTCACCGTTGTCGAAATTCATTTCTTTGTTTTAATGTTGGTTCTAAATATTAATAACCAATTATATTTGTCTTTCTCCTGTTTTCCATCTGGGAAAGTTTTATTGCACAACCTGTAGGTCATGTTAAACTTATCATTATAGGTCAGAAAATAAATTTTATTTATATTATAGTATCTAACATGGAATAAAAGTATGTATTCAAAGCATTTAAAATCGCAATTAATTATTTGTTTTATTATTTACATCATCACCATTAGCAGCACTCTCATAATTGAAGATTTAATATCGGCAAACATAGCATCTGCCGGTGAGGGTTCACTTTATAATTTTAAATGGCTTGATCAAGATAAAAAGGTTTATGTATTACAAAATAGAAAATTTAGAAAAAAAAGTTCATTATATATAATGGGTGGTGGAGGATTTTCTCCTGATGAAACCTATCTTACCTCATATAATTTACAAGCGAGAGCTGGATATTTTTTCACTGAAGATTTTGGTCTTGAATTACTCTATGGTAAAAATTTTGGCAGTGAAAACAATGATGCAAAATCAGTAAAATCAGCAGGTGCAATTCCATTTTATAGAGATGTTCAAAGTTATTATGGTGGTTTATTATTATGGTCACCCTTCTATGCTAAAATGAATACTTTTAATACAATTATTTATTTCGATATAATATTTGGTCTTGGTGCTTCGAAAATTACAGAAGAAAATAATAAAAATCATTTGGATAGCGGTAATACTTTAACTTCAAAAACTATTGAAAATCATACTGCTTTTCTTTGGAATATCGCTAGTAAAATTTATTTAACCCAAACCTATGCTTTTCGCATAGATTTACTCTCTCAAAATTATCAAGCAAGACGATCTTTAAAAAGTGCCAGTGAATCAGATCAAATTTGGTATCGTCATTATGACTTAACACTCTCATTTTGTGTAACGTTTTAATTTTTTCAATTTTTAGGTCATAAAAAGGATATGAAAAATGTTTTACTTTAAAAATAAATTATCTGATAAAGCTATCTTAATTATTATGTTTATATTTGCATTTACTTTCACAAAAACATGGGCCCGTTCCAATATTGATGGTGTCTCAGAGCTAATGGAAAATGGATTGTATTTTAGTAGTTGGCCAATTGTTCGTGAGGATTTGAAACGAAACAATTTGAGATCAGAGACTGCTGATTTTGTCTTATCACAAGTAATTTTTAAAATGGGTGCCAAACATATCGAAAGCATTTTATCTGATGATAAAAATTTTAAAACTAATGGTCTCCCCTCTCTAAAATATATTTGGGCGAAAATATTGTTTAAAAAAGGACAATACGAGGCGGCCATTAAAATAATTCGTTCTATGCCTGAAGATAGCTCCATTCGTGCTCTTAGCTATTTAATCGAAGGTAGTGCATTGGTATTTATTGATCGTCCAGAAGAGGCATTCGATATATTTGCCGATTGTATAAACAAATCAAATAAATCACTCTCTCGTGCTAAAACTAAAAGCGAGAAAAGAATTTTAGAAGTAAATAAAGATTACTGTTTAGTTGGTGCTGCTCGAATTTTATTTTCTCAAAAACAATTTGTCTCTGCTTACTTAGCATATTTGGATTTAAGTAAAGAGTCTTACATTTGGCCAGAAATTTTATTAGAAGAAGCGTGGAATAGTTATTACCTAAGAGATTTTAATCGTACATTAGGAAAGTTAGTTACCTATCACGCACCTTTTTTAAGAGGAGTTTTTTATCCAGAAGCAGAAGTTTTATTAGCACTAACATATTTACGAATGTGTTTATGGGGTGATGTAAAGAGAGTAGTTGATGAATTTTACAGTAATTTCGAAGATAGTTTTGAACAAGTAAAAAAATACATGAGTAGTGTAGATGGAAACCATCAACACTTTTATAAATTAGCTATTCAAAAACTTCAAGGCAAATATTTAGAAAATAGAACATTAGATAAAATTATCGATTCTATTGTTCATGAGAATGCTTTTAATGAAATGAGAATCTCTCTAGAAGAGGGTGAAAATGAAGAAAACTTGGTAGGCAATAACAATAGCAAAGTTGCAGCTGGAGTTAATCCAAACAATATAAGAAAATATTTAAGTTTCTCACTAAACGAACATCGTAGATTAATGGGTGAATATGTTTTAGATAAAGTAAAAAAGAAACTTAAAGAATTAGATAAAGCATTTAAAGATATGAGTTACATAAAATTAGAAGTTTTGGCCCATGAAAAGAAAAAACTTTATGCTTTTGATGAGAGAACGGCCCGTGAAAGAGGAGATGTTAAATTTTTAAAACGAAATGAAAAGCAATATTTTTGGACTTTTAATGGTGAGTTTTGGGCCGATGAATTGGGTGATTATGTTTTTGCTTTAGGTTCGGAGTGTGAATAATGTTTAAAAAAAATAATATTTTATTTAGTATTTTATTTAGTATTTTATTTAATACTAATTTTACTCTAGTAACAACGGCCGCTACCGCTGCTGATGTTGACAACAATCGAGAACAACTCTTAAATGTTTTAGATGAAGAATTGAAAGAGGTTTCACGTCTCTCCAAACATAGCGGACATAATGATCCTAATATTTTACTTCGAATGGCAGAACTTTATTTAGAAAAAGCAAGAATCACTAGAGACAAGGAAAATGAAATTATCTTTAAATCTGAGAGTGCCAGTAGGAGTAAAGTTAATCGCAAGGAAATTTATAAAGGATCCTATGAGCTCTTTCAAAAAGCGCAAAAGACTGCCACTTACATTGTTCATAAACATAAGAACTTCGATAAACGTGGTGAAGTTTATTACATAATGGCCTTTAATGCCAAAGAATTTAATGAAAATGATAAAGCAAAAAAATATTTTAAATTGGCCATAACAAGTTCTCAAGATGGTACTAAAACAAACAATAAAGCGAATTTGGCATTAGCAGAACTTTTCATGAATGATGAGGATTATAGAGAAGCAAAAAACGTATATGAAAAATCCTTAACTGATAAAAATGATAAATGGTGGACTAAAGATGCTTACAATCTTGCCTATGCTTATTATAAATTAGGCGATTATAATCGTTCTATTTCTCTTCTCAAAGAGGTCTTTAAATTAAGTTCTTCCTCAGCATACATTAACATGAGTAAAAGTGTTTTAAATATCTTGGCGGTAGTTTGTAGCGATGCTGACCGTATTGATGAGGCCATCAGCTTTTATGAGGCCCAAAAGCAAGATATCTCAAGATACTTGATTAAAATTGCTAAAAATATAATGGAGAAGGGTCAATCTACTAAAGCAGAAAAGGCATTGGATAATGGTTTTAAGGTAGTAAAGAGTGATGAAGAGAGAGTTAAAATATTGATTCTCTATTTAGAGTTATATAATAAATTTGAACGCTATGAAAAACATTTAGATGTTGTTAAACGACTCAAAGACTATGATCAAAAAAATATTGTAAAATTAGATAGCGATACTATTGAAACTATCATCTCTCAATCTCAAAAAATGAGTTCCACTTTACAAAAGCAATTAATCTCCCCTACATATGCCCATGATGAAAGTGGACGCGCCCAGAGAGGCGAGATGGTTTTAGAATATTTCTCTGTTTTAGCATATTTTAAGAAGACTAAAGAATATGAGTATCAGTTTTTTAAAGCAGAAACTTACTATGCTTTAGGAAAATATGATTTAGCATTAAATGAATACATCAAAGCTTTCGATGGTGCCAGCGAAGCAAAACATGACAAGTTTAAAAATCTCTCTATCGAAGGCATAATCTCAATTATTAATAATAAAAATTTTAGTGGGGAAAATCGCGACAAATATTTAACTGCTGCATATGAAAGATACTTAAGTACAGAAGGTAAATCCCAAAAGGCAAAAGAAAATAGAAATAAGATTTTTCAACGTTTATACAATCTCTACTTTAAAGAAAAGAAACTAAAAGATGCTGAAGCGCTACTACTCAAATATAAAAAAGAGTTTCCCCAAGAGGGAAAAGTGCAAGAGACTATGCTGGGAATGTTGATGGAAAAATATGATAAGGAAAAGATGAATAGCGATTTTATGCGAATGGCACTCTTAATTCAAAATGGAGAATTTGGAAACGTCAGTGAAGGTTATAAAAAAGAGGTAGAACAATATCTATTAACTTTAAAATTTAAGGAAGTAGAAACACACCATCAAAAGGGAGAAAAAGATCAGGCATTAGTTGGATATTTAAAGATCTATAATGATAAAAATAATACTGAAACTGCTAGAAAAAATGCCGCTTACAACTTGGCAATTTTACAACATGAGAAGACCAATGTTTTAGAAAGTTATAAGTGGGCCATTACCTCTTCAAAAATGATGAATTCTGATGAGATTAAAAAATTTGAAACTAGTTTTACAGTAATCGTAGCGGAGTTATTTAATCGCCTATATTTAAGTGAAGCGGCCAAATTATCTGAACATATTTTTCATAAATTATGCTTTAAAGGTGTAAACTCTCAAAAGATAAATGTCTTTTATAAAAATGCCATCTTGGTTTACTTAGCAGATAATCGAATCGATGAAGCACTTTTATTAGTTAAAAAGAGTGATCAATGTAATATACCTCCAAGATATATTAAAGAAACTGGAATGGAATTACTTAAATCATTAACTAGGTTAAAACGCTATGACACCTTCGAAGGATTAATAAAATATCTTGATAATGGATCCTACATTCCTTACTTAATTAAAGCTTATGCCGATTTAAGAGATGCTTATTTGAAATCTGCACGTTTTGATGAGGCCAAAAATGCTGAAACAAAAATGTTAAAATACTATTTCGATAGTAAAAAACGTTCAGAAAATATTGAATTAGAAGATTTGGATGAGATCGCTAAAATTTTTATTGCAAGATTAAATGAAAAGGCAGAGGAATTCAAAAAAATAGCTTTAAGTTATCCAGAGGAACAATACAATAAAACATTGAAACTTAAACTAGCAAAATTAGATGAATTAACTAAAGAAGGAAATGCAATTTTAGAAACTGGATCTGGAACTGGTATTCTTCACAGTTATAAAATACTTAGTGAGTGCTACGCTAGACTTGCAAATGAAATTGAAACTTTTATTCCTCCTGGAAAATCACCTGAATATATCGAAAGTTTTAAAAATACGATGACTAAAGTTTCAATTCCACTTAAAAATAGGGCCAACGATTTTTCACGCGATGGTCGTAAATTGATAATGGATAATAATATTTTATCGGATAACAACATGTTTTTTCAATTTACCCAAAAAAATCGTGATCAAAATCATGATGTACCTGGAAGCTATTACGAAGCAGGAATTTTAATGGATAGAAGAGGAAGTAAATAATGAGAGTAATTTCGTGGTTATTATCTGTAATAATTTTAATTTTTATAATGTATTCTTGTTCCAGTGGATCAACTATAAACGATGGTAAATCAAAAAAATACTATGGTGATAGCAACACAGACGAAGGAGATACAGAAACCGCAGGCGCAGGCGCAGAATTTAAATCCATTCCCAAAAAAGTAATTATCCCAAATGCAGTTGAATATGATTATTTAAAAGATAATTATGAGTTCACAAATAACAATAATAAAGGAGCAACTACAACTATTTTAGATCGTGAAACTCTAAATAAGCATTCAGCAAATGTTTTAGAAGATTTAATAAACGATAACGGTACTACTAGCAAAAACAATTCTGCAAATGATCCTTTTATAAAAGCATTTTCTTTTTGTTATCTAAAAAAATTCAACGAATCAAAAGATGAGATTAAAAAACTGTATTGGGAATATAAGAATTTTCCCACCTATTGGAATTTAGTTGGTAGTTGTTATCTTTTAGAGGGTAATATTCCTAAAGCACGTCTCTACTACAATAAAGCACTCGAAATCGATCAAAACTATACTCCTGTATTAAATAATCTAGGCGTTTTATATTTAAAAGAAAAACGTGAACAAAAAGCATTGGCCGCTTTTCTTAAGGCCAGCAAGAGCAGCTCTTTTGCCATTACTCCAATTTATAATTTGGCAAATTTATATTTAAAATATGGCCTAGTAGAAAAAGCACTTCCTCTATATCAAACCCTTTATTCAAACTACACTTCTTCTAATAATACCAACAGCAACAACAGTGACGAAAATTCTAATGACAAAATTTTTCCTGAATTAGCATTAAATTACTCCTATGCGCTTATACTTAGTGGACAAGAAATACGCTCAAAGGATGTATTTAATAGCATTGATTTTAGTAGAGTAAAAGAAAATCCAAAATTGGAAAAAAAATATTATGAGATTAGAAATTTTATTAGCAATTAAAGGTGAGAACATATGAAAATATCATTAAAAAAAGATATAAACACATCAAGATCAAGATTATTGTTTTTGAGATTTTGTATTCTTTTAACTTTAACTGGAATTTCTACTAGTATCGCTAATATCTCCCTCGCATATGATGATTTCGATGCTGATGCTAATGAAATAAGAAGAGAAGTTATTAAACCTAACAACTCTCATATCATAGGTACACTTGTTAGCGAAAACAGTTATAATAAAAAAAACAACACAAAAAAAAATAATATCAAAAATGATAGATCCCTAGCTTCCTCTGAAAATAATGAAATCGAACAAATAATTTCAGATGATGATGTAGCAGTAGTAAAAAAAAGTAACAACAACAACAATAACAATGGCGAAAAAGCTGCAACTAAAGATAAAAATGTTATTAAATATAAAAATTTTGAAAAATTTAATTTTGATGAATTGGATGTCTCTGGTGATGGTGCCAGCGAAGGAGGAATTTCAATAGCTCCAAGGGAGGAACGCAAGTATCAAAACAAACTCCCAGAAAAAAACAACTTTAATAATGAATTTAAAAAAACTATAGACAGTATCAATTGATTAAATTGATCAAGGAGCATTTAAAAAAGTGAATACTGGAAATACTGGAAATACTGGAAATACTGGAAATACTCTGGAACAATTTTATGAGTTAATTCCCGTTTCCGCCAAAATCAAAAACAAAAAAAATGCTTTACTCTTAAAGAAAAAAAGAATTATCGTCGGTAGCTCTGAACATTGCGATTTAATAATTCGTCACTCTAAAATTGCGGCCATCCACGCAGTCATAGAATTGGGATCTGATAAAAATCGTGGAATTTTATATGATATGAACAGCATTGATGGCACATACATAAATGGCGAAAAAATCATCAGCGCTAATTTTAAGATTGGAGACACAATCTCTTTTGGTGGTATAGAATTTATTTTTCAAAACTTTATCAAAGAAGATATTCTACCTCCCCTTCTCGATGTTTTAGATGAGACAGAAGCAACATCGTCAAGCATTCAACAAATGCAAATACCAGTAATACCACCACTATCAGAACAAGCAACAACCAAAGCAACGACAGCAACAACAACAACGACAAAAACACCGTCCGCACAACCGAAAACACTTCCCGATGCACCTTCAAAATTTTCTTCAACAGCAACTTACAAATTAAAAGATGTTTTTAGTGGATTCCTTGCTGAAAAAAAAGAGAAGTATTCAATCTCCTATCCTTTAGCCAAAGATCCAAAAGCAGTCTACAGTGAATATATCTTTGAAGATACCGACACTATCTACCCTATATTCAAATACAATAATGATTTGCAAGCAGTGGAAGTTATAATTTTATTTAAAGATCGAATCTATCTAGTCGACTATTTTTTACTCGAAGGAAGTAACAAGCTTGTTTATTTAGAAGGAATGGTTCGAAATCAAAACGATCGTGAGCTATACACTCAAAAACAATCCAAAAAATCCAGTGTTGAATATGTACATTTAGGGAAAAATGAAAAAATGGATTTTCTGGAGATAAATTCTCGAGAGGTATACGTAAACCCTCTTGATGGCCATGACTTGCTCTACCTCTCTGAAAATAAAAATAACAGACCCCCTGGAAAATTCAAACTACATAACGATGATATATTACGTTTTAAACTAAATGAAACTCAAATATTTGTTAGAAAAACAAATGCTCCTCCACAACTGGCACGAGCACCATTTTTAAGACGTGATAAAGATTTAAGAAAATATTTGCTTATTAGTTTCCTAAGTTTAATTTCACTCTTAATTGTAGTAATGACGGTTAAAATCGATAAAGAGGAATTTGAAGAAAAAGCACCAGAGAGACTAGCAACTGTTCTCTATAAAATGGATGAAAAAAAGATTGTTATACAAAAAAAAGAAAAACCAGCTCCTGTAATCGAAAAAAAAGTTGCACCCGTACCTCCGAAGGAAGTTCCCAAGATGATTCCTAAAAAAGAGGTTCCTAAAGTTGAGGAAAAAAGAATTGCCAGGCCAGCAGATGTTAATCGTCCTAAACTTGCACCAAAAGTTGGTGAACCACCTAAAGCAGCACAATCAACTACTCCCAATCCTACAAGACCAAAAGAGATTCCTAAAGTTAATGATGTCAGAGGAGGAGGAGTACCATCCACAAGAACTGTTAATACTAATTTCAAATCACCTGGTCACGTTGATGCTTATAAATCAGAAGATTTTTCTAGTACTATCAACACCATGGTCGCACGCGGATCCTCTCCCATTAAGAGTGTAAAAGAAGCATCTATGGCCGATGGAGGTAGTGGCTTTATTAAATCTCAAACTATTGGATCACCAGATGGAACATCACTTAAACATGCAGTGATCGAAGCAGGAAGCAAAGATGGTATCAAAGGTGTTAATACAACTGTATTAGATCAAGGCCAAGGGAAATTAGATGGCGTAGGTGAGAAGAAAGGAATTTATACTGCTGGTACCTCTGCTAATACAGTAATCATGGGTTCCATTGATCCAGCGATAATTAGAAAAATCTTAATCGATCATCTACCAGAATTTAGATACTGCTATCAAAAACAATTAGATCGTAGTCCAAAAGAATTTGAGGGAGTAATCCCCATTACTTTTGTGATCGGTGCCTCCGGACGAGTAGTGAAAGCAGGAATTGAAGGAGATACTTCGCTTCCTCTTAATGTCCATGAATGTGTTATTGATGTTTTAAAATCGATTCAATTTCCAGCGCCCAAAGGTGGCGGCCAAGTAGAGACTCATCAGCCAATACGTTTCTATCCAAAGAGAGTATATTAGTTAATCTTACTTTCCGTATGCACTCTTCTCTTTTATTTCATCACCAAACTTATCTCCAAGAGCAATTTTTAATACATCCTTAAAATGTTTGACTGGATAAAATTTTAATCCTCTACGATGTCTCTCGGGAACTTCCTTTAAGTCCTTAACATTTTGATGTGGAAAAATAATATGTTCCATTCCTGCTCGTTTAGCGGCCAAAACTTTTTCTTTCAATCCACCAATAGGTAATACTTTACCAATTAAACTTAATTCTCCTGTCATCGCTACACTAGATTTAACTTTCTTATTATGGGATAAACTATAAAGCGCTAAAGCCATCGATATACCAGCACTTGGTCCATCTTTAGGAATTGCTCCCGCTGGAAGATGAAGATGGATCTCATGATTAGCAAGAAAATCTCTTGGATTTGTTGCTAATGAATCTTGTGCTTTTGAATTGGCATTGGCATCTGTGATCATCTTATTATTATTTTCAATCGTATCTTTTTTATCTTTCTTATTCTTATCTTTCTTATTTTTCTCACCATTCTTCTCATTCTTATCTTTTATCTTGATCTCATCTTGTAATAGTTTTCTTACATAACTATATGCTAGAGTTGCCGATTCATTCATTACATCTCCAAGCTGACCTGTAATTTTAAAACCCTTTCCTACTAGTGGAATAGATTCTATTCTCAAGATATCTCCTCCATATGGAGTCCAGGCCAATCCAATAACCACTCCTGGCATCAACATTTTTTCTGCCTTATCAAGTTGAAAACGAGCAACGCCTAGATGCTTTTCCAAATCTGTCACTGTTGGATTAAATTTATTTTTATCTCTCCCTTTGCCTCTAACTTTAACAAAAGCCGCTTTTCTACACAGCTTTGCTACAAATTGTTCCATCGTACGTACACCCGGCTCTCTAGCATAATCAGCAATCAACTTTTTCATCACAGCAGAGGAGAGAACAAAATCCTTATTAGTCAATCCATGCTTCTTTAATTCTTTTGGAATGATCCATCTCTTAGCAATAGAAAGTTTCTCCTCTAGCGAATAACCACTTAATTCGATTAATTCCATTCTATCTCTCAATGGACCAGGAATCTCCTCTATATAATTAGCAGTGGCAATGAAAAGGACTTTAGATAAATCAAATGGCACATCTAAATAACTATCTATAAATTTCACATTTTGTTCTGGATCTAAAACTTCCAACAATGCTGAAGCAGGATCACCTTGAAAAGATTGCCCCATCTTATCAATCTCATCTAACATAATCACTGGATTATTTACTTCCACTCTCTTCAACGCCTGGATCAACTTGCCTGGCATGGCCCCAACATATGTACGACGATGTCCCTTTATCTCTGCCTCATCTCTCATACCACCTAAACTAAAACGATAGAACTCTCGCCCTAGCGAAGAAGCAATACTTTTTCCAAGAGAAGTTTTTCCAACTCCTGGAGGGCCCGTAAAACATAAAATTGTTCCATCATATTGTGGTCTTAATTTTCTAACTGCTAAAAATTCTAATATCCTTTCTTTCGGTTTTTCTAATCCGTAATGATCTCGCTCTAAAATCGCCTCTGATTTTTTAATATCAATAGTATCGGCAGTAGATTTATTCCAAGGCAGCTGTGATAACCAACTAAGATACGTTCTAATCACATTATATTCAGGACTACTATCATGCACACTCTCCAATTTTCCTAACTCCTCCATTGCAATTTTCAAAACATCATTTGGCATTTGTGCTTTCTTCAAATCCTCTTCCAACTTTTTTACGTCTTGAGTTTTTCCGTCTTCTTCCATTCCCAACTCATGACGAATAACTTTCATCTGCTCTCTTAAAAAATACTCTTTTTGATATTTATTAACTTTATCATTTACTTCATCGGTGATTTTCTTTTGTATCTCTGCTACATCCTTTTCTCTCTTCAAATACACCAACAACTTTGCAAAACGTTTTTTAACCACCAATGTCTCTAGAAAATCTTGCGCCTCTGGAATATCCAGAGAGAGCGCAAATGCTACCAAATCTGCTAGCGCTCCAGATGAAGGAGAGTTGAGCATTGCCAGTTTCATCTCTTCGTTGAAGTATGGATTTAATTCACTTAATTTTTTCACCTGATTAATAACTGACCTGGTATAAGCATCCAACTCCGCATCGGTCTCCAAGACATCTTCAAAGATCTCTGGTTCAACAATTAATAATTCTCCCTCCCTTAAAAATTTCTTTGCTCGATATCTCTTCAATCCATGAACTAATAAGTTAACTGAACCATCTGGCAATTTTAATTTCTTAACAATCTTACATATCACTCCCACTTCGAAAATATCTTTTGCATAAAACACATTTTGCTTTGAACTCTTATCGCTTAATCTGCTATTTTCTCCATCAAGAATTTTATCCTCTACACTTTTTTTATCAGCTTTATCAGCTTTATCAGCTTTATCATCTCCATCAACACTATCAATAATATCAGCACTATCAATAACATCAACACCATCAACACCTTCGTCATCATCTGCCCATTCTCTCTTTAATAACGAACTGGTGAATTTACCACTATTTTCATTCGCACTCTTTTCATCATTTTTTACTTTAAAAAGATTTAATGCTACATAACCTGTTTGTGCTAAATTCTTTTCCATCTCAGGAAGAAATCTCTCTTCACTCAAAACAATTGGAGCAATCATTCCTGGGAAAATAGGACTATTCATAATTGGAATCACTACCGTTGAAGTTAAATTTGGTCCAACTATAGTATTTGTTCCGGACTCAATTTGAACTTCAATCTCATCTTCTATATTCTTATTATTGTCTGACATTATTTCTCCTGAGCTCTACTGCTATCTTAATATCTGCTATCTAAATCAAATCTTAACGTCTACCACCAATCTTCCAGGGTTATCCAAGTAAAAAATTTCAAAATTCAACGACCTTTTAAATTCGACTTCAACGGATAATAAATCATCTTCTATAGGATAAAAAAGTAAATTTTTAACAAAATGTCCTTTTCCCAATGATGCAATATTAGAGTTAACGCTTGTATTAAAAAAATCTAAGTATAATTTTTTATCTTCATTCGAAACATATGCATACATTTTAGGAACAGCACGACCATTAAAATCAAAAACTATTCTCTCAAATCCCTCTTTTGCTTTATATAGGTGACGAATAGAATTCATTGAGACGTTCGAAGCAGAGGATTCGCTTGTAGCATCTTTCGCACTGCCGGCCGATGCCATTGTTTTAATAAATATTCCCTCTGTTAAATAGACCGATCTCTTTACTGGAGAAATCTTTCTAATCTTTTCTTCAAATATACCTTGTGCTCTCGCATCTTTCTCTTTTGCAAATGCGAACCCAACGCCAACGATATAGAAGGTTACACTAATAACCAAATTAAGTATTAGCACTATAATTGTTGTTCTTGCCGTTTTTTTTGTTTTTGTTGCCATCGATTCCTCTCCCTTTATAAAATATATAATAATATTTTATATTATTTTGTGCTGATACACCAATGGCCATAGAAGGAATATTAAGCTTATCTTATTTTTATCAAAAAATTTGATCAAAACGCTCTAAAAAATTTCCTTGAATACACTCCTCTTCCGATAGCAACACCAACAATTGCACCAATAAGCATACTAAGAATATTATAGAAAACACTTCCACTATCACTACTACTACTACCTCCTCCTCTATCTCCATCTATAAAGTTAATCATTCCACAACCAAATATTCCTAAACCACTTGATGAAGCTTTGGATGTACCTGAGGAAGAGGATATACTACTGACAGTAGAACTTGAACTACCTGTGAAACCTTTTGTTTCATAAGCACCAAGAGCATCAGGACAAGTTTTATTATCCTCGTACGGTTTATAATTTCTCTTATCAACAATACTATAGCTACTTGATTCCTTTTTGCTTATATATGCTATTAACAAATAAAAGGAGACATCCTCTACAAATGATAAATTGGCAGGAAAAAAATAATCTAAGATATTTATCCCATAAAACGAATCACTGACATAAGTTGAATTATTATAAGTAAACTCAACTGGTTTAATTCTTACTTCAAATTTATTTTCTGATGAAATATTACTTAATCTAATTCTAGTATCCTTACCTAAATTCACATAGGGCCTTCCGTCTCCATCCAATGCAATTCCTCCAGAGGATTCTGGATATGTTCCTTGTAAGACACCATTTCTTTTTACATTCACGATAGTTCTAAGTGGTGAGAAAAAATTTTGTGAAACCAATCTTAATTCCAAGTAGTACTCATTTTGAGAATTAACCGAGTAATTTGATATATCAATACTGATGACATCCTCAATATTCAAAGAAATTTCTTTCTTACTAAAAAAGCCCACCATCGCAGTTCCATATCCATTGCTTGTTCCATCAGGAACCATATTTAAAGAAAAATCTCGAGTGCTAGTATTTTGAAAAAGAGCAAAATCCTTCTCATCTAAGTAATCACTTGGTGAATCAATCTTACATTTTGCGGTTACATTACCAACATCTACTGTCTTTTCTTCCTCTCCCAAATAAATCCCTTGAGGGTATCCCTCATCATCAGTATCACATTTACTAAAAAAACCTCCACGGTAACTACTACCACTACAAAATTTATTGCTTGAAGATAGATAATAATCAGGTACAGATGCAAATACATTAACAGGATTCACATATATAAAATAAGTATCTCCCAAAGGCAGACCATTTATCTCAAATTTTCCACTATCCTCTGTGAAAACTCCTGCAATAACTCGTCCCTCTTTCATCGAAACAATTTGCACTTGTGCTGCAAATATTCCCGCTAAAGATTTACCACCAACAACTTTCCCTCTGATTATCCCAAGTGTAGAGCTATTGGGAGCAACATTAAAAATGCCCAAAGTATCGTCGGTATCTAAAGTATGTTGTCCAACAAACGCCATATACAACATTGATGAATCTTTAATCTGACTATGATCAAGTCCCACCACATGTCCCATCTCATGAGTTACAACATCTGCCAAGGTTGGAGGATAAAGTGAGTTAACATTAATCCTACCAAAGAGTAGTGCTTGATTAAGAGATATATCCGCCTCTGAAATTTCACCAGAATTTTCAATGTAACTAACAGAGGTTACTCCCAAAACACCTCTAGAAAATGTTGCCGACTTTCCAAAATAGATATCACTACGTTTATTATTTCCATAACTACCGCTACTATTAACTGCGGTATTTTTATAAACATTTATATTTATCTCTGATTTTCCACTCCACTCTCGTGCGGCCCTCTCAACAATGCCCATAATTGCATCGCTGCTAATATTATACGAATTGGTGCTATCCACATAAAGATTAATACTTTTGTTTCTCCAATAAATAGGTGTTCCACTTAAATTTCTTGTGCGAACAAAACCATATACATCTGAACAATTAAAACAAAAGATTTCAAAAAAATAAGAAATGACTGCTACAAGTAAAATAATCACTATTAGATCCTCTATTTTTTTCTAGCATTTTTTCTAGCATTTTTTCTAGCATTCATGGCCATAAAAACGAAAACTATTCCTAAAAAAGAAAAGAATAAAATGGCCCAATAAAAGCTAGTCTCCTCATCTCCTAATAAATTAGATAAATTATCATGTTTGTTATTACTTTCAGAATTGAGTGTTTTCTTTTCATTGATTGCAGCAATTTCTCTTTTAATCTTCTCTCTCATTCCTTTATTTTTCTTTACATCATTATCTATTTCTTCATCATTTAAATTCGAATCTGGATCTAAATTTGAATTTGAGTTCGAGTCTGAGTTTGAATTTGAATTTGAATTTGAATTTGAATTATTCAAATTAAGTCCCAACAACTTATTTTCAATTAAAGTAGAATTAAACTTACTCTTTATAATTTTTTCTAATTTTTCCGAGGTAACTCTGCCTACTTGTGGATGTTTTGGAAAAAGTGATGAGACTAATACCATTTCACCCTTAGAATCATACTCCACTGCATATTTTCCAGCAGACAATCCTTTAAGAAAATATCCATCGGAAGTCTTTTCTAAAAGTAGAAACACCTCCTCATTATCTTTGAATGTTGGCATACCCTGAACTTTATAGGTTATTCCCTGCCACTCTCCACCCAAATAAAATACCTTCATTTCATTTAGGTTATTCAATTCATTAACTGGCCCCGCACTTCTTATAACTTTAAATGATGCTTCGGTAACCACATCATTATCTCTTAAAACTTTATAATCTTTTCCTAGATACAATCCATGAATTACTGCCGTCGCGTCTACAATTTGATCTTCTAATGACACTGGAATAAATGAAGAAGCTAGCAATGATGAGTTGTTTATAAAAATAAAAACAAAAACAAAAATAAAAACAGCAGTACTGTTGACCAAAAATTGGAGATATTTGACAAATTGAATAAGTAATCGTGTTGAGATTAATGACTTCATCACAACAGAACTTATCGAAAAATTATAAAAAAAACTTTAATGGAATTTTATTTTATTTTATATTTTGTGAAATATTTTTTGAGATAAAAATAAATGAAAAGCTTGATTAACGTTTAGAGAATTGGAATGCTCTTCTGGCCCCTCTAACACCGTATTTCTTACGTTCAACTTCTCTAGAGTCTCTAGTAAGAAATCCTGCTTTTCTAAGCTCACCTCTTACAGCTGGGTTAAGCTTAAGAAGTGCTCTACTAACACCTAATCTCACTGCACCCGCTTGACTTGAAAGTCCACCACCATCAACATTAACAACAACATCATACTTACCTATGACATTTAAAAGATTGAGAGGTTGAGTAACCATATACTTTGAAGATTCTCTAGGAAAATAGTCATCTATTTCACGCTTATTGACCGTAATTTTTCCTTGGCCTTCAATCATATACACTCTGGCAACAGAAGTCTTTCTCTTGCCTACAGCATGTACATCATACATCCTGGACTTTACCATTTTATAAATCCTTTCTTACGTTTTTCTTTATATTCTATATTCAATCTTAATCTTAATCTTAATCACTCTAAATCAGCAACTACTGTTTAAGCTCATATACCTCAGGTTTTTGAGCTTCATGATCATGTTTTTCACCAACAAAAATCTTCAACTTCTTTAACTGCTCTCTTCCTAAAGTATTCTTAGGTAACATACCTTTCACAGCTTCATACACTAGCATTTCAGGATGTCTCTCTAGTTGCTCTTTTGCAGTTCTTTCCTTAATACCGCCAATATGGTTGGTATGCCAGTAATAGATCTTTTTATCTATCTTTTTACCGGTTAATTTTACCTTTTCACAATTTGTTACGATTACAAAATCACCTGAATCGGTATGATTTGTATATGTCGGACGATTCTTACCTCTTAATAGGTTCGCAACTTCTGTTGCCAATCTACCAAGTACTAAATTCTCTGCATTGATTAAATGCCATTTTTTTTGAGCTTCATTTGGTTTAAGCACATAGGATTTTTGAATTAACATCGCATTCCCTTCTTTTTCTTTTCTTTTCTTTATACAGTATTTTTCTTAATACATACATAGCATAGATCTTACATAGTATAGAAAACTATGCATTGTAAATTTTTATCTGGAAAATTTATAAAATAATCATCCAAAAGGCAAGAGAGTATTTCTTTAAAGTAATCTTAAAGCATGTTCTCTTAAAAAAATCCGATTGAAATATTAAATGCGCCTGGTGTTTCAATCGCGCCGCTTGGCATTTGTTTTCTCCAAAGTTTTATACCGTAATCAAAATCTAATGACCCAATTGGAGTTAGATATTTAAAACCAACACCAATAGAATTTCTCATGCTATCTGGATCAATGTGATCAACATAAACCCTTCCTGCGTCATAAAAAACTGCAAGAATAAGATTTTCACTAACAACAAATCTTGGTTCCAATTTAAAACTTAAAAAATATGCTCTCCCTACTTGATATTCATCTATATCACGACCTTCAATTCCAACTCTATTTATTTCATCATCTCGAAAACCTCTAATCAAATCAACTCCATTCAATCGAAATAATTTTATTCCAGGAACACCTTTTCTACCAGCACTGGATTTATCAACTAAATCTTGTTGTCTACCCATTGAGAGTGATATTGCTAATACTGCAAAATCAGTTACTACTGGAAAGTAAAATTTATTTCTCAAAACCAATTTATAGTAGTTAATCTCTAAATCTTTTTTCCTTTGGGAAAATAGATTTGGATTGGCCCATTCATTTGATAAATTAAAATATGCTCCCTTTTGAGGAGAGATGTGATTGTCTCTAAGATCTAATGTTATCGAAGGAGTTATTCCGCCAATTCTTAAATGTTTATTGTCTTTGCTATCACTTGCATCTTTTTGAATAATATCTTCTAATTGATAGCTTAAATCACCATAGATCTTCTCTGAAAAAATTTTTGACAAAGTAAACTGTGCTTGCAAGGCATCTGCATCGAATGAATAATATCTCTTTCTCGAACCAATGGCCGCCATTTGAAAAGTCAGAGGATAATTAAAAATGTATGGCCATATATAATTGGCCCTGGTCAAATATTCCAATTTCTTTTGAGCACGCACCTGTCGTTTTTCATCGAAAGCACTAAAATCTGTTCTTTGATTTACTTGTCCCTTAAAGCTTGCAGTTCTATTTAATCCAGACACGTTTCGATGTCCTACCTCAGCTGAAAACTTCACACCTAAATCCGTTCGATATCCAGGTGCCAACTCTATATATCCAGATTCTTTTTCTTGAACACTAATCAATATGTTCACACGATTATTCTCAACTTCTCCTGGAACTAAAGTTACATTTATTTGTGAGAAGACACCCAGACCCTGCAAATCGTTTTTTATTTTTTCTAATTTAGTAGGAGTTATCACATCTCCTTCACGCATATTAATCTCTCGCTTAACAACTTTCTCTTTGGTTCTATCATTTCCTGCGACTATAACTTTTGACAAAAAAATCTTTTCTCCTGTGTCCATATTAAAAAAGATCTTCGCTCGCTTAAGATCTAGCGAGAATTTAATTATTTTATCTGGCGCATTTTCTTTTATATTGGCGTAGTAGTATCCTTCCTCTCGTAAAAACTCAATAACTCTCTTTATATCTTGATCTACTACGGATGTATTCAGAGGAGTCAACGCCTTATTTGTAATTATCTCTAATGATTTCTCAATTAAATTTTCTGGTATCCCTGTTACGTTTATCTCTTCTATCATTGTTTGATTGTCTTCTTTAACTTGATAGTGGATACTTACTTTAGTGGGTTTTTCTTCACTAAACTTAACCTCTGGTCCATCAACACTTGCATACATAAAACCATTTTCAATATAATACTTTCTCAACATATCTTTAAAATCATAGATATATCTTTTATCATAAAAATTTCGTGATACTAATATCGAAGCATTTTTAGTGAAGAGATTGATTAATTTTTCACTCTCAATTTGCTTATTTCCAGTTATTTCCATCTTTTCAATTACAATCTTCTGCCCTTCTTTTATCTTGAAAATATAATTATTGATAATACTGTCGTCTTCCTTATCTCGCAGATCCTTTTTCTTAACCAATTCAAATTTTATCTCAGTATTTTGTATTCCAATCTCCTCATACATATCATTTAAGGTTTTCTTTATCTGAGCAGAATTAAAACTTTTTTGTCCCTTCTTTAATTGTTCCCTTACGAGCTCTCTTAATTCTTGAACATTATAAATACTGTTTCCTAAAAATGTAAAAACATATCTCTCTCCTAATTCTATTTTAAGATTAAGAATGCCATGATTCTCACTTTGTTTATTAAAATTATACTCTTGGATTTGTGAAAAAAGATATCCACTTTCAATTAACATCTTTTCTATTTCATCAATTTTAAATTTAACTTTCAATAAATCATAAGGAGTACCATTCAACTCATTTAATTGGGATATTATCCTTTTCTTCACTTTTTTATTACTAACTTGCACCTCAAATTGTTTGATTAAAATCGGAGGTCCCTCATCTACAGTGTAGAGTAAATCCAATTTATTAAACTCAGGCCAAGTTTTAGTTTTGGATACTACTTTTGCATTAAAATAACCTCGTTCTCTAAAGAAATTCTTTATAATCTCACAATTTTTAAGATCGAGATCAGTGCTAAAGACCGAACCTTCCTTTAATATTAAAATACTCTTAAAATAAGCACTTTCAACAGCAATATTACTTTGGAGTTTAATTTCATTTACCACTGGAGGTACATAGAAACTAACATGCAAAATAGTTTTAGCAAATTCCTCTTTAAATAAGCGATATTCGAATTGAGTTACATTTATTTGAAAAAGAGTTAGCTTTATTATTTCTCTTAATTGATATAAATCCTTGTATCCACCAACTAAACTCTTCCATCGATCTATATAATAATCACACTTTTTTACTCCCTTACAATCTACTTCTACACTATCTATTTGCACGTAAGAATCAGGATCAGTCGATGCCAATGCTGATGTCGACATCGATAGCGATATCAATACAATTATGAATATCAAACGTTTTACAATTATCACTTTCATGAAATAATTATTCACTTACTATCCACTCACTTCTCACTTAAACGTCCACTTAAATTTAATATCTGCTCCACCGGAGTTATATGATTCTACTGATGGACCACCAGTTTTAACTTCATAAACTCCTTCTAAAGAAGATCTTCCACTTAAATCGTAATTTAAATTCATCTCCTGTTTTTGTTCATCGCTGCTACCAACAGTATTAGAAACAGTTAGAGTCATCTTCTTAGAAATTTGTTTTTCTGCTTTGACCTTGGTAGCAGCACGATAACGATTGTATCGACTTGAACTACTGGTACTACCACCTCCACTGCTACCACTACCACCTGCTGTTGCATTTTTTTTGGAAATCGTCGCACTCTCTTCTGAATATTCCGGAGCTAAACTTAGTTTTACTCCTAAAAGTGAACTCAACCCTTCTCGAAATTTAAACTTATCAAATTTTTCAAAGAGTATGCCTCCTATTCCCACAGAGGCCACTGCCTGCCTCTCTTCATCACTTAATTTTTTAGAAACATCACCTGTAAAACCCAACATCATCAGCGACATTATCTCTTGCTTAGGAAGAGGTGGAGTGGAAGTTAAATTTACAGCAAAATCGGTTGCTCGTCCATAGATACTCATTATCACATCGTAATCAACTATCTTGGCCACACTTTCAAAATTTAATTCTGGAATTGTTTCCTCTTCTTCTTCTAAAAAACGAATCGATCCTTTGGTGATATTAAAGTCATTGCTCTTAAAGAAAAACTTTCCACTTCCTGGACTTACTACAAATTGTCCTATCACTTTAGGTGAATTTATAAATCCTTTCAATGAACCCTTACCTGTAAAAATCATGCTGGCCATGGAATTTTTCAAAGAAATTCCCTCTGCTAGATTGAGATTACAATCAAGCGCTATTAATCTTTTCTTTACATCATAATTTAATTGAGGAATAAACCGATTGTCCGTATTAACTGATTTCTTTTTCTTGGAAAAATTATCAAACTCATCATTCATATTTCCTTTTAACACCGAAACATTCCCACTAAGTAAATAGGGAGGAGCCTTCCCTAATAACAATCCATTGGCCGAGACCAGAAAATTAGTTCGTTCAAAAAAAGTTAGGTTTGAATTTTTTAAATTGACGTTCAAGTTCATTTCAGGTTTTTCACCCTCAAAACGAATTTCACCATCAACTTTCATCTCTCCATTCGCAAATTTACCATCAAATTTTTCAAAGACTAATTTTTTCTTATCATAAGATAATTTATAATTTAAACTCTCAATATTACCAGGAAGATCATTGAAATTAATTACTAGATCATTGGCAACAGCAAACATTCTATAATTCACACCATCTTTTCCTCCTGTAATCACCAAGTTATTTTCTAAAATCCCATTGGTATTAGCAATTTTATCAATGGCCAACTCTAAGATGGATGAATCCACATTTAATAAACTTCTTATAACAAAATTACTATTTAAATTACCCTCTCCTTCCGCTTTTATTATTCCACCATCACCTTTGATGGCAATATCAAAATTTTTAATTTCTCCATTTTTAATACTCACAATATTTTTTGATTTAAAAGCACTTAAGGTAATTTTATCTCTCAAGAAATAAAATTCATCCAATGAAATCTCTAAATCCAGATCACTCATTTTGAAATAATTAAAAGAGGAGTCCAAGGTGGCAAAAATTCCACCTCTGGTGGTTGCATCCTTAATTAAGGATGGAGAAATAAACGACAATATAAGCGGCATATTTTCAGAATACAATTTTGCTTTTAGATATGAAGTCTTTTGTCCTTTATTTTCTTCCATTTTAGCACTCTTATCCATGAAGGATTTTGCCTCTAAGATATCGAGCGCTTTAACTTTAACAAACATACTATCATTTTTAAATTTAATCTTCAGTTCAGAATCTGGAACATCCTTCCCTCCAATATCTGAATTGTTTAAAGATAAATTAAGTTCGCTCTCTAATTCGTCGCTTTTTCCTTCACCTTCCCATTCACCAGACAAAATTCCTTTTAGACCAATATTTAACCGCTCATAATATTTTGTTTTCCATATCTCTAATCCTGATAATATAAATTCAAATTTATTATAGCTGTTATTAAAATCCCTGCTATATTCTCCAGTGAGGGTAGCATCTCCTTTGGCAAAATTAATTTCATTAATTTCTAATTTATTGTTGGCAAAAGAAAATTTAGAGCCAAAATTTTCTACTTCATCTCCAAAGAGTAATAATTTTTCCGCGCTAATATCACCCCAAACATCCAAGAGTTCAACTGAAAATCCCCCTCCAATATTTACATTTGCACTGTAGCTTCCTTTGATATCATTATTATTTTGTGGTAACCACTTTTGAAGTGATTTAATGAGTGGTTCAAAGATAATAAGAGAATCACTATAATTGGCATTGGCAATATTTACCATTAAATTAATTTTTGAGTTTTCAAAATCAATATTGCCATCTACAAAGTAACTACTCAGTCCATGTAATCCACTACCATTTTCTATACTTAATAGAACCTTATCTATTGAAAGATTCAGCTTTGATTTTAATCGTCCTAAATTAAACCCCAAAACTTTTGCCCCATCCACATCTATATCAAAATCTAATTGAACATCTTCAAAGGGTCCTTCAACATTAAGTGAAACTTTTCCCACTCCTGTAATTACTTGACCTGCAATGGGACCCAACTCACTAAAGTTGATTCTTGCATCTTTAGTATATATATCCAACCCTTCCTTGGTAATTTCCCCTTCTGCCTTAATATTAGATTTTCTAAAGGATAAATCGGCCGCAAATTTTAAATATCCACTCTTCAAATCAATATCGAAGTTACTACTATGAAGTATAATATCCTCATTTCTTAAAATCTCTTTTTGCTTTTTACCAGTAATCAGGCGAAATTTTTTAAATAAAAGATCCGGCAAAGAAGTTATTGTCAATTTATTATTAAGAACATCTATTAATATTTCCACCTTCCCGCTTACTTCACCCTTCAAAGGATCCAATTTCCCTTCCAAAAAGTGGAAGATATTTTTAGTATCAACATTTAAAACTTCAAAGATAAACTTATTAGGAAAAAATCTTTTCTTTACAACATCATATGCCAATTCTTTTTCTACGAGTTGCACTTTTTGTTGGTCATCTGTTACATGCAATTTCGTAAGCCAAATGTTTTGCCTATTCTTTTCCAAAGTAAATTCAAGCAAATTTGTTTTAAAATACTCGCTTACTACATTTTTAAATTTTGCTTCTATAACAACATCAGGATTAAATAACGATCTACTAATCTTACCCTTTGCACTTAATTTACCCTGATCAAATCTTATATACTTATTGATATTAAACACTTTTTTGATCGCCATTATATCAACCAGCAAATCAAAATCTCCATTTATATCCAGACCGTACTTCGCATTCTCATCAAATTGCACTCCACCTTGAAAGTTTATAAAATTATCACCAATCTTAGCGGTCAATCCTTTAATTTCAATATCCTTATCTATTTGTAAAAAAAATGCTAAACTATCAATCTTTGTTTCCGCTATCGGCAATAATCTCGCCAAATTAAAATTTTTGATCTCTAAAAACGTTTGAAGTTTTCGCTGCCATAAATTTAAATTTATTTGATTTAAATCAATTTCGACTTCATTGATTTTAAACAACAATTTACTTAATAAAATGTTCTTAATTCCAAATGGTATTTTTATATTTGAGGATTGCTTTAAATATTTTAAAATTATATTCTCACTGCCATTCACATTCACATTTATTGATCCCATTGATTCTGCTAATCCAGTTGATCCTGCTCCTCCTTTTAATTGATTCAAAATTTTAATTATTTCTAATTTAATATTTTGGTCATTATTACTTTTAACATCTTTACCATCTTCACCTTCAATTTCTTTATTAAGTGCCTTTATCGACCCAAGATCCATTCGGGCATCTTGAATAACTATTTTTCCATCTAATACATTAAGATCTTTAATCGTTACTCTATTTAAAAACAAATCCATAATATCTATGATAATTTCTATCTCCCGTACATCTAACTTAGATGTAGAGTTCTTTTCTTTATCATATCGATCAACTTTAACATTAGAAAAATGAATCCCTGGTGGGTAAAGATCAAATTTCATTCTTTCAAATGAAACTTCTGTTTTATATCTGATTTTAGTAGTAGCACTAATTTTTTTGGAAAAAAAATCCCCGGCCCATTTTGATTGCAATAATTGCCAAAATGAGATTATAAAAATACTCATCAATAAAATGAATAGGAGTAATATCCTATTTATTTTCCACAAATTCTTTTATTCTCTCCTTTACCAATCTATAAGTCGGATTAATGTTGAAGATTTTTAAATAAATATCTTTTGCCAATTTCTTTTTTCCAATTTTAGCAAGTAATTCTGCATGTAAATAATTAAAGCACAAAAACTCATGTTCCTTCAATGGATGCTTTTTAATTATATATTCTGCTAGAGCTGATGCTTCATGATAGTTTTTTTGTTCTATCATGGTATGAATTCTTAAATAATAAAAATTCAAAATCTCTACTAAATTAGTTTTATCCTCCCTATTTTCAACATCACCATCAACATCAACACAAATACCGATATCTTCTTCTATTTTATTTAATATTATCTCTGAAACATTGGCCATAGACAAAGTATTAAATGCTACTACTAAGTCTTTGTATATCTCAAAATACTCATCCTTTTCAATCAAGGAAAAATACTTACAAAAATTACTTTCTGATCTTTTTACTATCTCCTGCGATCTCTGTTCCTTTATATAAAGCGATCTCTGCCCTTTGGCCCAAGCTTCTTCACTCAAAGAAGATGGGAAAATAGAATCATCCATCAAACTCACTTTTTTAGATTTTAACTTCTGTTGCTGGCGTCTCTTGAAGCTGGTATCTAGCTCTTTCTTAAATATCTTCAACTCATCTATATTGAAATTGGAAACAAAATTCTCGTCACTACCTACATCACTATCTAACCTATCTAAAAGATCAGTTAACACAACATAATCCTCTTCAATTCTTTTGAATTCCTGATACTCCTTTAATTTTTTTTTCTCAGTTATAAAACTTATATTAGTCCGGGCCTTATTTAATTGATTAAAAGTGTAGTATAAGTAAGCAGCAAGAAAATAGGTTGGAAGATATTTTGGATTAAGTAATATATTTTCAGTTATAAATATTAGTGATTTTTCAATAAGGGTGATGATTTCTAATTGATTCTTTAATGATTTCTCAGAAAATGGTGAATATATTTTTTTAATATTAAGCAAATAACATCTTATACAGAACTCTCGTACGATCACTGAATTGATATTATCTGAATACTCCGCTGATAACAGCAACAAAATATCTTGAAAGATAGTATCTTTATTAAGGTCATCCATTTGTAACCATTTGTTTATCTTTCTCTCTGCTATCATTAAATTGAGTAATAGTTCGTCAACCTTTGCACAATCATTTTGTAAAATGGCAAATTTTAATCTATAGAGAAATAGTTTTGGTCGTTTTTTTGATTCTTTTTGATGTTTATCTAATAAATTCAAAGCAGCAGTAATTTTTTTTTTCTGCCACAGATACTCTAGATATTTGAAAATAATGATATAGTATTCCTCAACTTTTCCATCTTTTTGAAGACAAAGTAGAAGATTACTATAGTACTGTCCTTTCATTATATTTATTATTCATTACCCCCTATCTTTAAGCTTACTCCTTCACTCGCTCCACATATTCTCCAGTTCTAGTGTCAATTTTTAGAAGCTCTCCCTCTTTAATAAATAGTGGAACATTCACTTGTAATCCTGTTTCCATCATCGCCTTTTTCATACCACCTGAAGCTGTATCCCCTTTTAGTCCAGGATCGGTTTGTTTCACTCTCAAATTTACGAAGTTTGGCAACTCAACTGAAATCGGCCTTCCATTGAAAAATAAGATATGTAATTTAATTCCTTCTTTAAAATAATCTGCAGCATCTCCCGCTTGATCTTTGGTCAAATGAATGGATTCATAGTTTCCCTGATCAAGAAAATGATATCCATCTTGATCTGAATACATATATTCCATTTGTCTCTCTTCCATATCCGGTCTCTTGGCGGTGTCTATTCCCGCCTTAAAAGTTTTCTCAATAACCTGACCAGTCTCTAAATTTTTCATCTTTGTTCTTACAAATGCTGATCCCTTACCTGGATTTACATGTTGAAAATCCACAATAATATAAGGTTTTCCTTCGAGCTCAATCTTTAATCCCTTTCTAAAATCTGTTGTTTGATACATTTCAATGATCCTTTTAAGTTCTTACCTATATTTTTATAAAGTAAATATTTTCTTATACACGAGTATATTGCTAAATAATAGACCTCAAATCCAAAACCACACATCACCATACTTGCGGCCCTGGCAGTCAATAATCTCCTTCTAAAACTCTCTCTTTTAAAAACATTAGTAATATGTACCTCAACAATTGGAATTTGTAGAATAGATAGTGCATCTAGCATGGCAACACTTGTATGTGAGTATGCCCCGGGATTAATAATTAATGCTCCATACTTTTTATGCTTTGCTACCCAATGAAGTTTATCAATTATTTTCCCCTCACTATTTGATTGAAACCAATCAATCTTGAATTTATACAAACAATTTAAATCTTTTTCTAATCCTTTTTCTTTTTCTTTTTCTAATTCTAATTCTAATTCTAATTCTAATTCTAATTCTAATCGTCTCAAACTCTCATTGGTAAAATTAATAACATCTTTAATTTTATATTCACCATAAACCTTTTCTCTCATCCCTAGCATATTTAAATTAGGGCCATTAATTATTAAAAAATTAAAATTTATTTTTTTTTTGCTTTTCTTATCTGCCATCTTATTCTACCGCTACATTAATTTATGTTGGTATTAATATTGGTATTAATATTGGTATTGGTTATTTATATTGGTTAAAAGAATAGAGTTCCTTTTTTCTTAAATTAATTTTTGCTAAGAATGCTTTATATCTTATGTTAACAATACTTAAATCAATCGTCATCTTCTGATCACTATATTCACTATATAATGATTTAAAATTATTTAATTTATCTCTAATATTTTTATCATTAGGATTTAACTCTAATAATTTTTCAAGTACACATATTGCTTTATCGTAGAGTTTATTATTTGCATATAAATCCACTAGAGTATGGGTTATCGTAGGTTGTGCAACAATCGCTTCCTGCTCTACTACCTTTTGCTTTTTATCAGCATTTTCATTTTCATCAACAGTTATTGCTTTAAGTAAATCCCTCTTCGACCATTCATTATCTCCCTCCATTCCCTCTATCTCATTTATCTGCTTTTTTTCGTCTCTATTAAATTTGCTAGGTATAGGTATAATATCTTTTTGATCAAAAACACGACCCCATTGATCGGGATCACTCTCGGGATATTGATTTTGAAGAGTATTTTGTTCATATACGGTATTAATCGAACGATGATTAATTGAATTCAAAGAATCAATTTGGTTTTCTAAAAATTTAACTTTTTCTTGAATAAATCTATCTCTTGGACTTAAAAAAAGAGCACATTTATATGCTTGCAGTGACTCCTCTGACTTTCCCAATTTTTCACAGACTCTGGCCAATAATCTTTGTAGAGTTATATTATCAAGATTATTTTGAGCAAATGGTGATATGGTTTCATAGGAGATCTCATATTTTCCCAAATCAAAGTAGCACTCAGCAAGTGACAGATATCCTAACATATAGTCAGGATTATATTTAATCCCTTGCTTTAATACTTTCAATGCTTCTGAAATCATTCCTAATTTTCTATAAATCTCTGCCAAAGGTGCAAACACCAAAGATTTAGGATTTTTTTCAAATACCTTCAAATATTTCAAAAGTAGCGGTGTTGTTCTTTTTCTACTTTCATGCATTTTGATTTTTACTCCTCTTTCTACTCATCTTATCCAAGGGAATCATCCTTCTCAGTAAGTCCTGCCTCCTCTTGATTTATCACTCTTGGAGTTAGGAAAATAATTAATTCATTTTTACTCTTTGAAGGATTATATTGACTTTTAAACAACCATCCTAAAATTGGTATATCTTTTAAAAAAGGTATCCCTTGTGAATTCTCGTTTTTTGTAAATGTATATATACCTCCAATGACTATAGTCGATCCATTATCAACTAAGACATTTGTTTTCACATTTCTAGTAGTAATATCTGGAGGCCCCCCCTCGTTTGGTCCCTTACTAAAGCTGCCTTTATCTAAAGCAATATCCATAGCAATTGATCCATCATTGGTCACATGTGGAGTTACTGATAATTTTAAATTCGTACTAATTGTTTGAAAAGATCTTTGAGCGGTATCACCCACCCCTGTTGTAACCGTATAACTAGTTTGTTCCGTACTTGTTATCTCAGCTAATTTTTTATTTTGAGTGATTACCTTTGGACTAGATATAATTTTTCCCTTGGATTCACTCTCCATCAACTGCAAAGAAAAATTCAAAGACATTCTTCCTAAGGCCCTTATACCAAAACTCATAAAATCAGTTCCTCCATCTCCCTCGGATGGAACTGTACTAAACATGAAACCAGGGCCAAGTTGTGGCATTAGATCAGCATTAGGTTGATTTGCTAAATTTCCAGTCAATCCATCAGTACCTCGTCCTAACCTATCTCCTCTAGAAATCGGATCATACCCAAATCTTAGACCCCCACTTTTTAAACCCAGATTCATGGCAAATGATTCCGTTGCCTCCACTATCTTTGCTTCAATTAATATTTGAGGCGTTTGCGTGTCTAAAGTCTCAATAATTTTTTTCATTCGATCTATAACTTCCATCGTATCTTTAACAATGATAGAATTAGTTCTTGTTTCTTGAGAAATCGCTCCTCTCTCTTTTGTTAGATATTGTTTTAAAAGTTCACTTAATTCCTTAATGTCTGCAAAACTGATAGGAAAAATTCTAGTAACTAATGGCTCTTGTTTGGCATAAAGTTCTTTTGTCGCCACTTCCTGCTTCTTCTCCTCAGTTGCTTTGGCCAAAGTAGTAATCGTTAATATATTTCCTGTCTTTTGGGCCACAAGTTTTCCTAGACTTAAAACAATATCTAAAGCTTGATCCCAAGGTATATTGGTTAATGCTAATGTATATGATGGTGCCTTTGCCACATCCTCATCTAAAATCATATTAAAACCAGATGAATTTGCAATCATATTTAACAATGCAACCACACTCATATTTTTAACATTTATTGAAATTTTTTTTCCAACATATTTTTTAGGACCAGAAAGTGTTAAGTTATCCAATATATCAGCTACTGAATCACTCTTGGGAATATTTAATTTTGATTTATCTCCCTCACCTTTAACAATTTTTGGTTCTTCTCTTTTGGCAGCTTCGATAGTTGGTTTATTGAAGGCACCAAATCGATTTTCAATATTTAATATCACCTTATTATCTTTTCGTTCTAAAGTAGCTCGCACGTTATCTCTAAGTTGAACGGCAACTCTTAAATCATCCTCTGATTCCGGGCGTTTGTAAGGAGATACCATCACAACACTTCCAGAAAATTCTGATGTATCAAAACTACGTAACACTCTTTTTTTAGCATTAACATTTGTAAAGTCTAAAATAATTTGCTTGTCTTCTGCTAAGTGAAATTTATTACATTTGACATTTTTTTCATCAAAAGAGAACTCCACTTTGGCCGCTTCTCCTTCCTGAAAAAAATCAATTGATAATAGTTCTGCCGCAAACACATTGCTAATGTATCCCACGCCAAGAAAAAAAATAGTGACAAAATACCAACGTCTGTTGAAAAAAATTTTTTTTAAACACATAATTTTCGTCCATGAAAATTAAAACATACAGTCCATGTATGTCTATTATTTTAAATTATTTACACTCTTATTAATTTCCAGTTTACCTTCTATTATAGGAAGAATTGTCTCTAAATATTCCTCTTGTCCATAAACGTTTGTTATTTTTTCTACCAACACTACTCCTCCAGGAAGGATCGCTTTTATCTCCGCCTTATCCTCTCCTAAAGTCATCCCCTCTTTTAAGATCACCACCGAACTATCATCTCCAGATTTTCCACCACTTATAGTCGCTAATGCCCTTCTCTCTTTCCCCATTAAAATTCCGGTAATCCTTATATTATCCAATTGTACATTTTCTATAGTTGGTAGATTTGTAAAAACTCCATCTTTTATAATTCCTTCTTGCATCTCAACTACTTTATCTTCCTTTGACAAAATAGGTTTTTTGAAAGGATCTCGCAAATTAAATGGATCTCTTATTTTAGTTTTATTTTTAAAAAACTCTTCACCTTTTTTAATTACATCTCCAGATTTTTCTTCTTGTGCGAATGCAGACGTAGATAAAGATAATGTTACTAAATAATTAAATAACAGTAATAGCAATGGTAACGATTTAATCATCTGATCCCCCTATAACCTTTTTTAAATCACTTATTGGCTTATTTACTTTTTTGGGAATCACATTCTCTTTGGGTTTATCTGCTTCCACAGTTCCTACTAATTTATCTTTACCATAGGCAGGATTATATCTAAAAGCTTCCATCACACTAGATAGCTTTAATTGTTGATATTTTCCTTTATTTTTACCAGTTGATTGGCCCAAATTAAGTGAAGTAACATTTAGCAAGCGATCCGCTGATGATAATCTTTCAAAGAAAATCAAAAATTGCAAATAGGTTCCTTCCCCTTTAACTTCATATTGTTTGGCAAAATAAAATTCTCGCTCTTCTTCTTTTAGTGGAGTTAGATAAATATTTTTAATATTCATCATGCTTGCTTCTTTAGAAAATAAATCTAATATCTCACTATCTGATATGGTATTAGGCAATTGTTTTTGTACACTTTCAATCTGAGCGGATACTTCCTTAATTCTCGCTTTTGATGCTTCTAGATTTTTTTCAAATTCCAATGCTTTTTTATTTCTACGCTTGTTATCTTCTATTTTAGATTGTAACATTTTTAATTCATTGTTAATTTTGTTGTACTCATCTTGAGAAGCAACATATATATCATAGGATTTAAACAAAACCTGTACCAGGATAATTATTTGAATATTTTTAATAAATACATTCAAAAATGATTTCATTATTCATATCTCGATATGACGGCCTTTAATTTAAAAAATTCAAACCTTTTACTTGCTCCATCTATTTGTGTCTGTGTTCCTGAATCCTCCAATCTTACATTATTGGCCCCAAAGAAAATGGAATCTTTTAAACTTTCAATAAACTTTCCAATACTTTTGTAAGACATTGCTTGCCCAGAAATAGTTAATTGATCATTTAATAAATCAATACTTTCTATCCACATATCTTCGGGCAAATTTTTAGCAACAAATAATAACATATTCATAGGATTCTTTTTTATTTTGATAATCTTTTTTACAACTCCCAATTTTTCATTCAACTTCTGCTCTTGCTTTTCCAACAACTCAACATCTTGCTTTACATCTTCTAATTTTTTTCCTTCTTCGATTACCTTTTCTAATTCCTTTTTTGTTATCTCAACTTTTTTATGAGCATCTATATTATCTTTGTGCCAACCATCCTCATAAATAGCTCCACGTGAAAAATCAAAAATCAAAACAATTATAATCCATTTAAAATTTATAAAATTTAAATCCACTCCCATAAATACTGGAAGTCGAAATTGTTTCTTCGCGCCTGACAGGTTGACTTCAATCATTTACTACTTCCTCAATCTTCTTATGGCCAATCCTAGAGCTATACATCCACAGGCAGCTACATAATTCAATTCTATCTCATCAAAATCTTTTTCATTATAGCTCATACGTTCAAATGGATTTATTTGAACTATAGGAACACCTACAGTACTCTCTAATCCTTCTAAAAAACCAGGTGTGAGTGAAGCACCACCGGTAATATAACAACTACCCAACGTAACATCATTTGCCGCCGTCATAAAAAATGTTAATGTTTTCTTAATTTCTGCTAAGAAATTTTCCAAATTCACTTTAATTATTTCTGCAATCTCCTCCGGTATATTACCACTTTCATCTCCACTGATCTTTAAATCCTCTGCCTCATTATAACTTAAACTCATTTGACGTTGAACTTCCTCTGTAATCACCACTCCACCAATCGACATCTCTCTGGTAAAAACTACTGTCCCTTTATGAAAAATCAAGATATTAGTTTTTTGAGCTCCAAAATCAATTACTAAAATTCCATCCTTTTCTTTTTTTATTTTATCTTCATACAAAGCCTCAAATATATTTGCCAGTGCAAATAAATCTAAGTCTACAATCTTTAATTTTAAATTTGCGGATTTAATCAGTGTCCCGTATCCATCAATAATATCTTTTTTAGCAGCAGCTACCATCACATCTACTCCACCTCCAGGATTTTTATCTAAGACAGAGTGAGATAATATACTCTCTTCAGCTCCAAATGGTATGTATTGTTCTGATTCCCAGGTAACCTGATCAGTAATTTCCTCATCAGTTCCATCGGCCACCTGTAATCTTTTCGACATTGTATTTGGTCCTGAAAGACCAATACAAATTTGTTTATTCTTTATTCCTGTTTTAGCAAAACATTCATTTATTGCATTTACCACTTCATCAGGTTGTAGAATTTCATCTTCTATCAAACAACCTTCTGGTAAAAATTTATATGCAAATTTTTCTAATTTAAGATTTCCTTTTTTTCCAATACTCACTTCTGCAACTCGAACTGCACTTTGTCCGATATCAATCCCCACTACTTCTACCGGACCTAGTTTTAAAACTGTTTGTATTTGTTCTATAATCTCTTCAATTTTTGACATTCGAATCTATCTCAAATTTAAATACCATTATATTTTAATCCACCATTAAATTGTTCAACAAATAAACAATATTAATTTAATTATAACTTCAATATAAAGTTTGCAGCAAGTAGTTGTGATATTCAGCTTGAATAAATTTTGATTGATTTTCTCAGATTAAAATTGGGACATAACCAACGAAAGTAATTTCTTATAATATTCACTAAAAAGAATTTGAAAGGTGGCAACCACTATAATGAAAGGACCAAAGGGAATTGGTACATTCTTATTTATTCTCTTTGTAATTATTAAAGTCAATCCAACGATTGAACCAAGAAAGCAACTTAAAAACAAATTTTGCATTATTCCTACAGGCCCTAAATAAATTCCCAAAACTCCATATAACTTGATATCTCCACCACCTAGACCATGTTGCCCTCGTAATCTATAGAATACTTGAGCAACCATAAATGGGAAAAAAAATCCTAGTAGACCTCCAAAAATCCAGTTAAAAAGTTCTAACTCAAATAAAGCATAGATCACAAACAAGACAAATAGATAAATATTCAATCCATCAGGCAAGATCTTATGTTCTAAATCTATAAAAAAATGACAGATAAAAATTATAAAAATATTTAAATAAAAAGCAAAATATATTAAAGGAAATAAATCCAAGGTTTCAATTGGAGGAAACAAGTATATGGCCATCAAAGCAGTTAATAATTCTACAATCGGATATTGAATAGAAATTTTTCCCTTACAGTTAGCACATTTCCCTCCCAAGAAAATATAACTTACTATTGGAATATTTTGATACCATCTAATCAAAAGATTACAATGCGGACAAGATGACCTGGGAAAGACCACACTTTTCTCTCTGGGCACACGATAAATAATCACATTGGCAAAACTTCCCAAAATAGCACCAAAGACAAAAATAAATACTGATAACATAATTTTTTCCATATCAATTTGTGGAAGACTATATCTCTAATATATCTCTATCATAAATATTCCCAGGTAACTATTCAATAAACATCTTTGAAATTGTTAAATTTAATTAATCGCTGTATTTATTAGTATATGATATACTTTTAAATACCGATTATTAGTAGTTGCAGAATAAACGGCCCGTATATATAAACTATGACAAAACACTTTATCCCAAGAAATATTATTTTCATTACAATAATAATCTTTACTCACTGGTATCCACTTCAAAAATTAGAAGTCGCTTATGACTTTTCCATTGTCATCGAACCACTACTAAAAATAAATTCCGTCTCTGAATATTTAAAAATGTTATTCACTCTTAAAACTGTAGATATTAGACCTATAACTGACATTAGCTATTTTTTTGATTCAATGTTTTATTCAAAATTGCACTACAAAATATTTTTAATTTCTAATCTATTTTATTGGTTAATTATAATTAATATATTTCATTTTCTTTTGGAAAAAATAAAACCTTCTGCAGAAGGATTAAATTTCTACTTAAGTCTAATCTTATTAACTCATCCAATGCTTAGTTATGTAACTCCATGGATAGTATCACGCAAACATATTCTTTCATTGCTCTTTATATTGATCTATTTTATTTCTTTTTTAAAGATAAAAGAAAATATTGAATTGAATAATTGTAGTGGTGATCATGTTCGCAATTCTTTAAAACAGCAAATCATAGCATTTCTCTCTTATACTTTATCCGTATTTTCACAACCAATCAGTGCTCTCTCTCCAATACCCACACTGATCTACATTTATCTATATGATCATCATAAGAAATATCGCTTCTTTATTGTCATGATAATATCTATGATTTCTTTTTCTTTACTCCTTAATTATTATTACTTCTCGTTTGTTGCTCCTCAAACAATTTCAATGACAAAATTCACAGGAACTTTAGATCTACATGGACGTCTAATGGGAATTGGAAGAGTTTTTTTTCAGATATTATTACCATTCAATAATTCCTTCTTTTATGACGAAATAAATTACTACCATCTCATTGGTTTATTGTTAGGAATATTGTCGCTCTTTTTCTTTTACAAAAAAATACCCGTAAAGATTTTTTTATGTTGGACTGGAATCTTTTTTTCACCTCTAGTAATTCTATATGCGAAATCTACTAATATCTTTTTCTTTAACACCTACGCCTTACTCCCATTAGTATGCTTTATTATATTATTTAATCAGGTTGATCTTAAGTTCACTACTGCAATAAAAGGAATTTTTATTTTTTGTTTTTTATTTAATACCATCTTTCTCTTTAAAACTAACAAGATTTGGCAAAAAAATGATCAGTTTTTAAAATATAGCTATGATCAAGATAATTGTTGCTTTAACAGCATCTATTATGCTGATAATCTCTGGTCAAAGGATAATATACAAAAAGATACGATAGATGAAGCAATAAGAATATCTAAAGAAGTAATAAGCAAACAATGTTTTCTTTCAGGAGAGGAATTTTACGCACAAGCTATAAAAATCTTAACTATGAGTATTCTCTATAATAATGATAAAAAAATTAGCAGTGATAATAAAATAAAAGTAATTAGCAATTTACCAATAAGTAGTATTACTAAAAAAATTTTAATCTATGCCATTAAAGCACGTGATGGAGATTCCTTTTCATTTAGTGAGATGAAAAAGTTAATATCCGCCAATTCCGTCGAACCAACACAATATGATTTAATATTAAAGTATGTAGAAAATAAGTAATTCATCTTAAATTATTTTTTCATCTTACTTTTTTTTCTCTTCTGTTGTACTTTTGATAATTTTACCATTTTTGACTTCTATGGAGATATGAATATTTCCCTTCAAAACCAACGTTTGTCTGTCTTCATCAAAGTTAACATCATCAAATTCTACGCCTAAAAGCTCCCCCGTAGGAGATGACCAATAAACCCCATTACCTTTTTGTGCCTTTCGCATCACCATAGGGTCCATTATACCAATAGATCGAAAGTGGACCAGGGCCACCATAATGTCTGAAGGAAATTTCCATTTTTTTTAAGTTACTCATATTTTAATTCTGATGTCGTCATTTTATACCTTTAATACTTTTGTGATTGGCCAAAAAGGAGTCCATTCCATTTTAGTACGGACCAAACGGGAATGTAATCCCTTTTGGTCACACAGAATATATTAAAACTTTATAAGAATTTTGAAAGAAAGAGTGGTTGTGAGCTTCCGAATTTTTAAGCACCAATAGATCTATTCTACGATCTCCTATACGTTTTTTTATTTCAACAACGATTTTAAGTTGCAATTGCAAATCAAGATCAAGATCAAGATCAAGATCAAGATCACTGCTAATATCTTTCACAACTACAAACAAATCTATATCTCCACCTAAACTATTTACATCCAAACGACTTCCATGAAGGTAAAGATCAAAATGAGGTACAAAGACTTTTATGGCCAATACGATCTCATCAATGATTTTTTGTTCAAGACGAATGTTGTTATTGTTATTACTAATGTTATTTTATCCTTTCGATCTCTGCAATTACAAAGCTCGCTTCATTTTTTAATGTCGTTAAGAACTTTTGCAGCATCTCTTCGCCATATTCATGTGCCTCATAGTTACGAAGTTCTCTGATTAGCATCCAACGATCAATATTTGATATTAATAACATCTTTTCAGCTTGATCAAGAAAATCCCTAAGTGTCCCACGAAAAGCAGGATCTCCCTCTAAAACCCTTGATCTAATATATTTCGTTAAAAAAATATCCACACATCTGGAAAATCTTGAAGAAAATGCATCCCATTCAACTAATTCTTTATCTAGAGACTGTTCTGTCGGTAATGACAACAGACTCACACTAGAAAGTGATGATTTTAAACGTAGGAGTGATTTATCTACCTTATTTTTTAATTCAACAGAATTTTTTTTCACATCTTGTATCAAAATTTAATCCTTCGTTAGTACTTTATTAAAAAATGTAAATCAATCAGTTATCTTACTTATCCTCTGTTGATATTTCAAGTTTTAATCTAGTCTAAATTCTTGCGATCAAATATTACAACTATAATAACAATTAAAAAGATTGAATACAGTACTCCATAACTAAACATCCAAGCAAGTGTTGGAATCGGTAGCATTTGATTATACAAAACATAATCTTTTAAATTTAGTTTACTTAAATTTGGAAAAATATAACTGCCAGTTTTCAACAAAGAATTAAAAAAAACATTAGATGTTGCAAACCTATTAGTTAGAGTGTCGGTTAAAGCATGACCAGAGATGAAGATAACTATTGTATATATTGTCGATAAAGTTATATTCGTGATCAGTGAAAAAAGCACAGCTATTAGCAATATAATTATAGATTCTATAATTGAAAAAATAATTGCAATAAAAATTAATTTATTTAAAACTCCACCAAGCACTACATATGTTAAAATTGTTAGTGTACTTAGTATTGATATATTTAATATTAGTATTCCTATCATTCCCAATATGCGACCTAGAAAAAAAATTCGTCTGCTTATTGGTCGAGATAAGATCATATAGATCGTTCTGTTTTCAATCTCTTTGGAAATTAATCCAACACCAAAAAAAATTGCTAGTCCCACCGAAGATAGAGATAGCATTCCAAGTCCAACATCCAAGGCAATTCTTTCAGGAACAGCGTAGGTAAACGAGTATGCTACATAACATATTAAGAGCAACGCCAGTCCAACCAAGAAAACATTTATTAAAACCTTACTCTTGTAAATTTCAACAAATGTATATCTGCAAATAATTAAAAGTTTTGTTAACATATTATTTTCTAGTTATGTTCTAATCTTATAAAATATCTCTTCTAAACTTACTTTAAATTTTTCAACAGTAAGTATTTTATTATTACTGTCAACTAATAAATCTTGAATCAATTTTTCCTTATCCTTATTTTGAACCTCTACTCTCACCACCTCTGTTCCATTAAAGTATTTAATAATATAACTGGGTTTAACATTTTTTTCTATTATATCATCTATCGGTCCATTATATAAAAGCTTACCCTTTTCTAGAAATACAACGTTTTTACAAATCTCCTCAACATCAGGAACTATATGACTGCTAAAAAAAACTGTGCTTCCTTTTTTGTTTATTTCTACAATAGCATCCTTTAATTCTTTTCTTCCTATTGGATCAAGTCCAGACAAAGGTTCATCTAAAATTACTAACTTTGGTTCATGAATAATAGTTGTAATTAATCCTAATCGCTGTAACATGCCTTTTGAATATGTTTTTAATTTTCTATCAAGAGCATCGACTATCCCCATGCGCTTTGACCAATAAATTAATCTCTCCTCTAAGTCAGATTTTTTTACATCATTTAAACTTCCTAAGTAATAAACAAATTCTCTACCTGTTAAGTAGGGATAAAAATAGGGTCGTTCTGGAAGTAGTCCAATCTTAGAAAAAATCTCTCTTCTGTTTTTGCCTAATTTTTCATCAAATTCAATTGATCCAGAAGTCGCAAAAATAAATCCCATTAAAATTTTTATTAGTGTTGTCTTTCCTGCTCCATTGGCGCCTAAGAATCCGGTAATTTCTCCTTCTGAAACTTTAAAGGCGACACCGTTTAGTGCATAAAAACTTTTGGACCAGAAATCAGTTTTAAATTTTTTTGATATTTCAATGAAATTTATCATGCTATAATTATGTAAAAATAATTATGAAAAATCTATACCCAAAAAATTTTAAAAATTTTAAAAACTTAACAATTAAAGATAGTATTCTTTTTTTGTCTATTATTTTTTTACTTATCTTAATAAGCATTGCAAATCAAAAATCTAAAAAAATACCTATCGCCATAAGCAAACAAGAGACTGCACTTAACTTTAATAAAAAAATATTTGAGTATATCAATTTAGGAAATAAACGCTTGATAGTCTCCTGGCTTTGGATTCAAACACTTTTAGAATCAGATCATCAGCAATATAAAAAACGAGATGCAAATTCATGGATGTTTTTAAGATTTGATACCATTGTATCCCTTGATCCATTATTTTTGCAAGCTTACCGAGTTGCTGGCCCTTATTTGTCAGTAATAAAAGATGATATTGTTGGTGCTAATATTTTATATAACAAAGGATTGAAAATTTTTCCTGACGATTTTTATTTAAATTTCTATGCTGGCAATAATTATTTTTTTGAATTAAATGATATGGAAAATGCTTACAAACACTTCGAACGCATTCAATATCATTTGCATGCTCCAAAATACTTACCTTCAATTGTTGCAAAAATAAAAGCACAGATGGGTGACTTGCAAGTTGCATATGATTTAATCTCTGCTGCTTACAAAATGCAACCTGCAGATAGTGATTTAAAAGAACGCTACTATGAATCACTTTATGCGATTAAAGCAGAGATAGATTTGAATTGTCTTAACTCGAATTCTAAATATGAAATAAATAAAAAATGCAATATATATGATTTAGATGGGAATAGATATTTTATTAATAAAAGTAATGTTTATGATGCCATAAAAAAATGGAAACCCTTCCGGATTAATAAGTTCATCTCGAAATAATGTCAAATCATCACTTTGATTAATATCCAACTTGAATTTGAGATATAACCTTTGTTTCATTTATTGTCCATTTATCCATTCCAGAAGCACCTGTTCCAGGATCTGTAAATCTTGTATCAATAATCCCAGCAGCTCCTGCTGTAAAAGTAGCTTGAGTCCAAGCTGTATTGGCCAACGCACCTACCGCTGATGGACCAACACCACTTCCAATAGCTTTACCTGCAGGATAGTTCACTTTACCAGCTCCACATGTTGTTGCTCCTCTGGCCGATACAAAAGAAAAATCTGTCATTAATCCACTTGCAAAACCAGTACTGTAATACCTCTGGGCCAACTCATTTTCTGGATTATATCCCATAACACTCAAACATGTAGCATAGGAATCATAATCTGCTAGAAAAGATTGCTCAGCTGTGTATATTGCAGACAATTGCAATTTTGCCTCTGTAGTTCTTGATTTCGCTTGATACTTTCTAAAATTTGGAACAGCTACTGCACTTAAAATACCAATGATAGCAACTACCACCATCAACTCGACTAAGCTAAATCCTTTAACTATTTTTTTAATTTTTTTTGTCATCTCTTTTTCTCCTCCCTTTTACTATTGTTTCTATAAATCAAATCTTATTAAATAATTATCCTGCGCCCCCTGCGCTCATAAAGATTGGCATATACATAGCAACTAGAATAGTAGCAACTATTCCACCAAGTACTACTAAGATCAGCGGTTCAATTAATTTTGTAACAGCTCCAATTGTCTCTTCAACATCCTTTTCGAAAATATCTGCTATTCTCTCGAACATCTGATCTAGATTTCCAGTCTGCTCACCAACTTTCACCATCTGTGCAACCATATCTGGAAAGTAGGATATTTTTAGTAAAGGATCTACCAAGGTTTTTCCCTCTTCCACTTCCTTTTTAACTTTAGTCATGTCAGCACTTATAACTTTATTATCAACTGTATTTATACAAATTTCAAGTGAGTCTATTAGTGATACACCAGAAGTAAGCATAGTGGAAAGTGTACGAGTAACCGAGCTTAATGATCCCTTAATTACTATGCTTCCAAATAACGGAACTTTCATAATAAAATTATCCCAGACTAATTTTCCAACATCAGTCTTTATCCATTTCATAAAGACAATTAAAGATACAAATCCACCAATTATCAGTATATACCATGTGGCCCCTAAAAAATTTGAAGCATCGATCACAAATTGAGTTATCCAAGGGATTTGCTGACCAGATTCCTTCAGCATTCCCACAAACATTGGAACAACAAAAACTAACATGGCCGTAACAACCGCAGCACCAACTACACAAACTATTATCGGATAACTGAGTGCTGATTTTATTTGTGATTTAATCTTTGCCTGTTTTTCAAGATGAGATGCCAACTTATTTAAGATAGTATCTAAAACACCACCGGCCTCTCCTGCCTTTACTAGATTACAATAAAGTCTATCAAAACCCTTTTCTGCGGCCATCGCCTCTGACAAACTTTTACCACTTCCTACGGCGGTACTAATTTTTTTAACTGATAATTTCAATGTTGCATTTTTTTGTTGCTTATAAATTATCTCTAATGATTGCATAATAGGAACACCTGCGCTTATCATTAGCGACAGCTGCTTAGTAAAATTCATTAGATCATCATTATTGAATGGGGCCGCAAAACCCTTTTCCACAAGCCATACCCCAATATCAATATCTAATAGTGACGGAGAACGAATCTTTATTGGCCGAATATTTCTACCTCTCAAAATCTTTCGAATTTCTCTTTCATTTTGAGCATCATCTTCTCCATTAACTCGTTTACCTTCTTTGTTAATTCCATCCCATCTATAAATGGCCATATAAAGATCTCTCCCATTTCTTACAAATATTAACTTTCTTTTGAAGCTCTACCAGACGTTTTATTTATTCCCAACATTTGAGCTAACTCCTCAGGAGCTGTTGTATATCCTAAAGCAGTATCCGAATCAATTTGTCCAGTTTGTACTAATTTATATAATGACTGATTCATCGTAGTCATTCCTGTCCTATCTTGTCCTATTTGCATTTGAGAGTAAACTTGATGTAATTTGTCCTCTCTAATTAAATTTCTTATCGCTGGTGTGGGAACTAAAATTTCCATTGCCAAACATCTTCCTGGTTTATAACTCTTAGGAATAAGTTGTTGAGCAACAACTCCTTGTAAAACAAATGACAGTAGTGTTCTTATCTGTCCCTGCTGATCAGAGGGAAAAACGTTAATAATACGATTTATTGTTTGTACTGTTGAGTTTGTATGAAGAGTGCCAAAAACTAAATGTCCCGTCTCTGCAATGGTAAGGGCCGCCTCTATTGTCTCAACATCTCTAAGCTCACCCACTAAAACTATATCTGGATCCTGGCGAAGCAAACTTCTTAGACCTCTTACAAACGAATTAGTATCAGCTCCTACTTCTCTTTGATTTACAATACAACTTTTATGACTATGAACAAATTCTATCGGATCTTCTAATGTAATTATGTGACCTGATTCTTTTTCATTCAACCTATCAAGTAGCGATGCCAATGTTGTTGATTTACCAGAACCAGTAGGTCCAGTTACTAAAATTAGTCCATTGCTTGCATCAGTCATAGTAACTAGCACATTAGGAAGACCCAGTGATTTAAAATCCGGAACTAAATTAGGAATTTGTCTGAATACCGCAGAAATACCTCCTTTCGAATAAAAAACATTTGCTCGAAATCGCGCTAACCCTTTAACCCCAAATGAAAAATCCAATTCTAAATTTTTTTCAAAATCAGAACGCTGATCTTCAGTTAAAATTTGATATACTAATCTTTTGGAATCGTCAGGTGTAAGCGGAGGAGTTTTAACTCGAACTATTGTTCCATTTACTCTCATTCCTGGTGAACTCCCTACTGTGAGATGTAAATCAGAGGCATTGTTTTCAACCATCAATTTAAAAAGCTGTTGAATTTTAATTTCTGAAGCTACGCCTTTTGAAGAGGATGCTATCGTCCCAACATTTTTTGTTTTTTCATCTTTTGCTGTCATAGATTTTGCTCCTAATTTTTTTCTAACTATCTGTTGAGGAATTAGATATCGCTTCCTCGAGAGATGTAAGACCCATTGCTGCTTTCGTTAATGCTGACATTCTTAAAGTCTTCATTCCTTCCTTAATTGCTTGACGTTTTATATCCTCTGCAGATGCATTTGCTAAAATTAACTCTTTAATAGTCATGGTAACAGGTAATACTTCATAAATTGCAACTCGTCCTTTGTAGCCAGTGCCATTACATGCCTCACATCCTAATCCTTTAAAGACTTGCATCTTCTCTGCAGATGCAGGTGAAATTCCACAGGCAATTAAAAATTCTTTTTTTATATCCTCTCGCTGCTTACATTTAGTACATATTTTTCTACACAATCTTTGAGCTACTACTACATTCATTGCTCCAGTTATTAAAAACGGCTCTATTCCCATATTAAGCATACGAGTAATTGTTGATGGAGCATCATTAGTATGTAGAGTGGATAATACTAGATGACCAGTTAATGCTGCTTCAACTGCAATCTCTCCAGTTTCTAAATCTCTTATCTCACCTACCATAATTACATCAGGGTCCTGTCTTAAAAATGATTTAAGTGCTGCTGCAAAGGTATAGCCAATATCCTTTTTAACGTTGACTTGATTTATTCCTTCTAGATTAAACTCTACGGGATCCTCTGCTGTAGATACATTTGTATCTTCAGTATTTAATTCTCCAATTGCAGAATAAAGTGTAGTAGTCTTTCCAGATCCAGTTGGGCCAGTTACTAAACACATCCCATATGGTTTATGAATTCCATCTTTGAAATTTTTTAATTGTAATGGTTCAAATCCAAGTTTTGTCATATCTAATTGTAAATTTTTTTGATCTAAAAGACGTAAAACTATTTTTTCACCAAAAAGAGTTGGTAGTGATGAAACCCTGTAATCAATAGTATCTTCACCAATTTTTAATTTTATTCTACCATCTTGAGGTTTCCGTTTTTCTGCAATATCCATTTGGGCCATGATCTTCAATCTGGAAATAATCGGCAACATCATATTCCTTGAAGGTGTCACTTGAGTTACCAAATTTCCATCTAACCTGTATCTAATCCTAAATAATTTTTCATATGGTTCAACATGTATATCTGAGACTTTCTTTAGATATGCTTCTGCTAAAACCTTATTCACTAAATTTATAATCTCTTCTCCTATATCTTCCGCTTTTACATGGATAACCTCTTCCTCTTTTCTAGATTCAACCGTTACTAACGATATTGTATCCAGCAATTCATCAATTGATACTTGGGTCTCAGAAAAAAGTCTGGCCCAAGCACCCAAATTAGTCATCATGTAATCTACTTTCATCTTTAATTGCACACTTAATTCTTCTGCATAGACAGTAACTGTAGGATCATAAATTGCTAGTAATATTGATGATGAAGTTTTTTGAATTGGCAACACTCTATACTTTACAATGTCTGATTTTTTGAGCATCGACAATATTTCCTTACTAACCTTAGCATTTCCTAGATCCATATATCTTAAGCAATATTTAGTGGATATAGTTTGGGCCAATTTCACATGATCAAAATCCTTCAATGTAAGTAAATCAATCTCAGAAACAATTTCCATCTTTGGTTTTTTAGATGATATTAACTTTAAGTCCTTTAATGGAATTGATGACATCTTCGTTAACAAATTAAAAAATTCTTGTCTAAACATTAAATTACAACCTCATAGCAAAATACAAATTTTTAAATAATTTAAGCTAACGCTATTTTGTAACTCAACTTAACTATTCGGTAGTTTTAATATTTTTATTATTAGAATCTGTATTAAAAAATTAGTTTTTTTTGATTTCTGACCAAAATTGTAGAGCATAGTTTGCTTGTAATTTTAACAATTCCAGACCATCTTGGTATAATTTTACTTTCTTAGCTAATTCTCTTTGATGGAAATCTATTCCATAATTATAATCCCAAAAATAGTAATCTTCGCTTATCATTCCATTAAAAATAAAATCCCTAGAACAAGCATTCACAACTAAAACAGTATCTTTTTTACTATCCACTGATTTCACAAAACCAACTAGATCAAATTTTTCTAAATTGCCATACTTTTTCCTAGAAATTTGCACATATTTAAGAGCAAATGTATTTAAAAGTAAGATAGTCATCTTCGCCATCAGGCCATCACCTAGAATTAAAATTAAAATGTTTTTCTTATTTTCTGAATAAAGTTTAGTAATAAATTCTAGTAAAATATGTTGAATGGCCCAAATATCAGTATTAGTTGCAGAAAAAGAATCTAAAAAAGACAGTGTGTTTACTATATTTAAAGATCTTAGAAATGGTGATAATTTAATATTATTATAACAACAGAAGTGACTTTTATATGGAGAAGTTATGCTTACTCCCTGATACTTACGTTCAATAAATAACTCTTGCAAAGTCGGAATATCTTTTTCGCTAGAACAATCTATTAAATCATATCTTATCTTGTATCCAAGCAAATCTTCATAAATTTGTTGCGAACGTGAATGAGATATATTTTTTCCAATCAATGCTAATTTATTTATTACTTTATAATTATGATTATTTCGCATGACTTATGTATGATCTGAATTAATAAAATTTCTAGCAAAAGTAACATCATCTTCAATTTGTTTTTTTAATTCCTCAATTGAGGAAAAAGTTATTTCATCTCTTATTCTCTTTTCAAAATAAACTTTTATTCTGTCTCCATAGATATTTGAATTGTAATCTAAAATATAAGTTTCAAGTTTAAAAATATGATTAGTTTTATTACTTACTTCACCATTAACATCCTTATCCTCTTTATCTGTTGTAGGATTAAATCCAACATTTGTAACTGATCTATACAAAAAACCATTGATCTCTGTAGATGTAAGGTAAACTCCTCTCTTTGGTATTACTACAAACTCTGAATAATCAAGATTGGCAGTTGGAAATCCAATTTTTCTTCCAAGTCCTTTTGATTTCATCACTATTCCCGATATAAAATATTTACGTCCCAACAACTCTTCTGCTTCCTTTATATCACCACTTTTTATCAAATTTCTAATAATTGTAGATGATATCGCACTATTTTTTGTAAACATCTTATGTTCTTTTACATCCAAATTAGGAAATTTTTCTCTAATAAAGCTTATATCTCCACTCTTATTGGCGCCAAAACTAAAATCATGTCCTAAAAATAATTTTTTTAAAATAGTACCAATATTTTGGTTTTCAAGAAGTTTTTTCTGAATAAAATCAAAGGGGGAAAGAAGACTAAAATCTCTTGTGAAATTCATCTCTACTAAAAAATCGATCACCTTTAATTCTTGTAAAAGTTCTCTCCTCTCTATGTATGTATTAATCAAATAATTTTTATCAAGGTTAGGAACTAGTATCATTTTAGGATGAGGAACAAAGGTAATCAAAATAAACTTTAGATTTAGCTTTAAACACTCTTCATATACTTCTGACAACAATTTTTTATGACCTAGATGTACACCATCAAAATTTCCAATAGTAATCCCAATTTGATCATTAGATCCTAGCTCATTAATTATCTTGTCAATATTATCAACTATTTTCATACTTTTTCAATAGCTCCTTAAAGGCATATTTGTTATATGGAATATCACATGCAATTTGATTAAATTCTCTTTTTTCCATAGTTAACATTAAATCTAAAAAATATTTTTCATTCTTTTCACTTAAATTTAATCTTTTAATTCGTTTTACTAAATTTAAATTATTAAACTCATTCGATTTATTATTACTTTTTGGTAGTTCAATAAATATTTGAAAAACATCTGAATATTTAACGCTACTGTTTTTTACTAATTTCTCTAAATTCCTAATTCTATATTTAAAGCACTGTTCACTCTTATCGAATCTTATTTTAAGAATAAAATTTTTTATCACTATAAGTAATACTATAATGCTCAAAAATGCCAACAAACAATTTAAAATTTTAATGCTTAAAGGATTGTTTCTTGCCAATTGAGTTATATATCTTAGTCCTTTCTGAACATGGTGGGGTTCACTCTCTCTAGAAATTTCACTTGTAGCATTTACTTGTTTTATCTCTTGATTATTTTTATTTATAATAAAATTTACATCTTTCAAGGTAGCACTTATGTCAATTAGTCTTTTCTTTTTAAGTGAATAGAAATTTAAATTCACTCTAATATCTAATTCTTTTGTGATTAAATTTAAATCTTTAAGGATCAGTGTATATATAATTTCTCTACGGGAAAATCCATCAGCAGCAAAACTAAAATTACTTTCGATATCATAAAATTCCATTCCTTTTGGTAAATTAAATATTGATTTTGGGTCAATTAATTCAATTGCTCCTTCACCATCCAATATAACTTCAACTTTTATAAATTCACCAACCGAAATATTATAATTCTTATGTTTTTCTTTTATATAACCGATAAGATCTATTTTTGCTGTATGTTCTCCCAATAAAAATATCTTATCAATATTACCATTCTCCTTAATATCCTTACGTAAAAATTTATTAATTTGAATCTTCTTTTCTTCGCTTGTTATAGTTAATTGCTGGTATTTAAATAAGGAATTAATGTATTCAATTTTTACTCTAATAGGATCTATTATGGCCGATCCTTCTTCTAAGGGAAATAGTTGAACTCTATATATCAATTTTTTCCAATACTTTATACCATCGACTATTACTTGAGTCTCATCAATTTTTTGAAATTTATTATATTCATAAAAAAATCTCTTATAAAAAAAATTAAACTTAGGAAATCCTTCTATTTGAAAACCTAAAATTTTATTTCTCGAATAGAGGTAATAACTAGTAACTACTCCTTCACCCTCATAAATTCCTTTTGAAAACATTTTATCTTTATTGGTTTCAATTTTAATTATGTTTTCAAATCCGCCACGTGAAGCAAGTGCCACATTAACGAAAATTCCAATAATAATAACTACAAATGCAAAACAATTTAGAAAAAAAACAATCCGTTTAGAAATTGAAAACAACATAGGTTAGCTACCAATCATTATTTTGATTATTTAAATTATTTTTATTTATGATATTTTTAATTAATTCTTCCTGTGTTTTACGATCATCATTTAACATCTTAGATAAAAAAACATTAGTATTATCTTTATTATTGCTATTAGTTTCTAAAATTTTATCTTTTTTTTCCTCTGTTTTGTTGCCATTTTGTTGATCTTTATTTTCAAAAGATTTCTTTTTCATTACTGCTAACAAAACATTTCCTCTCATGATAGTATTAATCTTTTCTACATCATTTATATTATTTATATTTTTAATATAATTATATAACGAAATACCTTCGTTTAAACGATCCATTTCTAACAAAAGTGTGCCGTAATTAAGTAAAAAATCAATTCTTTGATCTTTAGTGATCAAGAATAAATTATCTTCCATCAATTCATCAAATAATTTAATTGCCTCTTTTTTATGGCCATCTTCTTTTAATTTCATTGCCAGCATATAATTTTGATCAAAATTTAATTTTGCATTTTTAAGATCCATTAACATATCACTATTGACACTGTTGACGCTGTTGATGCTGTTAACGCTTGTGTTATTGGCATACAAAATATGTGAATTAAAAAAAAGATAACCAATAATGAGTAAACAAATTAATTCAAATTTTTTTATTCTCGCAAAGGCCCCAGCAAAAATCCAGATAATTATTGCTATTATCATTATATAGATACTCTTTGACGGATTTGATCTGCTATTAATTAAGTTATTAATACTTTTGGTTTCAAAATCCTTTTCAATTTCAAAAATATTTTTTAATGTCTCACTATTATTTTCATGTATGATAAATTTATAATTATTTATATTTTTACCTAAATCATAAATAAAATTTTTATCCATCTTCGATATTACACTATCACCATTAGCAACTTTGGTTTTATAAAACATAAAATTATTTTTTTTATCATAAATTGGAATTTTACCCCCCTTTGAAGTACCCATACCAACAAATAGTACATTTATAGATGTATTTTTAATTTTGGGGGCCAACAATTTAGCATTACTGCCATATTTGCTTACCCTAGCAGTCTGTTCTCCATCGGAAAAAACTAAAATCTCTCCACCGCTCTCAATATCTTGTAATTTATTGTTTATAAATTGATTTTTGAAATATTGGATCACTTCTTGAATGCTCATTAATACATCTGAGCTAGCGCTTTCAATTTTTAAATTCTCTAGCGCTTTCAACTTTATATCAAGTAAGTTGTAATCTCTGGTAAATGGTACTATTCGTATTGCATTTTCAGTAAATACAAATAACGAAATCTCATAGATAATACTTTTTTTTAGATCATTTGTTCTTGTTCTTTGATTAATCAAATATTGATCAATCAAATATATTGCTTCTTGCAATCTTGATCTATTATTAATATCTTTCACTAACATACTTGGAGAAATATCTAAGAGTATTGCTACTTTTTGTAATTTATAATCAGATGATTCTTGCTTTTTAGCTTTAAGACCTTCTGTTCCTACAGCTCCATCAAATCCTTCCTTCGTTCTTAGGTCCATAAGTGCCACAATCATCATTATTATACTTATGTAGTAAAGACATGATGCTACTTTAGAATAAATAGATTTTTTAATAAACCATGTTTTTGAAATAAAATTCCACTTATTTCTTTCTTTATAAATAAGAAAAATTAGTACTAGCATTCCTATTAGAAAATAAATTGGCCATAATTCAAGAAAATAAAATTTCATTCAATCAATCCTAAGGGCGTAGAAAGAAATATCTTGTCCTACCCTACCCTACCTCATATTTTACTCTTCTAATAATTTCTACTGTTAACAGTATAACAATTCCCCAAAACATATAAAAATATGATATATACTCATATAAAAAATCATTACTTTTATCTACTACAACTTTTTCCAACAATGATATTTCATTTAATATCTTCTCTAATGCATTTTCATTAAACACATGATAAAATTTACCTCCAGTTATTTTAGAGATCTCTTTTAGTAAGTCGATATCTACCGAACCTCCTGGTATATTTTGAAAGCGGATATTATCTCTATATTTTTTTTCACTATTTTTTCCTATAAATAATTTATCATATTCTGTCTCTACTGGAATCTTTGCATCCTTATCCTTTCCAATAGCAACAGTATAAATTCTTATCTTTTGATTTAAGGCCATCTTTGCTGCTTGAATAGGAGTTACACTCTCTACCTGACCAACTCCATCGGTAAATAATATTATTGTTTTATTTTTAGCAATTGAGTTTTTAAGTCGTGCAATAGTAAGTGACAAAGCATCGCCAATATTTGTACCATCACCTAATATTCCTGTCTTAATATCATCTACTTGTTCTTGAAGAGAGATAAAATCTCTAGTCAATGGAACCAATGTAAATATTTTTTCTGAAAATAGTATAATTCCAACACGATCTACACTCCTAAGTGTAACAAATTCAGAAATTCTTTTTTTAGTCATTTCCATACGATTAGGTACAAAATCATTGGCCAACATAGATCTTGAAGTATCTACAACCAAATAAATATCGTTGGCCACAATATCACGCTCTACAATTTTTACAATTTTTTTAGGTTCACATAGAGAAAAACTTAAATATAACATAGAAACAAGGCATAGTGAGGACAATATAAATTTATGAAAATAATATAAGTAAAATCTAAAACTTTTTTTGCTTCGATAATTAAGTGCTAAATGCAAATATGGTTTCTCAAATAGTTTCCAAAAATCTACTATCCACAAGATGTAACAAAATATTCCAAAAAAAATTAGATATTTATTTTCTACAATAACTTGATTGCTAATTATTAGCTTTATTAAAGTTATCGGACCATATGTATCTAATTCTTTCAAAAGCTGTTGAAACTTCATTATAAACATGTTGATCCCAATTTCGCCTATATTGATGTGAATTCAATTTTAACAAAAAATTATCAATGTCTTCTTTATATTTTTTTTGATTGTAAATTTTTGTTAACTTTATCCACTCATTTCTCCCCTTATATATTATTTCGTAATCTTCTCTCTTTACTAATTCTTTTTCAAATAATCCTTTCCAATGTAAAATGAGTGACCTGTGAAGTGACTCATTTTTAAAATAAACAATCAATATTCTAATAAAATATATTGCTATAAGAATAGAAGCTAAAATAATCACTATTGATGTAGCTACTTTTTTCTTATTACTCAAAATCTCACTTTGAGCTTCTTGCGGTTTAACATATTTAAAATCATTAAAAACCACACTACTACTATCTTGCAAATCATTTACTATTTTAAAATTACTTTCAATAAATGTAGGTATCTCCTTATTGGCCAGTTTTAAAACATGGAAATTAAATTCAACAAAATTTTTAATTAAAACCATATTTGCATCTATTAAAATAACTTCCTCATTATTTGATGAAATTTTTATGCTCTTTATATGATTGATATAAAACAATCCTAGTATGATTTGTCCCTCTAATTCTTTACTATAGTCTTCCACAAAATTCATTCTGTGGAAGACTATAGTAGGAGTTTCAATTAAGTTTCTAGGCCAAACTTCAATGATCGCATTAAATGTGTCTCCTAATCTTAACTCTTGTTGAGCTAACAAGTTTGAATTTTTATGGCCATAAATATCCATTATAGTTATTTTAGCTTGTAAAATATTTTGTTCGTCTAGTTCATTTGCAAAACTATAACCACTAGTTAAAATAAAGCTAACTAATAAAAACAAAATATTTATTCTTAAATCAATCATAATCTTTTTTTATCGTATCTTCTTTGCAAACTTTTCTAAAAACAATCTTTCCCCAATATTAATTTGATATAAATTATTATTTGTATTTGTATTTCTATTTTTTTTTAAAAAATCACTTAATTCACTCTTAAATCCAAACAAGCTCCTTCTGCTATTTTGTTGATCATTAGAGAAAAAACCACAAATTGGATTTTCATTATTAGCATTTATATCTAATGGCGCTAATATTTGAATTAAATATACAGCATCGGAACTATTTAAAATATAGTCTATACTCTTTTCGTTTAAAAAATTATAAAAGTCTGAAATAATCACTAGATGATTTTTTTTCTCTCTCATCTTCATTATAAAATGCATATTATTTTCTAACATCTTTTGATTATTTATTGCTAAATTACCTACAACCTTAAAATTTCCCTTTTCATCTATCATATTTTTTTTGAGTAGTGATTGTAATAAAAATCCTATTCCTGCTTTTCCAGATGCTCTTGGAAGATCGATAACCCCTTCGTTTAATATTATCCCTCTAATTTTATCTTTCGTTAGATCAGACCATAGATAAAATAGGCATAAGACCATTATGCTGGCCTCAAATTTTGATAATCCATCACAACCATAACTCATCGAACTGCTGGCATCAATAATTACATCAATTCCCTGATTCTTCTCTTCCTCAAAAACTTTTATATAGGGTATTCTTGTTTTAGCGGTAACTTTCCAATCAATAAATCGTACTTCATCACCGTAAGAGTATATTTGATGATCTTTGAATTTTAGGCCCTGACCCTTAAATGGGGAACGCTTCGGACCGATAGCGCTGGTTCTACTATTTTTTGCTAATTTTAGTTGCATCAGCTTTACAAGTTTTTCGATTTTTTTTAGATCGATATTGCTTATAATCTGCTCCTCTTTTACATTACATTCGTTGAGTATTTAAAAAATTATTTAAATTAAGGACTGAGCAATTTTAAGTACCACGTCCTTTGGTTTTATCTGATCTATACTTGCACTATAAGATAATATTATTCTGTGACCTACAACTTCAGGAACAGCATTTAAAACATCTTCCGGTGCTACAAAGTCCTTTCCTTGTAAAAATGCAAAAAATTTTGAAACCTTATACAACCAAATGGATGCTCTCGGGGAAGCGCCATTAATTATTATGTCTTTGTATTCCATTTGAAAATAGCTTGAATCAGGTCTTGTTGCCTGAACAATTTTAACAATCAATTCTTTTATTTTTTCATCTACATAAATTGCATTAACTGCATCTTTTAATGTTAATAAATCACTCATTTCCAATGATGAAGACAACTCTTGCAAAAGAATCTTCTTATTTAGAAGTAAAATTTTCTTTTCAGATTCAAAATCCGGATAAGAAACATTTATCTTCATCATAAATCTATCAATCTGTGCTTCAGGCAAGGGATAAGTCCCCTCCTGCTCAATTGGATTTTGAGTTGCTAAAACTACAAAAGGTGTTTCTAGTAAATGAGTCTCTTCTCCAATCGTCACCTGATTTTCTTCCATTGCTTCAAGAAGCGCTGATTGAACTTTAGGAGGAGCACGATTAATTTCATCGGCCAAAAGTATTTGAGTAAATATAGGTCCTAATTTTACTTTAAAATCTTCTGCTGTTTGATTATAAATCATTGTTCCCAAGAGATCAGATGGCAACAAATCTGGAGTAAATTGCACTCTTTTAAATTTCAGAGCACAAAGCTTACTTAAAGTAGAAACACTTAATGTTTTACCAAGTCCGGGAGCACCTTCAATCAACAAGTGACCCTCTAAAGTAATGGCCGCAATTATTGATTCCAACAATCTTCTCTGTCCTAAAACTAAATAACTTGCCTTATCGATTGTAGCTAATATTTTTGCTCGAAGTTCATTATTAACATCACTAACATTACCTTCATTACTCATGATTAAATTTCCTATGTTCAATTTTCAATTTATTCTATTCTACATAATATGCTAAATACTTTAAGTAGTGAGATTTATCTTTAAGTGATGAGATTGGATGATCTGGCCCGGCAAATCCCATATCTATTAAATTTATTTTTCTATCAACTTTATTAGCGGAATCTATTACTGTCTTATCCAAATCTTCAAAGGAGACACAGCTAGTACATGAACAAATCGCCATTAGTGAATTTTTATTTAAAATTTTCAATATTTTTTCATGAAGTTTATTATAACCACTTAGTGCTTTATCTTTATTACTCATGGTTTTAGCAAATGCGGGAGGATCAGAAACCACTACATCATAAAAAATTCCCTCGGCCAATTGTTTATCTAAATAATCAAAGCATGGCAAACAAACAAATTCTCCTCTCTTGCTAAAATTATTTATTTCTAAATTATTTTCAATATCCTTTTGAAAATCACCTCTATCAACAAATCTAACATTTTTTACATTTGCTCTTAACATATGTAGTCCCCAACTGCCCACATATGAAAACAAATCTAATCCCCACTGAAAATTTTTAACATCTTTATTTATACTATTAATTAATTTTTCAAAGCGATGACGATTTAATCTATGATCGTAATAGTAACCAATTTTTTGAATCTTATCTGCTGAGACTTCAATTCTTATTCCATTTTCCTGCAATTTAATTTTTTCAATCTTAAGCTTGCTATTCTCAAGTTTATTATCAAATCTCTCTTGGTATTGCGGAAGTCCCTCTAATTTTCGTTCATTTTCATCATCGTAAACTATAAGCTCACTTCCAGAAAAATTTGCCTTAAAAAATTCGATCACATTATTTCGATAGCGATCAATACCTGCAGTGTTTATTTGTAAAAAAATATATTTTTCATATTTATCCACAATTAATCCAGGTAAAGAATCTGCCTCTCCATATATCACTCTATAATTATCACCTAAGTGAGGATAAAATTTTCTTTTATTAATAGCGACTGTGATTGCATCCTCAATATAAGAACAAGCTACTTGCTGCTCTTGTAATGATTCCAATTCATCTGTAGCTGAAGCTACAGCTTCAGAATTAATTTTTTTTAAAATATGGATGATAGGACAATTTTTTTCGGCCCTGATGTTTATAAAACCTAGATAATTGGATTTTTCTTTTTTATCACAAAAAAAAACCCATTCGCCTGGTAAGTAAGTCTTTCCCAAATCCTGACAATCTTTCTCTGACAAGCGATAAATCTTTTTCTTAACTTTAAGACATCCCTCTTTTGATAGTATTATACTCTTCACTAAACCACCTTATAAATCACACATCATTTAATCATTACATCTTCTTCAGAAAATATTTTTGTGCCTCTCCATTATTTATTCGATAATTACTAAAAATTATATCTCTTTGTACTTTATAGATCGTGTCTGTTCCTGAATCGCTAGTTCCATCCTCTTTCTTTTTATTTTTATTACTATTATTATTATTTATATTATTACCCTCTAAGTTTTTAGAGAAAATTTCTGTTGATACAGCAACTCTTACTGGCAATCCTATTCCAGAAAAACTATTATAGGTAATCTCGTTTTGGACAATCTTCGATTGAATACCATAATCAGATTTCATTACAATACTACTTAGCACCCATTTGTTTTGGCCCCATTTCTCTCTATCCCAACTATAATATGCATCCTCTGTTCCCTGAGGGGTAATCATTAACAATTTATTCAATCTATCTTTATCATCAAAAACAATCTTTATTTCATGTACCATATTAAGATGAGTTTTATCAGTACCAATAAATAATCTTTCACCATTTGATAACTTTGATGATTGTTTATTTTTTGCATCTATCGCTATTGATTTTAAATTATAATTCCTGGCCCTTTCTGCAAAATTTTTAGGAATTATAAACTCAATATATGGTTGAACAGATCTAATCAAAGTATCTTTCACCATAACAAAACCCTTGGGAAGCCCACTAATTTCAACATCAATCTTTCCTGAAGAAATCCAATAAATTGTGAAGTACAAATCATCAATTTTCAACTGTCCTAATTGATTACTTAATTCCTTATCCAGATTTGTAAATCGCACATCAACAACTAGATCCTTCAACCCATAGACCTCTGGATGATATGTACTAATATCAAATCTTTTGATCAAATCATTTGCATCCTTTGAACCTTTTTCTTCTGCAAAAGTTTTCGAACTCACATTACAAAATACAATCATTAAAATCCAAACTACAACAAACAATCTAGCTTTAATCATAATTACATCCGTGATGAAAATAGAAAGTAGATAAAAATTGTCAATTTATTTATAACAATAATGTTTACAATAAATTTTCCTATCCTTCTATTGATTTTTCAAGCAACTCCTTCCAATTTTTTATATATTCTACTTGAATATGCCTTTGTTTGTTCACAATTACCTTTCCGCTATGCCCTTTAACACCCTTTATGTTTTTTACTTGAGTAAATACTAAAGGTATAATTGTTATATTTAACTTGGAATATTCACATAAAACTGATCCCACTAACTTTAACTCCTCTTCACTCAACTCACCAATTGACTTCACTTTTACTATCAAGTGCGCCCCTTTATAACCATCAATGTGAAACCATAAATCATCTTTGTTGGCCCACTTTGATCTTATAAAATCATTTCCTTTTTCATTTTTTCCCACTGAAAATTTTAAATTTTTCCTTAATTCAAATTCAACATATGGTTCATGCTGTTTATTATCAGAAACAGCATGAACGTCACTTTTCATATCACACTCTACTTCACTATCGTTGTCATGATCTCTATCATTATCATCATTCACTTTTTCAAATTTAATTTTATCAAACCAAATTGGACGTATAATTTTGCTTTGATCAATTGTATATACTTTTGGTCCATTACCTCCCTCTAATGATGCTCTCTCTAAACTCATAAAATCATCATATTCCTTTTTTGTTTCGGCCCATCTATTTGCCAATATACCTTCGCCTCTTTTTAATTTTTTTATCTTTTTATAAATATGATCCATGCGCTTGTAGTGTCCAATGACTGATGCAAATTTAAAGGTAATACCAGCGATAAGAATTTCCCTTCTATCTTCATCTTGTAAATCAATTGTCCCACTATCAATAGCTTCCTTTATTTCTCGCCATTTTTTACTTTTTTCAAGATCACCTGCTATTTTAAAAACTTTCCTCTCTAAGATTTTTTTCTTTTTAGATTCGCTTGCTTTTAAACAAAGATTAAACTCCTCTTTCAGTAACTCGGATACATCCACTTTTCTATCTTTTTTTTCTCTCTCATCGTTAGTTAAATTCATTCGATCATCTTGAAATTTTCCTACTGAAATAAACATCTTTAACAATTCTTCCTCTATAATTTTCTCATCTTTTTCTAAGTGAGCTAGATTAATATTTCCTTTCCATGACAAAAAAACTGTTCCTTTTTCTAAAAAATCATTCCAATATAAATTTGCCAGATATAATTGTCGTCCCCCCCAAAAAAAGAGCATCTGACCAACAGAGTTTTGATATTTGTATTTTAAAATCAACACCCGATCCATTGGATCAACTTTCATATCCAATAATCTGGCCGAGACTAGATATTTACGAAGATATTCCAATATAATATCTCTAATTCGTAACTCTTTTGGTGGTAACGATTCCCCAATCAAAAGCCCTTCATAACCCTTACCTCTTCCCAAATAGAGATATTTTGTTGCTCCTCTGACTCGGACTGTGATACATATATAGCGACCGGTACTAAAAAGTTTTTGTATCTGTGCCGACTCAAAAGATTTTAAATCTTTTTTTAAATTAGTAACAATATTTTGTAATTCGAATAATTTTTGTATCATAGTTTTTAAGTTTAATTTTTTATTTTTTTATTTTTTTTAATTTTAATAAATATGCTTAATCTTATTAATAATAACGATCGTTCCCTATTAAATCAACTTGACTGGGATAATATCATTCAAAAAATATCATCCTCCACCTATTTTGAGGAATCAAAAGAGCTACTCTTTTCAAAAATTACACTAAAAAATCCCTCTGAAATCACTGAAGGAATAAAAGACACTCTACAAATAATTGAGTTAATAAGACAGGGAAACTTTGCTTCCATTCATTCTCACTTTTACTCGCTCAACAGTAGTAATCTTGTAAATGATTACATCTACCGTTTGGCCAAAGGATCATGCTTATCCATCTCAGAATTAAATCAACTGGCAAAAACCTTTGAGTGTTTTACTAATTTAATCAATAACTACCCATCTATTAGCGAGATTATTCATAAAAATGCTCTTATTGAAAAAACTATTATAACAGAAATTCGTAAAAATTTTGTAATTAAATTACGCACCTTTGTTTCTACAGAAGGGAATATAAACTTTTTGGCCCATCCTGAACTATCTGTCCACTATTTAAAATTGCAAGAAATAGAACAGTTGATTAAAGAGGATTTAAAAAGAATTCTTCGCTCTAAACAAATGGAAAAAATCCTACGTTATGATCAATATGATATCATGAATGATCATTTTGTAGTACCTATTCGTTCCGATTCCTATAACTCTGGACTTGGTCAAATCATTGCTCACTCAGATAGTGGTCTCACTCTCTACGTTGAACCCTTTAGTATCAAAGATAAATGTAATAAACGAATTACTCTTATTGCAAAAATTGATGAGGTTCTATTCAATATATGCAAAGATTTTTGTGAAATACTCACTCCTCATCATAATATTTTTCAACAAATCAAATGTTCACTTCGAGACTTAGATGTTTTGATGGCCAAAGCAAAATACTCATATGATAATGATTTTTGCGTTCCAAATATTAATTACGATCTCAACATTAACATCAGCATTAGTATTAAAGGATTATTCCATCCTCTGATTGAACGACCAATTACTAATTCTATCAACCTTAGTGCTAGTCAAAAAGGAATCATTATCTCCGGGCCTAATACTGGGGGAAAGACTGTTGCTTTAAAATCTTTAACTCTTGCTCATCTATTTTTACATTTTGGACTTCTCACTCCTGCTTTTGAGGCCACACTCTACCCATTCACTCACATCTACTTTTTTGGACATGATCAACAAGATTTAGCACAAGGATTAAGCTCTTTTTCTGCTGAAGTAAAAAATTATCTGCAATTGCTGGCAGAGCTAAAAAATGAACGTAATACAAATAATTTAAGCAATCTCATAGTTATCGATGAAATTTTTAATACAACTTCCTCCGAAGAAGCATCAGCATTGGCACTCTCGCTTTTTGAAGAGATCGATAAAAATAGCTCTAAGATTTTTGTTTCTACCCACCATCAAATGCTCAAAACTATCATTCATAAAAATGAAAACTATATCTCTTGTCATGTAGGTTATGATTTTGAAGAGGATAAGCCAACTTACAAAATCATAAGTGGTACTCCTGGTAGTTCATTGGCCATAACTATCTTTAAAAATCTTTCCAAAAAATATTTTAGCAAACATAACATTGTAGAAAATGCACACAAACTTTTAGATGATAAACACATCATCTATGAAAATCTCTTGCAAGATCTTTCCAAAAAAGAACTTGAGCTCAATAAGTTAATTGAAGAAAATAAAACCTTAAAGAAAAACTTAACCTCTGAGCGCTCAAAGATCGAAGGAATTTACAAACTAAAAATGCAATGTAAATATGAAGAGTATGATCGAAATTTGTTTGATATCTTAAGGGACGCTAATCAGCTAATTGAAGAAATCAAGCGCGGCGACAGTAAACAACTTAAAAGCTATGTAAAAAGCATAGATGAATTGCGCTCGAAAGTAAAAAACAAAGCACCATCACCAACCTCCTCTCTCACTATCTCGCCAACTAAATTTTCCACAGAGGATATATCACCAATTGTTGGTGAAAAATATTACTCATTAAATCTCAAAAAAGTGGTAACCTTGGTTTCAATCACCAACAAAGGCAAACATGCTATGGTAAAAAAAGATAATGTTACCATCAAAGTACCTATCTCTGATTTAAAAGCATATACTGGCCAAGATAATTCTAGCTCTAAAAATCAATTTCATTTCTCCTTCGAAAGCAGTAATAATACTAATACAACTTGTGATTCTAGCGATGAACAAAAAAACAACTTACTACCATTTCATTTTGATTGCAGAGGAATGAGAGTAGATGAATTCGAAAGTGTAATTGAAAAGATTCTCGATGATTTACTTACTGGAGATCTCCCCTACGCAGTGATAATTCATGGACATGGTACTGGCGCTTTAAAAAAATGGTTGCAAACATATCTTAAACAACATCCAGAATTTTCATCAGAAGTTCCAGAACAATCATCCTATGGAACAACTAAAATATTTTGCAAATAAATTGCAAATAAACTTTGTTCATCTCATATTGCCAACTTAATCACACAATAAAAAACTATCGCTAAATAAAAAAAAGCAATAATAATTATTTAAAATTAAGGGTATCTACTAGTAAATAATGGCCCCTCCTGAAAAAGCAAAAAAAAATCAATTAGAGTAATAAATTATCAAGTTATACTGATGTTAGATTTATAATGGATCTTTTATGGGAGGATTAGAAATGAAGCAATGGAAGTTTAATTCAATCGCAAAATTAACTGTAACATTTTCAGTAATTTCTCTTACTATTACTGCAAATAATTTAGCATATTCTTCTTGTTATAAAACCATAAAAGAAATGGAATTTCCAAAAGAAGAAGCAGTGGTATTTTTTAGCGCAAAAGATATGAATCCAAACTCAGAAATGACAATGGTAGATCAACTTCGCTTTAATAAATTAGAAATTGGTAATGGTCGAACAAGTGACTTTCAAAGCAATACCTCTTTACTAAAAGAAGTTTTAAAATCGTCTGCTATGAACACCTTAAGTTCACTTATACCACATGAAAAAATACCTAATTTTGTAAAAAAAACAGGCAATGGTATTCGTAATATTTACAATGCCATAAACAAAACAATAGAAATTCGAGATCAAAATAGTCCACGCAAAACTTCTTATCTTTTAGAAGATGCTCAACTCTATCTTGATAGCAAAAAAGAGAATCCTAAAGTAGATGTTGTTGGAGCATCACTAGAATTATTTCTGGCCGAAACCACTAAAATATCTAATTTATCAATTGAAGATACTGCCAAACTACTTTTAAAGGCCAATTCTATAGAGTATATTTGTGGTAGTTCAAAGATAGAAAATACCAATGATATTAAACAATTTCATTATGATAATTTCAACACTCTTGTAAAAAGAGTAACCGATGGTGATCTACAAGAGAAATTAAATGAACATCAAGGAAAAATAATTTTTCCATTACCTCCTAAAAAACAAGAAGAAATAAAACAATTGTCTGATCTAAATGATGCTAGTCCAACCAGTGATGATGATGGTGGTTTACTTTGGGATTTATTTAGTGGTTTAGGATCTTTGGTTGGTAAGACAATTAGTACTACCGCTAAAATAGTTACCTTTCCTGTTACATTCCCAATAAAAACTACTTATAAAACGGCCAAGGCAATATGTAGTGGTACTGTAAGTGCCGTAAATGGAACAATCAAAGTTCTTTCTTTTGCTAAAGATGTATATAATGTTTTAAATGAATCAGGTGATTCTAAGCAATCAAAGATAATACCAAAATCGTCACAAAATGCATCACTACCTTCTATTAGAAAATCTGAAACTGTTACTAAAGATGAATCTGATAATGAAAATGAAGATGAAAAAAGTGATAAGGATACAAAAAATGATCTCACTCCAGTTATTATCGATGTTACAAAGGTAAGAAATAAAGCAATCGAGCATTTAATAAGTGAATCAACTACAACAGAACAACTACGTTTAACTTGCAAGAATTGCGATGCTGAATATTACGCTAAACTTTTCAAACTAAACAATAAAAAAGATCAAATAAATTAATTATGTTTTTCATATGGTGACTTACTAGCAACACCCTCACACTGCTTTGGTGGATTTAGTCTATCAATATAATCATGAGTAACATGTACTCCTGAAGCGGCCACCATTTCAACACCAGTTTTTTTATCTTTACAACGAATAACAAAAGTGATCTTTGGACTTGCTTCCATTTCTCCTGGTTTAGTCCAATAATATGGATACCAACAACCATTTCCATTGTTTAATGAAGCAGCAAAGTTATTTTGCTCAAACACCTTGTATCCTAAGAAAAATTCCTTATGAACTAACCCCATATCCTTTTCAATTCCAGGTTTAGTTGGATGTAATAGAACATATTGAAATTTTTTATGTGATTCTGCTGTTAGGTCTTTAATATATGCTGAAATTCCAACATAATTAGATCCACAAAATCTAGCAAAAGCAATTTTATTAAATGCACTTCCTGTTTCATTCTTACTGCCAGCTCCTATTTCTGAAATCCATTTACATGAGATAATAGCAGCGTTTTTTGCAGTATCCAGTGTTTTCTCAATAGTTGAACAATCCTCTTTAGGATCAAAAGCATTAGTTTTAGTAGACTGATCTGATGCCACAGATGCCTTAATTAGATTAAAATTTAAACAAAATATTAACCCTAAAATTATTAAAGTTAATTTCATAATCAAATTCTCCTATAAATTAATTATAACTATTTTTTTATCCATCAATTGATTTTATCGGAAAAATTATATAATTCATTAGAGTTAACAAAATCATTTACATTGTCATTTTTTGCCTACTTGATCAAGAACATCCGGAATTCTATCATTAGAGTTATGTAAACTAATTTTATTGATTTTATTACATACAGATAAATAAAATCATAAGGCGGTTGATAATGGCAGATGTGTCACCCATTCAACAAAGACGAATGCAAGATCAAAAAACTAGGCAACAAACTACTGAAGCACGTGAAGTAACATCAGAATTTGAAAAAAAACAAAAAGATCAGATTAGAAAGTATGAAGAGATGCTTAAAAAAACCAAAAATGATTATGAATTAGAGTTAGGAAGAGTTAAATCAGAGTACGACAAGAAAAAGATTGATCTGATAAAACGGCAAGATGAGATACTAAAAATGGAACAATTAAAGTTGAGTGAAGAGCTTAGTGATATAAAAAAATCCAATGTGGACAGAAAAAATGAATTAAAGATGAGTAATGAATCAGAACTGAGTTCTTTAATTGAATCTCACAACAATACAATAGCAAATGCAAAAAAGAAATTTGATCTTGAAATGGCCAAAAATAAAAAATAACTTGTTATTATCTCTTTTAAACATCTATTAAGGAGTGTTATCAATGAAAGAAAATAATCAAAAAAGTACATTAGGCGGATTCATTGATGGCAAAAAGCAAATAATTGATATGCTTAAAATGATGTCCCCACAAGAAAAGGTACGGTTACTAAAAAATGTTAAAAACAGAAATCCTATTATGGCCCACGAATTGATGAAAGAGGGCATCTCCTTTGAACAACTCTCTATTATAGGAAAAGATAAACTTCAAATTATTTTAAGTCATATTAATCCAGCAATTATGGGAATGGCCCTCAAAAGTTCATCGCCACAAACTCAAAGATATATCTTGAAAGAATCACCTCGAGAGTATGCTTTGGAAGCATATAAAATAATGACAACGCCCATAGAGGGTGCTTCCAGCAAATCAGATATGGCCAAAGAAAAAATCTTAAAATTGGCCACTGATATCTTTGGTAAACAAATATTCAACATGCTTTCATAAATTTAAATATCCAGTGACAAAATCCCTGATAGATGTTATGGTATTCCACAAAATGAATACAAAAAAAAATCAACCCCTAATTTTTGGTCCTATCAAATCTCGTCGTCTGGGAATCTCCCTTGGAATTGATCTTATTCCCCGAAAAGTTTGTTCTCTAGATTGCGTATATTGTGAATGCGGAAAAACTTTAACTCTTTCAACTAAAAGAAAAGAATTTTTTAAATTCAAATCAACTATATCAGAAATTGATTCTTTTTTTATGGCCAATCCCAATTTACAAACAGATTACATAACCTTTAGTGGTCATGGCGAACCAACTCTTTATAGCAAAATAGGCGAAATAATCTCTTATCTTAAACAAAAATATCCACAATACAAAGTAGCTCTCTTAACGAATTCCACTCTACTCTATCAAGAGGATTTACGAAAAGAGTTGCTGCCACTAGATCTTATCGTCCCTTCTCTCGATGCTGTCTCTGAAAGTGCTTTTAACAAGATCAACCGCCCTCATTCTCAGTTGACTGTTGATATGGTTTTAGATGGACTACTTAAATTCCGACAAGAATTTAGTGGACAATTTTGGGTTGAGGTTTTTATTATTCCTGGAATTAATGATTCAACTGAAGAGATCGTATCAATAAAAGAGTGGCTTACAAAAATCAATCCTCACAAAATTCAACTCAATACTTTAGATCGCCCCGGAACAGAATCATCTATTAGAACACCTACAATTAGTGAACTTGAAAATTTACAAAAGCTATTCGAACCATTTGAAGTGGAGATTTACAATTCAAAGTGGAACGAAATCCATTCATCTTCGTCTCTATCTTCTACCTTATCTTCCTCTACTTCGAACTCCACTTCAAGCACTTCAAACAATTCAAATATTGAAGATGCTATTATAAACACCATAAAGAGAAGACCATGTACTTTGGAGGATTTAAAAGTTGCTCTAGGTGCAAACAACACTACTCTCACAATTGAATCGACACTTAAAATACTTTTTGAAAAAAAGATAATCACATCTCGTAAAGAGGATAGAGGAGAATTTTACTTTGTTATATAAGTAAACAATTAATTCATTTTCTAATTTTAACTAGGAAGGGGAAGTAACCATGAATAAGGAAAATTTTTTAAAATTTTTTTTCGTATTAACTATTGTAATAACTTTTACATTTTATTATCAAAACAAACAAAAAACACCAGCACCAATCACCTCATATCCAACACTGCTCCCCTCAACAGCTACAACTACGACTACCACTACCAACAAGAATAAGTATCCTCTCTATAAACTATCTTCCGAAAAAGATGGACAACTAAAATTTGTATTAGCACCACCTCCACATCCATTTGACAGTGATCAATTAAGTCCATGCAAATTTACTGGGATTCCCAAGCATGGTAAATATGTTAAAGTTATTGACGCCGAAACAAATAAAGAAATAAAACAAGATAACGAACAAAAAAATTCACATAACTTAAGTTTCATTGAAGTAATCGACAAAAAAGATATTTACCAAATTAACATAGACAGTAATACAAATATCTATTGTAAAGCAGGGAGTATTTTAAATTTAAATACAAACGGCACAATCACACTCGGCGGTTCTATCCTAGGCAAAGCAATAATTAGCAAAAATGAAGAAGAAATTTTTTTTACATACATAGAATCATTTAATGCTGAAAAAGAGGATTATTATAAGCTAGATTCTATGATCGATAAAAAAATGAAATTTGTAAAAGTTGATACACTTCCTTTTTCAAAAAACCTTAAAAAATGCACTGATCATGAAAAAACAATCTCTTTAATAAAAGATGGAACAAACAAGAAAGATAAATCAGAACCTGCAACAAAAAATTCTAGCCTAGAATACATAAAGGTAGCTGACGAATTTATTATTTATCAAATTAGTCTAAGCAGTGTTTCAGGAGAGGATAAAAATAGAAAAGAATACTGTCAAGGCGATTCAGTACTCACATTAGAAGGAAATATTGTTAAACTAGGAGATAAAAAATGGGGGAATGTGGAAATAAGTGAAAACAAGAGAGTAATTACAGCATATAAATCAAATTCTTCTTCGGCAAAAGAACTTCTCTATTATCACCTAGACATGACGGCCACAAACAACTCGTTCAAATATACCAAAATTGACAATACTCCTAGTACACTACCATTCTCGATGGATAACTTAGAAGAATGTGATGGTGGCGGTGGCGGTGGCGTAAAATCAAAATTACCTCAATTTATCGAAATCGGTGATAAAACTATTGTCAGACTAATTTATAAACTCGATATTACCAGCAAGAATCTATCTCCTTATTGCCTATCATTTTTAACTTTTACACTAGACAACAAAGGAGCAATTTACGATCGCACTCATCAGTTATGGGGCAATGTTGAATCAGATAAAGATCAAAAAAAATTAGTTATTTTTCCTGTGAAAATTTGAGTAATACTTAATTAGCTTATAAATTTCTTGTATGTTTGCTTTAGCATCTAAATCCGTTGGATCTAATAATTCTTGCTTCTGACCTACCTGAAGTGCTTTTATTGCATTTTTGTAAAATATGGCATCTGACATCTTATTATTTCCTTCCTGTATTGCCATATCTATGTAAGTATAAACCAGATTTGAATACACATTTTTCATTCTTCTTTTATCCATATTATCATCATTTTCAAAATCAGCGGCAATACTTTCCCAAAGCAAATGAGGATGTTTATGTAAAATCTGTGTATGAGTATTCAGATAGCAAAATGCTATCAAATATGCTCCTATCATAATCTCTACAATATTTTTATTCTTGTTAAATGTTTTGAATGCTTCATATGCTAATAATATAACTGCAAAAAATAAAAATCCCGCACAGGAATAGAGTCTACACTCTGAAAAATAGGTGTTTTGTGGTATAATAATAGTTGGAAGTAATAACAAGAAGAAAGAAGATAATGAAAAGTAAACAACATTTTTGTATATAGATTTTCTCGCTAACAAAATCAATATCGCTACCAAAACAACTAACAATATAAAAGAAATAACTACTTTAATATTAATTAAATTCTCATAAGGTCCAATTGGATAGTAGAGATAAGTTTTTAGTGGAAAAAATATTTTAAAAATATATTGTAACAATATAACTACTTGAGATGATATATAGTAGGGAAGCTCGCTATAATCTATTAATCCCTTTTGTGCTACTCTGGTAATTCCAGATAGTATCGTATGTCTCCAGATGAAAATCATTATAGTCACTAATATGTATGGAAACATTAATTGTAGATACGTTTTTATATTTCGCTGTCTTGAAAAAAAATAGAGGTATAAAAATAAAATACCTGGCAATACGATAGCAAATTCTTTGCACAAAATAGCACAGATAAAAGATGCCACCGATGCTATCAATGATAAAATCAAGCTCTGATTCGTATTCAGCTTCATCTTCACACCACGTATAAAAAAATAAATAGATATATAAATAAAAAAAGATGCCATTAGATCTGAGCGCTTTGATATGTGAGTTACTGAGTTAACGTAAATTGGATTTAACAATAAAAAACCAACCAACAAAAACCAAAACCATTTACCTCTAGTAAATGATAACAGTGGCGATGAAGAAGGTAGAAGTAGCTTTACTATCTTCACAAACATTGAAACACAAATGAAATGTAAAAAAATATTTATAATTCTAAAATAGCTCGGATTTGGCCCACCTAATTTATAATTCAAAAGAAAAGACAAATAAAGTAATGGCCTATTCTGAATAGTTGCTATTGTACCATCAGGTCCCCATGTTTCTACAGAAGTTATTGGATCAAAAACTTTCATAGCAAACAGGGCCCAACTTTTAATATAGGGATTATTGATGATCTCAATAGGATCACAACAAATAAAATTAGCATCAAGAGAGATCAGAAATACGAATAAAGAAATGATATATAAAAAAAATATAGATGAATATCTCATCTAGTAATGTAAGCATCCTTGCATTTAATTGCATGAACATGTCCAGGGTGTACTTCCGCCCCATTACCACATGCCGATACCCTCAATGATGAAATCACAGAATTGCTATAGGTGGGACTACAACCAACCCATTCCCCATCCCTCTGACCCCACTTAAGAGTAGATATCTCGGAACCCTCACTACCAAATCTTGCATAAAGGTAACTGCATCTACCTGATCCTGTTATAGCTTCACTAGCATTACTACAAGATGGAACGGTAGAAGAAAAATCGACAGTTTTGCAGTGATTTATGCCATCAAGAAATTGATTTGCACTAGTGCATGTTGTGGTCGCAGGGAAAGTGACAGATCTACAAGAACCTTGGCCGGCAAGAAAACTATTTGCATCAGCACAACTTCCCATTGTACTACCAAAGTTTACACAGGATCCGGCCAATCTAAATTGATTGGTTGTACATGTCAGTGCAGAATCAGGTAGCACATCACAGCTGACTGTACCATCTGTCTCTATTTTTGTAGCATATTTGCCAGCGCCACATTGAGATGTTGGTATATCAGCACAGTTTGGTCCACCACCTGAAGTTATACCTCGAAGATACTGTGTACTTAAACAAGTCAGAGCAGTTGTACAACTAGGAGCTCCGCTAGTTTGAATTCCTGTCATAACTTGAGATGTACTACACGTTTGGGCCGCAAAATTTCTACAAGTACTACCAATACAAAAATTAGAACCGGCCGTTACTGCCCCTGATGAAGTTATTGTCGCACCTGATATTGAACCTGCGGTTGCTGCCACACCTGCTATCGTTCCACTAGCATTTATGTTTCCATTGATCCCTAAGCGAATATTATTAGACACCCATAAATCGCCGGTCATTGGGTTCGTGCCATCTACTCTAAGAAAATTATTTCGTACATACTGAACAGGGGCCACATGCTGAAGATCGGCCGTTGGATTAGAAGAAAACCAACACTGGCCTGATGTAGGAGTATAATCGCCACCACCCATTTCACACGATTGTTGTTTCGCAGTTTCTACAGCCGCTCCAATATCATTAAAACAACTTGTAACCGTTAAACTATTATCTAAAAATGCTCTAATCATAGTAGTCTTTATATTAGGTGTAGGAGTTGTGGTCGTAGTTGTTGCTGGACTTTCATTCGGATTTGGACTCTGAGCTACCTCAGATGAGATTGCCAATATCGAAGCTGTTTTTTCAAAAGTTGTAACTAATCTTATAAGATTGAATGAATTGGGTACAAGCGTTCCATCAAACTCTATAGCAATCCTGGATATTCTAATAGTATTATTATAAGTTGTTCCCACAACTAAAACTTCATTTCCTTCTCTATTTAATATTCTTGGAATAGTTGACGTACCACTTGCTCCTACTATTGCTCCAGCAAGTGCTAAAGTCCTTCTACAAGCATCACCATCTAATAAAATTTGATCCATGATTGCTTTAGTGGAAGTAATATCTGCTGACGATTCTAAATTTTTAACCACTTTATTTTGATTAGAAGTCATAGTTAAAAATCCTACTGAAACTGCACTCATCATTCCAGCAGCAATCATAACTTCCATCAAACTCATACCAGAAATATATTTTTTAGAAAAAAAACTCATGCGTTTTACTCCAGTATTCATCTTTTGTTTTGGTAATAAATAAAGAATTTATCTTCCCATGAATAAAATTAACAATGCAATTATAGAAAGTCGAATAAAATCAATTTTGGAATTTAAAGTTAATAGTTAATTATTAACTATAGCAATCAAGTAAGGATATACTTTACATTAAAATTTCCATAGGCGATAGTGATTGAGTTATGGAGAATGATCTAAAATGAAGATGGCATTAATTTATCCACCTCACACTCACAAAATATTTAACGAAAATTTATTTACAGTAGATAGCGAATTTGGAAAATTTCCCTATATAAGCTATGGGTATATAGCGGCCATCGCGAAAAATATGGGTGGAGTTAATGTAAAAATATTTGATAAAGATATTGGTCCAGAATTATTAAGCGAAGTAATAAATTATAATCCAGATTTGATGACATTTGCGGCCCATTCAGCACAAACCTTTCGAGAAGTAGTAAAATGTGCTGACTACTTAAAAAATGCTACTCAAATACCAACATTAGTTGGTGGTTACGAAGCAAATTATTATCCTAAAGAAATAATGGAACACCTCTCTTTTGATTATCTTTGTTCAGGTCAGATATTCACATTTTTTGAAAAATTTATTCACGCCTTTCAATTAAAAAAAAATTACGATCAAGTACCAAACTTATTTTACAGATCTCATGGAGATCTACTTTTAGGGACTAACAAGGGAAATAACAAAGTTACAACTGAAACTAATCTACCATTTCACAAATGGCCTATTCCAGATAGATCCATCTTTGACAATGAAAAATATTACTCTTTCGTCTCTCAGAAAAAAAACTTTACCATAGCTTTGTCATCATTAGGTTGTCCATATCAATGCATTTTTTGTTGTATGTCTAGCAGTGGATATCAGACTAGAACTTCCGAACAAGTTGTAGAAGAGATTGAAATTTGTAATAAAGTACATAATATAAATGAAATAGATTTCTTTGATCCTCTAATGTTTTACAATGTAAAAAGAATAAGTGATATCTGTGATAGAATTTATGAAAAAAAAATAAATATCTTCTGGTCTGCTCGTACTAGATTGGATTCCTTAACTATGAATGCTAGTAATAGCAATCTTCCAAATGAAAAATTTATTGAGAAATTAGCACTCTCAGGATGTAAGAGATTATTTGTAGGAATAGAATCAGGATCAGATCTTATACTAAAAAATATCAAAAAAAATCTCAAGGTAAACGATCTCAAAACCACCAAAAGAATACTAGATTGTTTGAAATCTCATGGCATAAGGCCATTGGGTTTTTTTATGATTGGAAATCCAGGAGAAACTAAAAGTACGGTTAAAGAAACAATTACTTTCGCAAAGAAGTTACCATTAGATTACGCTCAATTTAGTATGACCATTTTAAAACCGCATACTGAACTGGAAAAAAAATTCATTGAAACAAATCATTTTGACTATTGGAAAGAATATATCAGAGGAAATGTGGATGAAAAAATACTTCCATCTCCTTGGACTTCACTATCTAGAAGAGATATCGAAAAGTTTACCAAGTTAGCATATTTGATTTTTTATCTTAGACCAACTATTATATTCAAAAGTATTTTAAATATAAAATCATATAAAGAGCTGTTACGATACATAAAAGTTTTTGTAAAAATGCTTTTGTACTCAAAATAAAATAATAAAATGAAAAAAAGATCATTTTTTAATACAATAATAAGCATAATCACAATTATCATAGGAATAATCTGGGCATACTATCCATCAATTTCATATAAATCAATTACCTCTATGGTCACCAATCTCAATGATGATTTTTTTTTAAATGTTGCCCATCATGAATTATTTAAAACCGCCATAAGTAAGTATGGTATTTTCCCATTTTGGTCACACTTCATAGGAGGTGGATATCCCACCATCGGTCACCCTTTTGGAATTGAATTAAGTCCCTTTGTAGTTATAACTCTTCTTTTTGATAGTATTACAGCGGTTAAAATGATTCCAGTTATAATATTAATCCTCTCTGGAATTTCCATTTATTTTTTTTCAAAAAACTGTTTACACTACACCAACGTAGGCGCACTTTATGTTGCTCTGGCAACATCATTAAATCAATTCTTGGCCATTAGAATTTGGGATGGCAATCCTAATGAAGCATTAGTAGCATTGGCCCCTGTTGCACTATTTATATTCTGGAAAATATTTTCCGATGGAAAAATAAAAAAACGCTATATTTTATTATTATCTCTTGTCTTTTATACATCTGGATTATCTTTATTTCTTATTCTTTCTATTCTCTTTCCACTAACTATTATCGAACTATTTAATCCAAATAAAATTTTTGAGATCTCCAATACAAAACGATGGTTACCAATAACTGTATTATCAATTACAGTTTGTTTTACTCTACTATTTGGAGCACATTTTTATCTACCTCTATATCAACTATTAAAATTACATGGAGGTGTAACCAATTTACAGACGATAGCTCATCTACCAATTTATATCCCAGATTTTTCTATAGTAGCACCAACTCTCAATTTTTTACTAAAAGATTTTTTTTGGAAACAACTCGGTTTTGTTCCAATAACTCTTCTTTTGTTAACACTAGTATTTTATTTTAAGAAAATCTCCAGTTGGATTATTTTAACACTTTTTTTTTCTTGGTTAATTTTAGCATATAATGCTCCTATAGATCTGATGCGTTTACTTCATCTATTTCCAGCATTTAATTACATAAATGATACTGGAAAATTTTTGGGATACCAACTTACGTTAGTTGTTGTTATTGCCAGTGGGCAAATGTTTTCTCATGATGTGAAAAAAATTACAAGCATTGGTTTTTTTCTACTTGCACTTATTGGAATCACAAATTTACTATTGAAAACTAGAGATTATCAAGATAACACCTATAATTTTTATTTTCCTAAAGCATCTGATCTATCGGCCGAAATTCTAAACCAATCACAATTACTTTCGTTAAAAAATACGGAAAATAATTTTTTTCAAATCAAAGCTCTAAATAGTCCTCGCGCCAGAGTAACACCAATAAATGGATTAACTTATTTTAATATTTTACGCAATATTGGCACCATTGATTGGTATTCTGGTTTAGCACTAAAAGAAGGTGAACACGCAATCGCCAAATATTTTGTAACCACAGATAATATTTTTATTCCAAATCCCTTATACATTGGAGAAATCTATTGTGAAGGAAAAGACTTTAAGGCCGGCAATAAAAAAATAGATATTACTTTCCTTTTCAACACAATAAAAATAAAATTTAAAAATCCAGACGCTAAAGATCTAACACAAATATCTTCTTGTAATTGGATAATTAATCAAAACTACAATAAAGATTGGTCAACTCCAATAGGAAAACTCATAAATAAAAATGGATTATTGGCACTTAAATTAAGTGATCAAGAGATCAACTATCTAATCATTAAAAATGCAAATAATCTGACCATTAATTTAAAATTTGTTCCACATTTATTTTACATCGGATTAGCTATTAGTCTGAGTGCAATTTGTTTGTTTTTAATTTATTGTTTTTTTCAAAAAAAAGAATGCTATAAAAACAAATTATCTTTCACATTCTAATCGCTTCAATAAAATGGCAAATCTAACAATACAAAAAGCACAGAGACAAAGTTTTCTAAAGGAGTAGGATGACTTTCCTAAAAAACGTTTATCTTGTTCCAATAACACTATCTCAAAAGAAATTAAACCTTTCATTGAAAAATAATAAATCGCATTTCGGAAATGCTCATTAAAATGTCTATATTTTAAATATGTCCTTTTAGTAAAAATACAAAAATTAGCTATATCCCTACTATCAACCTTTGTTATAAAAAAAAGAACTTTATGAAAACAGAATGAAAAAAACTTCCTATGCCATTTATCTTTTCTTTGTTGTTTTTTTGCAAAAACAACATCACAATTTTTTTTAATTAGCGTTTCTTTTAGTTTTAAAATATCTTCTGGGCGATCCTGTAAATCACAATCCATTATTAAAATATATTTTCCTGAAGCATGCGCCAGCCCCTGTGCTATGGCCAAGAGCTGACCATTATTTCTCTGCAAAGATATACATTTTACTCTAGTATCTTCTCTTTGTAATTTTTCCAATATCTCATACGAATCATCATTACTCCCATCATTGACTAAAATTATCTCAACTTCATTTTCGCAAAGGCAACAAACTCTTTGCAAACGATTATGCAATTCAAACAAACAATCTTTTGCATTATACACTGGTATGACTATTGATAGTCCATTACTTAAATCTTGAATCACTTTCAAATTATTGTACTCTCAGTAAATCTCTTGTATCTACACAATACTGATCATTATTATAAAAATTCCGATATAATGTATATGTTTCTATCATTTCCTCATCTTGATTACATATTTCAACAAGTTGTAACTTGTATCTAACACAAATATGTTTAATTTTATAGTTTCTGGCCAAAATTTTCATGCTAATTTTTTCCAATATTAATTGATTAAAACAAAAATCCAACAAGCAAAAAGTAGATCTAAGTACAACTAGTGATTCTGGAGCACAATCTGAAATAGTTATCAAACCAAATGTTCCATGTGATAGTTCATAATCAATATCTTTAATGTAAACAATTCCTAAACATCTTTTTAGAAAATTAATAGTATAAAAAAAATTATTCTTATTTGTAATGGTTGAAAACCACTTGATTTGTTGTTCGCTTGAAATATATTTTCTATATATTAAATCCTTTGAAATGTCAGGGTCATTTCTCCATCTTCTTATCAACTCAATGTCACACAATTTGACTCTATTTAAAATCACTCCATAGCTAGATATCTGATTAAAAAAATCCTCTCCTGATAAATTTTCATCCTCCTTATTCTTCTTATCGTTATAGTTATCGTTATTCAATTTATTTTTGGTTAACATATTTCAAAACACCTTAGAATTGCTAATAATAACTTTTTCCATTAAAATAATTATATAAATAAAATACTCCAGAAAAAAAGTGCAGTAATAGAAAAAAAACAACAAACCAATATAGATATTTATCCCTTTTCATAGAAGCATCCAATCTCAAAAAAATCATCATAGTCGAAACAAATAGAATAAACATTATCGGCATCAATTGCCAACCAAGTCTACCAAATAAAGTAAATGGGTATGGCTCTGCAAATAAAAAAAACATCGCTAGGCCAATAAAAAGAAATAAAATATTATATAGATAAATTTTCTCTTTTAAGTATTGTTTAAAGTAAAATAAAAAAGCCGATAGAGGAAAAGCAAACGAAACAAACATAGATAAAAAATAATTATCTGAAAAATTTTTAAATACTAAAAAAGGAGCATAGATAACTCCCGAAACATAATTACCATCAAACAGGTAATGCGACTGTAATAATACTAGTGAGCAACCAAAAATTGAAATCAAAATAGTTTTTAATAAAACCTCTCTATAATACACTAATGAAAACAAAGGAAATGCCGATATAAAACAAATAGCAAAATTAGGTTTGATTGATATATTAAATATAAGTAACATAATAATAAGAAAAATTTGTCTCTTATCTCTTCTTTTTTCAAAAAATTCAAAAGAGCACCAGAATAATAAAAGTGCAAAAGGCATTTGAAACTCAGGAATTGGATTATGCCAAATATTAGGAGAAATCTGCCCTATATAGAGCTTGTTTAAATTAAAAGGAAGCGGAAATGCAAATGCAACAAAGAGTAGTGCACAAGGAATTTTATAAAATAATTTATGATACAACGATGTTTTCAGATAGGATTTTATCACTATAAATGCCGTATAGTATTTTATAGTTCTAATTAATGCCATCAAAAAAACAGACGCCATCAAACATGTTTTGTAGTCACTTGATCCAAATGCAAACACTTTTACAAAAAAATAGAATAAAAAATCATAATGTATATATCTGGGATCAAGCATCTCTCTAATTTTTCCTGAAATTTCTTCATTTATACCAGGTATTTCAACTAAAAAATAATAAATAAAAAAATTTAATAGGAAAAACAAACATCCTATTAAAATTGTAAAGAATATTTTTAAATTAATTTTCTTCCACATACTTATAAAATAAAAAGGAGATATTAATCAAAATATATATTTTTTTTGTCCAGTTCCCAACAAAGATATTTCTTGGCCATAAAAACAAAAGAAGGTAGATTGATTAAAATTTTTATAAAATTTTTCAAAAGATAACTTGGCCGCAAATAAAAACTTCTATAAAATTTAAATATTAATCTAGATAACTCTTTTTGAGAAATTTTATTTTCAATTTCTACTTTATATGGAAATAGGTTAAATTTTACCTTATTATTAGCTGCAAGTTCATTGTAAAAATCTGTTCCGTAATAGGCTCTCATCTGATTTATTGTTATATAATCAAGATTTAATTGCTTAGCTAATGCAATAGACTCATTAACATCTGAAATTTCTTCATATGGTCCACCTATTAGAAAAAAACCCAAAACTTCAATTTTTTTACTTTTGATGAATTTAGTTAAGCTTACTATATTTTTAAGGTTTTGATTACGATTATATTTTTTTAAAAGTCTTTCAGAAGCAGTCTCTACTCCAAACATTATTCGATTACATCCAGCATTCTTCATTGCAATTATTTTTTCTTCATCTAGGATGTCGATACAACTTAAGCAAGTCCATTCAATTTTATATTGTTTATTTTTTAATTTTTCGCAAAAATCTAAAACCCATTTTTTATTTACAGTGAATGTATCATCATTAAACCAGAATGTTTTTATTTTATACAGGTGAACACATTCATCGATTTCGCATAAAACATTTTCAACACTTCTTTGCCTAAATTCATCTCCCCATGATCGAACACAATAAGAGCATTTAAAAGGACAGCTCCTAGAAGTATATAGTGTTGTAAAGGGTTTTTTATAACAAAATGGTAGATAGTATTGATCTTGTTTTAATTGTGTTCTATCAGGGAAAGGAATGTCATCTAAGTTACTTACTGCATTTCTTTTTTTAGTTATGATTATTTCGGTAGCTTTCTTAAAAGCAATTCCTTGGATGTTGCTTAAATCATTATTAGTTTTAAAGATATTGTTTAAATCAATTATAGCTTCTTCGGGTTCTCCTATTATGACAATATCGATATCTCCTTTTGAAATAATTTGTTCTGGGAAATAACTTGGAAGATATCCAAAGCAAATTAGCTTACATTTTAATTCTATTTTGAGATGTTTAGCAACTTCAATATCTTCAGCAATAGTTTCAAGGCCCGACATGAATATGATGTAATCAGGAAAAAAACATTTCAATTTTGAGCAAGTTTGTTCAAAATTGAGTTTTTCAGCAATAGCATCTATTACCAATGTTTCTTCCCCTTGTTTTTGCAATATCGAGGATAAATAACATATTTCTAATGGGGGAAATAGATATTGTATGTTGGTAATTGAACATCTCCATCTTCGAATGACGTTAGTTTTGAATGGTAAATTTATTAATGCATATTTCATACAGCTTCTTTATTTTGCTTAGCTTTTATAATAAAAAAATCTTTTCTGTAAGAAAAACAATAATACTGTGACTCTAAGGAAGAGATTCGTATTCGCAAGATTTTACAAATGGAACAATCGACATTCCATCTTCGATTTGTCGTTCACTCTTATCCATATGAACTTGATAGAAGCGAGGAATCTTCGTTCTGTTTTTAAAGATCATGGTACAAATATTTTATTTAACATCATATCTTTAATATTTGAACAAACTTTGCAAAAGGGATTATCCTAGTTTTAAATCTTGCTACTTCATAATCATCTTTACCTAGATGAACTTGATAAAAAATTGGTATCTCTGTTCGCGAACAAAAATATTTTATATTTGACGAAACTTCTCTCTCACTGCTTTTACACTCTACCGCAAACAAAGGTTTTTTATCCTTAATAATCACAAAATCTATCTCTCTCTTTTCAGAATCTCTGAGGAAGCAAAGTTCATACTTGTCACCATTAACTTCATAGTGAAATTGACAATACTTCAAAAGATTAGATGCAACCAAATTTTCAAATCTTACACCCTCTGATTCAATTAAAGACCAGTCCCATAAGTAAAGTTTTTTTTCTTTTTTGGCAGTACGAAGTGTTTTAAGACCATAGGGCGAAATCCTATAGCATAAATACAATCGTTCAAAAATATTTATCCACCGATCTACTGTCTCAAACTTTACATTTAAATCCTCTCTTAAAGAATTTAAGGATAGAACTGCTCCTACTTTTGACGGTAATATATTTAACAATAAATCCAACTGTGAAATCTCTTTGACTTTTTCTAGATTGATTAAATCCTCTTGTATCACTCGTGACACTCTTTCATTTTGCCAACGTTTCCAATGACGTTTATTGGATTTAATAAATGGTTCAGGAAAACCACCGAATTGTAATAAATTATCTAAATCACTCTTTGTAGGATTCTTGTTTATTTCATAAAGTGATAATGGATGTAAATGATATAAATGATAGCGACCTTGCATAGAATCGCCACCACGTCGATAATAATCAAGACGAGCAGACCCGGTAATTAAAAATTGTTTTTTTAATTTATAACGATCATAGTGTCCTTTGATTAAATTTCTCCATCGTAAATATTTATGAATCTCGTCAAATATTATTAATTTTTCTTCACTAGGCAGATATCCCTCTATGATTTTCTTTTTGCAACTTACATCATCCCAGTTAAGATAAGCAGGATGATCCAGATCATCTGTCTTTAATAATTGCATCGACAACGTAGTTTTGCCAACCTGTCTAGGACCGGCCAGAAAAACCATCTTTTCTTTTAAGTCCTTTAAAATAAATTTTGTTAAATATCTTTCCATACTTCTAAAAGTGACACATGAATAAATTCCTGTCAATGGTAATTAATTCATGAATAAATTACCATCAAGGGGAAATATTGCTTGGAACTATGGAATAGATTCGTATTCGCAAAATTTTACAAATGGAACAATTGATATTCCATCTTCGATTTGTCGTTCACTCTTATCCATATGAACTTGATAGAAACGAGGAATCTTGGTTCTATTTTTAAAGTAGGGAATGTGAGGTGATAATGAATTTTCTTTCAACTTGCATTCAACTGCGAAGAGTGGAAGTTTATTTTTAATAACCACAAAATCTACTTCTCGTTTATCTGTATCTCTGATGTATCTAAGCTCCATCTTATCTCCAGCGACATCCTCATAGTGATGACAATATTTAAGTAAGTGAGATGCCACTAAATTTTCAAAGCGGACGCCTTCATTTTCTATTTGACTCCAGTCCCATAAATAAAGTTTTTTTTCTTTTTTTACGGCCCTTATTTTTGGCGCTCCATATGGTGCCACTTGAAATGAATAATAAAGAGATGATAAAATTTCTATCCAACTCTTAACTGTTTTCGGATCAATTTCTAAATATTCAGCAATTGATTTTAAAGAGAGAGGAGATCCAATTCTTCGGGGAAGTTCTTCTGCTAAAAGTTCTATTTTATCTATATCCTTCACATTTTCTAAATCACGAAGATCTGTGCGTATTAATTTACTAAGGCGCATACGATGCCATCTATGCAAATTACGAATATTTTTTTCACTCAATGGTTCAGGAAATCCTCCATACGTCATAAGATCTTGAAGATTCTCATTGGAAATACCAAGTTCTGAGAGAGAGTATGGATGAAGGCGATAATAAAAATATCTTCCTAGAAGTGAGTCCCCTCCTTTTCGATAATGGTCCAATCTGGCAGAACCAGTAATCAAAAATGAGTGAGTATTTTTTAATGTATCATAATACCCTTTTAACAAATTTCTCCAATTCTTAAATTTATGAATCTCATCAAAAATTATCAACTTCTCAGATTTGGGCCATTCTCGTTTTTTTATCTTATTTCGATGATCCTCTAAATCCCAATTGAAATATGCAGGATGACCATCATAATATTTGCTAAGGAGAGTTTGGGATAGCGTAGTCTTACCTACCTGACGTGGCCCTCCCAAAAAAACCATCTTCTTAGAGAGGTCCTCTATAATAAATTTTGTCAGTGATCGCTTTGGAAGTTTTGGACAATTCATAAGTGTAAGTCACCTTGATTAATAAAAGAGGTAAATTATTTAGAAAAATTTTACAATTATCTTTAATTGCATACATGGATTTTTAGGAGTCAACTCCTTTTTACTCATGAGTTTTTAGGAGTCAATTTCATTTTTTCAATAAAGAATATTTAAAATATCCTCTGAAGTGGCGGGGATTTTAAGCTTCTGATCAAGTTTAGGTTTAAGTTTGTTATCTTCGCTTAAGAAATTTAACAGTCCCCACTTTATAGCAGTCCATACAGAAATTCCTAGTAAAAATGGTGGTTCACCAACAGCTTTGCTCTTATAAATATTAACATCGTTTTGATCATTAAAAATTAAATCAATATTAAAAATTCTTGGAGTATCTTGAATGTTTGGAATTTTATAAGTTGTTGGTGAGTGAGTGAGAAGTACTCCTTTATCAGAGTAGCGAAGCTCTTCCATAGTTACCCAACCAGCTCCTTGGATGTAAGCACCTGCTATTTGACCTCTGTCGATTTTTTCATTTATCGATTGCCCTAAATCCATCAAAATATCGGCCCGTAAAATTTTTGTGTTCCCTGTGTATCCATCAATTTCTACTTCACTAACTGCTACCCCTTGAGTGTAATAAAGGAAGGGTTGCCCTTTAGCAGTTTGCGGATCAAAGTGAATTTCAGGCGTCTTGTAGTATGCTTGAGCACTTAAATTTATTCGCGCAAAATATGCATCCTTCACTAACTGAGCAAAATTTATCTGCTGATAATTTTGCTTCTTCGTATTTAAGGCAAATTCACTCAATCGTTCCTTAATCATCAAGGCAGCATTGTAAGCGGCCGAACAATTTATGTCCGCTCCACTGGATGCGGCGGTTGGTGAAGTGTTGGGATTTTTCTCTGTCGAGGTAGGCATTACTTTTACAAAACTATGATCTATTTCAAAGACATCACTTACAACTTTACGAATTTTCGTATAAACACTTTGGCCCATCTCTGTTGCACCAGTGGATACTTGTACTGATCCATCGGTATAAACATTAATCAATGCACTTCCTTGATTTAAAAAAATGGCAGTAAAAGAAATTCCAAACTTGATTGGAGTAAGCGAGATCCCTTTTATTTTATATTCAACATTTCTATTTCTATCTTTATTTTTATTTCTATCTTTTACCTTTTTATTATGCTCACAAACTTCAGCAAATCTCCTCTGAAAATCACTGCTCTTTTCAATTTTTTCAAAGAGTGAGTGAAGCATATTGTTTTTTACAGTCTGGCCATAGATAGTGGTATTTCTATCTTTGATTCCATATAGATTTATTTTTCTGATCTCTAGTGGAGCTTTTGCTAACTTAGAGGCGATATCTTCAATGATATTTTCTATTACTACTACTCCCTGGGGGCCACCAAATCCTCTGAAGGCAGTGTTGGGTGCTATATTTGTTCGAGCAATAAATCCATCAATTCTTGCATTCGCTATGTAGTAAGCATTGTCGATATGAAAGAGTGCTCGCTGTAATATTGCTCCTGAAAGATCTAAGTATGCTCCACCATTTGCATACATTTGAACTTTTAAAGCTTGTATCTTTCCATCATTATCAAAACCCACCTCATAAAAACTTTTGAATGCATGCCTCTTGCCTGTAATCTTCATATCATCATCACGACCTAAAATCAGTCGTGCTGGACGTTTGCTCTTATAACAAGCAAGGGCCGCCATAGCAGCGTAATGAGATGCTTGTGCCTCTTTACCTCCGAAACCACCACCCATTCTCTTTACTACACAAACAACTTGATGTTGTTTAAGCCCGAGGGCGTGGGCCACTACATGTTGTACTTCCGTTGGATGTTGAGAGGAACTATGAAGTTCCAGCAGACCACCATCATCACTATCTTTTAAATAAGCAATGGTTGCATGTGTTTCAAAATAAAAATGCTCTTGACCTCCATTTTCAAAATTTCCCTGAAGTACATTTGGAGAATTCTTTAGAGCAGCATCTACATCTCCAGTCTCTATCTTCTGAGGAGTTCCTAAAAAATATTTTTTAGAGATGGCGGTATCAATATCTAAAATGCTTTTTGTTCCATCAGCTTCAACTATTTCGTCGATATCAACTTTAATTAATTTTTTTGCTCTCTTGGCGATCTCTACACTCTCTGCAGCTATTACAACTATTGGTTCACCAACATAGTTAACCTCTTTTTCTGCTAAGATTGGTTGATCCGCAATCACTGCTCCCCAAGCATTGTGAGCAACATCTTTGTAAGTATAAAGACCGACAACTCCCTCTAATTTGGAGGCAGGAGCAAGATCAATATTTTTAATTATTCCTCGAGCAACGTGACTGTAAACCAATTCCACAACTACTTCATTTGCAAATTTCAATCGATCATCTATAAACTCTGATTCACCTGTAACATGAGTGTAGGCCAAATCCAAAATATCCATAATGTTAATCCCCCATTACACCTCTTTTAAATCTATCTAAATTTCTTCTATAAATTTTTTAAATAAATTACCTGCTAGTTGATTTCTGTAACTTACAGATCCTCTCACATCAGCAATCGGTGAGATCTCAGCGACTATTGATTTAACTGCTTCATCAACTGTAGCATCAATGTTAGCTTGATCTAATAATTTTCCTTGTAATAACTTTTCAGTATTTTTTAAACGTAGTGGAGTAGCGGCCACACCACCATAACAGATATTTATCTTTTCAATTTGTTGATATTGTTTATGTTGTTTATGTTGTTTATCATCTGCTGATTTAGTTATTTTAGCGAGAAAGGCAGCATTGATAGTAGAAATATCCAAATCTTTTCTCTTTGAAACTTTATAGAGTTTCAAGCAAGTACTATCAGAGGTAGGTATAAAAATATTTGTTATCAATTCATCATCGTTTAAATCAAATTTTTTATATCCCTTAAAGAAATCACAAATCCCCACTCTCCTTGTTTTGTTGGCCGGTCCCTTAATTATTAAAATCGCCTCCATCACAAAAAGAAATGGAAGTGTATCTCCTATTGGTGAACCATTAGCAACATTACCAACTAATGTGCCCATATTTTTAATTTGTGGAGAAGCAAAGATATTAAGTAAGTTATATAACTCTGGGATGCTTGAAGTACCATCTTTTACAAAATTTTGTAGTGTTGTCAAAGAGACTTTTGCTCCAACTTCTATGCCACCACTTTCACTCTTGATTTCATATAATTCAGGAATTGCATTTAAACTAAGTATCCTCTGCGGATCAATAAATTCTTTATTTATCTGCACACCTAAATCAGTGGCCGATGCAAAAACATAAGTCTTTTGATTACCACTGTTCTTTTTAAATTCAATTGCGGAATCAATAGAAATCGGAGCATAGAATTTTCTATTTTGAGTCTCAATAGCAATTGGAACACTTTTATGTTTAGTTAAATCAGAGTAAATATCTTCTCTCTGATAAACATCAAGCGATGCTCTAGCTTTACTAAAAAGTTTCTCATCATTTGCAACATGAAGACCGGCATCGATGATACCCTTGTATCCAGTACAACGACATAAATTTCCAGTTAAACTATCTTTAATCTCTTTTTCAGTTATACTTCTTATACTATTCGCCGATACGTACATTGCAGTCAAAGTTAGCGCAAATCCAGGAGTACAAAAACCACACTGCGATCCATGCTCTGTAACCAGAGCTTGCTGAACAGGATTTAATTCTCCATTTTGCTCCTTCAAACCCTCAACTGTAATAATTTGCGAGCAATCGAAAAGATGAACACTAGCAATGCATGAATTGACTGCTTCGAAATGAAAATTTTTACCAGCTCCATTTGTCGCTGCTATCACCTCTGCACGCAAAACCGTACAAGCACCACAATCTCCCTCTGCACAGACAACTTTTGTACCAGTTAAATGCAAAATGTTTCGCAAATAATCTGAGAGTGGTAAAAATATATTCTCACCACTAACAACTTTTCTATCTCCATTTACATATAACAAAACATAATTTCTATCTTTGTCTTTACCTTTGTTTTCCATATTTAATATTGCCCAGTTTTAAGTAAAACTAAAGTACACGCCTCAATTACTTCAATTCCTGCTTCTTGCAATCCCTGCTTTAGCAACGGATTTTCAGTACCAGGATTGATGATAACTCTTTTGGGTCGCAACTCTGCAATTGATTGAACCATATTACTTGATATCGATGGATTTACATAAACTGTTATTGTATCAATTGGCATTGGAGTGATCGCACCAAGAAAGTGACTTCTAACTTCATCTAAAGAAGCAAAACAGTTAATCTCAGCTATACTTCTTAAATTTGGATGTACTGGAATTGGATTGTGTCCATATTCTTTAAGTAGTATCAATGCCTGATAAGAGTAGCGTTCTGGTTTATCAGAGGCACCAAGAATAACCACTCTCTCATTGTGATGAGTTTTGGCCGCTCTATTATTATCTCTGTTATTATCCCTATTGTTTCGATTATTTTTATTTTGTTTCATAAAAACTCCTAATTTCCCATGGCCATAACATTTAGAATCGTTTCCGCAAATTTCAAAGCAGCACTAGGTCCATTAGCAGTAACAATCTTTCCATCTCTTTCTACACTACTATCAGAATAGATTGCCCCACTCTCCCTTAAATTCTCCATCTCAGAAGAGTAGACTGTAGCTCGCTTACCTTTTAAAACTCCAGCTCTCGCCAAAATTCCTGGGGCCAAACAAATCGCCGCTAATATTTTATTTAGTTTTACACTTTCACAAGCTATTTCCAATGCCTTTTTGTTTCCAAAATATTCAACAGAGCCAGTACCACCAACAAAAACAATGGCATCATATGCTTCAACCTTCACATCATTTATTAATAAGTCTGGAGTAATTTTCATTCCAAACATTCCAACAGAAATCTTCTTACTACTACAAGCAACCGTTACCGTCGCTCCTGCTTTTTCAAAAATCTCTCTTGGTTCTTGATACTCCTCATCTCTAAAATTATCTGCACTCACAATCATTAAAATTTTTTTGTTTGTACCAATGTTCATACGACTTACCTCCTCATCTCATAACTCTAAAATGTTACTACACTAAATATTAAGTGTAACCCCCACTAATATTTGTGATGTTGTTATTTTTTTTCCGCTTCTCTTAGCACCACTTTGAGTTGTAGCGGTTACATCTCTCTTATACTCATCTGTATAGGATGAATAAACAGAGTAGATTTTCAACTCGTGTTCCCATTTATTATATTTATTCATTGGAAGATATTCCAGTCCAAAACTGTATCCTATTCTATCAATGTAATCGGAATCAGCTAAAGTTTTCTTGCTATATTCGCATTTCATCAGTGGCACAAAAGAGTTAAGTGCATTTAAATTAAATTTCATCTCTGCCATCATTGATTGAGTCATATCGTTTTTACCTTCAGCAGTTTTATTTGTGTATATATTTGTCGGCCAATTCAAATCTAAGAGCAGTTGCTCTTCCCACATTTTTAAACCTAAACCAAGCGAATAATAGTAGTTCACCTTTTCCGCAGCAGCACTATTGCCTGATAATCCGCCCACAACTTGCGCAGAAGTTTGAGAGCGATGAAAAGAGAGATGAGGAGAAACAAGCCCTTCTAAGAAATCACCTAAGTAAACAATCCCTACTGCTGGAATCTTTTTATTTTTTGTACCATCATTCACACTTACAACTGCAACATATACCTCTTGACCAGCAAGCTTAACACCTCCGATAATTCCTGGACGATATGATATTTCACTAAATTCAGTTCCCACCAAAGAATACAAATAAATATCTTGAGGCATTTGTAAAAGTTCTCTCCCTCCTACTCCACTAAAAATTTTTCCAACTTTAAAATATAAAATATTATTAATTTTATATTTTCCCCATATCTCATCAATTGAATCAATTAAGTCAACATTATGAACTGTCCCTGAATTAGCACTCTCAGTGATAGAAAAACTTTTATTAACATTCCAATCTAAATAATAGTTAAGAGATTCATCTAATTTACCTCTGAGCTTTAATCTAGCAGCTTTTACTTTAAATTCTCTCGACAATAACTCATCATTGGTGTTCATCGCATAACCATTAGAGCCAGCAATTCTAATCGTATCATCATCGGAATTATTAATTTCATAATCACTTCGAACAATCAAATTGATTAGCACTCTATCAGAGGCAATACTAACACTGGCCAGCAGATCTTCACTTGTCAAAACAGTTAAAGTTAAAGTTAAAGTTAAAGTTAAAATAAAATTAAGTGCCATCAATAGCATTAATATTTTTTTAATCATCATTCCTCTCAAAAAATAAAAAAAATAAAATAGAATTAGCAAATCAGATGCGATTAAATAAGTTACCAAATTCCTTGCCATTTTAACATTACTTTAATAATAGGTGATAATATGAACTCTTGTAACTATTATTCAAATTATACATGTCATTCTTGCTCAACTATTGAAACAGATTATTCAAGTCAAATTGAACTCAAAGAGCATCATCTAGATAGTTTGATCGATGCTAATTTAAAATATACTCCAACTCTCTACACCACCGTACACTCTAGACCTTGGCATTTCCGCAACAAGGCAAAGATGATTGTTGCTGGAAATAGTAGAAAACCAATAATCGGAATTGTAAGACAAGAAGATACTGGGCACAAAGGAAGAGGTAATAGTCCACTAGATCGAGCAATGCAAAGTCGCCGCTATCACCAACAACAATTCAGCTCACAAGCTGCATTCGGATCAGGCCCATTATCGGGAAATTCCTATAGAGCAAGAAATGACCAACCTGAATTATTCCACCACAAAAAATTTACAAGTAGTGATCCATTTCAAGTTCATGAAATTTTAAGTTGTCCTCTTCACACTCAAGTTCTCAATAGAGTTATTAAATCTCTCAAGTATATTATTTCAAAATACCAAATACATCCATACAACATAGCTAAGCGTTCAGGTGAATTAAAAGCACTTATTATTTTCGCAAGTGAGTTTAGCGATAACAACAATAGTGAAGATGAGATGTATTTACGTTTCGTTTTACGTTCAAAAAATGAAATTGATAAAATTAAAAGCGCTATGCCAGAGATAATGGAGAAATTTCCTTCGATAAAAGTAATTACTGCTAATATACAGCCAGTAGCGCACGCAGTTTTAGAGGGAGATGAAGAGATTTATTTAACTGAAGAAAAATTCATCAAAGATAAAATGGGAGATTTCCTTTTAACAATAACTCCGGGAACATTTTATCAAACAAATCCTCGCGTGGCCCATCGTCTCTATGAGGCAGCCCAGAAAATCGTATATTCTATTGATCCAGATACTCTTTGGGATATGTATTGTGGAGTTGGAGCATTTTCTCTATACTGTGCTAACGATGTTCGAAAAAAAATTGTTGCAGTTGAGGCATCAGCAAAGTCGATTGAATGTGCAAAAATTAATCAAACTGCATATAACCTCACTTCAAAGATCGACTTCATACGTTCGAACGCTGAAGATTTTTTGAGAGATCGCATGGAACAACAATCACCTGATGTAATGATTGTTAATCCTCCACGCAAGGGGCTCTCAAGTGATATGCTCTCTATGATTCTCTCGAAAAAATACAAGATCAGAGATATTATTTATTCGAGCTGTAATGCTGAAACATTATTTAGAGACATAAGAGATTTGGAACAATTTTATCGTGTTAAATCACTTCAGATTTTTGATATGTTTCCACACACTCACCACTACGAAACATTAGCATACTTAGTTGCAAAACATGCATAAAAGTGACAAAGGATTATTTCAGTTATGGTAAGATCTATCATTCACCTTTATATTTTGATAATTATTGCAGACGCTGTTTTAAGTTATGTTCCTCAATATCGAACAAAGCAGTGGGCACAAGTAATAAGAAAAATTGCAGATTTTTCCCTAGATCCGATTAGAAAACTTCTACCCAAAGATCTTCCCTTTGATGTCTCACCTCTTATTGCTATTATTGTATTACAACTTATTATGGCCCTGTGGTAACTTTAGTAACTATAATTATAATTAAAAAAAATAAAAACAAAGACAAAGACAAAGATAAAGATAAAGATAAAGATCAAGATCAAGTAAAGATAAGGAGCGATTGATGCTAACTAAAATCATAAGAAAAATATTACCCCCAGAGGAAAAAATCTTCTATAAACTATTTGATGAGAGTATCGAAATCGCTAATCAAGCTGCCAAGTTGTTACATGACCTTTATATGAATGGCATGTGTGATGAAAAAATTGAAGCAGCAATAAAATTGAAAGAAAAAGCATCCAATGTTACTCATAAATTATTAGAGCAATTGAGCGCTACCTTTGTTACTCCCCTTGATAGAGAAGATATCCAAACAGTAACCGTATTTATTAATAAAATATCTAAGAGAATTATTAAAGTAATAAAAAACTCAAAAAATTGCAAACTATACAATTACAACGATCATTTAAAAAGACAGTCCGAATTGTTAGTAAAAATGACTGAAGAATTAAAATTTTCAGTTAACCATTTAAAAAAATCTACCAAACCAAAAGACATTAGTGAAAGTGGCCATCGAATAAGAAATATTGAAAATCTTATTGAAACAGAATTTAAAGATGCATCTGAGGATCTCTTCTCTAATGGAACTAAAAATCAAACACCTCATGAAGTTTTAATGACTTTAAAAATGTCCGGTATCTACCGAGATCTTGAAAGTGTTGCTGAATCTTGCAGCACCCTCTCTGATATTATCTTTAATATTGTATTGAAGAATTCATAATAGCGGCCGATTTTAATTTATACTCTATATCCATTTTAAAGAGAGCATTTTTTTTAAGTGTACTGTTGCTACCACTACCACTACCGCTATCATAAGAATCACAATCGCAATCACAATTAACAATCACAGCGCTAATTCCCATCTCTCCTTCAGATCCCTCAAATGCTTCATACACAAGTTTTTTTCGAATTTTTTCTATACATTCTATATCAATTGCGCCAAATTTATTATTCACATCCAACACATTCAACACATCCAATTGCGGAAAATTTTTAACAATTAAATCTATAATCTTTAGCGATTCCTTCATCTCCTCCATTCTCATATTCAATATATTTCCCAAAATTGATATCGAACTAGCTCCCACGGGAACGTAAAAATCAATTTGTGAGTAGAGAAGATATGGAAAAGATTTTCGTACATCATAACTAACACCCAATGCTCTCAAATATGGGCCACTTAATCCTACTTTCGAAGATAATCGAAGAATATTATCTCCTTCATATTCCATTTTCCCTTGTAATTTGTACCTAAGGTGCAAAGAAAAAATTCTTTTTTCAAAAACTAAAATAAACCTCTTAAATTTTGTTATGAATTCTAATATCCTATTTAACAGGTGACCATCTATTTTGGATTGAGCTGTCTGAACGGATAATGCCAAATCATATTTATATTGATTGTTTACACCGTAATTATAATGAAAATCACTTATGAAAAGTATAGAAAAAATTTCCTGACAAAAATTTATTGATTCTTTAATATGATTGTTAAAATCACTATGATCTCTAAGATCAGCAAGACCTCCTAAATTTCTAACTATCGTTATCATGTAGTTGATGTGATTATTTATTCTCTCTAATTCACATAAAACAACCTTCATCGCTTGAATGGCCAATGGAGTTTTGAGTTCAAATATTTTTCTTACCCATTGATCCCAAAGAAAACTCCATGATATGGACGGAACGATCGTTTTGAACTGATTTTCAAACACTGGTCCCTTAGAGTGAACAAAGAGATCACCATTTTTCAATAGGTATATTGCTCCTTTAGTAGCACCAATACTTTCAATACTATTATTGTCCTTATCGTTGTCCTTATCATTGTCTTTCTCGAAATAGTCCATCATCGAAGGAATTTTAATTTTTACAGCACTCTTACAAGTTGCAATTATTCTCGATGATCTTTCTTCATTTAATAGCAATATGGCACAATCTAGATCAGGATTATGATGAAACTTAATAGTATCTATACATACACGATATTTAAAATTACATTTAAGGTAAGATACAAAATTATCAAAAATAGTTGTCTGATGAAAATGAAATAGTCGTGTCTTCTGATCTACGACAGATAAATCATAATTACCAAAAAAGATATCTTCAATTTTTTTCAAAATAGATTGCATATAACTTTCTAATTATCTCTAAAAGGTGTCCATTCTACATCCGAAGGAAAAAATGTATATTCCACCATCTCGTTTTTAACTCTAATAGATTCATTGTCATCACACATTGTACGATACGCTGTTTTATCTACCCAAGAAAATATCCTACTATGTGTTCCTCCTACCAAATTATCATATTCTACATATCTAAACATCGCTCTTTGTGTCTTGGTCAATTGTCCAATAAATGGAATCATCTTCACAAAAGCATTATCAAAATCAAATGGTCCACAAGTTGTACTTCCCTTGCCTATTTTCACTAACAAATTTTTACGTGTCTTGTTTCCATCAACTATCCACACACCAGCATCACAATCATAAATATGTCCCAATTCTCTCAAACGATAGAATGCTTCAAAATAAGCAAAATACCAATGTTTCAAATAATTCCCAGTACCATCTGTTGCCTTCACATATTTAATACAAGTTCGATATTGATCTGAAAACTTTTCATGAAATTCTATAAATCTATTTTTAAATAATAAGGCATTCTCTGTTGCAAGTTTTAACTCCGGGTTATCTTTTTCTTTTTCTTTTTCTTTATCTTTATCTTTATCTTTGCTTGCAACTTTACTTGCTTTAAATTTATTTTTCAATTCTAGCAAATCACGTTTTTCTAATCGCAAGTCATTTTTTTCCTTTATTGACAAAACGCTATCCCACAAATAATCAAATAATTTTACACAAGAATTTTTAATTGCATTTAAATTCTCTTTCTTAAAAAAAATAGAATCTTTTAAAACGCTCTTTAAAATATTCTTATCTCTAATTTCATTTAAAACTCTAAATGCTGGATGGTATTTAACATCATAAACTAGTACCCCACCCTTATTTTGTAAAAAACTTACAGAATACTTCCAATCAACAACTCTTTTGAGTCCTTCAAGATCAAAAACATCTTTAAACTTTTTATCAACTGGATCTACCGCAACTAAAACAACACTCGATTCCCACCCTCTATTATCATCACATGATGGTAGAGTGCAATTTTGTAAAATTATACCCCCTATAATTCGAACTCTATGAGAAACAACTCCATAATCAAAAGAATAAAATTTTTCCCTTCCAAAAACTATTACTCGCAATGGTTTCGCTTGCTGATTTAAAACTCTCGGAATTATCCCTTCCGTAAAGTTTGGTTTGAATAATTTTCCATAATAGCTACCCCAAACATCATCGATCTTACAATGATATCTACTTAAGTACTTCTTTCCTGAAGGCAAATCAAACTCGTAAGAATAAGGACTATCAGGGGGAGTAAGAACAAAAAAATTGATACTGCTATCTCTAAAATCAACAACTGGTGATAAATCAAAAAAGGGGTGTATCCATACATCGCCTAATACTTGTTTGTAATCTCGAAATGCCGTTTGAGATGATCTACTTTCAAACCATCCAGGAACTCCACGCACAGTTGACCATCTATAGTCATACTTATCTTCAGGAGATGAAATTTCCTTTACCTCCTTAGATTCTAACGGATCATATGCTTCAACTTCAGAGATATCTTCTTTGCTTTTAATATTTATTTTTTCCTCTTCATTCTTACTCTTACTACTACTCTTACTACTACTCTCACTATCGACATCACCTATTCCCAGTAACGAGCAGCTTAGTAGCAATGAACAACTTAAGAAGAAAGTAAGTATGACTAAAATGATACGGTTATAAGTGATACGGTTATGGCCCATAAGCGACATTTAAATTTATCCCTTTTTAAGTTTTTAAGTATTTTTTTATTTGACAAAAACCTCGACTATAGTTCAACATCACAATCAGCTTAATAAAAATTGTAGTGCCCAGGTGGTGGAATCGGTAGACACAAGGGATTTAAAATCCCTCGGACTCAAAAAAGTCTGTGCGAGTTCAAGTCTCGCCTTGGGCACCAAGTTATTAATCAATTATTAACCAAATTATTTCATCAATCATCAATTATTCTATTTTATTTTTTTAAACCTGAACATACTCTTTTATTTAAACAACTTTATTCCGAATATGGAGAGGCGCCATGCATGAAGCATCCTTAGCTCATTACGCTCTAGAAATTCTAAATGAAACTATCAAAAACGATTCATCACTAAATGATAAGGATATAAAAAAAATTACTTTCTCTGTGGGAAAATTTTCAAATGTCTATGCAGAATCATTTGAATTTTATTTTTCAGAGTTAATAAAAAATACTAAGTTTACATCTGCTAAACTTGAATTTTTAAATTCAGATGAGAATGGTTTTTTTGTCTCCTCTATCGAGGTGGATGAATAAAATAGAATAAAATAGAATAAAATAAAGTAAAATAAAAATTATCAAAATTATCAAAAAAAAGAGACGGTATAAAATGGAAATAAAGATTTTAAAAAATGTGATGATTAAAAATGATGCCATCGGAAATGACAACCGGCTTTTGTTTCGTAAACACAATATCTTTTCTCTTAACATTATGAGTTCCCCTGGAGCAGGCAAAACAACTCTTTTAGAAAATTCTCTCTCTTACTTAAATAAAAAATATCGTATTGCTGTTATTGAAGGGGATTTGTATACATCAAGAGATGCAGAGAGATTATCTCCCTTTGATATTCCAATCGTTCAAATAAATACCGATGGTGGTTGCCACTTGGATGCTCGAATGATCCACGGAGCACTCCAATCAATCGATCTCAACAATCTTGATATGATAATAATAGAAAATGTTGGTAACTTGGTTTGCCCAGCATCCTTTGATCTTGGAGAAAAAATAAAAGTTTTAGTCTACTCTATTACAGAGGGAGCAGATAAACCAAAAAAATATGCATCGATGTTTTCCAATGTGGATGCCATTTTAGTTAATAAAATTGATCTGGCCACTATTTGCAATATTAATTTGGAAATGGTATGCGCAGAGATCAAAGAGATCAATCCCAAGGCAGAGTTGTTTCAAATCTCTGCGACAAATAAAAACACTCTTAATTCTTGGCTTAGTTGGCTCGATAACAAGAAGGCCATAGATTAAAGATTAATAGGAATTAATAAGATTGCAAAAAGAGCAAACAATAACAGATCAAACATTAATTCGAAAATCCATTAAAATAACTGGACTCGTTCAAGGAGTTGGTTTTCGGCCAACAGTCTATAAATATGCAACTGAATTTGCTCTCACTGGAATGGTTAACAACACTGCCAGTGGAGTATTTATTGAAGTAGAGGGTGAAAATAAATATATCGACAGCTTTGTGACTAAATTAAAAAAATATCCCCCTAAAGAAGCACATATCGAAGAATTTACAATTGAAGATATCCCTATAAAAAATGATCTCACTTTTAAAATTATTGAGAGTAGTAAGGGTAAGAATAATAGTAATGGCAAACAAGGCCAAAATAAGACTGCAGAAATCTCCCCTGATCTAAAAGTTTGCGATGATTGTCTTAGAGAGATTTTTGATATTCATAATCGTCGCTATCTATATCCCTTCACAAATTGTACTAATTGCGGGCCAAGATTTAGTATCATCATTGATCGTCCATATGACAGAGAACTAACATCAATGTCTCACTTTAAAATGTGTCCTGAGTGTCTTAAAGAGTATAACGATCCTTTAGATAGAAGATTTCATGCTCAACCAAATGCATGTCCTAATTGTGGCCCTCGCTTAAGTATACTCTCTACTCAATCTACTCAATCTTCTCATCCACTAGAAATAACCATCGATGCTCTAAAGAAAGGAATGATCGTTGCAATCAAATCCATTGGAGGATTTAATCTCGCAGTTGATCCATTTAATTCTTCCTCTGTAAGTAAGCTTAGAAGTTTAAAGAAGCGCCAACATCGTTCATTCGCTCTAATGGTCAAAGATCTACAAGTAGCTCAAAAATATTGTCATGTTAGTAAAGCAGAGATTGAGCAACTAACTTCTTCTGCTGCTCCAATAGTGCTTCTAAAAAAGAAAAATCCTTCATCCCTTTCAGAAATAAATAATGAACTAAATAATATCAGTCCAGATAATAATTATCTAGGAATAATGTTACCATACACTCCTCTACATCATATTCTTTTTTCATTAGGAAATTTTGAATCTTTAATCATGACCTCTGCTAACAAATACAATGAACCAATTGCAATTGATGATTCATCTATTTCTCTTTTATTTGAATGTGGATTAGCGGATCTGGCCTTAACAAATAATCGTGAGATTATACATCGCTCGGATGATTCCATTGTACAAATAAGTAACATCGACGATAAACTTATGACTATCAGACGATCGAGAGGATATGTACCATCTCCATTCAAAGTAAAGAGTTTAGAAAATAAATGTTCTCTCTCGCTTGGTTCCCAATTAAAAAATACCTTCTCTTATCGTAGTGAAAATAAAATTTATATCTCTCAACACATAGGTGACTTAGAGGATGCTCGAAATCTCTGGTATCAACAAAAAGAGATAGAAGAATTAAAAAAATTACTAGATATTGATATAGATATAAATTGCTGCAAAAATAATACTGATTTTCATCCTGGTTTTAGTAACTTTAATGAACATGAAAATGAAAATCACATCTATCATCACCACGCTCATCTACTCAGTGTGATCGGAGAGCATAATTTATTTCCCCCTAATCAAAGTCAAATTCAAAGTGTGATTGGTATTATTGCTGATGGCACTGGGCTTGGAGATGATAATAAGATTTGGGGGTTTGAATTTTTAAAGATAAAAAATACAAATACAAATGAAATTAGCTTATTCGAGCGTCTAGCGCATTTGAGATATTTCCCTCTGATTGGAGGTGAAAGTGCCATCCATGAAATTGATCGCATTGCAATTTCTTTACTTACATCTGCTGGAATAGTGGATAGCTCTAGTTGGCCAAAACATCTAAGTTTAAATTCTGAAAGAATACAACTAATAAAAAAACTGATGTTATCAAATCTCAATTCTCCTCTTACATCTTCTTTAGGAAGATTATTCGATGGCATCTATGCTTTACTATACCCTCTACGTAAAATTGAATATGAGGCGCAAGCAGCAATTCTTCTACAGCGGGAAGCAGAGTTATTCATGTTGGATAAGAATGTAAATGTAGATGTAGATGTAGATGATGTGTGTGAACACCATTACCCAACTAAAATAGTTGAAGTTGTAAACATTGATACAAAAAAATATCTAATCGATTTTGAACCATTAATGGTAAATATAATTAATGATCTTAAAGGTGGTGTTTCCACTAGAGAAATCGCTTATAAATTTCACTTATGGGTCGTAAATTCTATCTTCGATGTACTAGCAATAATCGATCCCGAAAATACTTCCATTAAAGCATTCTCGGGAGGATGCTTTCAAAATTTATTATTAACAAATATTTTACAAAGATCTTTTGAGAAAAAGAAAATTAAATACTATCGTAATCAAAGAGTGCCCATTAACGATGCCGGAATCTCTTTTGGGCAGGCATTAATTTTATAGGAGAAGAGCATGTGTTTAGCAGTTCCAGTAAAGGTAACCGAAGTTAAGGAAAATCATTTGGCAGTGGTGGAAATGAATAATGTTAAACTTAACGTTTCACGATTATTAGTCGATAATCTTCAAATTGGAGATTACGTTCTTATCCATGCTGGATTTATCATTGAAAAAATGTCTTATGAAGAGGCAAAAGATAAGCTCGATCTCTTTGATGAGTATTATCGACTTATAAATAGTGAGAATAGCGAGAATAGCGAGCAAAAATAATTACGGAGTAACTAAAACATGCAACAACAACAACAACAACAACAACAACAACAGCAACAGCAACATAACCATTCTGATCATCATATAAATAATATAAATATAAATCACAGTGAAAAGAAAGATAAAATATCTCTCATTAGTGAACAGTTAAAAAAAATCTCTACTAAACCAATATCCATCATGGAAGTTTGTGGTACACACACCATGAGTATTGCTAAATATGGTATCCGCTCTCTTCTGCCAGCAAATATAAATATAATCAGTGGTCCAGGATGTCCTGTCTGTGTTACCTCCGCCAGTGATATAAGCTCTGCGATTGATTTGGCCAAAAGAAAAGATGTCATCATCGCCACCTTTGGGGATATGTTAAAAGTTCCAGCACACGGAGATTCATTACAAAATTATCAAAATGTTAAAATAATCTACAGTCCTCTAGATGCTCTAACTCTCGCTCAAGCAAATAAAGATAAACACATTGTACTTTTAGGTATTGGTTTTGAAACTACCACTCCACTAATTGCGGCCACTATTTTAAGTGCACACAAAATGTCTATCGATAATTTTTCTGTACTATCAATGCATAAGTTAGTACCGCCTGCACTGAAAGCGATACTCACAAGTCCTGAACACAATCTTAATGCTTTCATCTTGCCCGGACATGTAAGTGTAGTTACTGGAAGTAAGTATTTTGATTTCTTAAAAGAATTCAAAATAAGTGGAGTTATCTCTGGTTTTGATGATCTAGAAATTATGGAATCAATTTTTATTATGGTTCATGATTTCGAAAATGGTCACTACAACTTACAAAACAACTACTCCAAAGTTGTATCAGAAGAGGGAAATCAAAAAGCATTTAACACTATTTTTGAATGCTTCGATGTAACCGATGCTGAATGGAGAGGTATTGGAAATATTCCTGGCAGTGGTTTAAAAATTAAAGATTCACTTGCACGCTTTGATACTTTAAAACGTCTTGATGTTCAAAAAACATCTATTAATATTAAAAAAGATGAAGAGCATGAAGGTTGTATCTGCGGAAGCATTCTACTGGGAAAAGCAAAACCACCTCAATGTAAATTCTTTGATAAACACTGTACTCCTTCAACTCCTATTGGGCCTTGTATGGTTTCAAGTGAGGGAACTTGTGCTGCTTATTACAAATATTTTTTATAGGATTTATAGGAATAAAAACATATGAACAATAACAATAACAATAATGATAACGATAACGATAATACCCCTCTGAATAATACTTCCCGAATCACTCTAAATCATGGTGCTGGTGGAAGAGAGATGCAAAAATTTATTAACAAACTAATCGTTGATAAATTAAAAAATGGTATTTTGGAACGCCTTGATGATTGTGCTGTTTTAGAAAATCATATGAAAAAACGTATCGCTATGACCACTGATAGCTATGTCGTTAGTCCCATCTTTTTTGATGGTGGTGATATTGGGAGATTAGCAGTCAGTGGTACGGTTAATGATTTAAGTACCAGCGGTGCTAAACCATACGCTCTCTCTTTGGCCTTCATTCTTGAAGAGGGCATGCCTCTCTCTTCAATTGAAAAAATAGTTCATTCAATTGCTGCTACCGCCGCCGAAGCAGGAGTTAAAATTGTTACTGGAGATACTAAGGTTGTTGAGAGAGGAAAGTGTGATCAAATATACATTAATACTTGTGGCATTGGTATGATTGATGAAGGAATAAATATTTCCACTTACAATGCTAACATAGGTGACTCCATCTTTGTTACTGGTCCAATCGGTAATCATGAGATTGCCATGTTACGAGCGAGAAAAATGTTGGATTTTGAATTTCACACTGTAAGTGATGTGGCCCCATTAAATAAGAATGTTGAACTCCTTTTGTCGAAGACAAAAAAAATTCGGGTGATCAAAGATCCTACCAGAGGTGGACTGGCCTCTGCTCTCAATGAAATTGCTGAACATTCAAATTGTGAAGTTTACTTATATGAAAATCAAATTCCAATAGATCCCGATGTTCACTCCGTTTGTGAGATCGTAGGTTTTGATCCACTCTATTTGGCCAACGAAGGTAAATTTATAATTATTGCTGATCATAGCGCCGAAACAGAGAGTGCTATCTATAGTTCTTTTGAAGGGGCCAAACTCATTGGTAAAATCAAGAGCACACATCATCGCAAAGGTGTCTTTATGGAAACTTACTCTGGTGGCATTCGTAAATTAGGTGTATTAGAAACTACTCAACTACCTCGCATTTGCTAAAAAACATTTTCGGTCTTGAGACCGAAATAAAAAGTACACAAAGTACAAAAAGCGCCGGGCACTTTAGCATCTCTTTGGCATCTTCTTACTTACTTATCCCTTGAAATTCAGGATTCAATGAATGCAAGAAAGGATCGGCCAAAAGCCATCCACTACTTTTTGTATCTTCACCGTAACTATTTATAACATGAAAAAGTATAAAACATTCTTTATTATTTTCCGGGCCACAACATGTTTCTTTTATCCCATTAATCACAAGTGCGTGACCACTTATTTTTTCTTTACCATCTCTTTTGAAAGAAAGAATCACAAAATTGTTTCTTTTTAAATTATCTCCAAGATACTCCCTTATCTTTTCTTGAGACGTGCTTGGACTTAATTTCAACCTAGTTCTATATCTATAATCAGGAATTTTAAATTTCTTCCCTTCTGTAATCATGCGCTCACTAAATAATTTTGTTAAAAATTTTTCGATATTTTCATAATCTGTACTCACCATTTCACTAATTACATTCAGATTATCACGTATGAATGATTTAAATTCTTCTTTGTATTGTTTACTATTTAACTCTTCTTCACAGATAGTTAAAATGGATTTCTTCTCGCTATCTTTACTGTCTTTACTGTCTTTAAGTGATGATTTGATTCTTATTTTCATACATTTAATAAATCCATCTTTATTACTTTTTTCATCCCCGACTAATGCTTCATGTATGTCATTTGAAGAACAAGTATTTGTATAATTTAATTTTTTTAGTCCAGACGTATTTTTCTCAAGAAGTATCTCTTTTCCCTTTAATTTTTTAAGACTCTTGCTTACATTACCACCACTTTTAAATACTCCATCATTAATTTTTAATATTATATCTAATAAATCCAATTCCTCTTCTTCTTCAAGTGGATTATCTTTTAAATTTTTTACAAATTGTTCAAAAAGGGTTTTAATACTACAAGCATAGCATGTTCCATATCGGCCTTGATTTAATACTTTAATATTTTTGCCCTCTAAAAAAAGTTTCTCTTTTCCTTCGGCAGTACTATCGTGACAATTTTCAAGATGCAAATCTTCTAATTTTTTATAGGGCATTGATTGAATTTTATAATAAAAATTATCTTTATTAAATTTCTTAAAAAATTCTTTGAGTTTCGTCGAAATGGCAATAATATTTTCCTTAGAAAAATCAAATGCTGTTAAGTTATCTAATTCACTCATTTCATCAGGCAATGTTCTTAAGGGATTAAGAAGTAAATAGATTTTTTTTAATCCTTTCAGCTCCTTAATCTCTGGTGGTATTTTTGACATCTTATTACGAATCAAAATCAGACTTTGTAAATTAGGAAATTTTTTGAGCGTCGTTATATCAAGAGTAGTTATCTCATTTCCAATCAAGTTTAAACCTTCCAACATTTCCAATTCATTCTCTTTTAATTCTTTAATCAAGTAATTTAAAATTTTAGTTAGTTCGCTATCTGTTATTTTTTTGACACCTAATTGAAGTGTCTTATTAGCGTTCGGACCCTTCTCTCTAAGTTCCTTTATATATTTATCAATCAATTCATATAATAATTTGATTCTTTCATCATCATTAGTTTGTATTTTTGTTTCTGTTTTATTTTCTATCGGTGTTTCAATAGAAGCTTGCGAGGGCGATGATGTAGATACAAATATTGAAATTAAAGTAAAAAAAATAACAGGTGTAATAACAAAAAAAATTCTAGAGTCTAAGGTTCTTGTTCTCATATAATAAACCTCGATATACGATAGTGGATATAAGATAGTGACAACAAAAATTGGCATACTCAATATCTTAGGGATATTGAATATATCTTCTCTTTTTTTAGTGTAACCTCTTTAAATAATTACTTCAACACTACTATAAAATAAATTTTGTTTTAATTTATTAATTAAACAAACTTCGTTTATGTCATAATCATTTAGATTTATGTTTTTTTATAATCGAATGATCTCAATAAACTTCAGGAGCATATTATATGAAAATAAATTTTTTGTTTATCTTGTTAACTCTCTTATTAATTTCTTCCCTCTTCGCTGTAAACGTATACAGTAATAGTGATAGCAACAGTAATAGCAATAGCAATAGCAACAGTAGCAATAAAGTTAGAGTTCAATGTAACACCCAAGATGTATTGGCCAAAAAAAAGAAAAGTGAAAAATCTGGCGGTTTCTTTAACTCTGCTCTATCTATGTTTAATAATTTTTTTAGCGCTCCTAACTCCAACAATGCCCCTACTAAAAAAATAAAACTTACTCAAAATCCAAGCAGTATTGATGATGTATTGGTAGATATGAATAAAAAGATAAAAAAAATTAATCGCATGGATTCAAATCCCGATTCAAGCAAAACCAATTTAATAAATACAATTAATAATGAACTGACCAGTATACCCGAACCCTACACAGATATTGATGGTATTGTGAAAGAGCGAAACATCCCGATATATGCACAAACTATAGTTGATTTTCCACGAGAACATTTTTCCATTACTGATCCATCCGGAAATATAATCTTTTCATATCCAACTAAAGCAATTAAATCTAATTCTCAAGATCCCGTCCCCGCCCCATTATTGATATATGCTAGTTTGAACACAATACGCAATTTAATCTTAGCTAACATCAACAAATCAACATCAACAACATCAACATCAACAACATCAATGTCCGATGAAAATAAAAATCAACTCATAAACAAGATCAATACCTCTGTAATGAATGCTTTCGCCAGTCGTACACAAACTTTTGATGCTGACTTGGTTTTTATGGTAATGGATGAAATAAATGCAAAAAATAAATGGAAAGTTTCTACTCATGTTAAAAAGAAAGAGGTCGAATATAAAATTGTTGGAGACAAAATTATTGCCAGCACTAAAATAATTTTTTCTCTTAATCACACTGGTGATGCAGGTTTTGATTTCCTTCCTCTAAAAGGACAAGTCGAAATTGAACGTCAAATGGTCTTTTCAGCACTTGATGGAACATTTTCTCCAGAAGTGTTTACAATGACAAAATCACTATAAATCACTATAAATCATTATAAATCATTATTTAAAGTCAGAGCAAAAAAATTCAGTCAAGAATGCTCTCTAAAGTGTTGTCGAAATCAAATATTTTCTAACAAATTTGCCGTTTATTGTTAATCCCGTGTTCTCTACTATATAATAAAAAATAAGTAATTATTCTTTCACAACCATCACGAGGTCGTATGAAACAAGTTTATTTTCTTACAATTACTTTCTTTATCTTTATTATTTCATTTTCAATCACTGCTCTTGCTACTACTAGTGCTGAATTGTATATAACTATGCCATATCAGCTAGGAGATGATCTCCACAAATTAAGACATATTCTCTCCCTGGCCAAAATTAAAGACAATAAGATTTTTGCCTTCATCAAACCTAGTCGGATAAAGGCGCTACAACAACTTGGTTATCAATATACATTGCTCGATAATCCATCTGAGATAGCAAGACCTAAAATGCTAAGTGTTCTCCGTAGCAAAAACAGTAAAATTACTAAAAATTATGATATCGGCAATGAGAATGAAGGTGAAGGCGAAGGTGAGAATAGAGATGAGGGCATTGATGAAAATAGTATCGATAATATTAATACTAGCAATAGTGTTGATGGTGATTTTGTTCCGATAGCAGGATACCCAACCTATAGTGCCTATGAAAACTTCATTAAAGATCTGGCCAATAAATATCCAACTCTTTGTCGTCTAAGTGAATTTGGAAAAACTCCTAAGGGCCACACTTTATACATGTTAAAAATCACTGAGTCTGTAAATCAAAATAAAGACAAACCTGCAATACTATATTCTGGCGCCATACATGGAAATGAAGTAGTAGGTTATGTTTTAATGTTGAATTTAGCAGATTACTTACTAAGTAAATACAACTCTGATTCTCGAGTTCGTACTCTCTTAAATAACAGTGAGATTTGGATCAATCCTCTCTTTAATCCTGATGGAACATATTATAGAAATAACAATACTGTCTCTGGCTCCACTAGATCTAACTCCAATGGAGTAGATTTAAATCGAAATTTTCCTGATCCAAAGGAAGGTGATCATCCTGATGGCAGTTCTTGGCAACCAGAGACTCTTGCTCTAATGGATTTTTTAAAGCAAAAAAGATTTGTAATGGCCGCTGATTTTCATGGAGGTGCAGAACTTGTAAATTATCCATGGGACACTTATCAAGAATTACATCCTGATGATGCTTGGTTTAGGTACATCTCACGTGCATATGTAGATTACATTCACAATACCTTTCCTCAAAGCTCATATATGAAAGATGAAGATAATGGTATCACTAACGGTTATGCTTGGTATGAAATAAATGGTGGTAGACAAGATTATCTCAACGTTAACCATCACACCAAAGCAGTTACTATTGAAGTATCTTCTGATTTTATTCCAAATGCAAATCAACTCAGCAACTTTTGGCAATGGAATTTGAACTCGCTCTTAACATTTGCAGAGCAAGCATCCCTTGGAATAAGAGGCAAAGTTACTGATGCAAAAACAGGTGCTGGCATCAAAGCAACAATTGAAATACCATCTTATGATGATAAAGGATCATGGGTAGAATCATTACCTTCAACGGGAAATTTTTATAGACCTATAATTGGCGGAACATACTCTATAAAAGTATCAGCACCAGGATATGAAACAAAGACTATCAGTGGAATTAGTGTACAAAATGGTGAGGCAAAAGAAGTTAACATTCAACTCTAATTGTTCTTCTCTAATTGTTCTTCTATTAAATCTTCTAATATCTCTTGAGTGACTAATCCACTCACAATCTTTCCATTAACAAAAATAGTTGGTGTAGCTTTAATTCCAATTTTTCTACCAAATTCTATATCTGCATCTATTTCCTTTGCATATTTTTTATCAATCATACATCTCTCGAAACCTGCCAGCATATCTTTTGAACTTATCCCCACTTTTTTCGCCTTTTCCTTGATAGCATCAGCAGTTGGATTTAGTTGATCTTCGAAGAGAAGTCTTGAAAACTTCCAAAAGTCCTCCGCTTCATTGTGATAAACACACATGCTAGCACTGGCCATAAGATATGCTTGTTGATGGTATGGAAGAGGATAATGCTTGAAAACCAATCTAACTTTTTTCTTTCCATATTTATCAATTAATTTTTCTAGTAACTGAAATCCTTTTATACTAAATGGACATTGGTAATCTGCAAATATTATGATTGTAACCTTAGCATCTGCTGATCCATAGGAGGGCGAATTTCCTACCTCTACATTAAAGACTGCTCTCTTTGGTTTTTCAAAATAAACTTCCACTGGATTTTTCTTTGTGGATTCACTCAACCACTCTTCCACCGCCATCTTTTTAAATTCCACCTCTAGAAATCGCTTGATCCGCAACTTAACATCACTATTTACATTCTCTTTCGGAATCTTTTTCTCCTCTATAAATTTATCAACATCTTTGTCAGTTGGAGTTTTATTCTTACTAATAAATTTCATCAGAAATTCATCATTGGTAAGTCCTACCTTTCTAGAATCTTTGTTCATTAATTCTTTTAAGAGCAGCGCTCGCAAGCGATCAACTTTGATCTCATATAATTTTTGTTCTGCCTCAAAAATATCTCCCTCAATTCCAGAGTAAAACTCTTCATAATTTATTTCTCTTCCTAAAATTTTAACGGCCACACCTTGCTTGGGCGCTGGTTTAAAAATAAAATTTGGTCTTGATTTTACCTCTGAGTTGCACGACACAAAAACAATACTCATAACGATCAAAAAAATTTGAACAAGCAGAGCAGAATTTTTTAAAATAATTAATTTTTTTTTATTTTTTTTATTTTTTCCTAATAACATCTAGCATCCCCCTATTATTAATTGAAAATTAATTGCGTCCAATTGCGAATTTCTATTTTTTTCTTACATTTTTTAATTTTTTTATTAAAAAATCGAATTTATTCTTGTAATAAGTATCTTCACATTTATTCTAGAAAAATTACTTAAGAGAATTACTTAAGAATTTTTCTTCGGTAAATTTATTAACTATTAACTCGTACATTTTAATATAGTTTAAATGATAGTTTAAATAATAGTTTAAATAAAGGAATACGGGCCAGCAAAAAAAATTGTAATGTAGTAATATTGTAATACAAGATGGAGCAATGGAGCAATAGTAGCAATAGTAGCAATGGGAGCAATGGGAGCGATGAAACAATGGAAATGTTAAATGAAACAATTGGAGCTAGCAATAACAACAACAAGTCAAACTCTCTTCATTCTGAAGAACTACTTAACATAAAAAGAATTTTGGATGAACAGAAAGAAATTCTTAAAACAAACAGAGAAACAAGATTAGAGCAGATCAAATATGGCCATGAGGCAACAAAAGATCCCGCAGATATGGCCGGACAAGAAGCAGATGCTGAGCGACTTTGGTTATTTTTAAGTCGCGATCAAAACATTGAACATCGAGTGAATAAAGCATTAAAGAGAATAGATTATGGCCAATATGGAATATGTGTTGAGTGTGATTCCCCGATTCCATACAAACGTCTACTGATAGATCCTACATGTGAATTATGTATTAATTGTAAGAGTGAATTAGAGTTAGCAAATTAATTTTGTTACTTAATTTTTAATCAATTTTTACTATGAGATTTTCTGGCACGATTGATTGTCTACGCTGTTTATCGCCCCAACAAACAACAGTCCCATCATTTTTTACAGCACATGAGTGCCACGCTCCAAGAGCAATACTTTTAACATCCTTAAGACCAGGCGGCGGGGCCGATTCGCCAAAATTATTAGGCCCCCAACAAACAACAGTCCCGTCATTTTTTAAAGCACATGAGTGATTATCGGCTCCTCCCAGAGCAATACTTTTAACATCATCAAGATCAGCTGGCGGGGTTGATTGATTAAAATAATCTTTCCCCCAACAAACAACAGTTCCATTGTTTTTTAAAGCACATGATTGATCACCTCCCAGAGCAATGCTTTTAACATCTTTAAGATCAGATGGTACGGTTAATTGGCCTTCATTGGTGTTTCCCCAACAAACAACAGTTCCATTGTTTTTTAAAGCACATGAATGACTATTTCCTAAAGCAATACTTTTAACATCTTTAAGACCAACTGGTGGGGTTGATTGACCTAAACTATCCTCCCCCCAACAAACAACACTCTTATTATTTTTTAAAGCACATGTGTGACCGCCTCCCAAAGAAATACCTTTAACATCCTTAAGATCAGCTGGCGTGTTTATTTGGCCATCATTGTTGTACCCCCAACAAACAACAGTTCCACCGTTTTTCAAAGCACATGAGTGAAGTAATCCAAGAGCAATACTTTTAACATCCTTAAGACCCTCTGGTGAGGCCGTTTGGTTCTCACTATCTCTCCCCCAACAAAAAACAGTCCCGTCATTTTTTAAAGCACATGTGTGCTCATATCCTAAGGCCAAGACTTTGTTTCCTTCGTTACCATAATCACGATATTTTTTCTCCCAATCACTTTCGAATTTTTCAGTCTCACTTTTGTCTAAGATTAAATCTTTAGTCTCATCGACAAATGATTTTAATTTTTCAACATAACTCTCTTTTGGTTTTTTTTGACCTTCGATATTAACCGGAATCATTAATTGAAGATAGTCATCATAACTATGAGCACTTTTTTCTAATCCTTCTCTTTTAAATAAGAGATGAGTATCTTCGCTCGCAACTTTTTCAAGAAGAGAATTAAGTTGAGATAGTTTGTGTGTTTTGAAATATTCTTGAATGATAAACTCAAGCAAAAGCGAATTACTTGCAGATGTAAGAGATGGTGAATTCAAAAGTGTCGCCAACGACGAATCATCTTCTAATATTTTACGATCAAAATTAAATTTCAAGCGCAAGAAACGCTCTCTTGTTTTAGCATCCATAATTGAATTTTCGAAGTTGTTGTTTTGTAAATTCTCATCACTTATTTCTAATCCTCGCAAATCCATTTTTTGCAAATTTAGATTTTTAAATTTACTTCGAAGTAAATCTACAACAAAATATTTTTTTGAGACTACAGCTGAAGATTTATTAACAGCACAGCTTACTCCCTCTAAAAAAACATCTAATCCCTTCGATGGTTCCTCTAAAACTATTTCACAATTACCCTCGAGATTGTTGTCATTATCTTTGCTTGTTTTATTTACTTCGCTTACTGCAAGATAGAGTTTGCCATCTTTAATATGCATATAATTTTCAGTGCTAGCATAAACTTCTTTTGAAATAAAAAAGATTGTAGTTGTAACTAATATTAGAATTAATTTTAAAATTATTTTTTTCATATATACCTCGACAATACCTCTGTTTTTAATCGATTTTCACTCTAAGATTTTCTGGTGGGGTTGATTGTTTACGGGAGTTATCCCCCCAACAAACAACAGTCCCATCATTTTTTAAAGCACATGCGTGCCACGCTCCAAGAGCAATACTTTTAACATTGTTAAGACCATCCGGCGGGGTTGATACGCCAAAATTATTAATCCCCCAACAAACGACAGTCCCATTATTTTTTAAAGCACATGAGTGAGCATTTCCAAGAGCAATACTTTTAACATCTTTAAGACCAGGCGGCGGGGTTGATTGATTACTGTCGTTATATCCCCAGCAAACAACAGTCCCATCATTTTTTAAAGCACACGAATGAACATTTCCAAGAGCAATACTTTTAACATCTTTAAGACCAGGTGGCGGGGTTGACTGGTTACTGCCGTTATATTCACGGCCCCAACAAACAACAGTCCCATTATTTTTTAAAGCACAAGAACGATTCCTATCACCAAGAGCAATACTTTCAACATCTT
>JADFZW010000013.1:0-41214 GCA_015232355.1 Oligoflexia bacterium
CAACCATTCCAAAAATACTTCTGCTTTTGTTTTCAGATGATCCATAGGAAGAATTTATAAATTTACCATCCAAAGATATAATTTCACCAGGAAGTACATCTACATTATCTTTAACCCAAGCAAAGAACGCCTGTTGCAGTTCTTTTGGGTCTATGATTGATCATACTCTTCCTATCGTATCATGCGAAGGGATTCCATTTTTTAATTCTAAAAATTTTTTTAAAAAATTAATTTTTAATTTTCCGAAGGATTCAATTTCAGCAAAGGATTCACATGAACAGATAATTCCACAAACAGAGAGAACTACTATATCTATCAATGCATGTTTTTTAGTTCTGTTAATTCTAGGATCATTGATAATTGAAAAATTCTGTAATATCGATGCTCACACCAGAAAACAAAGCAAATTTAAAAAAAATATTTTTATGGTAAATTTCCAGCATGGTTAGAAAGAGAAGAAAAGATAATACCCTTAAAAGAAGGAGAGAGTTGTTCTGATTACGACGGAACTCCATTACCTGTTATTGGGAAAGAGATTACAGAAAAACTTGATTACACTCCCGGCAAATTTAAAGTGATGGTTTATAAAAAGTTGAAATATGGTTTACCGGAAAGAGCAGAATTTAAAACTGCTTCAATGCCACCATTGGTATTACCTAATAGTTATGCTTTACCATCTGTATTTGCAGAGGTTATCTCCAATAAATTTTGGATCAATCGGAATTGGTGATAACTTTTTCAAGTGTTGTTGTTAGTACTGTTAGTGTTTTGAAAGGACTTGCTGGAGCCTGAAAATCTAAAATTAAAATTCTATCATTGCGCTTTTCGAATTCAACTCTTTCTAACAAATAAAAACCTATCTTATACATCCATAAACTAATAGTGGCATATGAAGGTGGTTTCTCAATGATATCCAATTTATTATTTATGATATTCATTATTCTTGAAGATTCCCTAAAACCAGCACCCATCTCGACTATTAATTTATATGTAAGTTAAATTGTTTGTGTTGAACAATAGTGGCGCCAAGGTCTGTCGATATTATCAATTACTGCAAATTTCGTGTTTGTAATTTTATTTTTTTTTAAATCGAAGTATTTCTTCTTCTTTCCTTCTCAATTCTCTTTCTATTCCTTTTAATTTTTCAGTTTGTCGATCTAATTCAATTTCTTGATCTTGTGCTTTTTTCTTCCAATTATCACGGCTTATTGTAAGATCACGAATTTTTACTCTATAGTACCTTTATTTCATCCATTGCCTTCTTGTATTTTTCCTTAATAATATCCCTACTTTTTTTGAAAATTTTAGTTAACCGAGCATTTGAACTTTTAAACCCCTTCATTATATTTTCCCCACTTAATCGTACTCATCTCTGGTAAGTAAAATAATAATGTCAGTTTTTTTATTTGAATGCAATATTATTGTTGATTTGTTTAGTACAATGGATCCAAAAAATGTATGTACACATAATCGACATGAATAATTCTTGTTTTTTTATTTAAAATGCACCCTCTATTTAACAGCTAAGTGCGGGGCCGTAGACTCGTGGCCGCATTTTCATAGGGAGAATGCAAATTTAGATGTGTTTGCTGTGCGTCTGGGCGAGTGAAATGAAAATGAAATCTATTGCTTGCTGTTTCAAGCAGGGATGGGAAGGTTTGTTGTTAATTTTAAGTTAATTATTGCAGATTATGTTTCGTAATCGCTGCAAAGCTTCTAGACTATTAAGAATAATAGGGAGATATTTTAATCTTAATTCTGGCTTAATAGGAGATTTGTTTGGTAGAAGGTAGAGAAGTTATATTACGAAACGTATGTAAACAAGGTAGAGGGATGACTTGTAAAAATTGGTATGATAAATCTTATGAAAAGCATGGATTTTCTGCTCAAAGACTTTATCCCAATGAAGAGTTCTTAAGATTTTTGGGAAGAAATTTTTTTAAAATTCCATTTGGATATAGAAAAAATATTAAACTATTGGAGGTTGGCTGTGGGAGCGGTGCAAATCTATGGGCTGCTGCCCGAGAAGGATTTGATTGCTATGGAATTGATTTTTCGAAAAACTCTATCGAGTTATGTACTCAAATGCTTAATAAATGGAATACGTCTGCAAACCTTTATGTAGGAGACATGAAGGACCTTCCTTACAATGAAAATTATTTTGATATAATTGTTGATATTTTTTCCTCATATTGTTTGTCATCACAAGATTTTATAAGTTTTCTTACTTCTGTAAAGAAAGTATTAAAACCAAAAGGAATGTTCTTTTCATACCATCCTTCCACTGAGTCGGATGCTTTTATAAACTATCATCCTACAAATAAAATAGATGAATGGACTCTCGACGGAATAAAGAGAAAAGATTCGCCATACGTTGGTAATGATTACCCTATTCGCTTCATTAGTCCTCAACAATACCAAAACATCCTAGAATTATTAGAATTAAAAATGCATGAATTGGAAATTGTTGATCGAAGCTATAATAAAATGTCAGAAAAATTTCAGTTTGTTGTGATTAGTGCCTACAAATCTTATTGAGTTTAATTTTAATGTAAATTAAAAATGGTTAAAGAATTAGTATTAACAGGTATAAAAGATTTATGGCCAAAACCAGAAGATGAGAAGCGTTGCATATTTTTAGGTCCATGGTGTTTTACCAATAATCCTGCTCACCAATTTTTTGAATACCCTCAATATGAAATTGCACAAACACCTTGGGATTCATTATCCGATATCGTTCAACAAGAAAAAATTATCAATAAATTTATAGATAAACTAATTCCCATTCTGTCAAACAAATTGGATGAATTGCTTGATGTAGAAATGAGGGATGCTTATTGGAGATATGCTACCAGTGGATGGATTGCCCATTTTGTTGCCGCCATTTGCGATCGCTATTCTAGATTAAAATATTTTGATGATAAGAGGGAAAACTTCTCTAAAGTAAAAGTAAAAATTTTAGGATCTTTAACCTTATCTGAATATGAAAAAATTAATTTATTTGATTTATATCATGATCACTATGCAAACTTGATACTAATGTCTGATATATTGAGACACGAAAATTGGAAATCCTTAAATTTAGTTGAAACGAAAATAGAGAAAGACAACTCAACAAAATGTAACACAATCTCATGGCATAGAAAAATTCTTAAATCTATCTACTACGGATCAGAACGTTTGATTAAATCCCAAACTTGCTTAGGTAATGTTTATGGATTGTCTCTTTGGGATAATATCCGTCTAGCTTTACTCATTGATCCCTTTGTATTTTTAAAAAAAAGAAAATTTATTTTTAAAAAAAATAATATAAGCTCTGATATCAGATCTAAATTGAAATTTGATTGTTATGAAAATAACCTTGAAAAAATTGTGTGCAATTTATTACCAAAATATATCCCTGATAATCTTCTTTCTGTTTGTAGGTACACGGGCAACAAAATAAAGATATTTTTTTCATTTGGCTCTCTATATGATATCGACGAACGTCACAAGCTTGCAGCAATACTAGCTAGTGGTGGTAAAATAATGGGAGCTCAGCACGGAGGTATTTATGGTCAGTTAGCAACTAGCCAATATTCAAGGGTTGAATATGACACTTGCCACCAATTCATTAATTGGGGCTGGTCAACTCATTTAGGATACCAAAGTAGCAAATTTATAAATTTGCCATCTCCTCTAATTTCTAAATTAGTAAAAAAATATAAGAATAGAACAATAAAAAATAGCTGCTTGCTCTATGTTACATCTATTGGAGAAACCTATTTTTCAAGATTTACAACATCTTTATTACCAGAACAAAAATTTAATTACGTGGAAAGAAAGATTTTATTCATAAAATTTTTAGAGAACCACATATTGAATAAATTTACCTATCGTCCATATTTTTATGATCCTGGTAACAATGAAATTGAATTTATACAAAATCAAATTGGTTTCAACTTAAAGTTGTTATTAGGCGGAAATATTTATAAATTGATGCATAAATATAAAATAATAATTTTCGATCATCCATTTACAGGGTATTTAATTAGATTGGCAGTTAATATGCCGATGGTACTTTGTTATGATAGAAATCACTTTTTAATGTCTGAAGAAGCCGATCAAGATATGAATGAGTTAAGGAAAGTTAATGTCGTTTTTGATGATCCAAAAGATGCGGCAGCACATATAAATAAAGTGCACTCCAATATCGATCTTTGGTGGTCAAGTCAACAAGTACAAGACGCTATTAAAATTCATGTGAGGAAATATGCATTGAATTCATCTCGATGGTTTGAAGATTGGAAAAATTTTATTCGCGGCATGATATGATTGTACTATTTTTTAACTTGGTTTGTGAATTATCGTAATAACGGAATAATAGGAGATAAAAAATGATTCAAGTATCAAAGCCATTTATTGGAATAAATGAGCTGAGCGAAATTGAAAAAGTTTTTCAAAGCGGTTGGCTTGGGATGGGCGCATGGGTAAAAACTTTTGAAGATAAAATTTGTTCTTACATTGGCTCAAGAGAATGTATCGCTACAAACACTGGTACCAACGCACTTCACTTAGCTCTAGATATTTTAGACCTCAAACCAGGTGATGAAGTTATTGTACCATCCCTAACCTTTATTGCAACAATACAAGCAATAATACAAGCAAGAGGTACTCCTGTATTTTGTGATGTCGAACCAACAACTCTTAATATCAACATTGAAGATTTAAAAAGCAAAATTACTACTAAAACAAAAGCTGTGGTGCCAGTACATTACAGAGGCTTTCCATGTAACATGGAAAAGTTGTTGTCATTATCCAATGAACATAAATTTATTGTTGTCGAAGATGCGGCTCATGCATTTGGCTCAAAATATCGCTTTCAAGATGAGAGACTCGCTCCGATTGGAAGTTTCGGACATTTAACTTGTTTTAGCTTTGATCCGATAAAAGTTGTAACTTGTGGTGAAGGAGGGGCTGTTTGTACTAATAACAGCGAGTGGGCAGAACGAATACGTAAAAAAAGAATTCTTGGTATCGACAAGGATACATGGAGTAGATATAAAAATGAAAGGAGTTGGTTTTACGACGTAGTTGAATGTGGGTATAGACATCATATGAGCAATATAAATGCGGCCATAGGATGTAAACAATTAGAACAAATTGAAACTTTTATCCTTAGGCGAAATGAAATTTGTAAAAAATACGACCAAGCATTTAGCGGTGATCTTTTTAAAGATAAGATTGTGACTCTTTATTCTGATTATGATCAAATGGCCACTTTTACCTATATCGTTCGTGTTTTAAATAATACTCGATCGGCGCTGATGAATTTTTTAAATTCCAAAGGTATTTCTACAGGTGTTCACTACATTCCTTGTCATACGCAAACTATCTGTAAAAATTTTCGTAGTGAAAATTTAATAGAAACAAATAATATCTCTGATGAAATACTTACATTACCTCTACATTACGGGTTATCTGATCAAGAGATAGATCAAATTATCCAATCACTAAAAAAATTCTGGTAATTTAAACTCCTCAATTCCATCGGTTTTTTTAACTATCTCTCTCTGATAAGTAATCCTATTTACCCGAATTTGACCCCGATTTTATACACTAGTCTTTGACTTCCCATCCTGTAACGGAGAAAATTATTACTTATTCACATAACGATTTTATTATACTCAAATAAAAATAAATAAACATAATAACATAATTTTTACACTCTAAGTTTCTGCTATGAAAATAGCAGATTATTAAAACCCATATTTTTAACAAGTTGCTCTGGTAATTACTACAAATATCATTTTTATAATCTAAAGCCAAATTAATCCACGGCCCAGTTAGAATTCCATAATTATAAAACAATGCGGGCCTATACACCTTTAAAGCATTTCTCTTCTATTGTTGAATGCGTGCTTAGTAACAATTAAAATTTTAAAAATTATCTTATTGCCTTCTAGGTGGATGAAATGAATTAAATTTTGAATATTCTTTTTAAGGAAAAAGAATATCGAATTGCTCTGTTGAATTTTGTTGTAACAGAGAAAATTGTATACAGGGATGTGTACTCCCATAAAAGAACATGGGCGCTATCGCATACAAAGGCAATGGAAATGGCATACTCTGTTCGATGGTTTAAGACCAGAATGAAACAAACAACATTTTCGGATAAGAAATTGGAGCACTGGTTTCCAATTGGAAAGTGGATTAAACTATCATGAAGAGCCGTATACGGACCCGTTCGTACGGTTCTGTGAGATGACGAAAGTAGTGGAAACGCAAGTTTTCACTGCTTCTCCTACTCGATTCGGCCATCAAATAATGTACTTATTCTCAGTCATATTCGCTACATATTCGTATCAAGTTAGTTGGCAAAATATCAGACTTAAATACTTTTCAATTATTCATTTTCTAATCTATGATAATGAGTAAAACACTTTGATGCCGCATGAATAGTGTTCTGGTATGGATTGATTTAAAAAATGGTTATTCAATAAGTCCCCAAGAATCAAACTATGATTGTTGTTTTCTCAGAGGAGGCATTTAAGAATGAAGTTAACACTGTAAAGATAATGCTTCAAAAAAAAGAAGAGATTTTAAAAAGTGCTTTGAAGAAATTTGAAAAAGAATTATATTATTGTAAGAAAGATGCAGAGAAATCCTTTGATAAATTTGCAAAGAAACATCCGATGTTTATTTTAACAAGCGATATTGTTAGACTAAAAGGCAAAATGGATGGAAAGAAAGGACGACCGAAAGAAGAGGATAAAGTATTCAAGGGATTTAGTGTAAAAATTGAATATAGCAAAAATGACAAAAAGGTTATAAAACATGAAAATGCAAGAGGAAAATTTATTTTAGGTACTAATGATTTTGATTTAACTGAATTACCAAATGAAATGATATTAAGTGAATATAAAAATCAGTCGAAGACAGAGGGATCTTTTCGATTTTTAAAAGACCCATCATTTTTTGCAAGTGAAGTGTGTCTAAAAAAACCAGAGCAAGTACAAGCATTTAATGTTTGTGATGGGATTGTGTTTAATGATATATAATGTTGGTCAATATCATTTAAGAAAAATTTTAGAGGAGACTAAAGAAACTGTTCCTAATCAACTAGGGAAAGGAACTCAACGGCCAACACTAAAATGGATTTTTCAATGTTTTAGAAGTTTGGCAGTCGTAAAAATAGTAGATGCCGATAATTCAGTTATAAAGGAATTTATTGCAAACATAACAGAATTGCATAAAAAAGTTATTAGCTTGTTTGGTGAAACAGCAATGCATATATATGGTTTTGATAATAATAAAAAATCCGGAAAATTATTAGATCACAAATTGTTACTCAATTAATTTTTCGGTATTAAAAAAACAACCATTCTTAAAAAAAAATCCATGACCAATGATGGGTATATTGTGGTTTGTATTTTTTATTGGCCATAAATGTAAACAGAGAGGTTTTCAACTATTGAATTTTTTGATTTGTATGCAAACTGATGTTTTTGATGTTGAATCTTAGTAGCTGAAAATTATATTATATTGTCAAATAAAACTTTTACGGAATGTCGGATACATTATGCTAACTAAAATCAGAAATTCAGCGACAAAGTGCGCGATATTATAAATGAAAATATGAATGAAACTATTAACGAAAATATGAACAAGATAAACCTTACCCTTACAACTTCAGTAAAAAAAATTTCCGAAATATTTAAAGTAACTCCACAAGCAATCCATAAGTTGATAAAAGAATGCGGAATTATTTTTAAAAAAATTGGTGGTTCTGTGCGAATTACTTCGGATAATTTCCAAGATATTTTAAAAGCAAAAAACATCAAGAAACAAAAAATGATAATATGTTCTTCTTGTGTAAAGGGCGGAGTAGGAAAAACTACTCTAACCCATGGACTGGCATCAATAATACCTTCATATGGACACAAAACTTTAGTTATCGATCTTGATAAACAATCAAATCTAACTTCTCACTTATCTATAATTCCATCTAATTTAAGTGTGGCTGCATTCGAATCTGATTTTGCCGGACAAACTGAAAATGTCGAACGATTTTTTAAAAACCTTTTAGCACCAATCGAAAATGATTTTGATGTAATCTGGTTTGATTGTCCACCAGCACTTGTAAAAGTGACCAGCGCTGCTCAAGCTTGTTCTGATTTGGTATTGATTCCGATAAATACAGATAAATTTTCTATGGACGGACTAGAGCTAACAATTGATAGCATTCTTACTCTAAATAAAAAGTTTGATGTTAATCCCGATATAAAAATTGTAATAAATAAATTCGATGCCAGACAAAAATTAGCATTTCAAATAATTGGAGTTTTATTAAATGGCGATTATAAAAATTATTTTTCCAACACCTTCATAAGCATTTCAAAACAAATAGTCAATTGTATCGCAAATAAGAGCTGTCTGTGGGATCAAAAATACAAAGGGCTGACCCAAGACAATTCAACTGAATTAACGCAAGAGATTCTTGGTGCAAATAAATGGTCTTTGTTAAAAACGTTATCATCATCACTAACATCCTCATTGCCATCATTTGCTTTGAATAAACAAGATCTCCCACAAAACGATATAACACTAGCTAATTCTTCAATCAGCTATGTCTAAGAAAAAAAATCTTCTTGGCGGAATTTCTGCCTTACTGAAAACAAATAGAGGGAAAAATTTCAAGGATACTTCTTTTATTTGGTCTAATGAGGACATAGCTTCTGCTACTACTGTTGCTGCTTCTTCTACTACTAACTTCAATGATTGTACCGTTTTTGATAATACAATATTTGATAATCTAATGGTTTCGCTCTCGGATCCTCTTGCGTTTGTTATTTATATATTTTTATGGCGAGAGACTATTGGCCGTAAAAAAACCACTAAAGAAATTTCGTATAAAGAGATTAGCAAATTAGTAGGGATTGAAGAAAATGTTGTGAAAGAAAAAGTGGAGTTGCTTGTGATCAAAAACATTATAAGAGCAACTCACACATCTGACTCTGAAATAATAACCTTTGAATTAGTAAACACATTATGAGTAACGATATAAGAATACTTTTTTTAAATCCATTTATATATCCACTTCTAAAAGAGGGGGACGTTGAAAAAGATAATAATAATAATAATGAGTATACAAAATGGTTAAAGTATTTTGGAGGTGCACAGGTTACTCTAAAAGCAATAATTAGAGGACTGGCCGGAGATGCGAAATATAAACTATATGTTTGGGTATGGAATGAATTCATAAAAAGTATTTTTGATCGAGAAGAAGATTATACTTTTGTTGGCGGAGTATATTTTAGTTGGAAGAGATTTGGAATTTTTTATAAAATCTATTTAAAAATATATCTCTTTTGTATGTTAATATTAGTGAGACCAAAGATTATAATAAAAGCTGATTATGCAAAATCTTTAGAGTTAATTATACTACTTTATTGTTATTTTTTTAAAAGTAGATATGTATTTTTCTCTCTAACATCTCATGATTTTGTAAAAAAAAATAATTTTTTTGATCGATTAATGTTTAAGTTACTAAGATCAAAGAATGTATTTTTTATTTGTCAAAATTCACTTCAACAAGAGCAAATTCACTCTTTGATTATGAGTAAAAATATATACATTGTTAAAAATATTTATGAAGTTGAAATTGAAAAAGAAACTAATTTAATTGATACCGAAGATGGAGTAAAAAAAGATTTACAGGAAAAATATGTTTTATGGATAGGAAGAAATGATGATATTAAAAATCCTCAAGCATTTGTAAGAATATGCTCGAAACTTCCAGCGAAAATGAGCAAGATTATGATTTGTACTTTCAATGAAGGGGATTTTGTTGGATACCAAGAGCTAAAAAAGAGTACAGAGAATATCGGAAATTTTATTTTAATAAATAAAGAAAAATATTTTAATACTCAAAAATATTTTAAAAATGCTTTGGTATTAGTTAATACTTCTTTTTTCGAGGGTCTTCCAAATACTTTCCTGCAAGCCACTTATGAAGGAGTACCGATAGCAACATTACAATATGATATTGATGGAATTGTTTCTAAAACAGGGATAGGTAACTGTTCTAATAGAGACGAGATAAAATCGGCCGAATTTATACAAGGATTATACAAAAATCAGAATCTTTGGAATGAAATTAGTTCAAATTCCCATAAACTGTATGCGAGAGAATTTGATTATGAGGCAAATTTGAGCAAATTGAAAAAAATTTTGGATACTATTAGCAGGTAAGTAAGTAATAACTGAACTTTTGCAAAATTGATTTTTTGCTACTACAATATGATAAATATTTACCAAGCCCTCTTTGCGATAAGTGTGCGTAGTAAATATGTGTTAGTGTTTAATATTTGTGTTGATTTCATTCGTAAGAAAAAAAGCTAGCAACTTAAGTAGAAGTGGATTTTATAAAGTCTTACTTGATTCGATTTAATTTGCACTGAGGAATTGTGAGAAAAATTAAAATTATTTTTCTTTGTTGGTAGATGAATGTCTAATGATAAGATTATCGACAGATCATTTTCTTCAATAGGGAAACGAGACAACGTCTCTCCTGTGTTTTTTCCCTTAGTGGCAGTGATTTCTAAAAAATCACAAGCAAATGAAGGGACTTTAAAACTAAAATGAATCCTCCATAAGCTCCCAGTTTTTCCTGGTTCTTGAACAGTAGTTGTATCAAACAATCTACATCTAATTCCAGAGGATGGAATTGATATTTTTTGTTCTGACATTAAAGACAGGCACATTTCATGAAACCATTCCTTGCAACCTCTCAATCTTTTTAATAAAGCAACATCAGATACATTTGCAATTTTGGAAGCTTTTGCTCTAACCACTGTTTCTCTCATAGAGTATCCTGATGCAAGATGAATGAGTAGTGTGCGAATTAGATCTTCTTCACTATTAAAATTTTTAAACTTACGTGAGATAGCACCAGTTTGAACACCAAGCTTTTTCCAGTTTTTAGGAAAAAATGACATTAGCATTTTCCAATCATCATCCATAAACCCCTCCTGGTTATTACTTTTAAATTTTAAAAGTAATAATCACAGAGAAGTTTATAAATTTATAATTAATTTTACAATATTAAGTTAGCGCTTATGCACAGGACGTGGGCCTTTTTTTTGCTCTAAAACTTCAAGCGATCAGTAAAAAATAAATCAAGATAAAACTAACCATCAAATAATTTGATCATCGACCAGCAAATAGCGAGATCATGCTCAAATATTGGTTGCGATATATAGAAAAGTTATGACTAAAAAAATCACATATTCGTTTTTCTCCAATTGAAAATTTTTAACTTGCATTAAATGAAACCTTGTTACTGTATACCATATGACCACATTCTTAGATAATAACGCTTTATTGTCTATACAAAACTAAAAATAATAATTAATTTTCAAAATAATTTTTTTCGAAATATATCTATTAAATTTTTTAGTTGTACGACCTCTTGCATATTTTCCCTTACCCAATAAAATTTTGAAGCCAATTCTATTAGTACAAATATAAAACAAGTATAAACAACACCGGAAGAAATAAATTCTAATATGTAATTATCAAAGTTATCAAATGGAATTAGCATAATTAATTTTTTTGATAAAAAAGCAATTGCTACTAGTATTGCTATGATATAAATTTGATGAAAGAAATATCTTGAAAAACTTAATTTTAACATCTTTGCATTGAAATAAAGTTGAACATTCACTGACAAAAAATTTATTAAAATTGTCTTTACTGCAAGTCCAATAGCGCCAGCATTTAATCCATATTTGTTTGTAGGAGCAATTAATAAGTAGGTGAGAGGAATTCCAAACAGAGTAAAAAAAACACTTAAATTTCTATACAATCTTGTGTTTCCAGTGGCCAGAAATAACGAACCACTTAGTTGACCGTAGACCTGCCAATTTGGGTAAAATGACAATATCATGAGTGCTGGAATTGCATTTAGATACTTTTCTCCTCCGACAATTTTAACAACATTATCAGCATGGCAAAATAGAAAACAAGAAAAATAAGCAGCGACGGTATATAGCAATGGTACCTTCGAACGAAATAATGTACTAATTTTATGGTAGTCATTTTCAGCAGCGCTAATGGAATATTCTCTAATAAGTAATGGAGTCATAGAAGATGTAAAAAAAGAACAAAGAGAAATGATTGAGAATGCTACACTGAAAAATCCCTGTTCATTTCCTCCTCCAAGAAGTTGTAATATCCACCTGTCAAAATAACTTCCAACAAATCCAATTAGTGTGCAAAAAATTAGTGGTCCAATATAAGTATACATATCTTTAGAATGATTTTTGAAATGTAAACCTTCTTTGCAGTAAAACAGCTGTTTCTTTTTTGATTTAATAACTGAATACATTAACAATGATCCAACCATTGCCAATGAACATTGATAAGCAAAAATAGAAGCAATCGTAATCTTTGAAAGATAAAACAAGGTGAGTATTGCAATTGCTCCGAGTATTTTTTGTAAAATTTTAAATCTTTCAGAGTAAACAGTTAATCCAAAAGCATCTGACATCTTATCAAAAATATTCAAGCACCATGCGAATGAAGCATAGGTTGCTGCAATTAAAATATATTTTCTTTGTTGGCCAGGCCAGAGACTATTGTCTTTGTTTAACAGAAAGACACATGCAATGAAAGCAAAGGTAACAATAAAGATGGTTAGTACAATTATGGAATAATATTTAGGTAGTGTTCGTCTATTTGGATGTTGAGATAGTTTAGTGTAAAACCAGGTTGACGATCCAAAATCAATTGTTGAAATAAAAGTTGTAAAAAAAGTTGTTAGAAAAGTTAAATTGCCATAATCACTTGGACCTAAACTTTTTGGGATTACAACAGTAGTAATAGATCCTAAAATAAAGGTGAATAAATTTGAAACTAACTTGTATGAATATCTTGCGAATAGACTATGCATTGTTTTTAATTTGTAAAACTTGTAATGGAACACGATTTATTCTATAAAAAAAATCAACAACAGCATACTTGAATGTGGAGAGGAAAGACGTTTTTACAGATTTAAACAGTAAGGTCGTGGCCACTCTAAATTCTCCTTGTCTCAGCGCTTTAAGAGAACCTAGGTAGTATGAAGAAACTAATGCCTTGATTAAAGATTTGCTATATTTGTTATTAAAATTTCTATCATTTTTGTATCTAGAAATAATATTAACAAACTCTGTGATTGTATCGTTAAATAGTAAATGACTAGAATTTGAATCATGCAATCTATATATAAATAATGGTTCAGGGACATAATCAATTTCGTGATTAGGATCTTCTAGCATTTTTAAAAACAGATCCCATTCTTCGGAAAATTTATATTTAACATTAAAAAGACCAGAAGCAAGTGCTACTTCTTTATTGAATATTACACTACTACAAGGAAGGAAATTACATTCCAATAAGTTTTTAAAACAACTTCCCTTGTAAGGTCTAACCCGAATAGACATAAGATTTTTTTTGCCACTTTTTTCATGAAATAAAATTGCATCTGTGTAAACAAGGACGACTTTATTATTTTGTTGGATTAACTCAACTTGCTTTTTTAGCTTTGATTTATCCCAAGTATCATCTTGATCCAAAATAGCGATCCATTCTCCGGAAGATTTTAAAATAGCAAAATTTCTTGTGCAAGAAAGACCTTCGTTTTTTTTGTAAAAATATTTAATCCTTGAATCGTTAAGAGCAGTGACTAGATTTTCAAGATAAGTAGTGGCTTCCATTCTTGAAGAACCATCATCAACTAAAATAATTTCAAAATTAATGTAGGTTTGGGCCAAAGCAGAACTAATTGCTTCTTCTATATATTTTTCTCCATTGTAATAAGGAATGATAATGCTGATTAGAGGCAATTTGTTACTATTCATGCAAATTCAAATTCCTTTGTTCTCTAGAATGTTTTTCAAAAACTCTAATTACTATACATAGAATGAGTGGAGTTATAACAGATTTAAATCGAAAGGCGGTACCTAAGTTAGATCGCAAAAATGGAAGGTATGCTAAGAGATAAATAGATACAAATATAAATAAGTAGTAACTTACATTGTAATAGTTATCTTTATTATTATCGCTACTAATAGTAGTTGTTTTATTTTTTATATAAAATACTATCCCTGCTAAGATGATAAGAAATAGTAACAAATTTGATATGATTGCAAAATCATATGTAATTCCTGTTGATCTATTTATTTGATGAATAAAAGGTTCAAACAGAGTCATGGCAGAGTAAAAAGGACCGAGTATTAAATAATCAACTGGGTCTTGCAATTTAAAGAGAGCTAGAGCACTTCCACCAGTGAAAAATTTAGCAGAGGAAGAAGAATTACTCATGAGTAAATTTGTAAAAGATTCGTATTTTAAAAGTAATAGTAAAGACATCAATACTAAGGAAAAAGTACCAATTATTTTTTTATAGATGTGGGTACTATTTATCAGTAGTATTAGCAAAACCCACAAAAATGTAGAACAGATCAAAATGTAGATAATCCATGGACGGATAGCATATCCAAGCATTATCCATAATAAGATGAAAGACATATTGAACAATATATTTTTAAAACAAGATTTATTGAGTAGGATTACTATTTGATATGTGTGATAGAGGTATCCACATATTACAACAAATATAATTAAGTCTTTCGATATGGTTGAAAACCAAAAAAATGTGGACGGAAAATATAATAACAATAGAATGCCGTTGGTTGATCTAATTTTTCCTAAGTTGATAATATAGTAATAACCAATTAAAGAAAATGCCCCAAATGCCAATTCAATTGCAAGTTCTAAATTGAAAATGGAGTATATGAAAGCAGTAATCAACTCCATTAAAGCAGTACCGTCTCCATAGAATGCAGTTAAACTGTTAAAAATTATTTTCATGATATCTGAAGTATCTGTGATAAATGAAATGTTCTTTCCTATCTTAATATATTCTAGCGAATCTAAAGCTGTGTAATAGTTGTAATATTTAGTCAAAAAAAAGAAGATAAATAGACTTTTTATGATCCAAAACAATGAGATGTGACAAGAATAATATTTTTTATTATATATAAAACAAAAAATGGTGATTGCTATCCAAAAAAGGATCAACTCTATCATATATAGATTACTTTATTCTTTACGATCTAATTGAGCGATGTGCTTGTTGCGCAATTCGAGCAAGAATACTAAGAAAATTGAAATAAAAAATGATACTAGAGATGCTAAAAGAAATTTTCGCCAAAGAGAGAAATAACTTGTCTTTTCTTTATCAACCGCTTCTACGTTGATACTATAAGAGGAGTTGTAACGAACGTGTGTAAAATTAAGATCAAACATTGATATAGTCTTTTGTGAAAAAAGATATAATAAATTAGAGTCAATTTTGCGACAGTAGTTTATTAATTCTAAGGTCTTTTTCAGCTCAACTTCCAATTCATTTTTTAATAAAGGATAATGATTACTGTTTTTAAAACTACTATTTTTTTGATCAAGAGCTGTCTGTTCTAAAAAGGACATCAACTCAATTAATCTTGTTATCTCATAAAGATATCGTTTTAAATTGTTTCCAATATTTTCTTCATTTAATGAGATGTAAGGATTAGGTAGTAATGAATTAGTTACGTATTCGTGAAGAAGATCAGTTTTTTTTGATAAAGTATATGCTTGCAGAAAACGTGATTTATAGCGACCAATTCTCAAGCTAATATCCAATGATCGGAAGTATTGAGCATCTTGATAGATCTTTTGTACGCTCTCCTGTAAATCTTTAAATGAATTTACAATTTTATCTTTAGAGGCGAGAGGCAATTTAATAGAAATAACTGTTTCTTTTTCATTAAATCTGGTTATGTTGTAGCTACGAAATAGATTGTTTTGTCGCGAAAATTCATGCAAAAATCCATAATACAGATCTAGTTTAGTCAGTTCCATACTAGGCATGGAATTAATAATCCAATCATGCAAGATATCATTGGTTATTGATAAATTAATTGGTCCAGAAATTGAGTCAGAGCTTTTACTCAATAAATTTTTGTTCCAATTTGAATGTTCATCCCAGACAATTCCCAAGCTTATTAAAATTGTACCAATGATGGTAGAAAAGAGAATCAAAAATTTATGTTGGAAGAAGAGGTTGATGATTGAGTAGTTTATCTTTTTGATATTCATAGAGGAATAATTTATTGTGTATGTAGTTTATCAGAGATAAGAATGATTCTAAGCTCTGCTTAGGTTAATATTGCAATATGTTTGTATGAATTTTTTAAATCTGTTTTTTTTGCAACAGACCACCCTGCTGCTTTGTAGAGTCGTTTTAATTCTTTTTCCGTTCTCCAGTACCCATGAAATTTACCCTTATAATCACAATGATCATCTATTTTTTTTAGTATGTTTTTTTGCTTTATTTGAAGCAGAATTTTTTGTACTAAATTTTTAATGTTTGGATTTGATTTAAGAAAATCTAAAGTCGTTTCTGTTATTCTAAAATATAAAGCTCTACGCATGGTAAGGTATCCTGCATGGAAATCAATAATTGATTGAACTCCTGCACTTTTTATTTCGTTAAATTGCTTTATCAAAACATCATCATCCATAACATACGCAGAAGCGTAAAAGATTGCTATATCTACATTACTTTTTATTTTGTTTTATTTTATTTTGAATAAAATGAGAAATATTTTTTTGAAAAAATCGAAACATTCTGCTGTTATATTTTGAAAATTATTTTTTGCGCAATCGATATAGAATGAATCAAAATCTGTAGCGATAACCCGCCCTTCCCCTAAGCAATATGCTAGAAGATGCTCCATGGAGCAATCTCCAGACCCCATTGATAAGATATTCCTGTAATTATTTTTCTTTATGAAATCTACGATGAGTGGGATTGTTTCAAACTTGAGGTAATTACTCTGTGTTGAAAATGAGAAGTTAAGAGCTAAATCTTTTGAAGAATAAAAATTACCATATTCTTTTTTGGTAATAAAAGCGTGTTCGCTAGCGGTGTATTGACTGCAATTATTGTCTATTTTTTTCAAGAGATTCACATTGCCTGATTTAGTATATAATTTCCCCTTCACGCTTACTTCTCTCCATATGACAAACTAAATTTAAATTTTCTTTCTCAGCGTGGCCAATCGATCAAATAAAGTCAAGTAGCTCTTTTGTTAATTTGAAGATGAATTGAAAAAAATAGGATATAATTATATTTGGCATAGATGAAGGTTTTTATAGAGGTAAAAAACTAATTTTTTACTTAGACTTAGCGTAATAATAAATTGTTGTTCGATTAGGAGTTTTCGATTGATTTTAAAAAAATTCAATACGATGTATTCACTGTTAAGAGATGCTAATAAATATGGTTTTATTTCTGGACATAAATATTTGGATAATGAAGATTTGTCTAGGATTGAGAGGATAGTTTATCGGAGTAATAGTGATGCAGAGTCAGATCAACATTTGGTAGAAAGTTATGAAAATAAATTTTCATCTTTCTTTGAGTGCAAGAACAACATAGTCTCTTTTGCTTCTGGAAGAATGGCATTCTATTCACTTATGCGTATCATGCTTATAAGTCCTGGAGATGAAGTAATCTTAACTGGCTTCACTTGTGCTGTAATGGTGAATGCAGTATTGAGAATAGGCGCTAAACCAGTGTATTGTGATATTGAAAAAGATACTTTTGGATCATGTCCTCTTTCAATAGCAAAATTAATTAATACAAAAACAAAAATGGTTGTGGCCCAACACTCTTTTGGTATTCCATGCAACATCCAGGAGATTGCTGATATTTGCAAAAAGAGAGGCGTTTTTCTATTAGAGGATTGCGCAATTACATTTGACTCAAAAATTGATGGACGAGCAGTTGGCAATTTTGGTGATGCTGCTCTTTTTTCGACTGACCATTCGAAACCTATAAATACTATCATTGGTGGATGTATTTATATTAAAGATGATTCTTTATTGCGAAAGATGAGAGATTATAGACAGGAGATTCCATCTATCGATCAAGATCGACAAATAAATTTATTTGAACAATTTTTATTTGAGAACATGATTAATAGAGAATGTGATACAATCGTGCGTTCTTTTCAAAACGTTTTTACTGTTTTTAAAAGACAGCTAATAATTACAATTAAAAACAAAAGAAGAAAAATTTACTTAGAGGGTGATAACTTTAATCCTACTTTGTTTCCACAATTGCATGACTCGAATTACTGTAATTATCCTTATCCAGCAAAATTTCCAGCTTTTATGGCATATATAGGGCTTATTGAATTAGAACGTTGGAAGACAGAACGAGAAAATCGTAAACAAATATTGGCCAGCTATATAAAAACCATGGTTAATTTTCGTATTGATATTAAAGAAGTTTTGCCAAAATCTTATTTTGATGATCATCTTGAGATTGTACCACTTCGTTTTGTTTTTAGTAATCGCAGATTTAATATCGCATACAAATCTTTGATTAATACATTTGTTGATACTGAAGCATTTTGGTTTGAAAAACCTATCATTTGTTGTCCTCATGATATTACATTAATGGGGTATAATGCTGGTGATGCTCCTTTGGCCGAAGAAATTGGAGCACACATAATAAACTTGCCATGTAATCTAAATGAAACAGTTAGGGTTAAGAACAAAATATATTAAATATCGAGTAGGAGAAGTAGTAAGAATAAATCTCTTACTACATTCGTCCTCTCGCGGAACCGTGCGTACGGGTCCGTACACGGCTCTTCATGTTAATTTAAACCCACTTCTTTACGGGAAACCAGTGCAGTAATTTTCTATCTGAAAATATTTTACCTCGTTATGGAGGAATAATTGTAGATGATTGCTGGGCCACATATCTCTCTTATAAAAATTTAGATCATGGACTATGTGGTGGCCATATTGTCAGAGAATTAAGATACGTAATAGAATGTGATGGTAATGGATGGGCATTAATGATGATGGATTTGCTTATTGAAGCTGCGGACGTAGTTGGTTCAAGGACTACATCTATTTTAACTTCAATTGAATACCAAGGACTAGTAAATAGATATAGAGAAATTTTAAATGAAGCTTTGGATGAACTTCCACCATTTCCCGACAAAAAAGATGACGGCAAAGGAAGACCAAAACATACAGACGCTCAAAATTTATGGTTAAGATTGAAAGAGTATGAAAGTTCAGTGCTTTTATTTGCAACAGTTAAGGAAGTTGAATTTACAAATAATCGTGCAGAAAGAGATATTCGTGGTAGTAAAACAAAACAAATTTGCTGATGGCATCTGGATGATGGGTGATGGTTGAAGGGTGTGAGCTGTTACATAAAAAATTGCAAGCAATAGCGATACTAAAAAAAATAGTTTTATTTGAAGAAATGAAAGTAAGATCATTAAACGATAGAGGTGGATGCTCAACTAAAAGTTCAATATATCAAGCAACAAACTATTTTTTAGAAAATTCAGTTACGGATAAAGATAAAGTCCAGTAATCAAGTATAAAAAAATCTCTACCCTATCGATAAACAATCTCGCATGCATAATCTTTCGACATGGACAGATGATGATTTACTTTAATTTTAGATGCTTCTATTGTTTCAAGTATTTGCTCTCTTAGCGTTATCGGAATTTTTTTGCTATTGGATTTTTTTATTTCACTAATCTTTAATGATAATGCTTGAAGTTCGTTCATATACCCATCCTGTTTGAAATTTAAGATGGAAGTATCATAGTTTAATTTTCAAAAAATAGTTACGCTCTTTTGCTGAACGCTTACATTTAATTTTTCAAAAACTTTCATAAGTTATTCCATAATTAAACGCACTCGCTTTTGGTAATAAAAATTTTTACTTTTGGGCCATTGCCCAGACATGGGAACTTAGCTGATTATCGACCAAAAATTGTTGAAATTTATAAAAAAGATCATATCCTCTCCTTTTAAGCGTAGTCACAAACTCATTACTAAAGCCACAATTATAGACTATATCTACATCTAGTTTTCCTGGAGTAATTATCTCAATATTTCTAAAACCAATATCTCTCAACAAAATCTCTAGTCCTGCGATACTCAAGAAATTTATATGATGAGGAGGACTTATAGATTTTGAATTTTCTTGTAATGATAAAATATCATATCCTTCATATCCAAGCCCTGTAATTAAGCAATATCCATTAGGTTTAGTGATCTCAAACATAGATTTTACAAATTTTCGCACATTAAAAACATGTTCAATAACTTCAAATGATACAACTAGATCGAATTCATCCTTCCACATACAATTTTTTTCAGCTATTACTTCTGCAACTCTTATTCCTTTTTCCATGCATGATCTTGCAGAATTTTTATCAGGCTCTATTGCAAACAATTCGATATTTTCAAGATTTTTTTTTATTTCCTCAAGCATGAACCCATGTCCTGCCCCTACATCACAAATGTTTTTTATCCGAATATTTCTATCCTTTAATAAATCACAAATCATTCTAGCTTTAGGTTGAAACATCAACTCCCTTCTTCTCTCTGCAACAAGAGGAAAAAATACAGTTGACCAAAACTTTGAAGAATTGCTGCTTGAACAAAGAAATTCTAACTGCACTTCGTTTGGTCGCGGCGAGCAGTATAAGGAATTACATTTATCACATTTTAGATATTTAAAGCCGAATTTATTAAAATGCAATTTTGAATCTACAATTGAATTACATCCTGGACACGGAAGATCTTTAAAATTACTCTTATCCAGATTTTCACCATCAATTCTACTTATCCTTAAATATTCTTCAAATATTTCTTTGGGTCTTATCTCACATTCTTTCATTGAAAACTCTCAGTCAAATAATAAAATGTCATCAATTAAACGTTATGGTTCACGGTTAATCATGATAATCTTATGCATGGAAAATTTACTTTGAAAAGAATATTGTATATTTTTTGTTCTATATCCAGCTTTTCCCGGTTCACAAAAAATATCAAAGCGAATCATATTCTAATTATTCAAAGACAACACCCTTCCAGCAGCTGCAATTACAGTTGTATTCTATGAAAAATATATGCTCAAGGGCTATACGACATAATTAGTTTTTGAATTTACATTGCTTATGATGACTAGTTCCATAGGGAGATTCAGAGATTTTAGTGAGATTTTTGCAACATTAATTCCGATTGAGCCAAAAGTAATTTTGTAACAGCTCTCACCCATCTACCTTCAGCTCTCATCCAGATGCTAACTGCTGTATAGCTGACAGCATTTGGATGAAGGTTGATGGTTGTGAGCTGTTACGTAATTTTTATCATTTCGAGAGTTAATTATTATATAGATTCTTAATAATTTCAAATCATGATTTGTTTGTGGTAATATCGCCTCAATATTTTTGTATTTTTGTATTTTTGTATTTTTGTATTTTTGTATTTTTGTATTTTTGTATTTTTGTATTTTTATATTTTTATATTTTTATATTGTATTCGAGAAATAGTAGCAAATAAAATTTTAAATTGAATTATTAAATAGAAATTTTTAAGGAGGCGATGTGGGCGTGAGCAAAACCTTAGCAAATAAAGGCAAAAAGAAAATTGTTAAGAAAGTAGAAAAGAAAAAGGTGACTAAAAAAGTCGTTCAAAAAAAGAGAGTCATTCAAACTAAAAAAGTTTCAAAGAAAGTTTCAAAAAAAGATTCAAAGATCGAGTGTAAATGTAAGAGTAAAAGCAGTGTTGATAAGAATTTGATCATGCAATGGATAAAAAATATTGGAGTTGATTCTTCAGCTGCAGTTCCGATATTGCAAGAGATTCAAACTCACTATGGATATTTGCCAAGAGAAGCGATGGATGTGGTAGTTGAGAATACAAATATCAGTGCGGCCCAATTATTTGGAGTGGCCACATTCTACGCTCAATTCAGACTTAAACCAGTAGGAAGACATTTGATAAGAGTGTGCCACGGAACTGCATGCCATGTTTCTGGGGCCGATCGGCTTAACACTTCTCTTCGTAATACATTAAATATTAAAGATGAAAAAGAGGATACCTCTCCTGGAAATGGTTACACTATGGAAAATGTAGCATGTCTTGGATGTTGTAGTTTGGCGCCAGTAATGACAATTGGAGGTGAAGTCTTTGGTAATTTAAGTGGGGCCGATGCTCAGAAGGCATTGAAGAAACATGCAGAGACAAATGGAGAAAAATTGTAAGTAGTAAGTGTGTAGTAAGGAGTATTTTATATGTCACTAAATCTAAATAAAAAAATAAAAGATACGAATAATAATAGTAAACTTGAAATTATAGTTGGTGAAGGTACTTGTGGAGTAGCGGCCGGTGCAAAAGAGGTTTTGCAAGTGATAGAGAGTATGGTCGCAAGTAATTCGACCGCATCTACAACAACTATACGTACTGTTGGATGCAAAGGAATTTGTCATCAAGAGGTGGTTGTAGAGATAAAAGAATCAAATGGAAAACATTTTATTTATGGAAAGTTAAATAAGAAAAATGTTGAATCAGTTATAAAATATCATCTGGGAGCAATAGGAATAAGTGGTGTTGGCGAGAGTTGTGAGCAACCTAAAGATTTATTGATCTATTCTTCATTAGATCCAGAAAATAAGACGGGTGATTATCTACGTAAGCAAACCAGAATTGCTTTAAGAAATGTTGGAGAAGTTGATCCTACATCAATTGATGATTATATTGCCAGAGGTGGATATAAGGCGATTAGAATGATTTTAGAAAAGAAAATGAGTTCGGATGATGTAGTTGCAGAAGTAAAGGATGCAGGATTAAAGGGACGAGGGGGCGGTGGCTTTCCAACTGCAACCAAGTGGTTATTTGCGAGAAATGAAAAAGCAGAAAAAAAATATTTAGTATGTAATGGTGATGAGGGAGATCCAGGTGCATTTATGGATCGTTCACTTCTAGAAGGTGATCCTCACTCTGTATTAGAGGGAATGTTGATCGCTGCTTATGCCATTGGGGCAACTGATGGTTATGCATATATTAGAGCTGAATATCCTTTAGCGGTTCAAAATTTTGGGAAAGCAATTAAAGATGCCAAGAAGCTTGGGTTTGTTGGCAAAAAAATATTAGGTAGTAATTTTTCATTTGAATTAAAAATCAAGCAAGGTGCTGGTGCTTTTGTTTGTGGTGAGGAGACTGCGCTTATTGCTTCGATCGAGGGACAAAGAGGCATGCCTCGGATAAGACCACCATTTCCTGCAATCAAGGGTGCATTTGGAAAACCTACTATTGTAAATAACGTTGAGACATTAGCAAATCTTCCTTGGATCATTGTTAACAGTGGAGCAGAATACGCCAAGTATGGAACAGCTAATGCTCGTGGAACTAAAGTTTTCGCTCTGGCCGGTGCAATTGCCAGAGGAGGATTAGTAGAAGTTCCAATGGGAATGACTATTAGAGAAGTTATTTTTGGGATTGGTGGCGGATCTAAAACAGGGCGACCAATTAAAGCAGTTCAGTTAGGTGGACCATCTGGTGGGTGTGTTCCTGAATCATTATTTGATACAACTATCGAGTACGATACTATCAATGCCACTGGCGCGATTATGGGTTCTGGTGGAATGATTGTGATGGATGATAAAACTTGTATGGTGGATTTGGCCCGTTACTTTTTAGAGTTCACACAAGTTGAATCTTGCGGAAAATGTACTTTTTGTCGAATAGGTACCTTGCGCATGAAAGAGCTCTTAACAAAAATTTGTGAAGGCCAAGGAAATATGGATGATCTAGTTAGCTTAGAAAGATTGGCCAATCAAGTGAAGTTATCAAGTTTGTGTGGTCTTGGTCAGACTGCTCCTAATCCTGTACTTACTACTTTAAAATATTTCAAAGACGAATATCTAGAGCATATTCATGATAAAAAGTGTCGAGCAACAGTTTGTAAAAAATTAATCACTCACTCTATATTGAAAGAAAAATGTATAGCATGCGATCTATGTAGAAAAGCATGCCCAGTGAGTGCAATTAGTGGAACACAAAAAGAGAGAGGATCATATTCGATTGATTCAAAGGTTTGTGTGAATTGCGGACTTTGTTTGGATACATGTAGAGTAAAGGCAATTAAGGTAGAGTAACTGTAGAGTAACTAAAGGTGTAGAGAGGAAAAAAATATGAATACAAATGCAAATGCAAATAAAAATGACAATAATAATTTAATTCCGATTGTATTAAATGATAAAGAAGTAAAAGTTCCTGTGGGGATCACAATATTAGAAGCGGCCAAGCTTTATGGAATTGAGATTCCAACTCTATGTTATAATCATAGAACACATCCATTCACCAGTTGTTTTCTTTGTGTAGTAGAAGTTGAAAAACATAAAAATTTACCGCCTGCTTGTGCAACTAAAGTTGCACCTGGAATGGTAATTAAAACAAATTCTCCAAAAGTTATGGACACTCGAAAGATGGCACTTGATCTAATGCTCTCAGATCACGCTGGAGATTGTGTGGCCCCTTGCCACTTACATTGTCCTGCTCGTACAGATGTGCAAGGTTATGTTGCTCACATTGCGAATGGAGATTATATTTCAGCTCTTAAATTAATTAAATCACGTTTAGCACTTCCAGTGATTTGTGGAACTATTTGTCCTAATCCTTGTGAGAAAGAGTGTAGAAGAGGATTGGTTGATGAACCGATTGCCATTCGTGCACTTAAGCGTTTTGCCTCTGAACTTGATTTAAAAGAGGGCGCTTATATGCCAAGTGTGGCGGCCGATACTGGAAAAAAAATTGCGATCGTTGGAGGTGGACCTGCAGGTTTGGCGGCAGCATACTACCTTCGTCAAGAGGGACATGAAGTGCACATCTATGAAGAGCTTCCTCTTCTTGGTGGAATGACCAGATATGGAATTCCAAAATTTAGATTACCATGGGATAAAATGGATGCTGAGATAAATTCAATAATTGGTCTTGGTGTTCACACTCACATGAATAAAAAATTAGGACGCGATTTTACTATTACTGATTTGAGAAATGAGGGATTCAATGCGATCTTAATTGCAGTTGGTGCTCAAGGATCAAAACCTATGGGCGTAGATAAAGAGCGTGTTCCAGGAGTGATTGGAGGAGTAGATTTTCTTCGTCGAGTAGTGATGGGTGAAAATTTTTCACATCCAAAAAAAGTTGCAGTGATTGGTGGTGGAGATGTGGCGATGGATTGTGCGCGTGTGGCCCGTAGATTGGGATCTAATGTTTCTCTACTCTACAGACGAACACAAGCTGAGATGCCAGCACTTCCACATGAACAACATGAGACAGAGGAGGAGGGTGTTCACTTTAAATTTCTAGTGGCCCCACTAGAAGTAATTACCGATAATGGTGGAAGGGCCAATGGATTGAAAGTAAATCATATGCAGTTAGGTGAACCTGATAGTTCTGGTAGACGTAAACCAGTTGCCATTCCTGGAAGTGAAGAGATTTTACCATTTGATTTAATTATAAGTGCTATTGGACAAGATCCTGATCTCTCATTCTTAGAGAGAGAAAGTGATCAAACAAAATTAAATACTACCAAGTGGAAGACAATTGTTTATGATGCTAAAACAATGTGTACTTCAATTCCAGGAGTCTTCACTGCTGGTGATTGTGCTTTTGGACCAGATACAGTCGTGCGTGCTTTGAGTGAAGGTTATCAAGCGGCCAAATCAATTCATCTCTATCTAGGTGGTAATGAGATTAAATTTAATGAAGGGAGCATGGAAACTAGTAATGGTAGTAATGAAGAGTATCACATTTCCAGAGGGAGAATAGCAGAATTAAGTAGCGATGATTTTTCTCCACGCTTTGAACATAAGAAGCGTGCATTAGAAACTATACATCCTGCAGAGAAGAGACTTTCTAATGATGGTGGTTATGCTCCAATCAACGTTGCTTTAAATAATGCCAAGTCGATTGCGGAAGCTACTCGTTGTATAGAGTGTGGTTGTTCTGCTCGCTACAGTTGTGATTTAAGAAAGTATGCAACTGAATATGGATCTAGTGAGAAGATTTTCGTTGGTGAGAAGAGAAAATATGAAGTTGATAATCGTCATCCACTTATTCGTTTTGAGGCAGACAAGTGTATTACTTGTGGTAATTGTGTACGCCTCTGTGGAGAAGTTAGAAAAATTTCTGCTCTAACTTTTGTTAACAGAGGATTTAAAACTCATGTGGCCCCAAACTTTGAAGATGCATTACAGACAACCAAGTGTGATGCTTGCGGAATGTGTATTGATGTTTGTCCGACTGGTGCGATCACATTTAATAATAAGACGAAAGAAGAGGGACCATGGCCACTAGATTTCAATGCCAACAAAACTATCACTAGCTGTATTGCTTGTGCTCGTGGATGCGCATTGAATGTTACAACTGTTGAAGGAAATGTAGTAAAAGTTCAGAGTGTAGATCACGACCCAATCAATGGTGCCTTGATATGTGCAGAGGGAAGATTTGCTTACAAGATGATGAGAGATCTTAAAGAATTAAGTGAGAAGGATGTGATGAAAGCAATTGCTACTGCCAAGAAGGCGCTGGCGGCCGGAGCTACCGGTGCGGCCGCGAAGGCAGCAACAACTGCAATTGTTGTTTCTCCATTTATATCGATTGAAGATTGTTATGCGCTCTCAGTTTTTGCTAAGGTGAAAAAGTCCAAAATATATTATTTAACAGTAAGTAAGGATAAAACATCTAAATCATATAAATCATCTCAACCATCATATCCTGGTAGTAAATTAGATGGAGAATTTAACTCTACTATCTTAAAGATGTTAGGTGCTACTGCAATTAACGTTGAGAAGAGTGCGGATGTTAAAAAATTACATGGTAAAACTTTATTGGTAGTTAATACTTGTTTAGATTCAAAAATAATTCCAGCATCTGTTAGAGCTAAGACGAAGATAATAAGCATTTCAAATTTTGATAGTATTTGTAGTCAGCAGAAGGTGTTGGCCAATATCTCTTGTGCTGAAAGTATGGAGTGCAAAGGATCTTATTTAAATATTGATGGAAAATTAACTCTACTAAATTGTATTGGCAATTGTGGTTGTTCTTCATGCCATCCATTCTCTATTTCTACAATTGTTTCACATCTTGGATCGACGGCAGCAGAAGAGAAGGAATTAAAATTACTGGCAGATATTAAAGATTTGAGACACAAATTTGCTCATGATTATCCAGTGCTGAGAGATTTATTAGATAGAGTTGATGGAATTCAGAGTGCAAATTATGCAGATCCAGTTTTACAACAAAAGACTAGAGTTTTAGAGAGTAATTTAAAAGTTAGTAGCGCTAGCATAGAGAAAGCATATGAAAGCGATACTCGCAAACTAGCATTTGATAAATACATAAAAGATCTAGGTTTAGGTCTAGATATTAGGTCTAAAGCTTAGATGATTACCGAGCGGCTAAAAAAAAATCGCGATCGTTTACGATCCTATTTGAGTGGTGGCGGTGGTTTTGGTGGTGGAGCTGCCAGTATAGAAGCCTATCGTTTATATGACAGAGATATCCCAGAGTATCCCTATATCGTAGACGTCTATCAAAAGTATTTAGTCGTCTACGAAAAAGGGAGAAGTGATGTTGATGAAAATTTGCAAGCAAAACACTTCAATGAATTAATGGAAGGATTAAAAACTCTTTTTCCCTATGATGAGAACATTATTGTAAAAAAACGTCAGATCCAAGATCATGAAAATTTTCAATATCAAAGGTTACAAACTAGCAATAAATTTTTTCCTATTGTTGAAGGCAATGCTAAGTTTTTAGTTAATGTACATGATTACATTGATACGGGATTATTTTTAGATCAAAGGCCACTTAGATTTCGACTTTACAAGGAAGTGAATAAAGGGATGAAGGTACTAAATCTTTTTTCCTATACAGCATCTTTTAGCGTAGTGGCCGCTTTGAAGGGCGCTCAAACAGTGAGCGTAGATTGGTCTAATACCTATCAGAATTGGGCCTGTGAGAATTTTAAATTAAATAGTCTAAATGAGAATGAACATCAATTTATAAATAGTGATGTAGTTACTTTTTTAGAGCAATGTAGGCGAAATAATGAGTATTTGAATTATTTTGATGTGATTATAATTGATCCGCCTACATTTTCAAATTCTAAAAAAAGAAAAGCTGTATTTTCTGACCGTGAATATTTTGATGTGCAAAGAGATCATAAATTGGTAATTGAGTTGGCACTTCCGCTTCTAAAAAGTGGCGACCATTCAGGAAGGATATTCTTTTCAACCAACAAAAGAGATTTTAAAATTTCAAGTGATTTAGCTGATGAGATGAAGGTAGTCGTGAAGGATATTACAAAGCAAACTATTCCGGCAGATTTTAGAGATCAAAAAATTCATCATGCATATTTGATAACGTCATAACGACATAAAGTCTCATAGAATGAAATTAATTATACTGTAATAGTACAACGATAAAAACACAGTTTAATATACAAACTGATTAGGACCGTTGTTAAAATTTATATCTCTATAAAATCAATATAAAAATTATTTTTTATTGTTGGCACTGATGTTGCTAAGTTTTAATTGTGTAATTGTGATCACAAGAACGAAATTATTAACAACATTTTATTGCTAGCTATACTATATCTAGCACAAGGATTTTCAATGCAAAACTTTAAACAATTTGAACATTCAACACATGCGAGCAGATTTGTTAAAACAAACATTAAGAGTAAATTGATATTTGCTCTTCTCGGTATGAGCATAATGTTTAGTATTTCGATTCCTCTGAGTGCGGTTCGATCGGCAGTAATTGGTACTGATGATCGAGTTGTTACAAATGATGTGGAATTATTAAAAAGGGTTGGAAGTGTCTTGTATCAAGGACGGGTAATATGCACTGGTTTTGCCAGTGCTAAAAATCAAATTACAACGGCCGCTGGTTGTGTAGATGAAAGAAATATTGATGATTATACATTTGCCTTTATCGATAAAAAAGAAAAGAAAATTCAAAAATTAAGAGTGAACAAGAAAACAAATTTGGCGTTTTTAAAGGTTGATGGAATAAATGATTTTTTTCAAAGCGAAGGATTGCTTGATGGTCGTCAACCCATAAATCTTGTTTCCTATAAAAGTGGAGATAATTTATTAAATAAAACAGATAATGGAGAGGTGTGGTTTACTCCAGTTAATGGATTACTCTATCACACATTTAGTAGCGATCGCGGAGCGGCCGGTTCACCTATTTTACAAAATGGAAAAGTTGTGGCCGTACACTTAGGAACAGCAAAGTATACTAGATATGCAGAAGCACTCAGACCGGATTCGCATGCTTCAATCGGTAACAAAGAAAACATAAACTACAATGTGGCCGTAAGATATAATGGTATAAAAGATGTTGAGTTGGAAAAAGTGAAGATTACTTTTGAAACGGGCAGAGAGTAGATGTAAAAGTAGAGGTAAGCTTGTTAGTTCTAATTTCATTTAAGAGATTAGAAAAAAGTTTAAACTCAACAGCTACCCCTTCAGATGATGGGATGTAATTCTTATGATAAATTTTAGGCCATAATTTTGAGGGCGGATATTTCATATAAAGCTTAAAGCAAGCATCTATTAAGCGCTGTTTGTAGATAGTATCTACATTCACATTCACATTCACATTCACATTCACATTCACATCTTCATCTACATCTAAGTCAGGAAGTTTGAAATCTATTTTCATCTCATTAATATAATGGATAACAATTTTAGAGTACTCTTTAATATAGTGATCACATTTTTTTATCTTATCAGAATGTAAAATATTTGTGTGATTAAAAGAATTTCGGCAATTCACATTCATAAACATTTCACTCCTTACACGAGCATGATATGGGAGATCAATCATCTTAATGTAAGCATTTGAAGTATCATGCAATATTTGTTCGCCTGATTGATCTCCAATATTTTTACAGAGATGAACAAAGCGCTCAAAAGATTCTATGGTGATACTTTTGGCGTTGGCCATAGATGATATAGATATGGATATAATTATAAGTATAGATATAAAATATAAAATTAATTTTATTATCATAATTTTTTCAAGGAGGCATAAAATACATCTCACCCATTTTTACAAATTTGGCCACGGATAGATAGTATTGGTTGATTATTTTATTTACTTCATCTCTTTGTTCAATTGTTTCAAGTGATTTAATCCATTCTCTAATATCGATATATTGTCGACTTAAATCATTGTTATAATATTTGCTATATTTAAAAATAGTTTTCATTTTTTGATCGCCCACTACCTTCCATATTTTCTCCATCATAAGGTAAGTGGGCCCATATACTGATAACTCATCCTTTGAAAGATAATTTTCCCATTCACTCCACTCTTTTGTACTAGCTAGAACTAATCTTTTGGCAAATGCTGTACAAGTACCTTCAGAATAAGCATCAAATAATTTGGGAGCATGAAGGTGACATATTTCGTGAGAGAATAATCCCCAAAAATTATCATTAGAGGGTAGCATGCTAAGATATATTGTTAAGAGTCCGCGAGAATCATCAGAGATCTCAACAAGACGAAAATTTACCTTAAGATTTAAATTGGAGTATTCTGGTAATGGTTGGGCCAAACGTAGTAAAACAAGTTTGGCATTATATCTAGGGGGTAAAAATGTTTTATGAAGATAGATCATACCATCACTTAGATACTTATCACTGCTCTCTTCTTCAATGGGAGTATATAGTTGATAGTATCTAGAAGTATTGGTGGCAAAAGTGGTAGGGAAAATTATAGAATAAAAAAATAAACAAGAGATAAAGATAGAGATAAAGATAAAGATAAAGATAAAGATAAAGATAAAGTTAAAGTTAAAGTTAAAGTTAAAGTTATAACGAATCATATTTACTTTCAAATTTCAAATTATAAATTATACATCTATAAAACACCAGTAGCGCTTAGAAGTGCAACTATAATTCCCAAAATAGATTCACCAGCGATTATACCAGAGCTAACTGGAATTATAAAACGTTCTGCTACTGCGGGAGCTTTTTTAGTTAAGACAAGTGCAATGGTTGCTCCAATAAACATTGAGAGTGAATTAAAAAATGGAATTACCATCGCAAGACCAATTCCCATCGAAGATGGAATAAATGGACGCATTTTTTCTGGAGCATTTCGTTCAATTAAAGTTAAAACTATTCCAACAATTCCTCCAATCAAAATTGCAAGCTGTGCTGTTGGATGAAGTGCTTGTAAACCTTGTGCAAGTAATCTGGCAACTGCTGCCCACACTTGAGCTGCAGGAGCAGGCCACTTATCTGTACCAAGAACGGATGCATCTGGTACCAATAAATAAAATGCAGGAACAACAACTAATACTCCTGCAAAGACTCCGCAAAGTTGAGCAAGAAATTGTTTACGTGGATTTGCTCCTAACAAATAACCACTCTTAAGATCAGTAAGTAAATCTGCAGAGGAGGCAGCGGCCCCCGAAGTTACAGAAGCAGTCATTAAATTTGTTACAATATTTGATGGAGCTAAAACTCCGAATGCTAATTGAGTAATTTTTCCCATGGCCCCAATAGGAGTGATATCTGATTCACCAGTCGCTCGACAAGCAACTAATGCTAAAAAGAATGTCATCAGTACAGCAATTACTCCCATGATAAATGAAGTATTAAATGCAAAATAGAGAAGGGCCATACAGCCAATACCAGAGAGGGTAGTTCCAGTTATAAACCATAAAGATGGCACTTCGATTTTTTTTAGTGGATCGGAGTTACTTTGATTTTTTGATTCGCTAGATTCGCTGGATACTGAGAGACCATTAAAAAAATTAACAATAGAACGTTTAATCACAGACCACTGTAAGAGAAATGTTAGTAAGCCAGATGTCACCATAATAGCAGCGCCACCCCAAGTACTCCAACTAACAATTGCACGATAACCAATCTTCGAAGCATCGATTGCTCCTAACTCAACCATCTTTGGAGCAAGAAAAGCATAATTGATTGTACTTCCAAGAAGAAGTGACCATGAAATTTTCCAACCCATAATAGCACCAGCTGCAATCATGATTGCACTCATCTCAAATGACATTGTCCATTTTGCGAATGGAATTCCATTAATAGTGCCAGGAAACTGAAGCATTCCAGGAATAGAAAATGGTTTTCCTCCATCTCTAAACCAAGCGATGGCCGCTCCAAAGAGTCCACCAAAACCAAGTGCACGCGCCTTAACTACTGCCTCTCCTCCCTTAGAGTGAAGACTCTTTAGAGTTTCAGCAGCAGCGATACCACTTGGAAATTTTAATTGTTCTCGATTTATCATTTGTCGTTTCATTGGAATGGCCAAGAAAACTCCAAGCGTGGCCAAAAAGAAAGTCCATAGAGCTAAAGTCATCCAAGGGATGTGATGTCCAGTAATAATCAAATAAGCTGCGATGGCCGAAACCATTGTTCCACCAGTTGAATAACCAGCAGAAGATGCTGTTGATTGCATACAATTGTTTTCTAATATAGACATTTCTGTCTTAAACAATTTTGGAAAAGCGGTCATCAAAGTTTTATAGATTGTGTAGGATAAAATACAGGCAGTAATGGCAACCCCTAATCCCCAACCAGTCTTTAATCCAACATAGAGATTGGAAAGAGACATAAAACCGCCAAGTAACATTCCCATTATTACTGCTCTAAAAGTTAATTGAGGTACTTTATCACCTTGATAGACGTTTTTATACCAGCTCATTTCAGTCTGGTATATTTCATCTTTGTCGCCTTTGTTGCCTGATGTTTCTGTTTCTAGAGTCATGATACACTTCCTTCTTAACTTAAGTTTTTAAGTTTTTAAGTTTTTAAGTTCTTAAAGTTTTAAGCTTAGACTCTATCACTTATTATTTGCTTGAGAAAGTCCCATCGCAAATTCTCCAATTGAAGAATGGAAATCTACGGAATAAAATTTACTGTTTCTGTCTGGTAGGAATATGTTTTTACCCACAAATAAGCTTGGTGGAGTATTGCTTAAAGAGAATTTATCAGTAACTTTAGTTTTTACATGCCCAAAGATTATATTTGCCAATTCTGAACATGCTTCCGCATGATCTGAAGAAATTTTAGAAAATTTCTTTTTTAAAAGTCGTTCCGTGGCCAACATAAATGTTTTTCTGGGAAAACCAAGATAGAAGGATAAATTTTGATGATTCATACTAAGTGGCATTACACTTGCGATTTCTATTTCTAAGTTTGTAAAATTTTGTTGAACATCTATTTTTTTGGGAATTATATCTTCTACGTTACACATAATCTGCATAACGTAGCCAGTGGAACCAATAAAATATTGCAATAATTCAGAGACAAATTTATTATTATTTTCAGTATCGGTCTCAACTTTTTCACTGCTCTTTTTTAGTAGTGATTTAAGTACGATGATTGCATTATCAAGTCCTTCACTCTTATCTACTAGGTGAACATTACTTTTCAAGTTGCAATTTTTTTTTGCTTCATCCACGTATCCTGTAAAAAGTATTACTGGAATGTTTGCATGGGCCGGTAATCCTCTCAAGGCGAGAATAAATTCTGTACCTAAAATTTTGGGCATATTATAGTCAGTCCAAACCAAATCAAAATTCTCTTTTCTGGCCATGCGATAAGCTTCGTGAGCATTTTCTGCTGTGTAAATTTTGATGTTTTTAATGTGATCATAAATCGAGGCTACGCAAAGTTCACGAATGTCTGCCTCATCTTCGATCAGTAAAAGTTTGAGATTATCGTCGTGTGAGTTCATAAATGGAAGTCCTTTTCCTCTTAAGTAATGGTTAATAGTTAATAGTTAAGAAATAAATTGTTACCCTACTCTTATTCTTTAATTAGATTATCAATCGGATTAATGCCGATAATGAAATCTCCTATATCAGTGTTAAATGATATAATGGCCATATTATTTCTATGTCCAGTTATAGAAATTCTTTTTCCAACAATCAGTTGCGGATCCTCTCTTTGTAAATTTATTTTCTCTTGATCATTTAATTGAAAACGAGTGTGACCAAAAATTATTTTTGAGAGCTCTACTGCTGCCAAAGAGTTTGCTTTAGTTATTTCCGTGTGTTTGTCTCCTAAAAAATGTTCAGCAACTTTTAAGAAAACCTTTTTAGTAAAGGCGAGAAGAAAATATCCACTGATATCGTTAGTAGACATATTAACAACACAAATTACATCAGCGCTAAAATCTTCGTGACCAGTTGTAATTTTAATATTTGTTTGTTTAATCTCAGTTAAGTTACACATTAGTTGCATGATATGAACTGTGGAACAAATAAAGTTTTTGACCAGAGGAGATTCTAAAGAGATTTGCTGTTTGTCATCTTTGTCTTTACCATTGCTCTGACCTTTACTTTTACTATCGAGGAGATGTTTTGTTCGTTGCTCAAGGATTCCTTTTAAGATGGTGACGGCAGCTGCTACTCCAGAAAGTTTAGATATATAATGAATATTGTCTTTTATTTGACAATTTATTTTTGCTTCCTCTACATAACCAGAAAAAATGACTATTGGAACATTATGGTTATGAGAGGTCTCTCTTAACGCTAGAGCAAAATCAGTTCCCAATATTTTAGGCATACGATAATCTGTCCAGATCAAATCATATGCTTCCATTCGCGCTTTTCTATATCCTTCGAGTGCATTTGTTGCAATAATGACTTCAGTATTTAAAATGTTTTCCTTAATTTCTGTGGAGCAAAGCTCGGCAATATCCGGTTCATCCTCGACCAACAATATTTTTAACATATAATTTATTCTCCAAATAAGATGTAAATAAACATAAATATAAATATAAATATAAAATTGGTAATATATTTTAGCATATCATTTTTCGTAATAATTAAGTAAAATTTCCGTAGACAATTCTTAAGGACCGTTAAATAAATAATAAATTGATTTGATTGATTGGTTATATTCTATTTTCCTATGAGGGTTTTAACAAATGAATGATAAAAAAAATAAGAGCATAAATGAAAATCTTAAAGTTGATAATTCTGTGGATAATCCTACAGATAGTTCCGAAGATAGTTTAGTAGATAGTCTTGGTTCTATCTCCTTTCCAGAGAAAGAAAAAGAGATCTTAGCTTTTTGGCAGGATAATCAAATCTTTGAAAAATCACTCGAAAATACTAAAGCAAAAACGCCGTATATTTTTTATGATGGACCTCCATTTGCGACTGGACTTCCTCATCATGGACATTTGGTAGCATCTACTCTCAAAGATATTGTACCAAGATACTTTACTATGAAAGGATACTACGTCTCCAGACGTTTCGGTTGGGATTGTCATGGACTTCCAATTGAACAAGAGATCGATAAAAAGTTTGAGATGTCTGCTCATGAGTATGTGAAAAAGCATGGAATAAAATCATACAATGATGAATGTCGGAGTATAGTTCTTCGTTATACCAAAGAGTGGGAGAAGACGGTTAGAAGATTAGGAAGATGGGTGGATTTCAAAGATGACTATAAGACAATGGACTTATCATTTATGGAATCTATTTGGTGGGCCTTTAGACGTTTGTGGGATTTAGGGTTGGTTTACAAGGGTGAAAAAGTTGTGCCCTTTTCAACAGCATTTGGAACTATTCTTTCAAATTTTGAAGCAACTTCAAATTACAAAGATGTACAAGATCCAGCGATCACTATTTTATTTAAGAGTGGAAAACAAGTGGAGAGTGGAGATGGAGAGGGAGAGGGAGGCAGTAGAGAGGATTTATATTTTGCTGCTTGGACTACCACACCTTGGACACTTCCTTCCAATTTAAGTTTGTGTGTGAATGAAGAGATTGATTATGTGAGGGCCAGAGATCCAGAGAGAAAAATTCAATTCTATATTGCAAAAGATCGTTTTGATTCTTATTACGGGAAAAAATTTAAATTGGAAATCAAAGAGCATTTAAAGGGAAAAGATTTAGCAGGTATGAGTTATGTTCCGCTCTTTCCTTATTTTAAAGAGTTGGAGAGTGAGGGAGCATTTAAAATTCTAACGGATGATTATGTAACTATCTCTGATGGAACAGGAATTGTTCATCAAGCACCAGCATTTGGTGAAGATGATTATCGAGTGATGAAACGCTATGGTTTCAAAGCTAGCATCAACAATAATTATGTAAATATTTGTCCAGTAGATGATTATGGAAAATTTACTAAAGAGGTAAGTGATTATGTAGGAATGTATGTAAAGGATGCTGATAAATTAATTATCAAAAGATTGAAAGAGGAAGGACTTTTATACGATCAAGCAACATTAGTTCACTCTTATCCATTTTGTCCTCGTACCGATACCCCACTTATATATCGAGCGATCTCTTCTTGGTATGTGAATGTGGAGAAAATTAAAGATGATTTATTAAAATCTAATCAACAAATCAATTGGGTACCTGATCACATCAAAGAGGGGCGTTTTGGAAAATGGCTTGAAGGCGCACGCGATTGGGCGATATCTAGAAATAGAGTGTGGGGGACTCCAATTCCTATCTGGGAAAATGATGAGAATGGAAAATTTATTTGTATCGGTTCCTTAGAAGAATTACAAAAATATACTGGTGTAAAATTAAATGATCTTCATCGTGAGAATGTTGATCCACTAACTTTTAAAATTGCAGGAGAGGAAGGAACATACAAACGAATTACCGATGTGCTTGATTGTTGGTTTGAATCTGGTTCTATGCCTTACTCGCAACTACACTATCCATTCGAAAATAAGCAAATTTTTGAGATTGCTTTTCCGGCAGAATATATTGCTGAAGGATTAGATCAAACTCGTGGATGGTTTTATACTCTAACAGTTCTTTCTACGGCGCTCTTTAAGAAACCTGCGTTTAAAAATGTGATCGTAAATGGATTGGTGCTCGCCAAAGATGGACGTAAGATGTCCAAGCGGTTACAAAATTATACTCCGCCTGATACTTTGATGGAACAATTTGGTGCCGATGCCTTAAGATTGTTTTTAATCAATTCGGGATTGGTGAGAGGTGAAGAGTTACGCTTCAATGATGATGGCGTGAGAGATATGGTGAGACGGGTGCTGCTTCCTTGGTATAACTCATTTAAATTTTTTAAGACCTATGCTGATATTGATGGTTGGAATCCACAGCGAGATTTAAGCTTTGGAGATAATATCCTTGATAAATGGATTTTGTCACGATTACAAACTTTGATTGCGACGGTAACGAGTGAGATGGATGGTTACCATCTCTACAACGTAGTACCTGCTCTCTTTAAATTTATTGATGAATTAACTAATTGGTATATTCGTTTGAATCGTCGTCGCTTTTGGGAGAAGGGTTTAGAAAAAGATAAAAAAGATGCATACTCTACACTCTATACAACCATAAAAGAGCTTACTACCATGATGGCACCCTTTGCTCCATTTCTCTCAGAGTTTATCTATCAAGAGCTTAAAAAACTTTCTGGAGATGAAGATAACGGGTCCAGTGAATCAGTACATCTCTTAACATTTCCACAAGCAGATCAACATAAAATTGTTTTAGAATTAGAGGATGCAGTTGCAAGGATGGAAGAGATTGTTTTGTTAGGCAGGCAAATTAGAAATCAAGTGCAAGTAAAAGTTAAAACGCCACTTAGGTCACTTACAGTTGTCCATAAATCTCAAAGTGTCTTGGATGGAATAAAAAAACATTTAGAACCATTTATAAAAAATGAATTGAATGTAAAAGAGATTTGCTATTCTACGGACGAGAGTAACTTTATTAAATTATTTGCTAAACCAAATTCACCAGTACTTGGAAAACGTCTCGGCAAAAAGTTTGCTCCTATAAGTGCACAAATTTCTAAATTAACTCATAATCAATTAGAGCAAATTGAAGGGGGCGAGGGAATTACTTTAGATGGTGAACTACTGGCCAGTAGTGATATCTTGGTTTATCGAGAACCAAAAGAGAATGCTACCGATGTATCATCTAATCGTTTTATAACTATCAAGTTAGATACAAAGTTGGATCAAGAATTGATGATGGAAGGATTGGCCAGAGAAATGGTTAATCGTATTCAACGTACAAGAAAAGAGATGAATCTTAATGTTGCTCAAAGGGTAAATATCTTTTACTCTGGAGAAAGTGAATTAGAAGAGGTTATGAAAATTCACAAAGAATATATCTCTAATGAGACTTTGGCCAAAGAGATAATAAAAGATGAAAGTGCCATTGATGAGAGCAACGCTTTTGTAATTGAAAAGAGGAAGATAAATTTAAAAATTATTCCTTTAAAATAAAAACAAGAGTAAATCATGCGTTTAACTTTTTTTCTATTCCTATTCCTACTCCTACTACTAATTTTATCATCAAATTTTCATTATGCTTTTGCCACTCCTAAAAAAATTTCAAATGTTTTTGTTTTTGATGATAAGAGAAAGATAGCTCTGGCCAATTTTTCTTATGCCACCTTGAATGTTGATTATAATGAATATCACACTGGCGTCGCTCCAAAATTAAAAGTCATTATCAGTGAGTTTATTAATGCACTTAAGGTGGTTCATCCATTTCCAACGGAGGTAATTAAAAATCTACAGCATGTTGTAACATTAGACAGATTGTTAAATCAATGGAGATTAAATTGTTATCTTAAACCTAGGGATAAATTAGCGAATAAAGTTGAAAGTAGATTTGTAGAGTTAGAGAACTATAACATTTATGAAGTTTATTCTTGTGAAGAATTGTTGGAAAAATTTTATGTCAAGCTTAGAGAGATTGAATTTATAATGTTTGATTTGCAATCGAAAGCGATAGATCTAATTTCTAAGGTAAACATGATAAACGTGATAAACATAGATGGAAGGGCGAATGGGAATGCGAATGGGAAGGGTAATTTCTTAAGTACACACAATTCAAATAGAAAAAATTTTGAGAATCTAAATGCCTATATAAAAATGAGTGACGATATAAATGAAACATTGATGAAGATTTTAAAGTGGAGTAATATAATTTTGCATGACCAAAGATTACTAGCGCAAAATCAAAAACATTTACTTGCGGTAAATATCTCTGATTTTGAGAGAGATGTTTGGGAAATGAATTTGATTGCGGAGAGATTAGTTTTTAATGGATTGCCATATTTAAATGGATTTGATGTTGATTTTTTACTGGTTTGGAACTCCTTTGTTCGAATCTTGTATCGAGATATTTTACCCCTAGACAATTATGCTCTCTTTGCTCGCAGGATAGAGGATTTAAATCTTTATTGGAATATGTTTTATAAAAAGATGTCTCGTGAAGGAAAAAATATTCCTGGTGATCTAATGGTTCCTCTAGCAAGTATTAATGATCAGATGATTGCGATTTTAAGAATATTAGTGGATAAGAAAACTAACTCTAAATTTTAAGTTCTAAACTTTAAAGATAACAATAAAACAATCTAACAATAGAATAATAATATGCAATTTGAATTATTCGCAAGTGAGCAATCTACAAATCAATCTACAAAAATAAATAATGGTAGTAGTGTGGAGACTCAAAATAATTCTCCACTAGCGTTCTCTACTAGGCCGATATCATCCTCAGAGTTTATTGGATATGATAATTTGCTTAAAAATTTCCCCTTTCTAAAGTTTAAAAAATTGCCTAGCTTTGTTGTCTTTGGTCCTCCAGGAACAGGCAAAACTACGCTTGCTCATATGATTGCCAGAGAACGTGGACTTCAATTCTATCCTTTTAGTGCAGTTTTGGGTTCAGTAGTAGAATTAAAAAAGATCATGGATGAAGCAAAATTACAAACACTACGTACAAGTCACTCTCCTCTAATTTTTATTGATGAGATTCATCGTTTTAATAAAACACAACAAGATGCTCTTCTTCTAGGAGTTGAAGAGGGAAATTTTATTTTAATTGGTGCTACAACTGAAAATCCTAAATACTCTTTAAATAGAGCGCTTATCTCAAGACTCAGTTTTATCGAGCTTAAAAAATTTTCACAAGATGATCTTATAAATATTTTACAAAACGTAGTCACAAAACAACAACATCAACAACAACATCAACATCCATTAGATGTCTTGAGATTCATTGCTGAGAGTGCAGATGGTGATGCCAGAAGAGCAATAAATTTTTTAGAAATTATCTATCAAAAATATGGTATGGTAAACGTAAGCGAGGGCGTTGATCTAAATGAAATTAAATCTACTATTTTAAAAAACAATCGTACTTATGATAAGGATCAAAATCGTCACTACGATGTTATCTCTGCTTTTATCAAGAGCATGAGAGGTAGTGATCCTCAATCTGCTCTATTGTGGCTTGCGATTATGTTAGATGGTGGCGAAGACCCTCTATTTATCGCTCGTAGAATGATAATTTTTGCTTCTGAAGATGTTGGCAATGCAGATCCGATGGGACTTGTGCTGGCGATTGCTACATTAGAGGCAGTAAAAAATATTGGAATGCCAGAGGTGAGAATAAATTTAGCACAAACAGTTACCTATCTTGCTTCAACAGTAAAGAGTAATGCTAGTTATGTTGGAATAAATGAGGCGATGAAATTTGTGGAAGAGCGTTCTACTATTGAAGTTCCCATGAACATAAAAACACATCCGAATGGATATCAATATCCACATGACCATAAAGAACATTTTATCAAGCAAAATTACAATGGTCTATCCTCATCTGCTCTTAACGTGGAGAAGTTGCCAAATTTTTACAGGCCTACGGAAATAGGTAGGGAAAAATTTTTAAAAGAGAGATTGGAGAAATTGTGGAGCTAGATAATTAAGATTAAAGCTGATTTAATTTTTCTGATATTTGAATCAATCGATTATTAATAATTTTAGTTGCCTCGCTATAATCTGCTTCAATGTTTTTTAAAATTAGCTTACGTCTTTCATCGTTACGTTCAATTAAGTCACCCATATGTGCTAACTCTCTTAAATATTGTTTCCATTGACCTGCACCCAGTAAAGCATTGAGAGTAAAACGAATGTAAGGGTAACCACTTTTGGTTACATAAAATGGAAGTCCCTTGCGCACGGGCCGTAGGTTTTTTTTCACTTCTAGATGGGGGAGATGGCCGGCAAATCAGTGGTTGATTTTTTTATTTATTTAGAACATCGTTTCTAGAGCGCCCTAGAAGCTTGGTGTTGATTACATAGAGATTGAAATTTTTTGATTTAAATGCATTTTTTTCTTGCGTAGTTGTTTCTATGATTTTTTTAAATTGTAATTTCATTTGTATAATCATTATTTAAATACCCTCTAAAGCGTTCTCATATATATTATAAGCATAAAAAAAATAAAACTACTCTCTCCTTTAAACTCAA
>JADFZW010000013.1:41255-143136 GCA_015232355.1 Oligoflexia bacterium
GAAAATTCTCCTCTAAAAGTTGTGATATAATATAAAAATCTCTTTTTATGAGAAAAATAAATAATTTAAGAGGAGCTGCAAATGACTATTGTAAGTGAAAAAATTCTTTCTCTCAAAGATAATGAATTATTAGAAAAGACAAAAAAATTAGTTGCTGTCGAAAAAGCACAAACACTAGAGGTGTTGGCGCATCTACAAGAAATTTCCAGGCGTCGCTTGTTTTGTGATTTGGGATACTCTTCACTTTTTGAATACACTCATCGTGAGCTGGGGTACAGTGAAGCGGAAAGCTGGGCGAGAGTTTCAGCAATACAATTAATCATTCAAGTACCGGGGGCGAAAAAAAGCTTAAGCGATGGTGAGATCTCACTTACTAATTTGGCCAAGGCAGCTTCATCAATTACAAGACAAGAGAAATCATTGAGTGAAAAATTATCACAAGAACAAAAGGAAGAAGTTTTAACTGCAGTTACTCGGAAAAGCACTAGAGAAGCAGAACTATCACTAAAAGAGATTGAACTTAAAAAATTAAGTGAAAAAGGAATCACTCCACCTGCAGCTGTAGTGAATATCCAAAAAATTAAAGTAAGTGATCAAGTAGTAAAAAAAATATTACAATTAAAGACTATTAAAGGAAACTTTAGCGATTCAGAATTAATTGAACAATTAATCGATCAAGAATTGAAAAAAATTGAAGAAGAAAAAAAGCTTAAGACCTCTCTTGTATGTACTAAAGAATCTCCACCAGTACAAGCAAATGATAAAAAGAACAATCGTTATATCCCTAAAAGTGTAAAAGAGTTTGTAAGAAATCGTGCTAATAATCGATGTGAATTTGTAGATCCAATTTCTGGAAGGAGATGCATGGAGGTTCATAATTTACAGTACGATCATCAAAAAATTCCATTTTCGCTTGGTGGACAAAGTACAATTGACAATATTTTTTTGAAATGTCGAAACCATAATAGTCGTGGTGCAATTGTTTTCTTTGGTTTAGAAAAGATGGATCCATTCCTAAACCACCAACATTAATTTATTTTAGGCAAAGCTTCTAGAGCGCCCTAGAAGCTTGGTGCTAAATAATTATAAAATATTTCCATTACAATTACATTACTTTCTAATCATCAACGGATTTGCTAACACCTCACCATCTAGAAGGAAAAAAGAACTTACGGCCCGTGCACAAGGGTCTTTCATTGTGGATAAATTAGAACAACTACATAATCATATTCGACAAACACAATTTGAATAAAAATCTTAAAAAAAATAGGTAAAGTTTTTTTAAAAATTAGACAGAATTAAAAAGTGATGGTGATGGATGGTGATGGTGATGGTGATTAGATAGGATACTTAGTAATTTTCAAGTGTGCCCAAACATAGTATGGAAATCCAAAATAAATGATATCCTCAACTGGCAAAAAAAACATTTCACTACCTTTAAAACCAGATACTGGATTTTCTTGTATCCATCGTGAATTATCATATTCACCTGCTGGTGCATAGGTTGTCATATTGGCCACATGATTTCCTTTGAAATAAATTTGGCATCTTTTTATATTACCATTAAAGAAAAACATTATTTCACTGTGAAGAGATAGATTAAAGTCCAATATCGATTCCGTTCCTGGAAAGTAACTTGCATCTGCAAATATACCTGTATTTCCGTCTTTAAAAACAATTTCACCTTTACCAGTCATCATGTAAGGGATGAAAAAAAATGGTCGTAGCATGCCTGTTTTTTCTTGAAAAATAATTTCTCCATTAGCAATTTTGGCCGCCCAAAAAGATAAGACAGGATTATTTTCACCAAAATACATAACAGCAGATCCTGCAGATTGATCATATTGTAATTTAATTGGCCCAAGACTTACCACTTCTGCCTTATAACTATATCGGTTTGCTGCTTGTGAAGTAGAGATGATTGTAATAGTAAAAAAAGAGAGTACAAAAATAAAAGCAAAAACAGAAATAAATATTCGAAATAAATTACTATTTTTTATTATGTTTATTTTATTCATTTTTTACTCACATACCTTTTCAATAATATTTGGTTCTTGTGCCCAATGGTTACATGTGCGAATAACATTTGTACTGTGATTGGCGGCCGTAAAATTAAATAGATATTTAAAATCCCAACCAGAAAAAATTGATTTTTGTTTCAGCTGGTGAATAGTGATATATACATCTCCATTTTCTCCTGCTGCTATTACTTTGTTAATTATATGTTTGCCTGTTCCTTCTGGTTTAACATTTTTGCTCCAATAAACATCAATATCTGAGATGTGAATATCAATTCCACAAAGATTTTTCACTTGAATTTGAGAGTTACGTCCTTTTTTAAAAACTTGTGTAATCAGACAATTTTGAATTTCATCATCTGGATCTGGTTCCATAAATATTGAAGCGGCCCTACAAATAAGCGCAGTCATAATTGAAAAGTCATTAGCGTACACACCACTAGTAAATGGAAGACAACTTTTTCTCGAAGGACCACTATAATTTGTGGCGGTTATTATTATTTCTTGTTTGCATGCCAAGATCATATCATTTTTGTATTGTTTACAAGTTGATGGTGCCGGTTTGATCTGGTTTTGAATCGGACCGTCACCGAGTTTTTCACTACAGTAATATTCTGACCCCATATTTCCTTGTGCTTTTCCCCAATCAATACATTCATCTCTACTCTCACCTTCATTTGAAAAAGCAGAAGTTGAAATACAAATTGAGAGGAACGAAGTTAAACATAAAACAAAAAAAAGATTTGGATAAAATTTAAAATAAGTTGTAAACATTTTTTTCATAACTACTCCTTCTAGTTTTAATCATTGTTTTAGTTTCTATTCTCGATCCCGATCCCGATTTTTATTAATACCAATATTTGGTAACATATTTAATTGTATTGCAATGTATGTGCCGTTAATAATAAAATTATTTCGGCATTAAAAATGCAAAAATAAATATATAACAATATAGTAAATGTGAATGTCGTTAAGAAAGCAAGCATTGACAATTTTTACAACTTTCGGAGGTAACATGTACAAAAAAACAAGAGTTGCATCTTTATTATCTTTATCTTCTTTAATGACCTTATCGGTGATATCCGCTATTATATTTTTAACTAACATATTTATTTTTACTGTCGGTAATAGCACTAATAGTATTGCTGATGATAATATAGTTACTACTAACGATGATCAAGTGTACTTTTTCATCTACAAACGTTCTCAATTTACATTTGGATTATACAAATCTGATGGTAGTGCTGGCAGTGGTGATAGTGCTGAAATGATACCTGAATTTTCAGAAACTTCAGAAGTTGATAGAGAAAATACAAATCAAATACAAATGACAGCAAATATGAAGGATCTACGTTTTGATCCAAGTACTCGCGAAATATATTTTTCCTCTGCATACAACAACTCTTACACTCCATCTCGCTATAATATCTTCAAAACAACTGCAGATGGTAAACCACATACTCAACTTACTCCAGGACCAAATTCAGGTGTTAAATACTCTGGAAATTTTCCTTCAGGCAAGGTTAGTGGAACTGTAAAAAAAACAAATGGTGATCCCTGGAGTTCTGCTCCTGTATTTATTGAAGGGGCCGGTATGGTTTATACAGATGCTCAAGGGAAATTTAGCTTTGATAAAGTCCCCGCAGGTCTTAGATATATTATGGGTTATCGAACCGCCAGTGATGTATATCAAGGGATGCCTCTTAATATTGTTGAAAATACTTCTATTGAAGTTTCACTCTCTCCATATATGAACATTAAAGCAAATTTTGAAAGGCCAGCACTATACGAGGATAGAGTGTATTTTAGAAATTATCCATATGAAGTTGTATATATGAAAAAAAAATCTAATAATGATCATAATCTAAATCATAATCAAAATCCTATAGAGACAAAAGTAATTTACACCTCTACTTCTCAAGGTTGTACTTCCTATAATGTTGAAGGTTTTGATGTAGCTCCCAAGAGTGGTCGGGTTGCTATAATAGATTACACTCCTGGATGTCCCACTAATCGTGGACTATATTTAACAGATAAAGATGGTCAAAATTTAAGCGTGTTAATTGATATGAAATTACAAAACAGTGAATGGTGTGGAATGAAAGCAGTTCGTTGGTCAGCAGATGAGAGCAAATTAGCAGTACTAGCATGTTATTACTGGTATCCGATGCTTTTTATCTTTGATACTACTAATTGGAATTTGCTAGGACAAATGTATTTTGATAAAAATCTTTATCCATATGCCAATATTAATCTTTATGATTGGAGTAGTAATAATGAGTGGTTGCTTGTTTCTTACTATTCAAATGATATGAATAATGGAAATTTATCAAAAATAAAAGTTAATCCAAATGGTTCTATCGATTATACTAATATCGTAAATATCATTAGCGGGAATACAATCTATGGAGCAACATTTGTCTTAAAAAAATAAGACTTTTAAATTTTAGCGAAACATCTATTTCTCCTCTGAAAATTCTCTAAATTATCTAAATTATCTAAATTATCTAAATTATCTAAATTATCTAAATTATCTAAATTTTATAAATTTTTACATTTATTTATTAAAATATGGAATTAGAGTTTTTAAAAATCTATATATAAAATTCCCATCTCCCTCACTTTCTTTAATACATTCATCATTTAAAAGATTGTATTAAATGTGATGGTTTCGGGACTATGACCTGTCTTTGTTTTTATTTGCGAACTAAAGATATTTTATTTACATTTCGACAAAACATCCACTTTCTAACTAAAAACAGTTAATCTACCGATAAATAATCATATTCAAAGAAATTATAAGATGATGGAGGTGACCATTATGAAGGCCATAAATTTAAAAATATTTATTTTCTTAACTTTATTCTATTTTACATTCACTAATCTAATTCTCAGTTTTAATAGCAACCTGTGGTCTCAATCAAACTTTCACGATCATTTGAATTTAATTCCTGCTCCAGAAGATTTTATTAAAAATGATGATTTTTTTGAGATAATAAAAACACAAATTCCTTTTTATGATTTCTGTAATGTAAAACAAGGTAAAAATTCAACCTCTGAAGTTAGTAAATTTTGTATGGATATTATTAACTACAATGAAAAAGATTGGGCGAAAAATAAATTCAACAAAACAAAAGAAATGATCCTTCAGCTATTCGTTAGCAATGAATCTAACCAATCTCATGAATGCAAGGGAAACATAAAAACACTTAGAAAAGCATTATTCAGAGAAAAAAATTTCAATGAAAGTATTCAATTTCTAAATAAAAAGATCGACAATATAAAGAGAAAATGTTTTGAAAACAAAGAGATGACTGAAATAAAAAAAATAAAACTTCCCCAATATTTAAATGACCTTGGATACGATAATGATATTTTAAAGCAAAAGATAACTAAACTTCTATCTTTTAATAACATTAGCAAAACTAACCAAACTAACAAAGACTTAAATTCATCACCTTCAACTCAAGATATTCAAAATACAAAGAACAGCGTAGAAAAACTAGAGTACTTAAGGGCCGAGACTTTACGCTCTAATATCTTCCATAAAATGATGGAGCAAACATCAAAAGATGGACCAAGTATAGTACTTGATTTTTTTACTAAAATATTTAAGAAAAATTCTGGAAATCATTTAATTACAGTCCCTCAGGATTTATATGGATTATTCAATGAAAATAAATCGAACTTTCCTAATGTTAATTTTTTATATGGAGTACCTCGTAAAAATATTAAGCAGATAGACCCTGACAATCCACTAGAAGTAAAAAAGGAACACCCAAAAATAGATTACACTCATATTGATATTACTGGTAGCATAAGCGGTTCAAAAGTTAGCATCGATATTATAGAAAAGATTTTAAAGAACTCAATCAAGAAAGTTTCTTCATCCCCTAAGGAAGAACAAATAATTCGCTTGCATGCTTTTGAGGATTTAAAGGAAGATCAAAATGTGCTTAAAGGATTTTACAAAGTCTTAGAAGATTTTCCATGTTACGATGAAAATTCAAAAGATAAACTATGCAAAATTAATAAGTGTATTGAAATGACTAAAGCTATTGCAAACAAAGTAGAAAATAAAAAGTCATCTTATACAATCGTAATCGGTCATATAAACAACATAGACCTTGTAAAAATATCAAAGATAATTCCACGAGAGTGTCGAGTTTTTTTTGAATTTAATGCTAATCTCGAATCTAATATCTGTCTTCAAAATGCCAACCCTACAGACTTGTTGAATAAAATGTACAATCTAATTAATTTGGGTTTTAAGGTAAATAGAGGTTATGACGGCTTTGGTCTTTGGAATAAAAAAGGATGTTCGAACTTAGAAAACTACAATGCTTTCTTGAATATTTTATTAGATTCTAATAATGAATTTCATTCAAAAGATGAGATTGAATGCTCTTTAAAAGAATTGAGATCATTAAGCAAATTATCTCTAATACTCATAGATAATGTATTTAGAATAATTGACAATTTAAAGTAAATCAATTTTTCAGACCATAAGGAGTGCCTACACCAGAATTCACCCAAAGATTTTTTTAAAGGGCCAAAAAATTAATGAGTTATTCTTTTGCTACTATTTTATTGATAACAAAATTGCTCCAAAGCAAGTGATAAAGATATAGAAGAAACGTTTAAGGGAAATTTTTTCTTTTCCTATTACATAAGCAATGAGTACTGCAAATAATGGTGCAATCGATGAGAGAGTACTGATTACTACAATTGGTCCATTTGTCATTGAATATATGTAAGCTGCAAATCCAATGGTTCCTAGTAATATTGGCAACCAAATTGATATCATGATTTTAGTTGGTAGAAGTAGTTGTCTATAAGGTGTGCCTAGAATAAGAGCAAATAAAGGAGCGATTATTAAAGTGAGTGAGAGGCGAATAGTATTGGCCACGCCAACGTTTAATCCTTTACTACCATAAGCGATTCCATAAGTTGATATTGCCCACAGTATGGAGACAATAATAGAAAGAGCATAACCAACAGTTGTATCTTTTTTTATTTCCCTATTTATTTCTTTATTTATTTCTTTATTTATTTTGTTATTTTTACTATTGGTAGGTTTTGAATAGATTATTCCTGCTATTCCGATAAGTGTAAGTAGCAATCCAATCCAATGATGGAGGAGTAACTCTTTTTCACCTTCGATCTTAAGAAAATAATTAATGAGTGCAACCCACAGAGGATAAATTGCAGAGATAGTAAGGGAAGTGGCCACACCTACTTTATTGGCCGCCATTAAAACTAATCCATCTGCTAATCCTTGAGTACAGATGCAACCGACAGTCAGATACCCAACAGATTTCCAAGTTACATCAGCAAATCCACCTCCACCAGGAACAGAATTGGCCAAGAATCCCCAGATTATAAACATTGGAAGAGCAAATCCAGCTCTAAAAATACTGATGGCGGCCCATGATGTGTTTTTAGCAATGGGAGCAAATACGAGAGTAGTGTATGCATATATTGCTGAAACATACAGAGCACAGATGATTGGAAATATCTCAGAGATATTCATGTTCAAGTAGTTTTCTCTAATAAAAATTTTTAAGGAAGCTTTCAGCTTGAAGGGTACAACCTTTTTCTACAAGCCACTCTAATATTTTATCGTTTGTCGATGTCGAATTGGAATTTGATATATGAAATGTAATTTTTTTAGAGATATTGGTTCCTGCAACTCGAATGCGATAAAGATGACCATCTTGCAGATTTAAATTTTTAGGTATTGATAGATATTGGTTATTTTCCTCCCATTCTAAAGTGTGCTTTTGAGCAGTCTTTTTATTAGCATCACTACCATTAACTTCTTCAGTTATTTCTACTGAAATTTGTTCTTGAGAATTTTGGCGAAAAAATTTTGCTTTTGTTAAATCGATAATACATTGGTTGCTATTACCTTCAATACTAAGTAAATGAAAATCAGCAACAGCTTGTGGCGGAGATGCTCGAACCATACCCATTGAACGCATATCTTTTTCTTTTGTATCTGCTAGTTTTGCAACAGCAGCAAATAATTTATTGTTTTCCTTTTCAGGATTTTTTGGGATGTTAAATATTCCATCATGTGGACCATTTAATTTTATGATCTCTCCTTTTTGAGAGATCAGTTTAAGAGCAGAAGTTGCGGCAATTTTGATTGCAGTGGAAGAGATATCAATTTTTTTTCCTACAGGATAATTGCTATCATTTGAATCAATAACAATTACCTCCTCTGCAAAGGCAATAGAAGATAATAAAACAATAAATGAAAGTGAGATTATAAATTTGTTCATAAAAAACCTACTAACTCCTATCTACTTATCTGTTAAAACAATTGTTATTTCGTTTCTAAGTAAACGTTCAATTTGAAAATTTAATAATTGATCTTGAGGATTTATTTTTGCGAGTTCACGAAAAATCAGTAATGCTTTATCAACCTCTGATCGTTTTATACAATCAATCGCCTGTTGATATTTAACATTAATATTTTCATTTTTATTATCATTATCGTTATCATTATCTTGGACAAATATTGGAGCGAATACAGTAATTGGATCATTTTTTCCTTTTAAGATTACATCTCCTATCGGTCGAAAAAATATCATATCATTACTATTATTATTATTTATTAACGGTTTAACTACGCTTTCAGAGACACAAAGTGTGGTGGAAAAATATTTATTAGCACCTTCTAACCTAGATGCTACATTAACTGCATCACCAATTGCGGTGTAATCAAAGTGTGATGTACTTCCAATATTTCCAACAATTGCTTGTCCACAATTTAATCCTATTCTGGTAGTGCCGAAGGAGTATTTTTTATATTCGAGTATAAATTTTTTTGCTATTTGATCCATTTCTAGAGCACATCTTAAGGCCATCTCTTGATGATTAGTAGATGATAATGGTGCTCCAAAAAAGGCCACAATTGCATCACCAATATATTTATCAATTGTACCACCATATTTTATTATCACCTTATTCATTTCATCCAGATAATGATTAAGTATTTTTACTAACACTTCAGGTTCCATACTTTCTGAAATGGTAGTGAAGCCGGCCACATCAGAGAAGAGGATAGTTATTTCCCTTCGCTCTCCACCAAGTTTTAATTTGGAGGGATCTTTTTCGATGAGATTAATAACATCATTAGAGAGATAGCGACTAAAGGCATCTCTAATAAATTTTTTTTCTTTTCTTAAGGTTATGGCGGACAAAATTATGCCAGTTGAAAATGAGATAAAATAGCATACAGTGAGTGTAAATGTGGGAATGAAAAACAAAGCTTTAAAATAAAAACTGCTAATCCATAATAATAAAAGTATAAAAATAGAGATGAGAATTTTTATCCACGTATTAAAAAGGATCATTCCAACAATCAGAGCGAATGATACAAATATAGTAGTCAGCAAAATATCTACAAGCAAAGGAATTTCTTTTCGATATTGATTATCTAATATTTGAGCTAAAACATGCGCATGTATTTCTATTCCTGAAATATCGTTGGAGCTGGAATTAGAACTGAGTAGAGATAGCGGTGTTCGATGTCGATCTTCGTGAGGTAAAATTGCTCCGATTAAAATAATTTTATCTCTAATCCATTCGATAGGCAGATGAGCGACCGCATGAATAGGATATTGGGAAAATGAGTTATTATGTTTATAAATTATACTGATGCTGTTTGATTTAGATTTAAATGTACTACTAATAATATTATTAGTAACTTTTTTTGCCAATGCTTGTGCAAAACTATCAACTCCATTACGTTCAACCAAAAACTCTCTTACTGTTCCATCCCTATGATCTTTCATAATGGTGGCCAAACTCTTACTCAATAAAAGGTTATCTTTATTTAAATTCAAATTTAAATCTGAAAAAAAATTATTTAAATAATCAACTTGCTTTTTAGTTAATCCATTCTCCTCCTGACCAGTAATCATTACAATAGGAACGGTTGTATTTTTTAAGACATTTTTTAAAAATAAATCTTTTGTTGCTTCTGTTGGTTGATCAAAAAGGATATCAATTCCTATTGCTTTAACTTGTGATTTAATTAAATAATTAATTGTGTCCGCCAAAAATTTTCTATCTAGAGGAGAACGATAGGGAAATTTTTCATAGGTCTCTTCACCTATCGCCAGGATGACAATATTTGGATTAAGTTGATTGTTTGAAATTTTACTCTCTTCTGATACAAAAATTATACTCTTTAAATCACTGATCCAATTTTCAGCGACAGAAAAAATAGCAGTAGAGTAACCAGTGGGAAGTAAATTTTTATGGAAAAGAGTGAAAAGTGTGCTGTAGATTAGAACGATACTCAATAGAAAAGCTAATGAAACTTTTCCAATTAGTTTTTGATTTATATTTTTATGGCCCATCTAGTTTTTTAATCCCCCAACAATGAAAGCACCATATGCAGAAGGAGGAGCACCTGTCTCTATCATTTTTTTACGGGCCAAAAATGCAGCATCGATAAAATTAACCTTTTGTGCTTCTTTATGTAATTCATTCATAAAAGTTGCTGTACTTTGATCATCTACTTTGCGAATGCTATAGATAATTGTTTTAGCACCTCCCAAATAAAAACTGCGAGTGATTCCCACAAAATCATCTCCTGACATAGCTTTTCCCATTCCTGTTTCACAGGCCGATAGAATTACCACTCGAGCTTTTAATGGATTTGAGACAATCATCTCTGCGTTTAGAGGAAATGCCTTTACTCCATCGGAAAGAATGATTGCTGAATCAAGAGGTTTTGAAACATTAAATATTCCATGAGTTGAGAGGTGAAGAATATTACATCCATCTCCTATTTGATCGCGGATATTTTTTATAGTGGCCTCTTTACCAATCAGAGGTGTAACTTTATAAATTTCAGCAATATTTTTTGCTTCTGCCTCCGCACCTTGCAATTGAGGATAGCTTCCAGCAAATTCTGGGTTTCCAACTATTACTGCTTTGGCAGTAGAAATATTTTTATTACTGTTATTTTTATTATCTTTTTTGTCCTTATTTCCTTGTAAAATCCAATTACCCATTGGAATTACAGATACAGGATTAGATATTTGCATGGCCCCCCAAGGAACAAAGAAGATATCTTTACTGGCAACGATATAATTAATTTTATTTTTTATAATTTTATTAATATCTAATTTGTCTGATAGAATTTTTGCTTTCTCTTTTTGTGCTTCAACATTTCCACTATTAAAATCATCATTTAAATCAAAGATAGCATCACGAATCTCTTTTAATTTACTTGGCAGCGATATAATCTCAACTTTATTTTTACTTATTAATAAAACCTGTACATTTTCATCATCTTTTAGAGGTAGAAAATAGGCAATTCCTTCATCGGCAGATAATCTTTCTTTAACTGATCGTAGATTAGGAACTTGAATTTCAAAGATGGATGCCATCTCTGGTGAAATTTTTTCTAATTCTTTTATTTTTTGCTCTCGTTGTATTCGAATTTTCTTTTCTTCTTCATTGAGAGTTTTCATTTTATTTGCATTGTTCACATTATGACTGTTTGGAGCATTACGATGCATAGTAATTACTCTTAATCTCTCTGACAATTTGGAAATTTCAGCAACTTTTTTTTCTAATTCTGATTCTGATTCTGATTCTGTGTTTGTATTGGTAGTTCTTCCGGTACTTCGAACTGCCAGCATATCCGTAAAGGCACGTGCACGTCCTCTCTCTAAATCAGCAAACAACGTATCATAATCTTTATCTTCAAGATCAAATTTAATAAGATTATAAGTGATATCTTCTTTTCCTACTCCGAAACGAACTTTACTACGATCAGTTTGTAAATTTCCACTAATCAATTCAACTGCTGATTGAGCATTTCGATATGCTGTTCTTGCCTCTTTTGGTTTTTTCAATTTAATTAAGACTGTTCCTCTTAATGTTTCAATTCTCCAAATTAAGTTACTCCATAAATATTTCGAAGCAATATTTAATGCTTGAACTGCTACTTTGTTCGCTTCTTCTGGCATATCAATACTATTATACGCCTGTGCTTGTAATGCTTGCACTGTAACCTTTCCTAGGGGGTAATTTATTTTTTCAAAAAATTTCAAACTTAAATCTAAATACTTTTTTGCCAGTTTGTTTTCTTTGTTCCCTTTATTTTCTTTATCTTTTTTATCAATCAAAATACTACTGGCCGCTAATAATCCTAAATTCATTCCTCTGCCATAATATAAATCCGGTGGTGCAGGAAATAGTGAACCATATTGAGGATGATTTACAACATATTGTATGCGAGAGAAAGCATTCTCTGCTCTCTTGGCCCAAGGATATGCTTTAGTTAAATCTCCCATTGCTGAATAAACTCCGGCCATACCGACAAATGCACGCAATTGTACAGATGCCAGATTGTACATTTTTTCTGGTTCAGAAGGAGGAGCATTGTAGGAAGTTGGTAATTGCCAATCAATTAATGCCAATGCAACTTTTGCGAAATCTCTCTTGGCATTTTTTAAATCATTTAGCCATAGTCGTGCTTCTCCTCTTAAAGCGATAGAAGTAAAGTTGTGAGCAAAATACTCAATTTCTAATTTTGCAGTTTTTTCTATCAATTCGATTTCAGCATCGGCAGCAAGGTCTAAGAGTACAAGTATTTGCGATTTTAAAGTGGATAAAAACCATTTATTAATTATTATATCTTTATTAGCATTAGTAGAAGAAGAATCCTTGGCAGAGATCTTTTCTAGAATATGTAATGCTTCTGTTGCATTCCCTTCATACATATTTTTATAGATATCTCGAATTTCTTTAGTTATGGTTATGCCAAATCCATTTCGTTCATTTACATTTGGCAGACCACTTATCTTATCAGGAACTGGTTGCAAACTTTCATTTTCATTAGAAGATAGTTCTTTTTGCTCTATTTGATCAAGAGTTGCCAACTCCTCTGTACTTAATGAACCTTCTTTTATTTCGCTTATTACTTTAGCACTATCATTAGCGTAAACAAGAGACATATTTATGATCGTAGTAATCATGATCATAATTACGATCATAATTGATAAGAGATAAGTTAAATATGTTTTTTGATAACGAAATTCCATTGAATACCCCCTCAAAAAAAAATATGCTAAGAACGCTACTAATGATTGAATGCTGATTAACTTTGCAATACTTACTTAAAAAGGATACACCAAAGGTGGGGCGATCGCCTATCGAGAATATTTTTTTGCTGACTCTTCTCCTCTTAAAACACGAAGGCCACCGAGTGCCAGTGCCTCTAACTCTTTCTCTCCTGGATATTTGTATACTTTACTTATAAATTTCACTCTATTTTCGATTAATTCAGTCAGCTTCTGCCATTTTGCCAAACCACCAGTTAAAATTATAGCATCAACTTGTCCATATAAATTTGAAGCACGAGCAGCGATCTCCTCTGCTATTTGATATGCCATTGCTTCAAAAACTATTTGATGATGTTCAGAACTTTTTGATTCGATAGTTGCTTCTATTTCAGAGGCATCATTGGTTCCAAAGTAAGAGACGAGTCCACCTTTACCTACCAATAATTTTTCAATTTGTTCTTTTGTATATTTTCCTGAAAATGCAAGTCCTATTAAACTTGATGTAGGTAAACTACCAGATCGCTCAGGTGAAAATGGTCCCTCTGATAATCCATTGTTGACATTTATTGCTTTACCTTTTTGTAAGGCGGCCACGGTTATTCCGCCACCCAGATGGGCCACGATAAGATTTTGTTTATCAAATTCTAATTTATTTTCTTTAGAAAAATGTCTGGCGGTGGCGAAGATATTTAGAGCATGAAATAAACTATTTCTTGTTATCTCACTATTGCCTGATATCTTTGCAATTGCTTCCATATCGTCAACAGCAGGAGGATCGACAATAAATGAAGGAATAGAATATTTCCATCCTATTCCGTAAGCTATCACACATGCAAGATTTGAAACGTGATGACCTTGAAATCCGGCCCTAGCATCTTCGATCATCTGATCATCGATGTGATAAACTCCACTAGGAATTGGTCTAATCAATCCTCCACGTCCCACAATCGCATCGAATTCATTTAACGATACTTTATTTTTTTCTAGGGTTTTTATGATTTCTTCTTTTCTGAAAGTATATTGATCCCATATTCTTGCAAATTTCTCTAAAGATTTTGAACTATGTCTAATAGTGGTTTCAAAAACTGGATTTTCATTTTTATAAACACCAATCTTGGTTGAAGTAGAACCAGGATTGATGGTGAGTAGGGTAAATATTTTTTTGTTCATCTTGCTTTACTCTTTTTGCTTTACTCTTTTTATGTATTGTTATGTTCTGCTCTTGTTTATATATATTTTTTTTTACTTTATTATTTTAATGCCTTTATTATCGAAATATTTTTAATATAATTCATGGCCATACTACAAGCGATATCGTTAATAGAAAGTTTTTCATCTCTGGCCCGTTCTAAGATATTTAGAGTAATTTGAAAAATATCTTTAAGTTCTTCTGTAGTTTTATTTCTCTTGTAATTTTTAAATTCATTAGAGACTTGAATTATCTCTCCAGCATTTAATAAAAATGATGGCACTGCCATGATGCTTTTATCTGCAAATATTTTATGAATATCTGGTGAGTAATGAGCAGCACCGGCCACGATTTTACAAGATAACAATTTTGCATTTTCTTCATTTATAGAATGTCCAAAAGCACAGGGACAAAAAACCTCACAAGCTTCATTAAAAATCTCATTTGGTTTTACAATTCGTACATTTGAATACATATCCTTAGTTTCTTTTATTTTATCGTATTCTATATCGGTAATAACTAAATCAGCACCCTCTTTCAATAATGAGTGGGTTAATGCTCTTCCGACATTACCTAATCCTTGAATAGCAATTTGCACTCCACTTAAGTTTGTTTCTTGATATAAAAATTTCATGGATGCTTTAATACCTTGAATGATACCTAAAGCGATACTTTCTGATGCTTCCCCTGAGCCGCCATATACCTCTGGAAGTGCCAAAACATAATCAGTTTCTCTCTTAATATCTAACATATCAATCGATGAGGTTCCTGATTCTGGAGTCACATAAACTTTTCCTTTCTGACGATCAATAAATGCTCCTAGAGCTCGAAAATACATTTCACTCTTAATAGATAGAGGATCACCAATTAATACAATACTTCCACCACCAACTACTCTTCTAGTAAGAGCTGCACTCAGAGTGTTTTGGTATGCTAAATCGAGTGCATCCAAAATTGCAGTTCCAAAATCTTTGTAATCATAAATTTTACAACTACAAATTGCTGGTCCTAGAGTTGTGTTGTTAATGGCGATAATTGCTTTCAATCCGACTGATGGTTCATTAAAAAATAATACTTCCTTACAAGAAGTCGATTTCATCGTATCAAATAAATCCATGTCCCCTCTCTTTTTTGACTTTGCTACACGTCCATTACCCATTGTTTTTACCTAATGATCAATGATCAATGATCAATAAAAATTTATCACCTGTTAACCAATTACATGCATATTATTTTACCACGGGAGCTATTGTGATATATGGTGGAATTTTTTTTCAGCATCTTTGGAAACTCACATTGGCGTTTGCTTAATAGCATAATAGGATAATCGTAATGGTTTTGTAACATTGTAAATCAGGTTAAATTGACCTAGTTGATTTTTACTTAACATGGTCAACGTTACATACTTCGAAAATAAAATATAAAGAAATTTTATGGATGGCCAACAGATTTATTGGATGAAGGACAAACTATGATCATTATCATGCGTGCTATACGCAGCAATAGATGCAAAAATAATTTCAAATTCAAGAGCGAATGTGACTAGAATTTTAAATTGTCTTTTCGAAGTTTAAACATTAGTATGTTTACTTAAGCAAGCGGAGGATTGGCCGAGTGGTTTAAGGCAGCAGTCTTGAAAACTGCCGAGGGTTTACGCTCTCCGAAGGTTCGAATCCTTTGTCCTCCGCCATTCTTGCATAAAAGTAGAAATTTTTTTTGCTCTTTTTAAATTTATTTTAATTTTTATTTTAATTTTAAATATTTTCACTTCACCTCATTTCATTTTTTTTAGTTATTTTTTAGGAGACGTGGGTGAGATGGCTTAAACCAGGCCCTTGCTAAGGGTCCGTACCCAAAAGGTACCCAGAGTTCGAATCTCTGCGTCTCCGCCATTTATGAAAAATTGAAACATTGCTAATTCTCTATACAAATCATCAGTAATTGCTGCAAAGAAAGCTTTGAGTTCATTATTGAAGGTGCATCTCTTATTGTTATCTACTAATCCTTTCTGCTCTCTAACATATTCATCAATGATCTCTGGATTAAAGTGACACATCAAAGTTTTTCGAATTTCCTCAGGGAAGGATTACTCTTACAATGCTATCTTTGTAATTACCGTTGATTGTACAAGAAATGGAAAACCGTTAATCAATATAGCAAATCTATCAAACATTAAAATATAAGTATAATCTAAGTACACTACTCTTTTAATATGTAATCTCTAAGTTTACATTGTCAGTATTTCTGTATGATGAACTTGAATTATTTAATATCATATTACCAACATATTAAATATTTTTTAACTTTAACAAACAAACAAAAAAAAAGAAGTGCTTACATGAAATACTATTTAATAACGATAATGACGAATGAATATTTTTCTGAGCGCTGATAATTATCATTTAATTTTTTTAATACTTGATTAAATCAAATTTAAAGAAATTCTATTCTCATTTTTATATTGACTATATAGTTACTTACATCTTGCAAAAAAAATACAATTAATATTAGTGGGAAAAAATGTTGATAATTTCATTTGTATTTTTTTAATGAAAGCGATTTTTAATTTAAAAGGTGTGAGCATAAATGGAAAAATTAATTCAAATTGCAAGAGATGTTTCTCTTGATCGCTTTAGCTCTCACATGGGCGCTCAAAGTGCGATTATTCAAGACACAGAAGATGGATGTATAAACAAGATTAGATCTTTTCATACATCTACAATTATTATCTCTGGAAAAGATATTCGAATGACATTTAAGATCCATTTTGATTCCGATACTGCTATTTACTTTGCATCTAGATGTTTTAAAAAAGATCCAACGGATTATCCACAAACAAAGGCAATTGATTTTTTCAAAGAGTATGTAAATTTAGTTGCAGGCAGAATAAAGAAAATTTTTCATGGTCAAAATATTCCAGTAGGAATTAGTCTACCTATTGTGACCAGAGGATTTGATGAGATTTTTTTTAGTGGTGCAGATAAAAGTGATGAGTATATTTCAAATACCTGGGGTATTAAAGAGAATGAGGAAATTGTATATTGTACATGTGTTGTCGATTCATTTAATAAACAAATGGTTAAAGAATTAAAATACCCAGAAGAAAATCAGAAAACTACTGGAGCAGAAGAGGGAGAGGTAAATTTTCTATGAGTACAACAGTAAATGATGATCTACAAGCTACTCACAGTATTTTAGCATTATTAGAGATTTCGAAAAGTCATTCTGAATTAACTATTGATAATCTCCCCATTATACTTACGGTAGTTAATGAAAGATATGAAATATTAAGAGGGAATAAATTACTTTCGATTTTATTTAAGAAAAAACATGAAAAATTATTACGAGAAAAATTTTCCACGCTTTTTAAAAAAGAGATATGGAGTATTTTTGAAAATAACTTTAATAAATTAAAAGAAAATAAGGAGTTAAAATTTGTTGAGTTTGAACTACCGTTGATTTCCAAAGAGGGTATAATTAGAATTAATTGCTTAGAAGAGCAAGGAAAACTAATTGTCACAGTAGAAGATGATGGTAAAGGAATAGACCTTGAAAAAATTTTGGATAAAATAATAAAAAATAAATATATGCCTTTGGAAAAGGATATTCGTGCGAGTGAAGATGAGTTGACGAAATATATTTTTGAAGCAGGATTTTCCACAGCTCAACAATTAACAGAAGTAAGCGGGAGAGGTGTAGGATTAGATGTTGTTAAGCAGTCACTAGAAAAAATTGGGGGGACCATTGTTCTCAAAACTTTTCCGAAAAAGGGTACTAAATTCACTATTAGTATCTCCACAGAAACACATGAAGAGTTGGAACGTACGTTAGTATCTTTAAATGCTTTTTTGTTTTCTTTTGGGAAAGAGTTATCGCTATTAGAAAATAAGGAGAATCTGAAGATCAAACTCAATGCAATTTATGATTACTTGAAAGTTAAAAATGGAATTATTTTTATAGATCAACCTAAAATGATTTTAGCACTTACTACTTATATTGGATTAGCTTGTAAGAAGTATGGTTTGACAAATTGTTACTTTGAAAACCTTCCTCGTGGAATACTGAGATTAACCATTGAACATAAAGAGAATATTAATACAAATGCAATGAAAGATGTTCTTCAATTTCAAATGTCACTCAATCGCTGTAAAGATTATATTTTGGCCCATGGTGGATCAGTTGTCGAACAAAAGGGTTCTATTACGATTACATTTGGACACTTACTTAATTGCAATCAACTTCCTTCATTATCCTATAGCATTCAATTTTCTACAGATGATGTAGAAAAAGAGGAATTTGAAGAAAAAATTGAAAAAATAAAAGATGAATTGGATATGGATCTTTATGAGAAGATGGACGGAAATGATTCACAAATAATATTTACAGATAAGACTGATAAAGTGACTTCCGTTCTAAAAACAATAATTATGCCAAAAAAATTATCAAGCATTTCAATAAGAGATTCAATATTAAAATATCTGCAAAATATTATAGTTTGTGATGGAAATGAGAAAAGAGGAGATATGTGATATGGCCAAGATATTAGTTGTTGACGACAGTGAAACACTACGGGATCAATTAAAAGAGGTTTTAGAAAAACAGGGTCATCAAGTTATTCAGGGGCATGATGGAGTGAATGGGCTGGAAGTTTTAAAAGCAAATCCAGATACAAGTTTAATTATTTGTGATGTGAATATGCCCAATATGAATGGGCTTACTATGTGTGGAAAGGTAAAAGATGATTCCTCCATAAACAAAATTCCAATATTTATGTTAACAACAGAATCAGATGAGGCGTTGATGGCACAAGGTAAAGGAGTTGGGGTAATTGCATGGATTACCAAGCCATTTGTGGAAGCTAAGTTGTTGGGGGCGGTAAATAAGATACTAAGTATGAAGAAGTAAAGTATTAAAAGATATTCGTAGAACACAATAGATAGACGTATATAAATGTATATAGACATATTAATAATGGATAATATTTGAGAGGGAATGAACATGAGATGTAATTATGCTTTTACAATTTTATTAGGAGTTCTTATTTTATCTTGTGTATTGAATGTTGGTTTTGCACAGGAGAAGGTGAAAGTTGGATTTGTAGATCAGGTGGGGATGAAGGCGTTTGAGGATGGTAAAAAAGGATTTATGGAGGGATTGAAGGAAAAGGGTTTTGAAAGTAAAATAGAGGTTGTATATCACAATCTGAATAACAATATGGATTTGGTAAAAGATACTATTGATAAATTAAAAAAAGAAAATGTAAAGGTAATAGTTACTCAAGGAACAAAGGTTACTCTTGAATTTCTGAAGGTAGTTAAAGATATTCCTATCGTATATACAAGTGTAACTTACCCACAACAAATAGATGAGATTGGAAAAAATTTAAAGTTTGGTGATAACTATAGTGGCGCTACTATATACACACCACAACTTCCATTAATTAAATTAGCATTAAAAATTAAACCTGATATTAAAACCATCGGAATTGTTGTTAATTCTGATGAGGTAAATTCCAAACGTGATGCTGGAGATTTGGAAAAGGCTGCAAAAGAATTAAAATTAAAGAGCATAATTTCTGAATATCCAGGCAACAACAAAGATAATAATCTATTACAAAAGAGTGTTGTGGCGGCTTTTAATAAATTGATTGATTCTAAAGTTGATGCAATTATGTTTCCAAAAGATACATTACAGGTAAAATTTTCCAATGAAATAAAATCAGTTGTAATACCAAAAAAAATATTAACACTAGCAACAGATGCCTCTTTTGCAGAAAAAGGAGTAGCAGTGATGGCCTTTACGGCCACTTGTCAGAAAGCTGGACAAAATGCTGGAGTTATAGTGACTGAAATTTTATCAGGTAAAAAACCGAAAGATATTCCTCCTATGTATTTAGATAGTTTTGATATATATCTAAACACAAAAACTGCAAAAGAAATGAATATTTCATTACCAGTAGATATGATAAGGATGGCCTCAACTATAATAAAAGAATAATTTTTTTAGTTTATTTAAATTCTGTATCAGCATTAAACTACTTTTCATCAATGAGAAAGAATTATGTCACTTAAATCTAGATTTAAATTTATCATAGCAAATTTCACACAGTTAAAATTAAAAAACAAATTAGTTGCTTTATTGCTTGCAAATTTTTTATTAATAACGATAGCAGGAGGATATGTCTTTATAAATACCTACTATCAACGTTCGGAAAAAGTGATGTTAGATAGGATTGAAGGACTGGGACTGACATTTAAAAATATTATTGATGAAATATTACAGCTGGATGTTCCTTTAGATAAGATCACAGGGATTAGTGAAAAGTGCATACAATTTGTTAAGGACAATAAAGAAACTTTGGATATGTTAATTATCAGAGATGCCAAAAGTAAAATAATCTATTCATCGAAAAAGAAAGAGTTAATAGAGGCAGAAAAGAAAAAAGAGTATGTAATATCGCAGATGATAGGTAACAGCACAGATTTTCTTTATAATTGGAAAAATGTTGGTAAATTTTATGTAGTGGAATTGCCGATAATAAAAGATAAAAATACTGTTGGATTTGTACAGGTTGCCTCAAATCAGCAAAAATTAATAGATGAAATTTATAGATTTGCTCTGGCGTTTTTGCCATTTATTTTAGTGATTGTATCTACTACAGTGCTAATAATATTTTTCTTACAACGAGTAGTCATACGACCACTCTATAAAGTAGTCGAAGCAACCAGAGAAGTAAAGAAAGGTAATTTGTTAATACAGATCGAGGAGAGTGGTCTTGCAAAAGATGAGATTGGTGAATTGGCCATATCATTTAATCAGATGATTCAACAATTAAAACGACAAGTGGATGAGATAAAAGATTATAGTAAAAATTTAGAGTTGAAGGTACAAGAGCGTACGGAAGAATTAAGACAAAAAAATGTTCGTATGCAAACCCTATTTGCAAATATTCCCCAAGCAGTATTTTCTATTACATCTGATCGTAAAATCATTCCACCAGTGTCGGATTTTAGTAAAATTATATTTGGGGAAGATGTCACAGACAAAAATATTTTTGAGTGCTTGTACAAAGATTTAAATAAGGGTTCTCAAGATTTTGCAATGATGAAGACGGCAATGTTGGCAGTTTTTAACAATAATAGTATGCAGTGGATGTTGATGGAAGATAATTTTCCTAAGAGATTGGTGCTAAACTTAGAGAGTGAAAAGATATTAAAAGTATCGACCAATCCAATATATGACAGTAAGGAAAATGTAGAGCAGATTATGTATGTGATTGAAGATGTGACATTGATGGAAAAAATGGAACTGGAAATAAAAAAACAAAAGGAAGAAAACACTAAGAGGATGCAAATACTACAAGAACTGGCCGCTCAAAATCCAAAAGACCTGCGTGTATTTTTCACCAGTGCTTTTAAACTTATTGATTTAAATTACAAATTGATCAAACAGATGCCAGAAAATAATGATTTGATTAGTGAGTTGTTTAGAAATTTTCATACTATAAAAGGGAATTCGAGAGTTTTTTCTTTAGGTATGATTTCAGATATTGTCCATGACGTTGAATCAAAGGTAGTAGAATTACGTAAACACTTAGGAACTACCGATTATGATATAGAACGTGAATTAGCAGAGATAAAAAAAGGAAATGAACAGAGTAGTGCTATTATTCAAGAGTATTCTGAATATGCTGAGAAGTTATTTAAGATAGAAAATGAATACAAAATCAAAGGCATCTGGGCCGTGCATAATGATTATGTCTATTTGGATTGGTTTTTAAATTCTGTTTATAATGATGAAAAACGTAGGGAACAAAGTAAAGAGAAGGTATTGGAAATAGTAAATCAATTTGAAGAGAATGTACGCAAGCTGGGAAAGGAGACGTTAACCAACTCTCTAAATGGTTTTATTGAGAGTTGTAAGGATGAACGCGATAATAGCAATATACAAAATATGCAAAAATTCATGATTGAGATGGGTGCATTTTTGAAATATGCCTATATCAACTCATCGTTTTTTAAACCCTATAGTTTTGATTTAGATGGGTGGGTTGGATTATTTAGAGAAATATATAAGGTCACGGAGACTTATTATGGTTATGTAGACGGAAAAGTTACAAAAGGTTATTTAGCAGAGACTGTGGTTAATGCTTGGTCGAATGCACAGAAAGAAAAATTTTTGTTTGCAGAGTTTGTCTTTAGAATTATGAACAGGATTTTAAATGATTTGTTGGCAACAGAAGATAGAGAGCTAATGGAAGATATGCTGAAAAAGATGTGGAAGCATGTCTCGCTGGTTAGTCAGTTTAATATTTACGGATTATTTTCACCGGAAACAAGAGGAAAATTATTTGATGAATTGACTTTGCTAGGTGAAAAAGTTGAGGAAAATAAAAAAATATTAAATGATAGTGTTGGTTCAGGAAGCATTTTGGTAGGGACATTAAGATCTTTAGCTAGGGATGGATCGAACGTCCTATCATTTTTTAAATATTTTTCTACATTGATTTCTGATTCAACAAATTGTTTTGATTACTTTGTTCCTGTTAGAAATACTATTCCACTTAATTTAGACAGGGTTTATAATGCTCTACTAACATGTGAATTAAATATAGAATGTCCTTGTATTTTAAATGAAATTTTTCCATCCTTTAAATTGGTAAATAATTGGATAATTAATAAGGGAACACTTGAAGGTGTTAGATATATTTATTACATTGAATTATTACAATTTATAGCATCGTATGCTTCAAATGAAGATTTATTAACAAGAAAATCCTATAAGACAGTAGAGATTGTTGATAAGAATCTAATTCAATTAAAGGAATTTATAGCTAGTGAGGTTGGTAAACTTCCTAATTTGAAAGGGTTGTTGCATTTGCAGTCGCTGAGTGAAAAACTCTTAGATGTTCCTATTAAGCCATCTCTGGCCAAATATTTTTCAATGACAAAGGATATATCTTCGAGATTAGGTAAAAAAATTAATCTACGTGTAGAGGGTGAGGATGCAATGATAAATAGAGATAAATTATATCTATTAAATGATTGCTTTACTCACATAATAAGAAATTCAATAGATCATGGTATAGAAAAACCTGAAGAGAGAAAAGTTGCTGGAAAACCTGAAGATGGTACCATTAAATTTGTTATTTCTACTGAAAATGATCGTTGTAAGATAGAGATTAAAGATGATGGTAGTGGAATTAATATTGAGAGATTAAAACAAAAGGCATTGGAGAATAAATTTATTTCTAATGATGATTTAAATAAATTTAATCGGGAAAAATTGTTGGACTTAATTTTTATCTCAGGTCTTTCTACCAAAGACAACGCCAGCGATATTTCTGGACGTGGTGTGGGTATGGATATTATTAAAAATAATATTGAAAAATTGGGAGGAAAATTAAGTATTAATTCTGTAGATGGTGGAGGTACCACCTTAAGTATCGTGGTGTAAGAGAAGAGTATAAAATTTAATTTGGAATGAGTATGTATGGCGAAAAAAATATTAATTACAGATGACAGCGAAACCTTAAGAGATCAATTGCGAGAAATGCTAGAGAGGGCCGAGGGTGAATATGTAGTTATTGAAGGTTATGATGGTCAGAATGGATTGGATGTACTTAAAGAGAATCCTGATACAAGTCTAATAATATTAGATTACAATATGCCAAGGATGAACGGATTAGAGATGTGCGCAGAAGTAAAAAAAGATGAACGTTTAAAACACATACCCATTTTTATGTTAACGAGTGAGCCAGACGAAGAGCTGATGAGAAAAGGAAAAAGCATTGGGGTTATTGCTTGGATAACAAAGCCGTTCACAGAGAGTAAACTATTAGCGGCCATAAAAAAGGTTTTAAGCATTAGTTATGTATAATTATATTATTATCAAAGATATAAAAATACGTCGAATTTTTACTACTTTCATTGCATCTTTTGTATGTACGCTGATATTGTTGTTTGTAAATACAAAATCTTTGTTAACATTTTTTATGACACTGTTACCACTACTTGCAATGGGTGTTGTTTTTGTTATTTTTGCTATAAAGACTCGTGATGATGTTGATAGTGAATTGCAAGTGGTGAAAAAAGAGTTAGAGAAGATGGATGAATTGGTAAAACAGACGGAAACTTTGGCAAAACTGGATGTTGTGTGTTCTGAGATGACCAAATCGCTGACGGCGATTACAATATTTTTTCAAAAAATGTCTTCGCGTGATTTTACTAATAAATTAGATGGTGAATTTAGTGGTGAAGTAAAATCATTACAAAATGCAGTTAATTCTGTAATTGATATTTTGAATAAAACTTTACTAGAGTTAAAAGGGATTGCGGGACTTCTCGACAAAGGCGCAAAGAATGTGGCGATCATCAGTAATCGTTTGCACTCTTGGACAGCAGAACAGGTGAATTCACTTGGAGAAATTGGCGAATCGATGGTGAAAGTTGATGAGCAAATAAATCAAAATGCTAATAGCACTAAAGAGGCGCAAACTTTAAGTGTCGATTTAAAAAATTGTGCTCATCTTGGAAGTGAGAAGATGAAGTCAGTATTGAATGCTAATAAAAATATGTCTGATGCTAGTAAAAATATTCATAGAATTACTAAGGTGATAGATGAAATTGCATTTCAAACTAATTTGTTGGCATTAAATGCATCTATTGAGGCGGTTCAGGCCGGGAAATATGGAAAAGGTTTTGCGGTAGTGGCAATGGAGGTGAAGGGATTGGCAAATCGTAGCTCCTGCGCGGCCAAAGAAATTGTTTTGTTGGTTGATGATTTAAAAAAGAAAACTGAAGAAGGAGTATCAACAACTAATGGGGCGGCCCTGGTTTTAGAAGAAATGGTAAATAAGATTTCAAAGATTACCGATTCGGTAGTGCAGATTTCTTCTGCTTCTAACGAGCAGGCTGAGGCAGTTTCACGTGCTAATTTAAATATAAAAAATATTCATGAAACTATTCAAAAAACTGCAAATGCTGCCAAGGATTTAGCAACTAATGCAGAAAATTTAACTAATCGATCTCAAAATTTAACTGAGTTGATTGCTTCATTTAAATTAAGTGGTGAGAAGAAGAAAGATGATGAGACAGATGCTGATCAAAAGAAGGCCAGCGAAAGTGATGATGTTGTTTGGATGTAACAAAAATGAATAGTCATTATACAGAGTCACAAAAAAGTCACTTCAGAATCCATGTTCGGATCTATAATTTGACTTAAAGAAAATAAATCCTTTCCTTCAGAGTTTATAAAACCAAGCTCTATTAATATATCATTTGATTGATTAGCTAAAGCAATACTGGGTATGTAAAGACATGAATTACGTACGAAGGAGGAATTTGAAACACTAATTAAATTAGGTAATCCTATTCGATTTATAATATTTATTTTTTTTAAATTGATATTTATTATTCCAACAAATTGATTTCCAAATTCAATAAAAGCATCTAATAATTTTTTTTCAGATATTTTATTATTTAATTTATTTATTATTTTATTGGTATTTAAATATATTCTAATTTTTCCCAAATAGTTGATACCAGTGCATTCAAGTTGAATAATGAAATTAAATTGTTCATTTACAGAGATATTTTTAAAAAAAGCTGAAATCTCTGATGATTTTAATGAACGAAAAACTTGATTTGGCAAATTAGTTATTAATAAGGGATAAAGTTTTTTATTAATTTTGACCATCATATTTTCAAGACCAGCAACTACTGAGCTATCACAAATATGATTTACTGAATTGAAAAAGAATGAATTTAGATCATTTATATGATTACTCGAAAATAGAATTAATTTTTTTTTATCTGTAGCAGATAATATGTTATTTATTTTATTTATCTCTGTTGGATTTACAAACTCAGTATTAATAAAAAAACAAAATCTATGAACTGTTTCCTCATATACTCTTTTAAAATTATCTATTTCGCCGAGATCAATGTTAACGTATTTAACAGGGATTTTGGCCGAAACATCTTTGACAATTAATGCTTCTTTTTCTGGCAATCCATAGCTCAAAATATATGTCGAACTTTTTAATATAAAAAATTTTTTCATAGTTATTTTTTTCATACTAATACTAAATAGTGTTATACTGTATCTCATTTATTTTGTTATTTAATTATATCATATTATATTAATATGAATAGAACTTGAATGATATTTCCTACCTAGAGTTAAAAGGATTGTAGGAATATTGCTATTGGATAAATAAGCAAGAATGTGGTAATCATTAGGATTCATCTGTTATTAGTTATTATTTTTGTTGTTCTTTTCTCTTAGATAGGATTCTGTCAATTTTTTCTCTAAGAATTGGCGCTGTAAATGGTTTGAGAATAAAATTATCGATACCGGCCTTGACGGCAGCAACAACACATTCTTTTTCAGATTCTGATGTAACCATTAAAAAAGGAATTGTCTTATATGTGCTGGATGCTCGTAGTGTTTTTAGGAATGTTAAACCATCCATTTGGGGCATATTCCAATCTGAAATAACAAACTCAATAGGTTTTCCAGCTTTATAGGAGGAATCCATAATATCGAGAGCACTGATGCCATTTTCTGCATCCAAAATGTTTACATATCCTATGTTATGAAGCATCTCTTTAGTCAAAGTTCTTATTGTTAACATATCATCTACAATTAAAAATCTCATATTATTCGGTTCTGTGTTTACGACCATATTTTTTCCTCCATGTTTAGTATGGTGTTGTTTTTTAGTTCAGTTTTATTGTTATAAAATTTCATGACAATAAAGATGAAGGTGCAGAAGATGGAAAATTTCCTAGCTCACTAAAGAAATCAAAAGAGGGGGCAGCTTTGGCCAAAAAGCTTGAATTAATATTAGGTGATGCAAATTAAAATATTAAAATATTAAAATATTAAAATATTAAAAAATATTTGTTGAAAATTTTTAATGGTCTAAGTGATAGCAATTTTATCTCTCATGTGTCCATATTTTAGGCCTAAAATATGGACAATTTATAATGCAAAATTGGTTACATTTCAATTGGACGATATCGATTTTTACTATCCTGTGATTTTATAGAATGATCTTTCCCAATTCCAAGAGGTGGTCCATCAGGAAATTCTACAAAAAGCTTATGCCCCTTTGCGGACAATGACTGGTTTACCTTTAGCTCTTGGACGACGGCGAGTTGGGAATAATTTTTCGTGATCAGAGAGAGGAAGTGATTCGTAGTAAATTTTTAACAATTCAATAAATGGTTTAATTACAGGTGATTTCATATTGAAAAAATAGACTCTAGTTCGGCCAACTTTTTTTGAAACAAGGAATCCCGCTCTTTCAAAGTGATCCAACTGATTCTGAATAGAGCTTAAGGCCACCTGTAGATCGGATGCAATCCCAGTGGCGTGAATTTCTTTGTGATGATATACATGAAGTAAAACATAGGCGGCAGTATTCTATTATTTAGGTTATATAACCTTTTTTTTGGTGGTAACCCTTTTGTTAGTTTTATAGTTAAGTACTTTTCAATGGTGGTGGGATCAAAAATTTGTAGGAGTGCTTAAGCTGCCTTTAATCTTCTAACTCCATCTACAATTAGCAATCTGATGAGAACTTGATATGGAATACCTTTTTTAAGGGCCATACTTTTAATGTTCTTTACTATATCTTCTTCGAGAGCAACACTTATTGGTTTTCGCCTGTGCCCCTTAAGTCTACTCATTTCGGCCAGAATATCTTCTGGATCAAAATCTATTTTGTTATATTCTTTCAATTGTTTTGCGTACTTTTTCATAAAGTTCCCTTTCCTTTTTACTGGCCAACCTTGCACTAATGGGACGAACTCTGCCACTTCTTAATGTAAAAACTATAGAAAGAAGTCGTCCATCAAATGAAGGGCCAACAACACAAACTCTTTCTTCATTTACTATAGGGGAAATTTGTACTCCCAAAGCAACGGCCAAGCGAAGTTTAAAAACACCTTCAACATCAGTAGTAGATACACCATGTTTACTTTGGTTTTTAGTCGAATTTCCCTGGTCCCACTCAAAAATAAATGATTCTTGTTGCAAATACCAATGAGCTAACCATACTACAAATTTAAACTGTCCCATTAGTATATGTTAGTGCAATATACTAAGACTGTCAAATTGCTCATTAGTATAGAAAGATTAAAAATTTTTTTGCTTGGTATGTATTTATCGTTATGAATTAGTAGAGTAATTTTAATAGCTCGCAATTGATATTTATAGGGATAAACATTAACCCTTATTTACTATGTCTTTTTGCATTTTTACTGGGAGCTGCAGTTAACTTATCAGTAAATGTTGCTAGCGATGATAGTCCCTTCGCTAGTTTTATCGCCAGATCTTTTTCGAGGGTCTGATAAAATTTTAAAGCTCCAATACTTGCAGTCATATAAAATATTACTGTGAATAAAATCTCAACTATACTTTTCATGTTGTATCCTTTTTTTATAATAAAGCGTCTGTGCTGTTTTTAATCTGCGCTTATTAGAAGTTGTTGATAAAAATGCTAATAAAAATATTGATAATAAAATTTCTTACATCATTTTTTTTGCACATTTCTTGCACATTTGACTGGATGAAATAAGATGAAAAATGATGAAAAAAGAAGAAATACCGCGTGGAAGGAAGTGTTTGTTATCACTTAAAATTTGTTAATATGACAATGCTTGTTTGTGGCGGAATCGAATCTCTGCGTCTCCGCTTATGAAAAATTGAAACATTGCTAATTCTCTATACAAATCATCAGTAATTGCTGCAAAGAAAGCTTTGAGTTCATTATTGAAGGTGCATCTCTTATTGTTATCTACTAATCCTTTCTGATCTCTAACATATTTTTTAGGAATAACTTCTAATTTTTCCGAAGTATCAAAAAGACCAGACTCCTTCATTTCCTCGCCACAACAGGGACATTTAGGTGGATGATCTGGACATAGAATGCTCTCTTTAATCTCTAAATTAGGGTATCGCTCAGATGGTAATTTTTTTGTTTCAGCACGATCTTCTCCTTTTTTACGTCCTTTAGCTTTTGGATTTTCTTTTGGAGGTTTCTGTTTTCCTCGTCTGTTATCTTCTCTTTCCATTAATACTCTAGCAACAGTTATAAGATTATCGACAGAAGCATTGAGCGCGATAATTCTACTTTGACAAAGTTGATTTTTGCTGGCTTCCTCAATTATTTTTTTTGCATTTTCGTATTCTTGATCTGGATTTATTTTTGTAACAGTTTTCATCATTTGATAATGACATATTTAAAACAAATGGCCGAGGATTATTTTAAGGCCTTAACTCATTTTTTTGTTAGATTAAATAACTATAGTATTCTGCAAGAAATGAGGAATTATCTCTGAACGTAAGTTTTTGATGATTTACGCTGGGATAGTTAATAGAAATATTGTTACTACCATTAACTGGGATGAAATTTTTATTACCCGAATGGGTGTTGATGAGATTGCCCTTAGAAAAGGACATAAAAGTTATCTTACTATTGTCTCTGACATCAGCATTATTGTAAAAAGTAAAATATTAGCAGTCATTGATGGAAGGACTAAGGATGAAATTACTCCATTTTTTTCATCAATCCCAAAAAGAATTTGGAATTCCTTAGAATCAGTGACAGTTGATATGAGTGCATGTTATTTTTCAGTTCTAAAAGATACTGCTAACGATGATGTAATTTTCGATCGCATTGTTACCATTGATCGATTTCATGTAGCAAAATTGCTTGGAAATGCAGTTGATAAAGAAAGAAAAAAAGTTACAAACAAATTAAAAGAAGATCTTAAAAGTGAGCAAGAAACTTTAGAGCAGGTCAAATCTACTATGTGGCCATTCAGGCATCACCCTGATGATTTAGAGGAGGATGACAAAGACCGACTTAAAAAATTGTTTACATTAGCTCCTAGCTTAAAGGAATGTTACGATATTAGGGAAAATTTGTATCTGATATTTGAAAGTAATCTTGAAAAGAAAGATGCAAAAATAAAAATAGATGCTTGGTGTATTATGGCCATGGGGTATACAACAAAAGGACACCATCCATTTGAAAAATTTATTGAGACCTATTACAGATATCAAGAAAATATTTTAAATTACTTTACCCATAGACATTCAAGTGGTGCTGTTGAAGGATTAAATAATAAAATTAAAGTAATAGAGAGACGAGGTTTTGGATTTAGAAATATTCTAAACTTTGCCAAGAGAATATTTTTAGATATAAACCTAAAAAACCAATATATTCCACATTTACAATCGACATAGAATTTCTTATTTCCTAAATTTTGCTATTATCATTATTATAATAAAAAAACATATTTAAAATTATTTTCAACAAAACCAGGTCATCCGAAGTTACTGATGAAAAATCTTCCCCTTTAGATTTAAAGATAAAAAAAATTAGCTCATAAAAAATTTTTTTAAGAAATTATGTTTTTTTGCAACACCAATTCCGATTGATCCAAGTTTTTCACCACTCTTTCTAGCATCCTCTATGGTTGACTTCAACTTTTCATCGAGAGCAAAAGTTAGAGCGATAAATGAATTTTGAAATAAAAAAAGCAATACGAGCAATAAAAGTAGCAACAATCGTGGCATTGAAAAAAATACCCTTTCAAAAATTCGTACGCTACTTATACTCGCAATTTTTTTGCTTGTAGTCTTTGTTTTCATTTTTAGATATTATTAAGATAACAAATTCACTCTACTCGATAATAATTGATTACATTTTTTGCTAAAAGAAGATTATTTAATTTGCGAAACTTCAGGAGGATAGATCATTAAAATCATAATTAAATTTTATTTATGCTAGCATTTTTTATTGGCATAATAGAGCCAGCACATAATAGGGCCAGGGCAAACGCATCTTAATTTGCGGCCTCGGGTCTAGACTTGTTAATTTAATCTGTTAAAATTATTTTTTTCATATTTCTTCTGGGGGGGACGAGTATGCAAGAAAAGGATTCTATTTCTTTAATAGAACATTTATCAATTATAAAAGATCCTAGGATTGAAAGAACAAAAAAGCACAAGCTAATTGATATTCTCATAATTACAGTGTGTGCAGTCATATGTAGGAATGATACTTGGAATGACATTGAAGATTTTGCATTAGAAAATGAAGAATGGTTTAGAAAATTCTTGGATTTGGATAATGGCATTCCATCACATGATACGATAGCAAGAGTTGTCTCTCTTATAAATCCCAAAGAATTTGAAAGAGCTTTTTACCAATGGACTTCAAGTATAAAAACCATATTAAATGATGAACATCATATAGCAATTGATGATAAATCTCTCAGAGGCACTTTAAAAGGTGGAGATAAAACATCACCTTTAAATTTAATCCATGCTTGGTCTATAAATAATAATGTGGTATTGGCCCAAAATGCCACAGGAACAAAAACGAATGAGATCACCATTTTCAAAAAATATTTTTAGTGAATTAGATGATGAGATAGTATGGATGGATTTTAAATCTGTTACAGCAGTTCATTCCACTAGAGAAATTAAAAGACAGTGTCAGAGTGAGATTCGTTATTTTATCAGCAGTCTAAAAAATGATGCTGCTAAAATAGGAAAATACATTCGTGAACATTGGCACATTGAAAACAAATTACATTGGTCCTTAGATATAAGTTTCAGAGAAGATCATAGTAGAATTAGAAAAATATACTCAGCTCAAAATTTATCATTAATAAGAAAAATAGCATTTAATATATTAAAAAATGATTCGAGCAAAATGAGCACCAGCAGGAAAAGATTAAAAGCATTAACGAGAAAAGACTATCTAGAGGAAATACTTTTTTCATAATAACAAAACACCTGAATAGAATTTTATCAACCTCTCATAGGTACCGCAGTTGATAGCAGTGTTTTCTGATGGCATCTGGGTGAAGGGTGAAGGGTGTGAGCTGTTACGTTTTTTCTAAATAAATAAAAATAATTGAGTTTATAAAGAAAAACAAATTTCATTTAACGTTTAAAAAGATTCGAACTATTAAAGTTTCAACAACAAATCACGAAACGTTTAAAAAATGTGCCGTTGTAAAAAAAGCGCATGAACAATAAATATATTCTATTTAATTAAATAATTAAATAATAAATCATTTATTCTTTTATCGGAGATGAGATAGGATGAAGGACTCAAAAACAATTCAGTGTTATTCATTGTCTCTTGGAAACCTGCCGGTCCTACTTTTATTTATTTTATTTCTTTTATTTCTTTTATTTTACACCCTCATACTCTCGATAACACTCTCACATGGACAGCAACTTGGCGATCGTGTATTGACAATGAAATCAATCAAATCACCAATAGAAAATCCAGTGAAGTACTGTTTGCCAAAAGCAAATTCTGATGTACCGAGAGTTTCTATTGCTGAACTAGGTACAAATTCAATCCCTCTCCCTGAAAAAGGATCAGGTCTCAATTGCAAAGAACAAGAAGTTTTACTACCCTCAGAAAAAATAAATGGAAAACTTAGAGAAAAATTATTTTCAGTATTTTCGGCCGAAAAAGATACTAATTTTGGTTGTGATGTTATGAGGGATATTGAAAATGAAAAATTAGAAATCTATCTTTTTCCACAAAAAATTGATACCTATCTAGCAGATGGTGGTTATAAATTCTTCTCGAAGGCTCTTCGCTTACATTGTTCAATTGAAACATCCAATGACAAATCCTCCTCCACTAAACTTATTAAACTTAATTGTAATAATGGTGATTTTGTAGGTCGACTAGAATCAAAAGCAGATAGCATTGAAGATAATTTAGTTGATCTAAATAATTTTTTAAAAATTAGAAAAAACAAAGAAATTGGTCCAGCATTATATGGAGCAGTTTATACTTGCGATCTAAAAGGAGTATTGGTTACATATCTAGAATTATTTAATGGTGATCTTGTTGATTATATAAAAAAAAGAAAAACACCATATCTTGAAAGACTAAAATTATATCAAGATGTATTTCAACAAATAACCTTAATGCATGCAGATGGTTTTGTACATATGGATATCAAACCAGACAACATTCTTGTTAAAGAGAAAACTTCTACATATGCTAAAATTACAGACTTTGGTTTAATGCTAGAAATTGATCCCACAAGCGGTACACTCAGTTCAAAAATCGATTTTGAGAAAAATTCCATAATGGGAACATATATGGCACCAGAAGTTTTTGATCGTTACTATAAAATGCGCAATAAAAAGAAAAAAGAGGTTACCACTAAAGAATATATCAGTAATTTTAAAAAATTTGATGCTAGAAAATTTGATGTCTTCTCTCTCTGTACAAGTATTTTGGCCTCAGGAATTATCAGCAAGCGCATTTATAATGAGCTATATGAATATGTTGGCGGATTTGATTATGAACAAATGAAAAATGAGCTTAATACTCCGAGAAGAAAAAATGTCGGGCCCTGTGATGAACTGGAAGCACTATTGGCAGATATGTGTGAAATAGATCACCATAAACGCTTATCATTGGATCAAGCAACTATTAGATTAAATAACATTGTTAAAAAATTAGAAAATAATGAATCCATAAAAATAAATATCGATGCGTGCACAAAATCTACTTCATCAAAATAAAAAATTAGATGTGTAGTGATGTGTAGTATGGTTTTAAACCATCGCTTACAAATTCAATTAAACTACCATCTCGCTCAATAATTATTACCCATTCTATTTCTTTAAATTTTTTAATTACCTTTATTCCTTCTCTCTCTCCTAAAACTAAAATTGATTTTGTAAGAGCATCGATAGTAGCATTCGAAACAACATCTGAAAATGAAATCAAAGTCACACTAAGAATTTTATCGGACACAGGTTTTGCAGTTTTAGGATTAAATATATGATAATACTCTTTCCCTTGAATTTTAATGGGTTGTCGGTAATTTCCACTTGTTGATGCACGTATAGATCCTACTCTTTTAATCACTCCCCAAAGTGTATTTGAATTTTTTGGATGTTGAATTGCAATCTTCCATTCTTTAGAGGAAAATTTTTTACTCCAGCTTGCAGTCTCACCTCCACACTGAACTAATCCATCAAGAACTCCATTTTTTTGTAATAAATCACGTACTAAATCTACGGCATATCCCTTGGCAATACCTCCAAAATCCAATTTAACATTCGGCCTTAAAAATCTTAATCTGTTTTGTAAATCCAATGTGATCAAATGCATACCTACATCTTTAAGTACTATATCTAATTCTTGTTGAGATGGAGGTCTATCATGTTCTCTTGCCTTATTCCAAAGATTTTTAATTGGCCAAACAGTAGGATCAAACGCACCATTGCTGGTACTATTTATTTGTATAGAATAATTAATAAGCTTTGCTAGATCTTTAGATACACTTATTAATTCACTTGATTTTTTATACCTATTATTTAATTGTGCTACCTCTGAAGAGTTTGAAAAAGGGTTTACTATCATTCCAATTCTGTCAAATTCCTTCCAGCTAGCATCTATTATTTTTTGTTGATTCCCTCTTTCGTTTTCGTTTTCATCTTTAAAAATAATTATTCGAGAAGGAATACCATTGTAAATCAATCTTTCACTACTTATTTGTTTCAAGTCCTTTGAAGTATTTGACAATAATAATCGATTAAAAATCAAGGATACCAATGTGAGTATTGTGATAATCAAAAAAATCAAAATATTTTTTTTTGTTTTAAAATGATGTTTTAAATTTTCTTCATCCATACTTCACACAAATCAAATTCATTCTCTTATACTTGATAATTATATTTTTTTTATCCATTTATTAACTTTAACAAAAAAATGGCGATAAGTCTTAATAGACTTTGATATTTATTAACAAAGAAATAGATCTTTATTAATTTTTAAAGGTAATTTAATTTTTAAATTTTTTTGATTTTTGATTTTTGATTTTTGATTTTTGAAATATATTCATGAATTTAGAAAATAACAAAAAGACAGATAATCTTAATAACTCATTTTTTTCACTATTATTTTTTAGTGGATTGTTTGCATTTGTTCAAATTATAAACTTTAGTATTGTATTTACTATTAATAACTGTAGCGAACTGGCAATTGTTTCATTTTTCATTTCGTGTTGTAGTGGTATTTTTTTTGGATTAGTACTTGCAAATTCAAGTGTATTACAAAAATTTTTAAGATTAAAAATTGAACATAATTATTTAAATATATTTATATTGATTGTTGTGGCCTTAATGCAAGGATGGGCCCTTCATTATTCACAACGAATGGAAATTGAATATCGTAGTAAAGATGCTAGCATTTTGGTAAATGCCGGTATGTTGCTTTTAACATTTATTATAAATCTACCTTTGAATTTAATATTCGGATTTTTATTTAAAAACATTTACGAACTCCAGATAAAAAAGCATACCACATCAAAGGTAAATTCAATTTTTTTAGCAGCTTTAGTTGGTGGATTATTGGCCCTGATTATGTTTAATATTCAACCTATATATAACAACATAATTAAAGAACCTTCAACTGCCTCCACTACTTTAACTACCTTCACTGCCTCTGAGGAAAAAAAACAAAGTAATTGGGAATTTCTAGAATCTTTAATCTTAGTTAATACAAAATTAAATAACGATGTGAATCCAGCATTAAATGTTTTAATCTTATATGAAGACCAAAACTTACTTCCTGTACACATTGATAATAAAATTATTTCAACTGCAACAACGATTGTTTTACAAAAGGGATTATTTGCAAATAATTTACATCAACTGGAAAATGGTGAACATAATAAATTTAAATATGATGCGATTTTATTTTTAGTTAAAAATCCATACAATATCTATAATAGCAATATTTATACTCTATCTTTTCTTGAAAAAACAAATTCCTTGCTGAAAAACGGTGGTCTACTGATAACACAATTAATCTATAGCAATAGATTTAATGTTAGCGAACTTTATGAAGGTGGGGGAATTATATTTAACAATCATAAGCAAATATTTAAAAATGTAATCGTTGGTAATTTAGAAAACGAATCAATTTTTATGTTGTCTAGTAACGATAACTATCTAACTAATGACCCAAAAACTTTAAAAGAGCGTTTAGGGGTTTTAGAGAAATTAAATATAAAAACAAGAAAATCAGCAAGTGAAACTATTCTAGATATGTTTGATGCCTCTATTGTAAAAATGACAATAAAAAATTATAGCGAATCATATCTCATTAATAATAGTAATAATAGTAGTAGTAATATCATCTCTTATGCATACTTATTTTCACTAGTTCAATACAGCAAGCAATTGCCAAAAAGAGTATATCTGGCCATTATCAACACAAAGTTTTTAAATGCAAATGTTCCTATTATTATTTCAATTTTACTTGTAATTTCATTTATCTTTGGATTACAAAACAAGCATCGGGGCAAAGAAAATACTTCTCAACAAATCTCAACTTTTGATTATGATTATAATATTTATTTAGGGAAATACTTAAATCTCTTTTTGGGTTTCACTTATGTTACTTCATCAATTTTTACTTTCTATCTTACATCCTCTATTCAATTATCATCAATAAGTATAGGTATATTGCCTGCAATAGTTTTAATTTTACTCTCATCATTCATAGGAGCAATTATAGGATCCTCTACTTCCGATCACACATCACATACTTCAAGTTCATTAATGACAATCGGATTAACCATCACCTCTGCTATCTGCTTTCAACAAAATTATCACTATCTCTCTTTTATTGCATTATTATTTACAATTATTGCTATTACTGCAATTGTAGTTGCAACTATTTCTCGCTTCAATCTTAGTAATAGTCAAAATTTATTATCCTCAGATGAAGACGAAAGCTACCAACCTCAAATATTAGAAATACTAGAAATGCTAGCATTAGGTGGTTTATTTGCAACAATTACTTTTGGAATCTTTTTAATTCCCACCTGTGGTATTGCCACATCATTAATTTGTGCTTCTATTATTACATCTATACCATTTTTTCTTAATTTAAAATTAAGAGCTCCTTTTTTATCAGTTAAAAAAACTACTGTAATAGAAACATCCTCATCAAATTCTGAGAAAAAAAAGGATAATAATTCTGATAACGGTCCCAAATCATGGTCTAGAATCAAGGTATATCTCTTTTTATGGTTTCTAGTCTCATTCTCCTTAATCGTAAATAATATTAAATCTCAAAAAATACTTTATGAGGATGCAAAAAATGACAATGTAGAGATGTTGTCACAGCTTAAACAATTCGATATCGATTCAACAAATATAAGACGTATCCAACAAGGATTTGTTGTTTACAATAAAAGTTTAAAGCAAAATACCTACATAACAGAGAGTAAACAATTTGTAGATAATATCTCCGGTTATGGTGGCCCAATCAATATGTTGCTAGAAATGAATGATAGAGGAGATCTGGTAAATTATAAGATTAGGGAACATCATGAAACTGAAGATTATTTTGAAAGAGCACTAAATTGGTTCAAAAAAATTAAGGGTAAAAAAATCGAAGAAATAAATATTGCAACAGTCGATGCGGTAACTGGTGCAACTATTTCATCTAAAGCACTACTTGATACAACAAATGAAACACTAAAACAATTTCTACCTGTAGTAATAAAATCACGAACTGACAATACAGTCACTACCCTAAAAAGTACCTTCAATAACAACGCTACTACTGCTAGCAATGCTAGCAACGATAACAATAACTTTTTTGTAAATTATCTCTATGGCAATCTAATCCAAGCAAATGGGATTTATCAAATAATTTATCTTTTACTAGCAATAACTTTTAGTTTAATTTTAATGTTTAATAAAATATTCATAGTAAAATTGATATTTATTACTCTAAATTTTATCTGTGGTGGGATTATCTTAAATGCTCAATTTTCCCTTGAGCAGGTTTCAAATATTCTATCCTTTAATTGGACTACTGATGTAACTTCCTTTCTTTTTGTACTAAGCTTTTTTCTCCCACTAATGGTGGCATTATTTGGTAATTTTTACTGTGGTCATCTTTGCCCATTTGGAAATTTACAAGAATTGATCGAGATATTTTTAGGAAATAAACTTAACTTAAAACGTTTTGATTTTACACTCTCTCCTGCTGTTGATAAAAAATTGAAACCCATAAAATATATTCTTCTTATGGTTTCTGCAATACTGATATTTTTCGCTCAAGAAAAAATATATCTCTATTTTGATCCATTAATTACATTCTTTTCATTTCAGCTTACTAAAACAACTTTAATTATTGTTGTTATTACACTTATTTTGGCAGCATTTGTACCAAGATTTTGGTGTGTATATCTTTGTCCCTCTGGTGCTTTTTTAAACATTATTTCGCTGTGGAAACCACTAAATAGATTCTTTCCTAAAAAAATATATAGCAGATGTCCCTATAAAATTAAAAATAGTGTCCAAATCGGTTGTATTGAATGTAATCGTGGTTGGATGGAGATAGGTGGAAGAGAGACGACAAGCAATCGCAATAGACAGCGACATCGAGGAGAAATTTCCCCAGAATCAACAATTGGATGTAATAAAGATAATATAGATAATATAGATACTATAGATACTATAAACACTATAGACTATGAGCAATTATTAACAAAGGATGAGGCTGTGATTATTGAGAAAATTGAATCAATTGGTTTTCTAATGAGAATGAAGTTGCAAACAAGAATTACCTTTTTCTATGTCGGCTTTTCATTTTTAGCTTTCGTATTACTAGGACTTGTTAGTTATACCGTAGCATTTAAAGCAATAGAAAAGAGCAAAAAAGAAAATCTAGCAGCAATCGCTGAGAGTAAAGCAGTAGAACTCTCTAAAATTTGGGAGACACAAGTAAATAATGTAAAGTTATTAGCGCACTCTAAGTTTATTCAAGACGTTTCTGTTGCATATGAAAATTATATAAAGACTCAAAATATTTCCAAAGATGGAGATTTAGATCTAAGTAATCTTGAATATAAAAAAATAGTAGATGCAAATAAAGTTGCTTTTGAAAATCTGTTAGAACAATTTAATGTAAATAATATTGGTATTATTAGTAATTCAGGAATTATAGTTTCTTTGGCCGAAAAAAATGATCTCTTGGGAAAAAATCTCAAAAAAGGAACACTAAGTGATGCTACTTTTGTTAAGGCATACTTACAAACTGATGTAAAAGATTTTAATGATCTGGTTTTTTTAGACATTTACTACAGTGACATCTTAAAACATAATACTTCATTTTTATTATTCCCACTCTATTCAAAATTTGAAAGAGAGGGATATAAACCTAATGAAAGAATTGGCACTCTCTTTCTTGAACTTAATTGGAGTATTATCAATCAAATTTCTAGTTTTAAAACAGGTCTTGGTCGAACAGGAGAAGTCTATTTTATTGGTCCCGACAAATTAATTCGTACAGATATAAAAAATAGTGGGGATAAATATATTTTAAAAACCGCTATTAAAGATAAAGCTCCTTTAACTTCGATGGCCTGGGAAAATCTTTTTGGCAAAAACAGTGAAGGCAAAAAATTAAATCAAGTCTATTTTCAAGAGGGAAAAAATTATAATGATAAAACAGTCATCAGTGCTTTTTCTAAAGTGGAAGTTTTAGATGCCATGTGGGCCATTAGTGTAGAAATGGAAACTGATGAAATTTATAGTGATGTAAAAATGATGGGCGGTTATATTTTAGTTGTGACTATAATTGCGCTAATTTTTACTGCTTTCATTGGTATGATTTTAGGTTTAACAGTGGCCGCACCCATAAAGAAAATGGCCTACTTTGCAAGCGAAATGGCCAAAGGTTATCTACAAAAGATGACTACCAAAGATAAGAGTGAAATTGGCGAGTGTATAACGGCAATGAATGAAATGGTGAATGTTATTTCTAATGTTAATACCGAGTTGGATCGAGTAGTACGTGAAGGAACCAATGGTAACTTAAAAGAACGTATGCACCCAGATCAATATCAAGGTGATTATAAAAAAATCGCCACTGGTATTAATGGTATTTTAGAAGTTATTCAACAGCACTTCACTGAACTGGTTGTAGTGTTAAAAGATTTAGGTCAAGGTTATCTTGATAAAAAAATGCATGGTGAATCTAAAGGAGATTATCTAATCATTAAAGATTCTGTAAATCTCACTATCGATTCTTTAAGTAAAATTGTTTTAGAATTAAAATCCGTTGTGGCAGGAGTAGAAAAATCCTCTAAAGAGATGGCCGAAAGTAGTAGCATCTTAAAAATAGGCGCCACTCAACAAGCAACTTCTGTTGAAGAAATTACAACATCAATAACCGAAATGGAACGTCAGATGACAAAAAGTGCAGAAAATGCAATCAAGTCCAATGAAATAAGTATGAAGATGAAAGAAAGAGTTACCGAAGGAAAAGGTCATATGGATGAATTGTTGAAAGCAATGAATGACATCTCTTCTTCTAGTAAAAATATTTCTAAGATCATCAAGGTCATCGATGAAATTGCTTTTCAAACTAATTTACTTGCACTCAACGCTGCTGTTGAGGCAGCTCGTGCCGGAAAACATGGAAAAGGATTTGCTGTGGTTGCAGAAGAAGTAAGAAATTTAGCGGCCAGAAGTGCGGAAGCAGCTAAAGAGACCACAGCTATGATTGAAGACTCTAAAACAAAAGTTGAACATGGATCATCGATGACAACAAAGACAGCAGATGCGCTCAATCAATTGATTGAAGGAATAATTGAAATTGGTCAATTGGTTGGAGAAATTTCTGCCGCTTCTTCAACTCAAAGTCAGGGCATTTCCCAAGCAAATGTTGGACTGAAAAAAGTAAGTCAAGTTACTCAACAAAATACCATGGCCTCAGAACAATCATCAACAGCTGCAGAGAATCTTCTGACTACAGCTCAGACTTTAAGTGATACTATCTCCTTATTTAAAATTGCCTAATTAATAATTATCCTTTAAAAATTATTAATGTGGAATTTTTTAAAATCATTACGACTTACTATTTTTTTAATTATCTCAATGATCATCACCAGTATTATTGGGACTCTAATTATTCAAAAACCAAATTCAAATACCCCTTTACCTGAACTTTACTCTGATGAAATAATCAGAGTCTTTGATTTTTTTGATCTCTTTGATCTCTATCACTCTTGGTGGTTTAATTTATTGTTAATGTTATTTTTTCTCAATCTTCTAATTTGTACTTTAAATAAAATTCCCCTAATTCGCGAAATTATTAATCGCCGAAAAGATTATTCAAATATTAATTTAGACTTACAACAACTTTCAAAATCAACTTACTATCAACAACTTCAAGCAATCACTACCGCCACTACACTCACTACACTAATAAAAGAAAAATTTCCTACATATAAACAGATCTCAGATGGTAAAGAAGAAAGATTTGTATTAGTTAAAGGAAAATACAGTCCCTTAAATTTTTTAGTTGTTCATTTAGGATTATTAATAATAATTGTCGGGGCCATAGTCGGCGGAATCTTTGGTTTTAACTCCTCTCTTTATTTAAGAGAAGGCGATACTGCTAGTACTATAACCATCGAAAAATCTAGAAACGAAATGCTAACTATCCCCCTTGGATTTGCCATCTCTTGCAAGAAATTCAAGGTAGAATATTATAACAATATTAATAACAATAACAGCAGTCCAAAACAATACTATAGTGATATCGAAATACTCGAACACGGAAAACGTATTAGCTCTCAAACAATCTCCGTTAATCATCCTCTCGAATATCGATCTATTAGTTTTTATCAATCAGGTTATGGTTTTGAAGAACATTTCCTCTTTAATATACAATCACTATCTGCTATATCAAAATCAATTAAAGTTGAAACCAGTTTAAAAGAAACAACAACTATTCCTGAGTTAAACTTAAAAATTATTCCCATAAGATACTTTCCTGAAATAGTAAGTGATACTATAAAAAATGAAAAAATGGGCCCGGCAATTTTAGCACACATCTTTTATGCTGAAGGTGATGATGGACCTATAAAAATGAATCCACCGGAATTATTTATTAAAGGAACAAGCAAAAAATTTGGATCAACTGAATTTACAATCAATTTTATTGGAGAAAATCAAAAATTCTATACTGTTTTACAAGTATCAAAAAATCCTGGAATAATCTTCATTTGGATTGGATTTACTCTTCTCTCTCTTGGTTTATTTTTAGTTGCCTTCTACAGTCACTCTCTACACTTTCTGATCATCGATAAAGAAAAAAATTTACTGCATGTATCCTTTATTAAACACAAATTCCAATTTACACTCGAACAATCCTTTAATCAGTTAATTAATAAACTAAAAGAAGAATCAATTTTTAAAGAGAAATCAAACGAATAATCAAGAGACTAATCAAGAGACCAATCATGATTTCAATTTCATCTCAAACATTCACCTTCGCTTTTATTTGTTACCTTTTCTCATTTATCTTTTACATTGCCATATTAATTAGCAATCAATCTCAATCTCAATCAAAAATTAACTCATTTGCAACTTTTGCGGTCATACTAGGATTTGCCGCACACTCTCTCGGACTTATTCTTCGATGGATTCAAGGAGGAATAGAGCATCCTCCATTAGCAAATATGTATGAATCTCTTTTAATGTTTGTTTGGGGTTTTGTGGCCATACACTTATATTTGATTAAACAATTTAAAATTCATTTAGTAGGAATTTTCCTAATGATGATTGTTTTAGTAGGAATGGGACTTGCGGCCCTAAATCCTAACAAAGAAGTTTTACCATTAGTACCAGCACTACAAAGTTATTGGCTTCACTTTCATGTATTTATAGCGGCCATATCATATGCATTCTTTTTAATTTCGGCCATCTTTGCACTTCTCTATATTATAAAAGCACAACAAAAACTTCAAATCATGAACCTACTCTTCGATGGTTTTGCTCTCTTTTGTTTTAGTATTGCCACCTTCTCATCTTCATATCTTCTTCAACCATTTCATCTTGCAAAAGTTGAACTAATAGATAATAAACTTATACACAAAGATGAGTTAATTAGCATTCCCGGAATACACTATGGTTTTTTCCTATTAATGTTAATCTTTGTTATCGCAATAATTTTTCAACTGCTACCACTTCTGTATCAACGTCAACATAAAAGCAAAACAGGAGAATATCTCTCTCTTCTCTCCTTTGCTCTCTATTTCATACTTATTATTTACTTTCTCTATGCTCTTCAAACCATCGATGGTCTCTCTCTCTTTTCAAATCCATATCGTCTTGGACTTTTAATTTTGGGATTAATGGTTAGTTCATTACATCGCTTGCTCACAATAAGATATCAAAAATTTTTAGATATCCTTCCTCGAGAGGATGTTTTAGATCAACTTAGTTACAAATCAATTTTAATCTCACTACCTCTTCTCACATTAGTAATTGTTACCGGTTCTGTTTGGGCCCACTATGCCTGGGGACGCTATTGGGGTTGGGATCCAAAAGAGACTTGGTCACTAATCACTTGGCTTATTTATGCACTCTATTTACACTTACGCATTCATCGTGGTCGTAAGGGAGTAGATATCGCTTTTATTTCACTAATTGGATTTTTATCAGTGGTCTTTACTTATTTGGGGGTGAACATTCTTTTATCAGGACTTCACTCATATGGATGATGTTAGATTATTAATAAACTCTTCCCTAACTTCATTGCTAGAGATTGCGCCGATAAATCTCTTAAAGACCATTCCCTCTCGATTAATTAAAAATGTCTCTGGAAATTTATAAACATCATATTTAGCGGCCACTTCATTGTTACTATCTACTAAAACAGGATAGTTGAGATTAGATTTATATTTTTTAATAAATGCACCCATACTATTTAGTGATTCAGCACTGGCCACCGAGACAATCTTTACATCTTTAAATTTTTGATTATTTCCAATCTCGTTTAAAAAAGTAAGATCCTCTTTGCAAACAGAGCAGCTCTTGGTCCAAAAGAAAAGAACTATAGGTTTAGATTTTGCTTCAGGTTTGGAAACACCATTATCGTTTTGTACAAGTTGATACTCTACATTTTTATTATTAACATCTTTTAAAATAAAATCAATTTTAGGATAGGGTTCAAAGTTTCCAGTAAAATTTTTTATCAAAAGATCTCTACTAAATCCAAGATAGAGGACAGCGCAAACTAAAAAGAAGGAAAATGTGAGAACAATTTTTTTCATGCTAAACTTATAACCCTAGAAGTATAATTTGAAAAGTATAATCTTTTACCAAAATACGACAATTCGTGTTTTGGTTTGACCAAAATACGATTCATATGTATAATGGTAATCAAATATTAACGTTACATAGTAACAAGAGGATCCTATGTGAAAACAAGATATTTACAACATGCTATTCAAAATGATGCTCTCAAATCATTTAAAATCGCTTTTATTTCTGGCCCTAGGCAAGTTGGAAAAACTACCTTGGCCAAAGAGATTTTGGATGAAAAATCTTTGCTCTCTAACTATTTTAATTTCGATGATGATGAATTTAGAAAAATTTGGATTAAAAATCCCAAATTATTACTCTCAAATTCGTATAGTAGTAATGAAAATAACAATAGCAACAAAATAGTAGACACTATAGTCTTTGATGAAATTCACAAAGAACGTACTTGGAAAAATAAATTAAAGGGTCTTTATGATCTATATGGAGCAAAGACAAATTTTATTGTAACAGGAAGTGCTCGTTTGGATTATTTCAGGAAATCAGGTGATAGTTTACAAGGAAGATATTTTCCATATCGCCTACATCCTTTTACATTGGTAGAATCTTCCATCTACAAATCACCTCCTGCTGATGATTGGCAAGAATATGCTAGTAATAGATCATCAATCACATCAATTGATGATCTATTAGAATTAGGTGGTTTTCCAGAACCGCTCTGGGGAGGGAGTGCGCTTAAGGCAAAACGTTGGCAACGACTTTATCGAGAGCGAATGATTCGTGATGATTTACGAGATTTACAAAACATCAGAGAGTTAAGAACACTAGAAAATCTGATCTTATTATTAAGAGATCGAGCTGCTGGCCAACTCTCATATGAATCTTTGAGACAAGATTTATCTTGTTCTGCTGATAGTGTTCATCGTTGGATAGATCTACTAGAAGCTTTATATTTTTGTTATACCATTCGACCATACACAAATAAAATTAAAAATTCTTTAAAGAAAGAACCAAAAATTTATCTGTTCGATTGGGCGCAAGCAGAAGGTGCTGGGGCCAGATGGGAAAATATGATTGCAGGACATTTATTAAAAAATGTTCATGCATGGACTGATCTTGGAGATGGTGAGTTTGAACTTCATTACGTAAGGGATAAACAAAAGAGAGAAGTGGATTTTCTGGTTACCAAAGACAGAAAACCATATCTATTATTAGAGGTAAAATCAAATAACTCTCATCCTACAAATTCGCTAATTTATTTTCAAAATTTACTTAAACCAACATTTTGTATCCAGTTAGTTAAAGAAAAAAAACATGAGATATCTTCACCGTTATCTCATCCAAATATTTCCATAATGTCTGCAGAAAGATTTTTATCATCGCTGAATTAACGGTCTACTTTAAAGTGCTAAGCCAATCAGAGATAACCTCTCTCTCTTCTTTTGTTCCCATAAAAACTTTAGGATGAGTTTTACCATTAACCTCTTCTTTCTTTTTTAAATAATTGGATAGCCACTCTTTGTTGTGATCTTTTCCTACTGTAGATAAATCTAAAGAATCGTTTTTTGCACTTGGATCAGTAATTTCGATGCCGGCCGATTTAACCGAATGGCAACTGGCACAGCCAAAGTATTTATATTTTGCAAGTCCCTCATGTTCAGCAAGTGCAACAGCTGCTCCAAAAACAATCAATATCAATAAAGTTAGAGTAATTTTAAAAAACAATTTCATAATTCCCCCATCTACTTATTACCTAGCACTAAGCACTAGAATTAAAATTTAAAATTTATAAGAAGCAGTTAAGTACACCACTCGAGCATTATATGGAAAATCATTGTATGCTCCAGTGAAAACTGGATTCTTACTTGTTTGAATCGTTGGAGTCAATAAATACCCATCGACGGCCGAGTCGCTATACTTTAGGTGTTGATATCTAAATCCTAATACTGCTTCAAAATTTTTCAAGAAATTATAAATTAACTTTGTTTCGAATTCATCTTGCCAATAATCATCCCAACTCGCAATCGATTGAACACTAATAAAATTTTGTTGAGGGAAAAAACTTATATCACCATTTGATTTCTGACGAGAAAAGCCTACTACTCCTTGAAGTGTCTCTTCGATGATTTGTACAGTGGTATCCAATCCATAGGTAAATGTATAATCATTTATTACTGCCAACCAATTGTATCCTGTGGCCGAACCAATATAGATTGGAGTTGTATCTGGATTAACACTTGCTCGACCAGAGGTAAATCGGTGATTAGAGGTATTGGCATATTTTTCATAATCAGCAAAACCATTTAAATTAACCATTCCACTAAATAATGAATAGGAAAAATCAAAATTGGCAGCATTACTAGAAATTTTTTGAACACCCAGTGCAGTTGATGGAAAATTTTGACTCTTATGACGATATCCTAATCCCAAATCCAAATTGTCTAACAGATAAAAAGACCAATTGGTGGAGAAAAGATCTTGTTGTTGATCAGCAGTATCGAATTTGCGAGCATAAAGAAGAGATGTGGTAACTCCTTCACCAATAAACATATCTGTCCTAGTTAAATGCTTATATTTAACTCTAGCATTTACCCTATTAAAATACTTGTTCTTTGCTTCGACATAAAAAGATCTATCTCTATTTCCACCATTATATGCCCTAAGATCTCTTTTAACTCCTTCATATTCAAATCCACTAGCAATTTTTGTTTTTGCAGGCAAAGCATATTCTGCATCTACTCCTGTTTGATATTTAGCATATTCAAAGCGTTCATTCTTAAGAGTAGTTGTAGTTCCAGCAGTAGAAAAAATAACTTCCGATGATTTATTTCTATCTCGAGAATACTTATAATGAGCTTTAACAAAGAGATTATCTAATGGTTCTGAACTTACAAGTAACTTAACAGCATCATCTACTACTTTTCCTGTAAAGATAGGAGCGCTTGAATTAATTGTAGTGCTAACCTTATTATAAATTACTGAGTTCCACATATTCACATCATTGGTCAATTCAGAGGTGTAATAACTAAGAGACACTGAAGATTCAAATGGCAAATGTAGAATAGTTCCTTTTAATCCATACTGAGTATATTTATTATCAGGTGGTAGAGATGCTTTATCAGTTACATTATCCATGTAAGTTTTGAAAGTAAGATAATCATCTTTATTGTTAAACTTACTGATAGCTCCATTGGCAGTTACATTGAAATTTTTTCCACTATAAGATAAAAGCAAATTTACATCTGTAGTTTCATGATTAATTGGCCCTGGTATTTCAGCAAATGTAGCATTACTTGTGGTAGTACTTAAAGCATATGCTGCTGGTATTTGTCCCTTAGTCGTCGTGTTTTTTGCATCTAAAGATACTGTCAGTGCTTTAAAGAATGTCCATTCCATATTTGCACTAAGATTATCTTTTTTTAATTTGTAATCAAAAATGTTCCAAGCTGCAGTGTTGGTTCTATCTGCCGCAGTTCCTGTATATGTAAGTGTCGACGATCCAGGATTATCATAAAATGTTTTACTTCCGAGAGAGAGATTATGAATTATCTTATCGTATTTGGCGCCAAATTTAAAATTTTCAAATTTACCACCATTAAACTCGTAGTATTGATTATCAAGAAGAACATTTTTTCCAATAAAATTATAATAGTATCCATTTATATCATATCTGGCATCCCATCCACCAGTTACTCCACTCTTATTCTCACTGTACTCTTGAAATTTTGAACTATTTTCTGGCACTTTTAAACTCTGACCACTAAGTCCTATCTTTCCATGAGTGTTTTGAGTAAATTCTGAAAATTGGGCCCAGGCCCAGGAAGTGGTAATTAAACAAAAAACTAACGACACCGTTATTATAATAACATATTTATTTTTTCTCAAGCATCCTCCTAATCTACTTATTTTATCTAATTATCTCATTATCTCATAAAAGGTTTTCCGCTACTATTCGATCTGGAATTTGGATTTCCAGGAGCATTACTACCGTGAATATTGTTATGGCAATTGAGACACTGACGAGCAATACCTTTTCCGTTCATATTACTGGCAGTATTTCCAAATACAGTCAGACCAGAATAGACTGTTGAAACGTGACCTGTGCTCGCAAGATGGCAGTTCTGACAAAGGGCCACTTGTTTTTCCGCTAAAAGCTTTGGGTGTATACTTCCATGTACTTTATGACAATTTAAACAATTCTCTTGTACCGGTGGATGTTCCCACATATATGGTCCTCTCTTATCTGCATGACATTTATAACAAAGTTGTTTTGCACTTTCAGCTTTTAGATTTGTTTTTCCCATTACTCCATGTGGATTGTGACAGTTTATACAATCAACTTTACCCTCTTTAATTGGATGATGAGATAATTTTTTAATGTCAGAGTTAATATCCCTATGACAATTTAAACAAACATCATGAGATGGTTTAGAAGTTCCGGCCTTAGTATGAACTGTATGGCAGCTATTACAAGATAAATCATTTTTCTTATGTTTTGATGTATTCCAATTAATTACCATCTTCGAATTTTCATGACATTTTAAACAAGGGGAACTTCGTTCTTTCGGAGTTTGAACTGATTTTTTAGAAAAACTATAAATAGACTCTACACACTTGTTATGTTTTTCAGTTCCTAAATGGCAATTGCTACAATTTTTATTTTCCTTACTTGCATCTAAAGCAAATGCTTTGGCATGATGACCTGATTTAAACTTTTCAATGCTTGCCTGATGACATTCCATACATCTCTTATCGCTGGCCCAACTAATATTTATAATTAATACAAAAGCAAAAAGAATCATGAGAAAAATAGGTTTCAACTTAGATTGAACATCTTTAAAATTTTTCATTTTCCTGCCATTTTTTTAAAAAAAAATTTTTATCAATATTTATACAGACACAAATCAGTTTATAGTAACTAAATAAAATATTCAATATGAATACTTGGGGATGAAAATTGTGATTGAATAAAAAATTTTTAAGAAAAAAATATCTGACTATTCAAGTCCGGCTTTGAAATCAGATTTTCAGATTCAAATCCAGCTTTCGTATGAATTTCTATTTATACTTCTAATTCCTACATTTTCAATTTATAAACATTTTCTTTACCATATTCCGAATTTGGATCTTTTTGATCTAATATATTTTGAATATGAAAAATAAAACCCATCTTTTTTGCCAAGAAATTAGAACCAACATTTTTATCAAGACATTCCCAATAGAGATTTTCCATTACAAATTTTTCTTTGATTAATTTACTTAATGCCTTTGTGGCCCTCTCACCAAGTTTTTTACCTTTAAATTGTGATGATACAAAGATTGCCACTGCTCCCTCATCAGTACCATTTTGATTATACATTCCAATGTTACCAACTAAATTTCCATTCTCATCGTGAATAAGGTACTCAACTTTTGATAACTTATTTTTAGAATCCTTTTTGTTAATTTCATCAAGTGCAGCTTTCGACAATTCGAGCATATAATTTACATTATTCTTAACAAAATCTTTATCGAAAGTCGTTTGTGGTTTGCCCCAATAATACTTTAAATAATTTAGATCTTTTTCGCCTAAGTATAATTCAAGCAACTTATCTTTTTGTTCTTTTGTTTGTAAAAATTCAAATTTAAGTCCACCATTTTCAAATTTTAAAATCGAATCAACTTTCACTCCATCCTTTAATTGCAGGGCCCACGAATTTAAGCTTGTACTTAAATTTATACTGATAAAAGAAAATATAAAAGAAAGCGTAATAACAGACACACTAATAAAATAATTCATCGCTAATTCCTCCATTTTGTTTTAAATTAAATTAAATCAAATTCATTTACTCAACTAATAAGCACTTAAGTAAGCACTTAAGCATTTCGATTATCTGTATCTATCTTAACTTTAAATAAGGGATCCACTATGATAAAAAAAATGAAAAGATAAATCTTTATATGATTTGAGTATTTAGTTTCCTATAAATATCTTTTATTCTCTTTTTATGTTCCATTTACTGCCAACTTTTTTTAATATTTAAGATGTATTTAAGATGTATCTTAGATGTATCGATGAAAAAGGAAATTTATTTATGACTTGGCCACTCTCACTTATTCAAGATAGCTCAAGCATACCTCATGCTGTTCTCGCTATAAGCTTAGCTATTAGTATAGGACTTGCAATCGGACACATTCGCATACTAGGTGTAAGTTTAGGAGTAGGAGGAGTTCTTTTTTCTGGTTTATTACTTGGTCACTTTAAAATGTCTATTGAAAAAGAGGTCTTTGAATTTATCCGTGAATTTGGATTAATACTTTTTGTTTATGCAATCGGATTGCAAGTAGGTCCTGGATTTTTTTCTTCATTCAGAAGACAAGGACTCACCTTAAATCTCTTGGCCACAGCAATTGTTTTAGGTGGAACTTGTATCGCTGTTATCATAGCTCTAACTGCAAACCTAGATATTAGTACCATCATTGGAATTCTCTCAGGTGCAGTTACAAATACCCCTGGTCTAGGAGCGGCCCAACAAGCATTAAAAGATTTTTATAGTAATACCACTAACAACTTAGAATTAGTCGGTCTTGCTTATGCTGTCTCTTACCCCTTTGGTATCGTGGGAATAATTCTCACTATGATCATCATCAAAAAACTTTTTAAAATAGATATCGCAAAAGAAGCTGAAAGTTTTTCTCTTCTCGAAAATAAAAGAAAAGATCAATTGCTGACAAAAGATTTTGAAATCACTAATCCTAATCTTCAAGGAAAAACGGTCAAGGAATTAATTGATATCATCGGTTCAGGAGTAGTAATCACTAGAGTGTATAATGATGGCCAACAAGAACTAGCAAAGGGAGAAGCAAAACTTCGTCTAGGAAGTGTAATTCATGCAATCGGTTCCGCAAAACGACTTGAGGATTTAAGAATCATTGTCGGTCTTGAAAGTAAAATTGATTTACCATCACTTCCAAGTCCAATCAATGTTACTACTGTACTAGTTACCAAAAAAGAAGTAGTGGGAAAACATTTAACTGAACTTGATTTAATTAATAAATATGGAGTTATCATTACCAGGATTGCTAGATCAGGTATTGAATTTACTCCTACAAAAAATTTAACTCTACAATTTGCTGATCGATTAAAAATAGTAGGCGATAGTGAGTCCATTCAAATTGCCACCGAAGAATTAGGTAACTCTGCTGAAGAGTTAGATCGTCCACAAATAATTCCAATCTTTGTAGGTATCGCTTTAGGAGTAATTGTAGGAACAATGCCAATTGCAATTCCAACGATGCCGGCCCCAGTAAAACTTGGATTAGCAGGCGGTCCTTTAATTGTAGCATTAATCCTCGGAAGCTTAGGAAAAGTTGGACCAATCTTAAGTTACATGCCCACTCCTGCTAAAATGCTTTTGCGTGAATTTGGAATCGCACTATTTCTTGCTTGTGTAGGACTTAAATCAGGAGAGCATTTATTTAAAATTTTAAGTAACGGCGATGGATTTAAATGGATGCTCTACGGTTCACTGATTACTTTCATTCCACTCTTTGTTGTTGCTATCGGCGCACGCTTGTTTAAAAAGATGAATTATCTTACTCTTTGTGGTTTACTCTCTGGAAGTATGACTGATCCACCAGCATTAGCATTTGCAACTCAAATAACCAAGCACGATGCTCCTTCCATCTCCTACGCCACAGTTTATCCACTCACTATGCTTTTGCGAGTGGTGATCGCACAGATATTGGTTATCATGGCCATTCGCTGGTAAAAAAAAGAAAAAAAGTGCCAGGCACTTTTTTAATCACAAATACGTAACCACTCAAATAATTTTTTTCATTTTAGATAGTATATCTTTCCAAAATAAAGATGGGGAGTTTGTTGTTAAGTCGTTAAATTCTTGAGGGGTGTAGATAAGTAAATCTATATCAGGAAAGATATTGAAAATATCTTCAAAACATTCCCATCTTTTAATAAATTTTTTGTTTGTTTCAGTTATAATTATTAAATCGATATCACTACAGGAGTTGTGTGTACCAGTGGCCAAACTTCCAAAGATATAGGAAGAGATAACCTTGCCTTGTAAAAATGATTTTAATTCGTCTATGACATTTTTATATCGATCATTTGTAAGGTCAAATTCAGTTGTATACTTTACTAGAATGCTCATATGTTACTCTATTCCTATTTCTTTTTTTACATAGTCTAAGAAAGGCGAAAGGCGTGCCACGCCACATCTGGGATTTGGTATTCCGTCTCAATTGCTCTTGAAGTTAATCTTTTCTCTTATCCCACAATCAAGTCCGAAGGTCGCCGATGCTGCGTTCATCTTGCATCCATGAACACACTTAAAACATAATATACATTCCGTTGATAACACTCTTTTATTCTCTTTTTTATAATCAATAATTTTTACATTCATTGGACACTCTTTTTCACACACCCCACACTCGCTACACTTTTTATTATCAATTTTAATTTTTAAGAGTGAAAAACGAGATGTTATCTTCATAATGAATGGTATCGGACAAAAATACTTACAAAATGCTCTATTATCTTTTAAAATTATCGCCAAACTAATTCCAACAACATAATAAACAACATTTCCAATAATAAACCATCTAAACATTCTTGATGTAGTATCAAATGTTCGATTTATTTGAAAAACATATACAGCTATTAATACAATACCAAGTGAAATAAAAAAATGAACATATCTTACAGCTCCAAACCACTTTATCCTTCCATTTCTACATATCCTATATGGGAGAAAATCCAATATCATGGCCGTCCAACAGCTCCATCCGCAATAAGCTCTAGCAAATATAATCGGTCCGAAAATTTTTGAAACTAAATATTGTAAAGCTGCACCTGAAAAAAAACCTTCTATAAAACATATAAAAAATCCCTCTAATTGAAAATTCACACGTCCTAAAATCCCAATATATAAAAATATATATGATCCTATAAAAATTTGACTGCCTAATCTAACTATCTCTTTATTTCGTTTTGAGACAAAGTTATTGGCCCCCCATCCTATTGCAATTATCAATCCAATACCAATAAAATTTGAAAGATAAAATCTATTACCTGTTATTTTCCAAATTAAAACTGCTATTCCACAAAAAATTATAAACAGAATGGTCGATAATTTAACAGTTGAAAAAATTAACTCTCGTTTTTCATTAAACATAATTATACTTACCTAAATTGCACATAAATATATTTATTCTTTAATTACTTGGCATTTCACTCTTAGCTCTATTAAGAGATCATTCTTTTCGTTAAACATACAAAGCTTACTTTGAAAGTGATTCTCATCAATCTTTGATGAGAAATTAGTCATATAAACTTTTGAAGGAAGAATATTATCTGCAACAATATTAGCAAAATGAAAATTTAATGTCTCAATTTCAACTGGAAATGAATCGATCCCAAATGCTGTAATCGCCAAAACACCATTTGCTTGCAAAATTGCATCCACTAGCAAAATAATCTTATCAAATATTCCTAAGTTATGTATCGGCGATAGTTTTTTTGTATCATTAATGTATGCAAGAAATCTTATACCTCCCTCAGTTTTACCTTCCCTTTCCTCTTTGATATCTATACCATCAAGACATTTAAATACACCATTATGAGGCAAGCACTTCTCATAAATTTCATCTTTTGATAATGATGTTTTTGTTTTTAAATTTAGAAGATGTACAAGATTAACAAGTTTAGTAGGATTATCGATTTCTTTTACTTTAAAAACTTCTGTCCCTCCTGAAAAATATATAGAATCGTTATCTTTCAGAAAGAATATTGGGCCCCTGTCACTCTTTTGGGAAGAAAATCTAATATTCACATTATCATTAAGTTTTATCATTTTATGGGCCACTAAATTTTCTATCTTTGGAAGCATCCCTGTTTGCAAATAGAAGTCACAACAAATCATCGATACAACTGTGGCCATAGCAACAATACAATTTCCTCTGATCATATGACCATTTAAATAGTTGTCTCCATCAACTGTAAAAACTTTATTAAATTGATATAGATTATCTCTACTTTTTATTCCTAAAAGCTTTTCAAAATATTTAAGGTTATGAGTATTAAGTTGAAATAATCCTCTATCATGAACATCCGAATAACTAATTTCCACCTCAGTCTTTTCGTTCAATTCCTTGTTAAAAAATTTAACTGCATCAATCGAATCTAATAACGATAATCCACTCTGTGATATCTTGGCACTTATTCCTTCATTGGCCGTCATCCCTAAATTATTCCAGGCCGGCCAATAGATATTTTGAAAATAGGTAGTCGGTGAAACATCCTTAATTTGATGGGCCAGAGTGGACATAATAGCATTGGCCGCTCCATAGATCGTCTGTCCCCCTTGAGTGTAAAGAGCTACAATTGAAGAAAAATTTTCAACTCGTTTTATATTTATTGATTCACATGCTTTAATAATATTTAACATTGTCAGCACTTTAGTATTTAATTCAAGTTCAATCTCTTTTGAGGTCTTATCTTTTAATAAAGCACTCTTTTCAATACCCACTCCATTAATTAGTAAGTCTATTTGAGAGAACTTAGTCGCCAATTTATTAAAGGTGTCCCAATCAGTTGTATCACCTTCAACATATTCAACATGCCGAAACTTTTTTGCCAATTCAAAAATTGCATTTTTCACTTGTGGATTATCGGCACTACTCCGTCCAACTAAACAAAGAGAGGAATTCTTGCTATTAAATAATTTATCCAAAAGGAAAAATGTAATCCCTTTGCTACCTCCTAATGCTACAATTTGATTATATATACCTAAAGGCGCACTTGTTGTTTTAATCTCACTCTTAACTAACCCTCGCACTAATCTCTTGTGGTTTAGATAAGCAACATCTCTATCTATAGGGTAATTCGCTTCTTCCAACACTAAATTAATTAATTCATTATTCAACTCTCTACAATCAGGAAGCAAAATACTCTTAAAAAGAAAATTCCTTTCAAACTTAAGTGAACCAAAAAAAGTAATCAGTCCTTGAATTAAAGGATTGTATTCATCATTGTAAACAATAGTAATCTTCTTCAAAGAACGCTCATCTTCTTTTGCTGTCGCCATTTCACTTACAATTTTAAAAAACAAATCTTTTGCAAAAACACTCTTTTCTATTCTTAAAGCATCTATTATTGTGATTTCCGCCAACTTAAAATCTTTTTTACTTATGTCTACAATATGCGGGATTTGAGTTATCGCTGCATCCCCATCATTTAAACTAATTTTTTCTTTTCCCTTCCAACTTATTCTAAAGCGATTAAACTTACTCTTATATTTATTTTTTTCCAGTGTACTTAAATCTCCTGACGATTTCTTCTCATACCAATTCTTAACAAAATGAACAGCTTCTCCAATGCTTTTAAAATTATGAGCAAAAAAATCCTCATCATCAATCTCATATTCCTTAGAGATATTTACAAAGACTTCTGCCATTTTAATGGAATCGATATTTAGATCATCTTGAAATCGATCCTGAATAGAGATATTTTCCAAGTTGTGACCAGAAATTCTATGTATAATCTGCCTTATCTTATTAAAGAAAACACTATTTTCCGCTGTGATCGAATATTTAATCGCCAAACCTGTACCATCATCACTCTTCTTTCGAGAAAGAAAATGGGTAACTGCTATAATTGAATGCTCCTTCTCTTTTAATATTGATAAAACAAAATTAGCACAAATATTTTTAGGACTAATCTCTACAAAAGTAGCAATTCTCTTTTCATAAATATCTTTAACCATCTTAACAAAATCAACTTGTGCTGTAGTTTGCTGTAATAAAATATCTTTAATCAAATCTTCATTCCAATTACTTTCATCTACATAATGATTGCCGACATAACTTACAAATGGAAATTTAGGTGCAGACATCTGATACTTTTTCGTTTTTAAATATTTGGCCATTTCCTCTTGCACTGGCCTCATCAATGGTGAATGATATGGTTGGGGAACATTTCTTAATATATTATAATATTTTTGATTATCTTTTAATAATTGCACTACTTGATTAACAAATTGAGGAGGAACAGTAATAGTTGTCTGTTCATAAGAATTAATATTGCTTACATAATAATAATCCTCTGGCAAAATTCCCCTGACATCCTCTATAGACGACACTGCTATCATCGTTCCAAGAGTTCCTGGCGCCGGAGAAAGACGATCTCGCATCACTACCATATCAAGCGTATCTTCAAACTTTAATACCCCTGCCACTACCAACAGTGGATAGATCCCAAAACTATGGGCCAGCAATACTCGAGGTAACACTCCTCTTTCAATTAGTGAATTAGCAATCGCCACTGCCACCGTAAATAGAGCAGGATTTTTAATTTGAAACAAATCCTCCTCTGAAATTCCATTCGGATTAGTTATATAATTTGAAATATTTGGTAACCCATATTTCCTCTTACAAAAATCATTTGCGTCTTCAAAATATTTTTGAATACTCTGATTATTTTCAAACTGCTCTAAAAACATTTTTGGAACAGCAGCATTTTGAGTGGTAAAAATAAAACACACTTTAGAAAAATCAAGCAAATCAATTGAATCAGCACCCTCGTATCTTAAAGCATTCTTTTTAGCAAAATTCTTACTCGATATTATCTGAGTTGTGATCCCTTTTGGATTAAGTCGAATCACCTTTGACGATGGACAGGGTATCTGCTCCTCTTCAAAATTAGTATGTATTACAATCACCACATCCAACTTATTTTGTAATTCCCATTCTGCAATCTTCATTCCTAAACGAATGCTATCAAGACCACCATCCACCTGGTAACTTTTTCCACTAAAATTATATCTCTGACAAATTCTTCCTGCCACTACGTTACTTAAGGCCCAAACACCAAAGTCAGGAACTATAAATGGATATGTTTGTCGAACTTCATATACTTTGCTGACAATATCATTCCCTTCATCTTTAAATAAATCTACAATTTCTAAAAGCTTGGCCCCTACGGCATTACGATAATAAAGTTCACTTCCCACCACTCCAGCATAGATTACACCCACTCTCCTTTTATCAATAAAGTTAAAAAAATCACCCAATTTCTTTATGGCCAGATCAGTACTCAAAATAGCATACAACTGAACCAAATCTATTTGAGCAACTTCATTTTGTGAAAGTTTAAAATTTTTAACAAAATCAAATTTACTACACTCCTCAAATGTCTGATAAGCACTACTTAATATTATAGGTAGAGTTTTTGCTGGTCTTGTGTTCTCTGCTGCTGCTGTTATTAGTGATGATGATACTGGCGTTTTATCTTTATCTATAAAACAAAAATTTTTATCAAATTCTTCAATCACCAAATGAAAATTACTCCCTCCAAAACCAAACGATGAGATCCCCATGCGAAGTATTTTTTCATTATCCAAACTTATTGGATCAGTATTTATAAAAACATTTTTATTTTCAGCAACTATTTTTTGTAAATATTTTGAGGGAGGAATTATTCTGTGTTTGATCATCAAGAGACACTTTAATAAACTGGCCGCACCTGCTGCTCCCTGAGTATGACCAATAAGTCCCTTCAGAGATCCGGCAACAACAGGAACATTATTCCAAAATTGATTAATAGATTCAAGTTCTGCACTATCACCTTGATGTGTTCCTGTAGCATGTGCCTCTAGATAATCAATGCGATTACTATCAAGCGAAGCATATGCCGACTCATATGCATAAATCAATTGTTCTTTGCTAACAGAAAATAAACTACTTTTTGATCCATTATTAGAGAAACCAATTCCTTTTATAACTGCTAAAATTGGATGCCCATCATCTAATGCTCGCTTCACCTTCTGTAAAGCAAACACCACTGCACCCTCACCAACTGTTACTCCCTTCGAATTAAAATCAAATGGCCAAGATTGTATCGGTGCTAGTATTTGCATCTGAGAAAAGAGTATAAACAAAGTTGCACTTAAATCACTATTAATACCTCCAGTAAAGACAATATCTAGATTATCATTATGCAATTTCATCATCGCTACATTTAGGGCCGCCAAAGATCCAGCACAAGCAGCGTTGATCAACATTCCCTCATCATCACCACTCAAATTATATCTCTTCTTAATTTTTTCAAAAAGGGATGTTCCATAAACAGCATTGCTATGAAATGGTCGTCTACTGCTATATCTCTTAAGATAATCATCTAATTTTGATATCAATCTTTTCTTATGATCACTATCAATTTGTAGTGTTTCAAATTTTTCTACTATCTCTTTTCGTGCAATCACAAAATCATACAAATCACAGTCTGGAGTCATCATCGCAAATGCAAAACCACACTTATATTTTTCTAACTTATCCCCATTTCTTCCACTCCCACTTTCACATTCACACAGCATTTTATATGCTTGATCAAATGCTGAAAGCGATAAAAGCTGAGCATTGTTATAACTCTCATCCAAATCAAGTAAGCGTCTAATATTTTCAAAAATAGATTTGTCGATAACTCCAGAATTGCGAGAGGATATTTTATCAATTTTAGGAGCACCGGCATGATAGTAGATGTCTGTATCCAAACGATCTTTTGTTATCGAAGATATTTGAGATTTAGCTTCTAGTAAATTATTCCAATATTCCTGCACATTTGCTGAACCAGGAAGCACGCATCCCATTGCAGTTATACAAATATCATTTTGATGATAATAAATTGTCAAAGATTACTCCATCCTTAGATTTTCTCTCTGTTGATAATAATCATTATGATATCTCTCTTTTTTTTTATACGCAAGAAAGTAATAATTGATGAAGTATTAGTATAAATTTGTCTTCTTAGAAAAATTGAACATTATCTGATTTTCTTTTAAACGTGAGAAAATATATGACAGAACATATGCTAAAATACAAAAAATTATAATTGATACCGCTGAAGAGTTCTTTACAAAATTTATTTTCGACAAAAGATTCATTATCGGAATAATCGTAATTGGCATTAAAATATAAATAACAAAAATTCCATTGCCATAAACATCAACTATTTTGTCAAGCAATGGAAACCTTTTTAGTACAATTATAGGAACAAAACTAGCAAGAACAAATAATATTAAAAACACAAAACAAGACAATATCACCTCTCTTTGTATTTGCGAAATCATCAAAATGCCATTATCACTAAGGATGCTAACAAAGCTTGATGACAAAAATAGTGATAATAAAGAAAACAGCAGTAGGGATAAGATATAAAAATCCACTCTGTTTTTGATAGTTAAATACAAATGTCCCAACACAAAACCAAAAGATATAGCAGTAAACCAAGGAAACAATGAATAACTATGTTTAACTTCTGCCTTAAAAAAGATTCCCTTAGATAAAGTAAAAATATGATATGCAAAGTAATTATCGTGATATATTTTGTAACCAATCTGATATCCACAAAAGCATAAAATCAACCATAATAGTGATACAAAGAAAAATTTAATCTTTTTAGAAATTTTTTTAAAATTAACAATCCACCAAGTAAATATCCCTCCAAAAAATAATTCTACAATCAAAACCCAAAGCAAAATCCAATTATCTTTTAAAAATAATGGCATCGCTCCTGGACTAACCAAAGACATCCATCCTGCATAATAAACGTATAGTGGATTAGTAAAAATAAAAATCAACAATGATAATATTATTAAGAAATAAATAGAGACATAAGAACATAGTACTATCACAACATAGGATAACCCTACAAAATGCAATATCGACCATGAAAAAAAATAATCTGTATCACTAACTTTTGCAAATGATCTAATAGACCCTACAAAAAATAAAATAATACTCACCTTTAGTACTTCAGCAAAAGGAAAACCATAAATACGATTACCAACAAAATAATTATTCAATTGAGTGCTTAAAAGTAATCCAGGCAAAATCGATATCACCGGAGCAATCGCTAGGAGCCAGGATGAAAGAGCTCCAAAAATTCCATGTTCAGGTGAAAAACCTCCTCGATTCCAATACATTCTATGTGCAAAGATTATCACCAACCCAACTACTAAAAAAAATTTTATGATTTTTATATCTGAAAGATCTTTGTAGTTAATCATAATTTTTAGTCATTCTTTTTTTCAATCAATTTTTTAAGTGATCTAACATAAGCATTTGAGATTTTTTTGAATATAGTATCATCATCACTATCAACAATGCTCCCCTTGCTCTTTTCAATATTATCCAAAACTTGCTTCTGCTCCTGAGAAGAAAGCGCACCACGACTATTTCCAGGGCCACCTCCGTAACTACCACCACCTCCATAGTTTCCACTGCTACCGCCATAACCACTGCCTGATGAAGATGAAAATCCACTTCTACCCTCTCCAGAGGAGACTGATCCACTACTCATATCACCTGAAGAACTAGATGAATCCGATGATGAAGATGAACTTCCACTAGACAGACTACTACGACCAATATTACCACCTTTTTTGCTAGCAATATCTCGATATGTTCCGTTTAATGCTTTTTCCATTTTTAAAATTTGCTTGCCTCTTTCCGTCTTTCCAATGGCATTTACTAATTTTTCATATCTAGCTTGCCTAGCATTCGCCAATGCTAGACTTCTTTTCAAAAATGATTGCCCAGCTTTTTTAGAACTACTTATCGCAGAAGCCTTCGTAGATGATTTACTAGAATTACTATCTGAGCTAACCCCACCCGAAGATCCATCCGTAGTTCCATCTTGTCCAAATTGTAGTGTGGTATTAGCACCTCCTTTAACCATAGACGGCCCATCTTTTTTATTCTGCTTCTCGCCCGGAGAGTAAATTGTTTGATTATCCTCTTGTAGTAAGTTTGTATTGTTTCTTACTCCCAATTGAACGTTATCTTTTCCCCTTTCTTTGATCGCATCTTCAATTATTTTATTATATTCCTTTAATGAGCTCTGTACTCCCACCAACGCTGTTGCGAGAGGAGCAGGATTATTAGTAAGAGTTATAAAAGTATCATAATATTTACTCAAAGAATTCAAAGGAAAATGACCATCATCATTCTTGTATGGTGCTAAGTAATGAGCATCGTAAACACTACTATAATTATATTCTATTTCCAGAGGAAGTTGAGCTATACTAACTCTCGCTTTTAAAAATTTATAGTAATTTTCACCAAAATGCCTTCTGGCCACTGCTGAGGTTGTAGAAATTCGACTATATTGAGGAATAATATCAGGAACTATACTCCTTTTATTTTGCTGAATATCGAATCGAATAACCTTTGGTGGTGGTTGTGTATTGACACCAACAGTGTCGGGAGTGTAATCCGGAGTAAAATCAACTGGTGCTTGAAGTTCGTATCTACCATCTATGCAATTGATGGCGTGATATGATCTATTCTGAGAATCATACGATCCACCATTATTTTTATCAACAACCCAAGAAAAAGCTTTTTCATTTGCTTCAGCAAAGGTCATTTGTGGATCTCCTTTAAATGGATCAACAAGTACTGCTGGTATCGGAGCGTTTACCAAATAACTCCCATCAATTTTTATCTGATGATTCACACAGAAAGCTAATGGCACTCCCTTATTCCCACATAAAAATTCTTTGGCAAAACATGCTTTATACGTTCTCATGTGACCGTACACAACCTTTGTATCACATTGGCAATCACTGTGACTATAACTACTCCCACCATGAGCATCAACAGGATCTGCGATATCCAAAGACCAATATGCTTTATACGTCTCGCAATTTTTCATCATTCCTATGCAAGAGCAGGCAAAATCACTATTGTCTCCACAATTTTCACATATGAACTTATTCTTTGGTAACCAACAACTACTGTCAAAAGTTCTATGAAGAAAAGCTCTCGTATCATATTCGTCTTTTGGAATGTTTTCTATGTAACTGCCATTACCTTCTCCATCTGTAGATTTCGATACCAGTTGCCAACAAAGAAGATTATCCAAGGAAGGTTTTCCATCTTTAAAAGGAATCTCATTTTTTGAAAGTATTTCATTCATAAGTTTCGAAAGTGATGTATATCCATTATCCTCTAAAACTTGCTTCCAATTATTCTTCGTTCTCTTAACAGTTAAAGTGTTTGATGCGTTTTCAGCAGGAGAATATGTTGGATAAGCATCTTTCCATTTTTCTAGATAAGTTTTTTTAACCCATTCTGGATCTCCGTCTGTTTTTGCAAAAACATCAAAAGCAGTTGCTACCGCAGTTGGTACATAAGTATCGAAACCCTTATCTGCAGGTTTTCCTCCAAATACTCTGTTGTTCCAGTGATAGTATCTTAATTTATATTTAACTTTTTTCTCCGTATAAAACTTATCTTCAACATCACTTAATTCAGAAGCTATTTTCCCAGAGGAAACTCCTATCCAATCATTGGGAGAACCAATAGGAACAGTTACATTGTTCATAGGCATTTGAGTAGTTGCATCCTTGGTGTATAGGACAGCATTTTTATAAGCAGTTTCAATATTTGTTTTAATTGTTTGCATAATCGGACTACCAACAACAAGAGGAGTAGGATAAGGCGATCCAGGAATTGGGGCAGTAGCAGTATCAATATCTCTTGGTTTGATTCTATATTTGTTCAACCTGTTCATAGCTTCAACGTAAAATTTAAAGAGGTTTCTCGCATTTTTGGTTAATTCATCAATTTTATATTTATACGTTGTAGTGACCGTAGTATTACCATTGCAGGTTGTGCTGTACTTTTGAAATTTTTTATTTTCTGAATTGAATGCCTCAATTTGACAAGAATCTTTCACCTCTTTTTCAATCTCATCCAAAATAACATTCATATCATAAAAAGAACTTTCCATTTGATCTTCGGGAATTGTACTAAACGCCAAATCATAAGCACTATTTTTCATTTCAAGAATCATACGTAAAGTATAGTTCGCCATAATCTGCGACCAAGCAGTTTGTCTACATAATCTTTTATCGTCTCCACTACAGTGACATGCTAAGAAACTAAGGTGAAATATTTCTTTCAAAACAACACTTAATCTCTCGATTGTTAGAAGAGAAAAATCAAGAAACTCTGCGAGTGCCCTCTGTCGTGTGCTAATTTTAAATACTGATTCATCCTTAAGACGTGGAATATTCTCACTCGAAAGTTTTGGATAATCCATATTCTTATTTATAAATATATATCCAAGAACAAAATTATCTACTGGATCAGTTATATTAAGCACATTAAAAGCGTTAGCGGCATTAAATGCATCATTTTTTATATCTATATACCTTTTCTGAAGATCTAAACTTAGAGGTTTTCCGTCAGATGGTTTATCCTCAGTTGCAGGACAAAACATATCATCGCCTCTCTTCCTATCAAACTCCAAGGCATAAGATGTATCTATTATAAGCAAATTAAAAATCTTCTTTAAAATTTTAACAACTGGGGTATATTCTTTTTTACTAGACTTAGTCACTGGCGGGGTAAGTGTTTTTATAAGTTCAGGGTCATCAGGAATACATTTTTTATTATCCTCATCCTTGTAAAGATTTGGACAACACTCTTGTTTTCCTCTATATTTCACTCCTGCTTCCACACAATCTGAACAAACATACTTACTCTTGCACACTTTCTTGTTCGATTTACCTATTTCACAAACGTTATCGCAACATTCTTTGCCGTCAGAACATTCAACACCATTTAACTTACAAAGCAAATCTGCAGGTATATTATTAAAATTCGATAACATGTTTGAGTATTTTGATCTAGTGTAATCATGTATCGGTACACATCTAAACCCTTCATTTGTACTACCACAAAAACTTAAACGAACATCATCTGGATCACATGGTTGATATTTCTCTAAAGCACGAACACAAATTTTGTATTCAGAACAATATCCAGAAGGATCACAAAAGTTACTCTTGCAATCAACAGCTTTTTTACAGGCCATATTAAGCTCTAGACCGTTTTGTTTACCACCACCACCTTCAACTTCTAACATGCATTTGTCATATTTTCCAAAACAATCCCTGTTTTCAAAACAAAAATTTCCTGGTGCTACTGAGTAATTATTAATCGGATCATATGCATTCAACCATCCCATAACCTCCTTGATTCCCCTATACAACGACGCTGCATCTTTTACTCGAGGGATTTTCTTGAAATAAACTTTTAAAAGATCTTTAAATCTATCAGAAAAAACAATCTTCAAATTAGCTGTTTCCGAATCGAAATTCTCCTCGGTATATTTAAAAAAATCATTATTATAGTCCTCTTTAGATTTCTCTTTCTTTCCATTCTCATTTTTTTTTGCCGGTAAAGCATTAAAATTCTGATACATCTTTACAAACACTGATGCTAGATAAACAACTTCCTTATGTAAGTTTGGTGGTACATCTGACTCTTGAGGAATTTGCACATTCGCTGTTTCTAAAGACCCTCTTTCTTGAGCTGATACTGATAAAATTTTAATTGAAAAAATATTTACAAAAACAAAAGCTAAAGCAAAAACAAAAAATATTCTCTGAAAATTTTTCATAAATTTCCCACTCCCTGGGTGCCATACTCCAAGTGGTAGCTACATAGAGCATATTAATAAAAAATATTAATCCCACTCATCCAGTACAGTAATAAAAATTAATACACATATATAAAATATAATACCATTATGTTAACATGAAAAATTCTCTATCCGCCAAGAAAAAGCAGAAAAAAGAGCAGAAAAAAGTGCCGGCCGACTTTTTTTTGTTTTCATTTTCTATTAATAATTTTTTTTAAATTCTTGATCAAACCAATTTTATCATCTACTAGTGTGATTAGAATTATACTTGGAGAACGTTTGTCCATATTCTAAAATATTGGCAATTGTTTTTGATAAATGTTTTTGATAAATGTTTTTGATAAATCTATAAAATACATAAAACAAAACTGAACTAAAACATTTTGTATTTGTATATAGAAGTTGGGAGGAAGGTGCCGGCCGACTATTTTTGCTGTCATTTTTGATCAATAATTTTTTCTAAATTATTGATCAAAATCATTTTATAGTACTTTTCATATTACTTCGCTGAGTATATGTTATCGCTATATCAAATACTCATGAGCATTTGATAGTTGACAATCATCCACTCATCACGGTAAATTACAGTTAGGAGTAATTAAGTTTAATTTAAAAATCCAAAAGATGAACAAAACACATAACAGATATTTACATCCTCTTGTAAAAGAATTTCTATCAAACCGAATGGTTTTCGTAGGCGGTCCCCGACAAGTTGGTAAAACAACTTTGTGTTTGCAATTTTTAGAAAATCCTACTATTGAAAGTTTAGCTTACTTAAATTGGGATGATGTACATTCGCGAGCAAAAATTAAAAAGGCAGAATTACCATTAGATCAAAAAGTTTTATGTTTCGATGAAATCCATAAATTCAAAAATTGGCGTTCACTGTTGAAAGGTTTTTATGATACAAAAAAAAATAGATATAAATTTTTAATTACTGGATCAGCAAGATTAGATCACTATCGCAGAGGAGGGGATTCGTTACTTGGTCGCTATCGATATCTAAGACTTCATCCTCTTACCTTGGGCGAACTGTTGTCTACTAATATTTTAAACAATACACTTCACGATAAAAATACCACCGAAACCCTACTAAAAATGGGGGGCTTTCCTGAACCATTTTTTAATGGTTCTGAACGCAATTTGAAATTGTGGCAAAATGAGCGTTCGTATAGAATTGTTAATGATGATGTTAGAGACTTAGAGAGAGTAAAGGAAATAAACTCAATTGAGCTATTAGTAGATGCTCTTCCTTCGCGTGTAGGATCTCCTCTTTCAATAAAAAATCTTTCAGGTGATCTAGATGCACATCATGCTACTGTAAAAAATTGGGTACAGATTCTAGATAACATCTATTATTCTTATCGCATTTCTCCTTATGGAGCGCCAAAAATTCGAGCGGTAAAGAAAGAACAAAAACTTTATTTGTGGGATTGGAGTACAATTGAGGATAAAGGATTGCGCTTTGAAAATATGGTCGCCGGCCATCTTTTAAAGTACTGTCATTTTCTTGAAGATAGCGAAGGTGAAAAAATGGAATTGCGTTTTTTGAGAGATACAGATAAGAGGGAAATAGATTTTGTTGTAATTAAGAATAAAAAACCTTTGTTTGCCGTTGAATGCAAGACTGGCGAACGAAATCTATCAAGTCATATCGATTATTTTAAAACAAGAACCCCAATTCCAAAATTTTATCAAGTCCATTTAGGAACTAGGCATGTTGAAATTGATAATAAATGCACAATCCTACCATTCTGGCGCTTTTGTAAAGACTTGGCCTTGCCTTGAGTGATAAAGCACTATACAATTGCCAGGACAGTGCCGGCCGACTCATATAAATGACATGTAATCAATAATTTTTTTTAATTCTTGATCAAAATAATTTTATCATCTGTGCTGAATTTCCTGATTAAATTGATCTGACAAAAAATTACACCATTCGCAAATAACAATAATAACAATGTGGTCAGCAAGACAAGAATACGTATCCGATTCTTCTTCCAATTTACAAAAAATTTCAATAATCATAAAAAAGATCTACATTTATCTCAAACAAGATAAACATAGATCTTTTGTTAATGCTCTATTAATTTCAATAGTGCGTTCACAAGATCTTTCATGGAAAATGATTTTTGAACAAATATCTACACGGAATAAAAATAAAAATTTGCTGGTAATTCTTGATGAAATTCAGTGAATAGCAAAACAAAAGAGTGGTTTTCTTGGCACTTTCAAAGATGCCTGGGATAAATTTAAAAGTAATGGAAGAATAAAAGTTATTCTATGTGATTATAGCAATCGTTTTTTTATTAACAATGCTGACAGTGACACCAATGTCTTGAGAGGACTTCGAACCGTTCGACAAAACCTACCCAAACTTATCCAACGATACTATTTGGCGTTTGCTTCCTGATTCTTGACCACAGGAAGTGGTCCGACCACGAGAAGTGGTCACGATACTGGATACAAAAATCGGATGAACCAATTTTTGCAGGGCCGTTATCTCCACAGGCGTAAATTCGGGAGGAACTCTCCCTATTTTTTGTTTCAAATTAAGGGAAGCATTTAAATCCCTATCTAAACTACTACCACATTCACAAACAAAAACTCTGTCAGCAAGAGTTAATTCGGCCTTATGTGAACCACAAAAACTGCAAGTTTTAGAGCTAGGATAGAAACGATCCACTAATACCAGATTCTTTTCTTTCCAAGCAGTTTTGTATGTTAGCTGTCTTCTAAATTCACCAAACCCAACGTCTTGAATACTTCGAGCAAGATTGTGGTTTTTAACCATGCCTTTCACATTCAAATCTTCTATAGCAATTTCGTTGTAGGTATCAGTGAGAACTGAAGTCAACTTGTGTAGAGTATCTTTTCTTATATTTGAAATTTTATAATGAATTCTTTGAACTACTTTTTTTTGTTTTTGAAAATTTCTAGCACTTTTTAAATCACGTTTCTCTTTCTTAGCAATTACTATTTTTTTTGCTAATTTTTTCTGTTGCCTTTTTAATTTTCGTAATTGTTTTTTTAGAGGCATTGGTGCTGCAAATGCATGTCCATCGGAAGTTGTTGCCATTTTGTTGATACCTAAATCAATTCCAACTATGCGATCAATATTCTTGTCAACAACAACATTCGCGCTCGTGTTGGTATCAGTGGATTGTTTTTGCTTTTGTTTCTGAATTTGAACTAGATGATCCTCTTTTGTTAGTTCTATTTGTATAGACGCAAACCAGTGATCAGCAGTTCTAGAGATGACTACTGAATTTATTTTACCTTTAAACCTTAGATCTTCTTTTAAGTTTACTTTACCTAAATTTGGAATATGAATTTTTTTAAGATTAATATTTGTTTGATCACCACCAATGTAAAAACTATCTCGGGATTTATTTTTTTTCTTAAATTGCGGATGATTTCCATTCTTGGCCCAGAATCTATTAAATCCATTTTGAAGATCAATAAACGGTTGTTGAGCAGCGTACTTTGTAACATCATAAACCCAAGGAAACTTTTCTTTTTTTATTTCATTAAATTGTTTTTTTAATTTCATTCCTGAAGGTTTATCACCTTCAAGATATTGTTTATTCCATTCAGCAAGGGCCCAATTATATGTAAAGCGAGACACTCCACATGCTTTGGCAAAATATGTTTTTTGTTTATTGTTTGCTTTAAGTTCTATCTTATGTGCGATTTGCATTCTCTGCCACTTTCTTCATGTTTTCAATTAACTTTTTATTTTTCTTACCTCTCGAACCATATAATCTTGCAGAAAAGACTGTAATTATTTCTAAAACATCTTTTGCTAAATCTTCTTCAAAAGTTGTATCCTCTCCTTTGTTAATAATCAATATCTCTACACCTCTTATTTCACAAATAGAAAAAATTAATTCAGCTCCAAATCTTAGTAATCGATCTTTATGAGTGAGAACTAATCGCTCAACTTTGTCTTCCAAAATAGAATTAATAAGATTTTTTAGACCTTTTTTATAATAGTTCATTCCTGAACCAAGATCAGAGATCAATTCAAATTTCCAACCATTAGAGGCACAAAATAATTCCAAAAGTTTTTTCTGCCTCTGTAAATCTTCTTTTTGATCATGAGAAGACACTCTCGCATATGCAATAGTTTTTTTCTTAGAATTTTTAGAATTAGAATGGCACATTTCTGGGCGTATAGAAGACAATCTATATCGTCTTTGATTACCGCTAGTTCGTTCGTCTGGAAGAAGAACATTATCTCTTTCCCATCTACGAAGAGTGGATCTTGAAACGCCAAGCAATTCTGCTGCTTCGAGTATTGTTAATAACTTATCCATAATGGATAAGTTTGGACTATTATGAGTAAGTTGTCAAATAACAGTTATGAACCCTTCTTGTACATCGATTAAATCTAAATAGTAGCAATAGTAGCGTCCCTCCTTCAAAAAATCCTATTGGGAAGAACCCAAAAAAGAAAAAAAAGTATTCCTCTTTTTCACCATTTTTTATCTAGTAATTACGCCTATCATGCATATTATGACCTATGATAGACGTATCTACTAGCAATAAAATCGCCTAAAGAAAACAAAAAAAGAAGCAAAAAAAAAGTGCCGCTCGACACTTTTTTATAAAAATATTTCTCCTGTATATACTATTTTATATGATTCAGGAGAAAAATCATATAAAATTAACCTAAATATCTTTATTTTTTTAAATCAGGAGAAAATATGTCCTTTTGGGGTCGCGAGCATGAAATTAAGCTTTTGAAAAATACAACTGATCTACAGATGTCCAAAAAAGGAAAATCCTCGTTGATAATTATATATGGCAGACGTCGAGTTGGAAAAACAACTCTTGTTCAAGAAGTATTTAAAAATAAATTTTTAGCACAATTTGAAGGTTTGGAAGAACAAAGTTCTCGCGAGCAACTTGCAAACTTTATCGAACAATTACAAATTACCTGGCCTAATCACTCTATCGATAAAAATAAAATAGTCAATTGGAGAAGCGCTCTAAGGGAATTAGCGAAGGTTGTTAAAAAAGGTGATGTGATCTTTTTTGATGAATTTCAATGGATGGCAAATTATCGAAATCAGCTTGTCTCTGATTTAAAAATGATTTGGGATCAGTATCTATTAAAAAAACAGGTGACTCTTATTCTTTGTGGTTCGATCGCTTCTTTTATGAAGGACAAAGTTGTCCATTCAAAGTCTTTATATGGACGTTGTGATCTAACAATCCATTTGCATCCGTTGAAACTTCAAGAAATCAAAAAAATGCTCCCACATAAGTCTTCAGAAGAAATTATTGAAACATATTTATGTTTAGGAGGAATTCCCAGATATATAGAGTACACCAAATTATATTCCTCTCTTTATTTGGCAATGGAAGAATTAGCATTTAAATCTACTGGAATAATCTTTGAAGAATATGCAAAAATCTTTTTATCTCATTTTGGACGGAATAAAGAATACCAACAAATCATTGAATGTCTGGCCACTCATCCCTATGGAATACTAAGAAAAGATATCGCCAGTACTGCAAAAGTTAGTGATGGTGGACAATTAACAAAATTATTGGATGATTTAGAGGCAGCAAATTTTATTTTATCTCAAAGACCATTTTTTAGAGAAGAAAACTCTAAAGAAATTCGTTATATTTTATATGACAATTATCTAAGCTTTTATTTTGCTTTTATAAAACCAAATCGCACTTATATTTTACAACGAAGAGATAGATTTTTTTTAGAGTTAACCAATTCTCCTAAATATTTAAGCTGGCTTGGAAAGTCCTTTGAATGTCTTTGCTTGAATCACGCAAATGAAATTGCCTCTATTTTGAATTTTGCAGCAGTTAAATACAAGTTTGGGCCATATTTTAGAACAAAAAACAAAACAAAAGAAGCTAAAAATGGATTACAAATTGATCTTCTATTTGATCGTGCAGATAAAGTAATCACATTATGTGAAATAAAATACACCTCCACTCCAATAGGAATAGATGTTATCAAGGATGTAGAAAGAAAAAGGCAAATTTTAATACAAGAATTTAAAAAAACAGTTGAGGCAGTTTTGATAACAAAATCTCCTCCCACAATTGAACTATCAAAACGAAACTATTTCTCTAGAATAATCTTAGCGACTGAACTTCTTGCCTAGAAAGTAGAAAGAAAGTAGAAAGTGCCGGCCGACTTTTTTTTACCGTTATATTTAACAATTCCTAATCAGAATAGTTCTATCACCGTAACTAAATCAAATACTGATTGAAAGATTATAACAAAAGTCCAAGTAAAGAAGTGTTCAAATAAATATGGTAGATTAGGATTACCATAGAAATGTCAACCCGCTATTAAATAACATTTTATGTTTTACAGAGGAATGTAATTTAGGTAGTATACTCTCTATTAATTAATATTTACTACTCTTACTATTATATAGATGACTGTAGCAAATTACATATTCTTATCAAACATGAGGTACACTTAGAATGAAATTTGTAGGTAGATTGAATGAACTGGAGTTACTAAGTGATCAAATTCGAAATAAAAGTTCATCTCTAATCACCATATTAGGGCGGCGTCGAATTGGAAAAAGTACTCTAGTAAAACATTTTTCGGAAATAAATAAACTTGCTCTCTTCGAATTTCAAGGACTGGCACCTAGACCTCGATTGTCCAATAAAGATCAATTGAATAATTTTTCGCAAACTCTTTTTAAATTTTTAAAAATTAAACCAATTGAATTTTCAGATTGGTCTCAAGCATTCTCTTACTTAAATCACTTAGTGCTTTCATCAAAAAAAAAGATGGTGATTTTTTTAGATGAGATTTCATGGATGGGTTGCAAAGATGCAGATTTTGCAGGAAAACTTAAACAAGCTTGGGATACAGAATTATCACAAAATACAAATATCATTTTAATCTTATGTGGTTCAGTCTCCAGCTGGATACAAAAAAACATTCTTACATCTACTGGATTTGCAGGAAGGGTATCTTTAGAAATTAATCTAAAAGAATTATCTTTGGCCGAATCTGCTGAATTACTTCGATTAAGAGGACACAAATTAAACCACATTGATTTGGCCAAAATTCTCTCTGTTACCGGAGGAGTTCCGAAATATTTAGAGGAGATGAAGCATTTTCAAACTGCAGAAGCCAATATTGTCAACCACTGCTTTAGGCCCTCTGGATTTCTATTTTTTGAATTCGATCGAATTTTTTCTGAGATATTTGGTTCAGTTAATCAAATCTATAAAGATATTTTAGTATCGCTAAAAGATGCTCCACTCTCTCCAAGTGATTTGGCAAAAAAATTAAAGCGAACACTAAATGGAGATATATCTTATTACCTATCTTCTCTAGAGTTAGGAGGTTTTATTCGTAGAGAGTACACCTGGAATCTTAGTGGAAATGAATCACGATTAAGCATGGTAAGAATCTCTGATAATTATACCAGATTTTATTTGAAATATATTGAAAGCAGAAAAAAGCGTTTAGAAAAAAAACCTCTCAAGTTAAATGATTCTCTTGATTTTTTGAATTGGCCCACACTTGTTGGAATTCAAATTGAAACACTTATTCTAAACAATATTTCTATATTGGTAGATATTCTTAAAATTCCATCATCCGAAATTGTTCAATTAGGGCCTTACTTTCAAACAGGAACGAAACTTCGCCCAGGAGTCCAAATCGATTGCCTCATACAATGCAAAAGAGGCATTCTTCATGCAGTTGAAATTAAATCTTCCCCTAAAATAGGTAGCGATATTTTGACAGAAGTAAAAGAAAAAAATAAAAGATTAAAACTTCCACGCGGTTTTTCTGTTCGCAATCATTTGGTATATTTGGATGATTTGAGTGATTCTGTTGTCGAAGCAGATTTTTTTGATTATCACATAAGCTTTTCACAATTCATCTCACGTATATAAAAAATCCCACCCTCCTTGGGCCATAAAAGTAAAAGTGCCAAAGTACTAAATAGAGACTTGCAACAGGTTGATACAAATATCGTCAAGCAATTTATCATTTGCAATGATAAATTTTTGCACAAGGTTTTTCATTTTTAACATATTTTTTTTGCTATAATCATCCATCATAATCATTTCATCTAGATCTGGATCTAACCGCCAATAGATACTCCCTTTAGATTTTTTCTCCATATCTTCTCTCACTAATTCGCCATCTGAAATACTTCTAAATGTTGAAAGCAAACAGCTATTATCCATAAATGCTAAAGCGATGAGAGTTTTTGCTTCATTGATTTTTAATTTAAGAATTAAATCAATAATATTTGCTACGGATATATCTTTTTTCCCTTTAGAAAATAATCCTGTCCCTATAGACAATAATTTAATCTTAAAATCATTCTCACTATTATTGGAAAAAGTATCCTTCAAATGTTTTAAAATTTCTTTGTAACCAAAGTATGATGGATCATTGGCAATAAGAGTGCCATCTTTTAATGTATGTTCGGTACCATCAATATTCACTCTATACGGAGGAAAGATCATTGGACATGCGGTGGTTGAAAGTACAGCATCGCTCAAATTTAAATCACAACCACTTCCCCAACTAGTAAGTAATAATTTGGGGTCCTTGGGTTTAGCAAGATCATTAGATGTCATAATCAATAACTTTTTATTTGAATCTTTTAATTTTTTTGATCCTAATTTCTCTTCAAGAATTTTTTTTAGGCCAACATTACTATACATATTTTCTGATAAGAAATTAAAAGCACCACTTTTAGTAAACATCTTCGCTGCATCTTTTTCCATAAATTCTATCGCAACATCAACATTTACAAACTCTGAAATGAATACACTATTTAATCCTCCGATGGATGTTCCTATGAAATAATCAAATGTCTCAGTTAAGTTTTTTTTACATCTTTTTTCAATTTCTTGTAGTATGAGTAGCTGCATGTACCCTCTCATGCCTCCACCATCAAGAGATAGAACATTGATATTTTTAATTTTTTTCGCATTAGATGTTATCGGCTCTGATGAATAGGCAACTAGAGACGTATGTCTGTATTTATTTTTTAAAATATAATAAGTGCCAAAAATCAAAGAAATCATAGATGCTACTAAAAAAAGATGTGTACTGAAAATCAATATATTTTTTATTCTCTTCATATTAAACCGAAAGTGCCGGCCGACTTTTTTTAACTGTTATTATTTTTATTATCACTGTCATCATTATTATTTTTAACTAGTTTTTGTAGAACTGATTTTTCATTACTACGATCTAATTTTTCTTGATCATATTTTTTAAAAAATTTTTTTGCAGTAGATATTAAAGAATCCTCTTTAGATGCAAAATAACTAAAGATCACCAACACAATCACTAACAAAACTGCCAAGATAATTAAAATAATTTTTATCAACATTATATATTTCCCCCTCACCTTTTTTATAATTAATCTATTATTTTATTTATTTACTTACTTACTTACTTAAAATCGTTAAAAAGTTTCATTGCATATTCTTTCAATGCTTTTCGATCGTATTTGATTTCCTTAAAGTTATTATTTTCCTCTAAAAAAATTATTCCCTTAGGAATCATGTATGATGGAATTCTTTCTTTTAAAAAATTAATAACCTTCTTTATTGGAATCTTTTTTATACTTTCTATAAAGCACCAAGGAACCTCTCCAAACTCTTTATGAGGGACCGACACTACAATCGCATCCGCAACCCAAGTTATTTCTTTAATATGATTTTCTATCTCCTGTGGATCTATCTTTTCCCCTCCCGATATAAATATGTTATCCTTTCTGCCAATTAAATGCAACTCTCCATTCTCATCAATGAATCCAAGATCACCACTAGCAAACCACTCTATCTCTTTTACATCTACATCTATATCTAACAATGAAACCGGGGCCGTAACTTCTCCCTCTTCTGTTAGATATCCCTTAAATAATGTTTCACCTCTTAAGTATATTTCTTTATCCTCGTTAACTTTTAGTTGACGAAAATCTAAAACTTTTCCTGCTGAAATTAAGCTGCTTGAATAGTGACCATTTGAGTGACAACTTGAGTGATTTAGTAAGAAATCATCTGCGGTCATACAACTTGTAGCGGTTACTTGCGAACACATCTCTGTTGAACCATAGGTTAAGCTCACAGGATAATTTTTTTCTTTTGCTAATTTTATTGGCCATCCGGGAGTTGGTCCTCCTCCAATTATTATTGCCTTCATTTTGCTAAATTGATAACTTAAACGCTCTATTACTATCAAACGAATAAATTGAGTCGCTACTAACGAAATAAAATCAGGAGAATGTTGGTGAATCGCATTCTCTAGATCTAATGTACTATTTGATGTTCTGGTAGGAATAATTAATTTGCATCCATTTAATATTGAACGAATAAAAATCATTAATCCACCAACATGATATAGCGGCAATGAAAGCAAGCAACTATCTCCTTTTTCCATTTTATAAAATCTAATCGTTCCGATCGCACTCATTAACATGCTTTTAAATGTATGAACCACTGGTTTTCGGCCTTCACCACCTCTACTTCCACCTCCGCCGGAAAACATTACAAATGCCTCATTTTCAAGAGGGATATTCATCTCTTCTATTTCTATTTCTATTTCTATTTCTATTTCATTATTTACATTATTTACATTATTTAGTTTAGATGTTCGAAATCGAAACATTCCGGTACTGATAACCTTAACTCTTTTCGATAATTCTTCATTGCTATTGCTATTATTCAAATTAAATTCAGTATCTGAAATTAATAGCTCTATAGAATATTTTTTTAATACATCTATAACTTTTGATTTTGGATATGTTTTAGGAATAAAAAATGGTACAATATTTAATTTCCATAAAATTAAAATTGCATTCAGAGCTTCACAATTATTATCACTATAAATTCCACATAAATATCTTTTCGTTGTATCTGTCTTTGTTGGAATGATTTGTTTTTTATTAAGCTCATTTAAAATTTTTACTAACTCCGTACTCCACTTTGAAAATGATATTTCCATTTTATTATTATTGTTATTATTATTACCCTTATCCCCTCTAAGAATTGCAATATAATCACCATTTAACTTAAAAAGCTTGCTCAAGTTAAAATAATTTTCATTTAAAACATCTTGGCCATAACTTTGGATGGCATTGCTCATATTTATCGATCCTTAAATATTAATTCTGGTCAATTCCATTAACGATTTATCTATGCTTCTAAAACATAGGTCAAACAATAAACGCCCTCTTTCATATTTCATTTGCACAGCATGCGCAGACATTGGATCAGTATTACTTGCTACAAAATCAAATGTACCCAATCCTTGAGGAAATTTATCTATAAAACAAAAACAATTGCTATAAATTAATGAATACACCATCAATGTTAGAGAAGAATCGTAAGTTGAACTTAAAACCGGTATTATTTTTTGATTGTGTTCCGGTATTTTCTCCTTATGCTGGCAATGGCACTTATCCCCATACATCTCTTTTACAAGTTTAAACATTGAAGACAAGGTAACCACAGTTGGTTTAAAGATAATTGCTCTAGCGTTGCTCGGCAAATCCTTCACTCTTAAATGTTCATTCTCATCTACAAAATCAAAGAGCAATTCATCCAATCCAAGCTTTATGCTATTTTTGTATTTGCTTATTTTGGGTATAAAATCAAAAGAAGTGGCATCTTCAAAATATTCAATTTTAATTTTCTCTCGTTCAATATATTTTATCAGATAATCTAAATCTTCAACCAAAAATCCCAAATTCAAATCTAAAACAATTTTTATATTTGCATTCAAATCCTTATCAAAATATATTTTTTTGATAAAAGATAGTTGTTTTTCTAAAAGTGATCTTTTTGAATTTATCTTAACCTTCATCGCCGGAATGTACATATCCTTTAATTCGTTTACAATTTTCTCATATGCTTTTTCATTCGCGGGTGGTTTCAAAATTAATTTAAATATTGGAACAGATGTTTTACGTTCGTACTCATCTTTTGATTTGCATTCTTGCAAATTTTGCAAATCTAAATATTTTTCAAATGCTGATTTAAGTTCAGCTGGATAGCGATTTAAATACCAAAGTAGTAAAGCCTCTTCGAGGGCAAAGATCAAAGAAACTGGTAATTCTGATTCACTGTTTTCATCGTCGTTATCTTCATCACTATCATCTACATCGTAATCATCATTACAATCATCATCATCGCTATTAAGCAATCCCAAAAAACGCTCCTGTAAATTAAAATTTTTGGGATCAATTTTTAATTCTCTAAAATCCTCTTTCAACTCTTCTAGGGCCGACAAACAATCATCCAGCGTCTCTTGATGTACTCCAATTAACGGAGCACACTCTCCTACCCCAAAATAACCATCACTATCTACAATTTTTATATAAATTCCCTCCCTAGTACTTACCTTCTTACCGGCAATTAGTACTTCCTGTTTTAAGGGGATAAGAAAATAATAAAATTGTAAATCAAATTTAATCATTACGTTCATCTTACTCATCTTACTCATATAATTATAATACCTATTGAAAAAAGAATCGAATAATATAGGAGATATTTCCCTGTCTGCGCCAAATAATAGTTAAACTTTCTATCCAATGGATCAATCAAAATTCCTCTCCAAACTCTAAAAAAAGAAGGCCAAAACACAAGAATCAATAAACATAAAATAAAAATATTATTTTTAAACATAAAATAGTTAATAAAATAGTTAATAAAAATGATAATCGATATGATCACAAAAAATATTGGTAATATCCTTCCTCCCCTCTCTCCTAACAAAACTGCTAAAGTCTTTTTCCCTCTCTTTGAATCTGATTCGAAATCTCTAATATTGTTTATGGCCATAATAGCGGAAGAGATCGCTCCCACTCCTAGTCCAACAAAAATTATAAATGGATCAAATTTCAAAGTTATCAAAAAGTATGTTCCACAAATTGCTACAGGTCCAAAAAAAATAAGTGCTAACAATTCTCCAAGTCCTATATGAGAGAGAGGTATCGGTCCAGCAGTATAACTCCAAGCAAATATTATCGATAAAATACCTACTATAAGAATCGGCACTCCTCCTCTCATTACTAAGATCACTCCAAGACAAAGCGATAATAAAATGGTGAAAAGAAATCCTCTTTTTACATTTTCTGCTGAAATCAATCCACTTTGAGTTACACGTTTAGGACCTAATCGATCTTCACCATCAATTCCACTCTTACAATCGTAGTAATCATTTATTAGATTAGTAGTTATTTGTAAGAGTAAAGCGGTAATAGCGGTTATTGTAATTATCGCAATAACTCTCAAATCAATAGCAAGAGAATTGGAAAAATTTAGTTCTTTTATTCCTAAAGCAGATCCTAACATCACTGGTGCAATCGCTGCTGGTAGTGTTTTTGGTCTTATTGCTTCTATCCAATATTTCATCTTACTTCTTCTTATTCTTATTCTTACGGACGTTTTTTGAATTTATTAAAATTAGGTTTGCGTTTTTCTAAGTAAGCACGATGTCCCTCTTGTCCCTCTTCACTCATATAGTAAAGCATTGTTGCATTTCCTGCCAACTCCTGTAAACCCATTTGTCCATCACAATCAGCGTTCAGTGCTGCTTTTAAACATCTAAGGGCCATGGGAGATTTTTGTAAAATTTCTAGTGACCACTCTACCGTTTCCTTTTCTAAGTTCTCTAAAGGAACAACTTTATTTATTAGACCCATTCGTAGTGCTTCATCTGCTTTATATTGCTTACATAAAAACCAAATCTCACGAGCACGCTTTTGTCCTACAATACGGGCCAGATAGCTAGCACCAAGACCACCATCAAATGATCCAACCTTAGGTCCTGTCTGACCAAAAATTGCATTTTCAGCAGCAATAGTTAGATCGCACACTAAATGCAAGACGTGTCCACCACCAATTGCATATCCTGCAACCATCGCAATAACCGGTTTAGGCATTGTTCTTATTTGTCTCTGAAGATCAAGTACATTTAAGCGGGCCACTCCCTTCTCATCAATATAACCATCTTCTCCTCGAATACGTTGATCTCCTCCCGAACAAAAAGCTTTCTCTCCCTCACCAGTAAGAATTATCACTCCGATCTCATCATCATTTCTAGCATCATCAAATGCTACAATCATCTCTTTAACTGTTTGAGGTCTAAAGGCATTATGTACCTCTGGTCGATTGATAGTAATTTTTGCTATTCCTTGTTTGCATTTATGATATTTGATATCTCTAAAATTAATATTAGAACAAGAACACTCGCATGCTTCCCATAAAATATTATTCATATTATTATTCATATTATTCTCCTAAGCTAAAAATTTTTTAATCTCTTTTGCAATATCTTCACCTTCATCCTCTAACAAGTAGTGACCGGCATTCTTGTACGTTTTAATCTTTGCATCTGGATAGATCTCTTGCCAACGTTTTAAAAATTTCAAATTAAAGCAAAAATCTCTCTCACCCCATAAAATCAACTTTGGAATTTTTCTTAGCTCTGGCGATGATATCAAACGCTCCTCTATCTCTTTCAATTCAGCATAGCTATGATGGAATCTATGCAAAGGAATATCTTTCACAAAAGCATCGATAGCAATTCTGTTATCATAATTATTGTATGGATATAGATATAATTTTTTTATCTCTTCTAAAATAGGAATTTTTGTTGTCATCACTGTCGCTGCCAATGCAAACAAATTAAAACGTCTGCTAAGAAATTTTCCTAACCAAGGAAATTTTAACAGGGCGATTCTATATGGAATGTCTTTAGAGGTGAAAGCAGCAGTATTCATAATAACAATTTTTTCAATCTTCTTTTTGTCTGCTTCACTCATCTCTGTTGCTAGGCCCATTCCTATGGCCCCACCCCAATCGTGCATCACTAAAGTTAGTGGTGAAAGCAATTTTAGATTTAGATGTTCAAATAAAAGTAATCTCAAATTTTCGATGTGATTTTTTAAAGTGTATTGAGAATAATCATTTGGTTTATCTGAAAATCCCATTCCTAAGTGATCTGGTACTACTATTCTGTAGTTTGAATTTAGTGCCAATATTAAATTACGATAAAAAAAAGACCATGTCGGATTGCCATGTAACATGATCACTGTTTTTTGAGCACAATCTTTTTTATTGTTACTGTTAATATCCAAATAATGAATCTTATATTTTTTTATCGGATGAACAAAATAATTTGATTTAAAAGGATAATGCTTATTTAAAAGATCTTTCATCTTATCTTTCATCTTATCTCTCATCTCTCTTGTCTTTAATATATTATTATTATGTTTATTACTACACTTGTCTCTTACCAGAAAGTATTCTAAATTTATAACATGCAAATTCAACAAAAACACAAATCATCAAACACTTTTATATTTTTGAATAAAGTTATTGCTACCTTTTTCGGAGTAGGTTTTGCGCCCTGGGCCCCAGGCACATTCGGCTCAATGTGTGCTATTCCAATATTTCTATTATGTTTTATGCTTATATCTTCTCCTAATGTCTATTGGATATTGACCGCAATAATAATTTTTCTTTTCATTATCGGGATTATCTCATCTCACATTTACGAAAAATTTTCAAACAAGCACGATCCAAGAGAAGTGGTAATTGACGAGGTAATAGGGCAATTAATTACTTTAACTGGAATCCAGTTTATTACATCTTCAGCTAATATTTTAAACTTAAACTTAAACTTAAATACTACACATCTCATCATCATCTCTTTTATTCTTTTCCGCTTCTTTGATATTGTCAAACCATGGCCTATCAGCGTCGTTAATGATCATCTTCAAGGTGGAATCGGCATAGTGTTGGACGATGTCCTGGCCGCATTCTTCTCAATCGCTTTGTTTGTTGCAATAAATATATTTATTGCTAATACGAAAATTATTAACTAAAAATTAAAAATTAAAAATTAAAAACGAGGTACAAATGAACAACATTAAAAAAAATAGTTTCCTTCTAACAATATTCTCTCTTATTTCTATTACATTTATTCTCTCTGCTAACGTTGCTAACGCTGCTGAATTAAAAATCGGTGAGATTCCTAAAGAAGTTAAACTTGATGGTGATCTAGGAGGTAGAGTTGATGGTAATCCTTTCTCAACAGCAGAACTCAAAGGTAAAGTCTATACCGTTATGTATGTTGATCCAGATGAAAAAGATATTAATCCACACGTTGAGGCAGCACTAAAAGCTGAAGATTTTCCAAAAGACAAGTATGGTTCAGTGGCCATAATCAACATGGCGGCCACATGGAAACCAAATGTCTTCATTGAATCTGCTTTAAAAGAAAAACAACAAAAGTATCCAAACACAACTTACGTACGTGACATTAAAAAAACTTTTGTAAAAGAATGGGAACTAGCAGATGATAATTATGATATCTTAACCTTCAACAAGGAAGGAAAGCTTCTCTTTGCAAAGAATGGAAAATTTAGTGATGAAGATGTAAGCAAATTAATTGCAACTATTAAAGAAGCTTTAAAGTAATCTTTTTTTAAATAAAATATGCCTCCAGAGTTGGCCGAAGTAGAAACAATCAGGTCTCAGTTAAATAAAGCTCTCCCTCTCAAAGTGAAAGATGTCTTTTTATCTAATCATGCAGGTGGTTTCGTAAAAAAAGCACTCGGATGTAATATTGTTACCAACATTGCCAACATTACCAACATTACCAATATTATTGGATCAACCATTACCAAAATTGATCGTCACGGAAAATATCTCATCTTTAAATTTAATAACGATGATAACGTTGCTCTTCTTTCTCATCTAGGGATGTCCGGTCACTGGCAGATTAATAATAATAAAAATAATAATAATTCACTACTACTACCGACAAAGCACATCCATCTCTCCCTTAAAGGATCAAAAGTTTCATTTGATTATATCGATCCTAGAAGATTTGGAATGTTTGCATTGATGGATAAAAATACTTTAAATGACAAATTATCATTGCTTGGACCAGATCTAACTTCTAAAAAATTAAATAATCATCATATCAAACAAGCACTCGAACGCTACCCCAATCGCTCTCTTAAAAAATTATTACTCGATCAATCACTATTTGCAGGAATGGGAAACTATCTGGCCAATGAGGTTTGCGCTCATTCAAAAATACTTCCAATGAGAATAGCTAAAGATGTTTCTAAAATAGAGATTTCTAAAATTAACTACTCAATAAAAAAAGTAGTCTCTCTCGCACTTAAGAGCAAGGGAACCACACTAAGCAAAGGTGGATACAAAAATGCTGATGGTGAATACGGAACAGGAATTAGCAATTTGGTAGTCTTTTATCAAAAAATTTGTGGAATGTGTGGAAAGTGCGAAGTGATTAAAGATTATATGGATGGACGTGGAACATATTACTGTCCAAAATGTCAGCAGTAATATTTAAAAAATATCTATTCATATACCAAATTTTAGTTTTATATTTTTAGCTTATAGTCAATAATTATCTTATTATAAGCTAAAATATTATGTAAAGAAATTAGCTTATAATCGCAAGAGAAAATCAGAATGTAAGTTCACCATATCCTAAAATTTGATTATTAAGCGGATAAGTACCAAATTCAGAATCACTATTTCCTGTAAAGATTATTGCTCGAACACCTATTCGTGCATTTTGATTTGACAGTGAATAGGATATTTCTGGTAGATAGAGCACGCTATTATCATTGCTGTTCATGACCGAACCACATCCTACCTTTAAATCTTTATATAAAAAAGATTCTAAGAATATGCTAAAAAAATTATAACTACGAGAATTTGTAAATATTGAGTATTGAGAATAATAGAGTAATGGATTGGTTAGAAATGTATTAAATTCTTGCTTAGACCAATTTTTTCTATCGTAAAAATATTCATAATTAAAAATTATACCATCAATCCATTTAGTAGTAGTAAAGGTAGTTCTAGTTTGCATTCCTAAGAGCATCGCCGGATATCTAGTTGTATCCGAATTATTTGTGTTATTCGAATTATCTATAGTCTCCAAAGATAATTTTTCACGGTCACTACGAAGTATCCCTTCTACATAGAGTGTGAGATCAGTATTTTCAAAGATAGAATTAACATAACTTAAATTTGCACCCCAAAGTGGTCTCTTACTTCCACGTAAACGAGCAAAAAAGAATCCGCTAAGATTTTGTTGAGTGAAACTAATTTTCGGAACTAATTGCATCTCCTTTGCTTTCATTAATTGATATGGAGATCTCTCAGGGACAGTTACAATAAATAATTCTGGAGTAAAATATTCAAAGTAATATGAAGACAATCTTAAATAGGAATTTCCCTCTGCCTCGTCTAGTGGCCGAAGAGGATCTCTGTTATAATTTATTATGTCCAAAGGATAAAAAAAAGCTCCACTTCCCCAAGTTACAAATTGTTTTCCAATTCCTGCACTCCAATCCTCTTGTTGAAAATCAATATACGCTGCCTTTAAGTAAGTTCTATCCTTCTTGGAAGAACTTTCCGTACTTGTACGAGTAAAATCAACTGGCGCATATATACCTTCAAATTTCACAAAACCTTTAGAGTCCTTATAACTACCTTTGGCCGTTATTGCTGCTCTTGTGTAAAATTCCTCTTCGTTTAGATTAAATCTGTTGCTTGGATTTAGAGGTGAATTCTCTCTTATACTTTGAGTTCCAGTCTCACTATATACATCCGCTTTAAAATCAATTGCATTGGCAGGAATTAGCGTAATAATAGTAACAGCAGTAGCAGTCATTATCATATAGGTGGTAAATGAAGAGAAAAAATTTAATTTAAATTTCATACTAATTTTTCAATCCTATTTTTTACTTAATTTCTTTTTTATATTTAATTCGATTTTAATCCTAACAATTAATCATTGACAACTATGACATTGAGATATATTTTCTCTCAAGTTTTATCCAGCTAATGGCATCTCATTATTGTTTGTTAGTGCCATTATGCCCCTGTTCTCTATTTTTTTAACTTTTATTAAAGGAGCTTCAAATGAAAACTATTAAATTACTTTTATCCTTCTCTCTACTTCTTATGAGCGTTTCTGTATTTGCTGTTGACTCTATCGACTTTATCCCTACTAAATTAACTTTCAAGAAAGGATTAGATGACGACGTTTCTATGTCCTACTCACAACATGTTTACATCACCATTAAAAATGTTGGAAATAAAGCTTACACTAAAGCACGAGGTTTCAACTTGATGGTTCAAGTAGGTGCTATTCGTAAATCTGCTTTGATTTATGGACCTGCGACTTCAGGTGGATTATTAGGAGGTGACATCAATCCTGGCCAAGAGGGTTTAGCAATTATCAGATTGCCTCTTAATACTTTAAAACACTGCCAAAAATACAATGTATTAATCGACGTACTTCGTACTGTTCAAATGGGACCAATGACTGTTTTCGCAAACGATGCTGTTAATCTTCAAGGAACAGACAAAGACTCTATCATAAGATGCCTAAACATCGGTCCTATTCATCCAGTAGGTCCAATCATAATCAATCGATAATTTAATTATTTAATTATTTAATTATTTAATTATAATCCAATAATCCATCACAAATTGACCCTTTAAAAGTCCTGAAACCTCAAAGTAGACGGCAGAGATTTTTCTATCCTTACTATCTTTACTATCTCTACTATCTTTACTTCGCTTACTTTGGTAACCCCAGTTCATTTTTTTGTTAAACTCTTCCATATCCTCTACCCAAATTGGAAAAAAACCTCTTTTGACAATTTCTTTTGGTACTAACATTTCAATTAAAACAATTTTTCCATCTAGCTGCTTAGCTTTTAATTTATAACTACAAGAAGTATTGTTCTCTGGACAATAGTTGGCATTAAAACCAACTTTTATCAATTCTTCTAATCCAAGTTTCATATTAAATTTAGGTAGAGTTTCTTGTTCATTTGTAAAATCAAATTCTATTTGCTCGCTCTTCCAGTAATAAAGTATTCCACTTCCAAAATGAAGATAACTTTGGCCATTGGCCGGAACCTCTATGTTCATTGGAATGTGGGCCCTATTTTCATAGAAGGACAAGGTCGTATCCATCTTTAAGCGAATTTTAAAAAAGAGTATCTTATAAAAAAAAGAGATCTTTTCGCTTATTCGAGTATCAGTCACCTCAGAAACCAAGATTTCGGATTGAACATCGTCTTTTGTTATATCGATATTAAAAAAATTTTTCATGTTTAAATGCATAAGTAAATTACTTTCACTTATTGCTAGATATTTTTTAGTCGAATTATCTTTCTCATTTTCACTCTTATAGTATAGTTTATTTATCAATAGATGATTTTTTTTATCAAAAAAATATTCATAGGATTTTGAAGATACAAAATTTTCATTGTTATCTAATTTGAGTGGAAGGTCTGCAAATATCAGAGTTGTGTTGGCGATACTAAAAATAATAAAAAAAATAATAAAAAAAATTATAAAAAATATCATAAATCACATTCAAGCATATTCCCAATAAAAATTCTCTCAACAATCAATTGTAAAAAATTTTGGCCATTGAAATAATTTCTTTTCAACATAAATTCGACTGTAATCCCTGCTTTCTCTTGATCTTTTAAAATCTCTAGTGGAGAGGGAACACCATTTCTACCAATATAATTAAAGCTAATTCCATTTAAAAATTGTTTACTCTCTTGATTTTTTTGGGATGAAAACTTCCAACGAACATGATTATCCTTTATTATCTGAAAAGAGTTTAAAGCAGCATCGCTCATTCTGAAAATTGGCACAGGATTTCCCTCTCCATATGGTGCCAAAAAATCTAGGCCCTCCAACAAATCAGTATTAACATCATCAAATGAGATTGAAAGATCAAAGGAATTTTCCTCGATTCTATCGTTCAAAGGAACATCTTCTAATAATAAATTAAGTTTTTGCTCTAATAGCGGCAACTTATTTCGTTCCATTGAAAAACCTGCTGCTCCAGCATGTCCACCAAATTTAATCAAAAGATCACTACACTTATTAAGTAATTCAAAGATATTTAATTTCCCTGCTGAACGGGCGGATGCTTTTAATGCCTTTTCTACTTTTAATGTCTTTTCTCCGCTTTTATTTTCACTTTCAGAATTTAAATCAGTAAGCACTATCGATGGAACTTTAAAAAAATCTACTAGTTTTGAAGCAACAATTCCTATCACTCCTTCATGCCAATTAGGATTGTAGACAACAATAATAGATAATCTCTTTTGTAATTGAATTCTTTTTAAAACAATTTCTTTTGCCTCAGCAAACACCTGTGCCTGAATATTTTTTCTCTTAAAATTTGTTTCTTCTAGTTGCAAGTAATGTCCTTGAGCATCTCTGCGATCGGAACTAATTAAAAGATTTAAAGCTATCTCTGAAGTATTCATTCTACCGACAGAGTTAATCATCGGCCCTATATCAAAAGTAATCTTATCACTAGAAATATATTCTCTTTGAATCTCATCTGAAGAAAAGAAGGCCATCAATCCAGGATAGGTGCATTTCTTTAATTCTTTTAATCCATGACGAATTAATTTTAAATTGACAGAATTAAGATTAACCATATCACAAAGAGTGCCAATTGCTACAAAGGGAAGAAGTTGATAAATAGATGGTACTTCCATCAATTGTTGTAACTCCAGATCTTTTTTTATCTTCCAACACAAAACGAAGGCAACTCCCACTCCTGCTAAATCATTTAAATGTTTATGACAATTTTCATCTCGTCTTTTAGGATTAACAATCGCAAGAGCATTAGGCAACCCCTCCTTAACGTCTATCGAGTCTGCATGATGGTCAGTAACAATTAAATCAACATTCTCGATTCGTGCAACCTCTGCTGCCTCTACAGCACTTATTCCACAATCAACAGTTACAAGTAGACTTATTCCAAGTTTTTTACAATCGTAAATTCCTTTTGGATGAAGTCCGTATCCTTCCTCAAAACGCTTGGGTTGAAAACAGGTTATTCTTTCATTTAAATTTAATAATTTAAAAAAATGGTACAGTATCGCAGTTGCAGTTATGCCATCAACATCATAATCACCATATATCCCAATCTTTTCTTTATTTTTTATGGCCTCAATTATTCTACTTGAAGCAATATCTAAATCTTTCAGTTTTAAAAGATCAGGCAATTCATTTAAATTCCACGAAAGAAATTCTTTTTGCTCCTCTTCGCTAGGAAATCTCTTTTGTAAAATTTTTAATACTATAGGATTAATCGCAGGTGTAGTAGTTTTAGAAGCGGTAAAAGTGGTATTCATGATAGTTATGGTTGCAACTGAATGTTAAAAATATTTTGCTTGTCTGGAATAATCAAGTTCAAGCTATCACTAATTGGGCGACCATCTAAAGACAGTATCATATTTTTAACCTCGTCCTCTGAAGCATTCGATTCAAAACTAAGAATTACTAAATCATTCTCATAAAAAGAGGGGTATACTCTACGAAAAACATCTCCTCCTTTCGTTAATAAACCGTTTTGCAAATTAATAATATCTAAGAAATTTCTAAACTTTCTAACATTTAATTTTCTATTTAATGTAGTCGTATTCATATTCATATTGATATTGGTTAAATTTTTCTTCATTACTGCAATTACTTTTTCCAAAGCTGGCACTGCCGCCCGATAAATGTTGCCTGAAAGCTCAGAAGTAATTTTGTTGCCACTTGCACTTGTGTTAGCACCATAAAAAGAATTAAATATTCTTTTATTAAATTCAAATCCATCTATAATTCTATTATTTTTCAAATCAAATATAGTTAAAGTTCCATCTATTTGAATTGTTCTTTTCTTTAACAAAGAATTATTTTTAATCTCTTTTACAACTACTTCAAGTTTTATCATGCTTAAGTTTAAGTCAATACTATTTGCTTCAGGTGTAACTACGTTTGTTTCAACTATATTTCCGCTTTCATTACCTCTTGAAAATTTACTCTCATAAAAATTTCTCTTTTCAGCATTTATTGCTTCTACTTCACTCTCTTTAAAAAATTTATCACTCTCTTCAATTAAATATTTTCGCCAGTTATCCACTAAATGATCACAAATAATATTTTCTCCACTAATCCCAGGCAGAGTCCCAAGCAATGACCAATCTAGATTTTCTAGGCGAATTGAACAGGCAAGATACAATTTTTGTTGCCCCTTAATTGTTTTAATCCCCATCATACCATTATAAATAGGAATTAATAGTTGACGATTAATTACCACTTCTAATTGCAATATTTGTCTTTTGGAGTTGCTCGGATCTTGAAAACTATTTTTCATTTTGTAAGATGATATTACTGTGGGCAAACGATTTTTTTTAAAAAAATCAATATTGTATTTTAATTTTTTTAAATTTTTATCTTTTGTTGCAATATCTATATCTTTTTCAATATAAGTTAATCCCTTCTGCAATTTACTTTTATATTGATTTAAAAACTGCGTTCCATCTAATCCATTATTATTTAAATATGAGACAATTCCCATTAAAAAAGCATCGTTATAAATGTATTCTTTATGTAGATCTTTATATAGATCTTTTTGTTCTTCATCTTCAATAATTACACTACCCTCTCCAACTGCAACCAGTCCTTGTCCTTGTACTTGTACTTGCAAGATAAAAACAAAGAAGATACTCAAAAAAATGCTAATCATTCTCATTGCATTCATCATTCTCATATCAACCCTCCATTATTGGTCAATACTAATTTAACCACATTCCCTTGTAAAAATTTATTTAATTTAACAATTACATCAAGTGATGGCATTAAAGAGAATTCATCTCCTAAACGCATTCTCGCTCTACCGTTCTCATTTTCAAATACAAAAGTAACAGGCGTTTTCCCTCTGTATTTTGCTATTATATTCTTTATCTCTCCCATTACATTTACATCTTTAAGGGAGTTTGAGTTTGTAAGTGAATTCATATTCAAATATATACTCACATTACTAACTTTAGCATTCAGATGTTCCTCTAATAAAACAACTTTTTTGGGATATAATTTTTTATTCTCCTCATTTAAATTAATTTCTCCCTCAATTACCAATGGACTATCGGACATTAAAATCTGTTCAAACTCTGCAAAGGTATCAGGAAAAACTACACACTCGATTTTATCACTTAAATCTTCCAAGGTAATAAAGGCCATTTTCTGCGATTTTTTCTTTGTAAGTAGAACTTTCCTTGCAGTAACAATTCCTCCCATAACAACATTTCGTTTTCCATTTCCAGTTAATTTTAGCGCATCACTGATTTTAGTGCTAGTAATTTCATCCAACAATTCTGTAAAGTGTTGCAAAGGATGACCTGAAATATAGACTCCAATCAACTCTGCCTCATATCTTAATTGCTCTTGAAATTCAAACTCATCAACAAAATCAATTTCAATATTACGATTCTGGTAGCATTCTCCACGATGGTCATCGAATTGAGTAAAAAGATTCATTTGACCAATACTCTTTTCTTTTTGACGAGAATCTGCATGCGCCAAAATCTTATCCAAGTTAAGTAATAAAGTTTTACGATTTAATCTTTCCGAGCTATCAAAGCTACCAACTTTAATGAGTGACTCCATCACACGCTTGTTCACTGTACGCAAATTCACTCGCTCACAAAAATCAATAAATCCTTTAAATGGACCATTTTGTTCGCGCTCTCTCATAATATCATTAACTGCACTTTCACCAACATTTTTAATTCCACCAAGACCAAAGCGAATATTATTGTTAACCACATTGAAGCGCCAAATGGATTGATTAATATCCGGGCCCAAAGTTTCTACTTTAAAATTTTTAGCATCTTTAATGTAAAGATTAATTTTATCGATGTTATTTAACTCTGTACTTAAGAGGGCGGCAAAAAATGGTGCTGGATAATAGTGTTTAAGATAAGCAGTTTGATACGCAATCAATCCATAAGCAAGCGCGTGTGATTTATTAAAACCATACTCAGCAAATTTGGCCATCAAATCGAAAAGCTCCAACACCTTTTCTTCATTGTAATTTTTTTCCGCCGCTTTACTTCGAAAAATCTCGCGATGTTGTTCCATCACATCCATCAACTTTTTTCCCATCGCTTTTCTTAAAATATCTGCTTGTCCTAGAGTGTATCCGGCGATAACTCTGGCCATATTCATCACTTGCTCTTGATAAACAATAATTCCATAAGTGTTTTCGAGAATAGGTTTTAACTCTGGAAAAAGATATTGCGATTCTTTCCTTCCATGTTTGATTTCAACAAAATCATCAACCATTCCTGAACCAAGTGGGCCTGGTCTGTAGAGTGCATTGATAGCAGTTACATCTTCTAAATTGTCTGGTTTAAGGCGGGCACACAAATCTCTCATCCCTGCAGACTCTAATTGGAATACTCCAACAGTCTCTCCTGAGGAAATTAAACGATAAACATTAGCATCCTCTAAATCAATTGATTCAATATCAAAGTTATGATCGATATTTTTGCAAATAAGTTTTTGGGCCTCATCGATTACTGACAGAGTTTTAAGTCCTAAAAAATCAAATTTAACAAGCCCTATGGTCTCACAAAAATCCTTATCAAATTGAACAACTTGTTCCCCCTCTTTCCCTCTGAAAAGTGGAGCATATTCAACCAATGGTTTGTTGGTAATTACAACTCCTGCTGCATGAATGGAAGCGTGTCTTAAGAGCCCCTCCAAGCGTTTGGAGACACTTAGTATCTCTCTTACCTTGGCATCTTTTTCTTCCAATTCTTTTAACTTTGGTTCTTTGGAAATTGCTTCCTCTAATGTAATGCCTAATTCATCTGGAATTAATTTAGCGAGAGCATCCGCTTCGCTATAGGGAACAGACATAACCCTACTAACATCTCTTATCACTCCCTTGGCCAGCAACTTTCCAAAAGTTATAATTTGTCCAACACGATCAGTTCCATATTTTTCAGTCACATATTGAATAACTTCATTTCTTCTCTCCTGACAAAAATCCACATCAAAATCTGGCATAGATATTCTTTCAGGATTTATAAAACGCTCGAATAGCAAATTATAGGGAAGAGGATTTACGTTAGTAATCCCTAGTGAATAAGCAACTAGTGAACCAACTCCAGAGCCACGTCCAGGACCTACCGGAATTTTGTGATCTTTGGCCCACTTAATGAAATCGGCCACAACTAAGAAATAACCAACAAAACCAGTCTTGATAATCATCTCAACTTCTTCATTCAAACGCTTTAAGTAGTTTGCTTTTAAATCAGTTGTCCAATTATCTTTAGCAACTAAATTTCTAAAGTGTGGGCCAGCAAAGCGTTCTTCTAAACGTTCGCGAGCTATCCTTTTAAAATAATCTTCCTCTGATTCTACGGCCGCTGATTCCTCAACTTCTGAAGAAGATGAAGACGAAGACGAAGGAATTGGAAATTCTGGCAGATGATAAATTTGATTTCCCTTCTCATCTTTAAATTTTAATTCCACATTACATTGATCTGCAATTCTCAAAGTATTATTACATGCTTCTGGCATATAATGAAAAGCGGCCCTCATCTCCTCTGGACTCTTAAAGTAAAACTCATTGGAAGTTAAACGCATACGTTTTTCATCACTTAAAGTTTTACCAGTTTGAATACACATTAAAGCTTCTTGGGCCAAAGAATCTTCACGTCTTAAATAGTGACAATCGTTTGTGGCCACCAGAGGAATTGAATACTCTTGAGCGTAAGCAATTATTTTTTTATTTGCAACCTCTTGGTCACTTAAACCATTTTCTTGTATCTCCAAATAAAAATCATCTTTGTAAATATCTTGAAATTTTTTTATCGCCCTAATTGCCCTGGCATCATCTCCAATACAAAAATTGTGTCCGATCTCTCCCTTGAGACAAGCAGATAAAGCAATCAAACCTTCATTATATTTTTTTAATATCTCTATATCTGTTCTTGGTTTGTAGTAAAAACCCTCCATGTAAGCGAGAGAAATTAATTTACATAAATTTTGATAACCAATTTTATTTTTTGCTAGCAATATCAGGTGATAGATTCGGTGTTTGCTCTCATTTTCATCTTGAGAATCTAAGACTTCACTTCTAGTGCTTGCGCTATTTTGATTTGTTCGACGATCAAAACGCGATCCGTCTGTAAAATAAATCTCTGAACCTAAAATTGGTTTAATGCCTGCTTTCTTTGCATCCTTGTAAAAATGAATTGCGGCAAACATATTGCCATGATCTGTAACAGCGACTGCTGGCATTTCGCGCGCTTTTACCTCTTTAATTAGATCAGAAATTCGTATAGCACCATCTAATAGTGAATATTGAGAGTGTAAATGAAGATGTACAAAACTCATCGGATTTTTTTCAACAAATGATGGCGATGGCATAATTGATGACATTGTTACAACTGCTTATGCTTTTAATTTTAATTAAAATTTTAATTTTATGATTAATCAATAATGATTTACCACAACTCTAGTCTAGGGTCCATCTTAACATTTTTTTTAACACTAATTTACCATTACTATCTTCTTGAAAAACATCTTTTTTTATCTCTGGGTATGAACTAGCATCGCTAGTGTAAAAAAGTAATTGCAATTGCATAAAATCTTCAAAACTCATATTAAGCTTTTTTGCTTTTTCCTCAAAAATTCTTTTTGCCGTATCATCATTTATCTTTCCTTGTAAAAACTCGCCCATAGTATCATGATTTGTTATCTCAAATATAAGATGCGCTTGCTTTTCACTAAAATTCCATTTCTCAATAAAATTCTTCATAATTGGCATCGTATAATAATGTTGATTTTCATTTTCACCCAAGGATTTACCTATATCATGCATAAGTATCATTGCTGCAAACATTGAATGAAAATTTTTAGATAAATTATAATTATACTTTTCAAATCTTTTAAAATTCAAATGCTTTTGTTGCTGATAAAAAATTGAATATACTTTTTTGGTGTGCTCTTCCACTGTTTTAAAAACAGTATCTCTTCCCGGTAATCCTTCAAATAAATTTTTTAAATAAGGATGATTTTTTTTACTCTCTGATATAATTTGTTCAAATTCATCAGGTCCAGTTATCAATTTACTCCATAATTTTCTTGAATCATCATATCCATTTTGAATATTTTTGTACATTTGTATGAATCGTTTATCCTCTTTGCTTAAACTCGCAAGTGTTTTTGTACAATCATCTAATGATTTTTTACTCTCATGCCCTTTGAATTTCAATGTTGCCTCATCATCAATATTTAATTGATCAAAACCCCTATAACTAACTATTGCAAAATTTATATCCCTTATACCGCCTTTCCTACGATCTATAATATTCCCTGTGCCTGGATCTTTTGTTTCAAATTTTTGTTCATCCATATATGGAACACAAAGAAGTTTCAAATCATTTCTAGCAGTAGATATTAGAGTCTTACATAAATCAGGTTCTTTAATACCTGAAAAGTTTATAGTCTTAGGAATTTCTGGAATTTCAATAGTTGATGACTTTAGAGCAGTTCCAATTGATCCTTCTTGTTTTGACTTTGGCAATGAAAGATTACCCTCTATATGTGATATGGCAAACAAAGATCCTGTATCTCTAGATCCAGAACAAAAAATCCCTTTATCGCTGATATCATTTATTGTTTTAATACATTCATTGAAATTTTCAAAAGATGGAATTATCTTATAATTAAAAGCATTTGGTTTCTCTAGCGAATTAATCTTAAACTCTGCTGATGAATTTTTTTCACAAAATAGTTTATTATTTGGACAATTTATTTGTTCGACTTTTTTTATTCTTACAAATGGATTTCCTTTTAAAATTTCATAACAATTTCCATCGTAATCCCATGAGTATTCTCCTTCATACTTTTTTTTACAACAATCATTGTCGATATCTTTTGTCCACGTAGTTGTAAACCTCGCTTGTCTTTTTTTTATTTCATATAATGAACATTTCCCTATATAATTCCAAAAACATTGATAGCAATTCTTATTGGCCAAAATATTTGTATACACATTTTCCACAAATCTTTTTATAGAATTTTTTTTATTTGTAGTACATGGATTCACAAGATAATTAATTGCATCGTTAGAACCAATACAATCTTTTGAATCTGCTTTAGGAAAGCTCTCTTTTTCTAAACGTGAACTCATCTTCTCTCTCATCTTTTCTCTTAACTTAAAATCCCGAAGAGAAGCTAATCCCTTTTCAATATCTTCAATGCCTAGACCTTCTCCATTAAAAGCATGAACTTTTGTTTTTTTGGGATTTTTCATTACATACACTATTGCTCCTTTTCCCATCATGCTTCCTTGTTCTACTTCAATTAGTGCTTCTGGATTACAATCTGAAACAGCAACAAGATCAGTTTCATCTTTATCTTCAATTCCAAACTTTGTTTTAAAACTTAAAACTTTTGTTCCAGGAAGAATTTCAACATCTACTACTTCAGGATCATCATTAGGGGCATATTGATTAGCAGAAGCAAAGGGATCTTTTGCATTATAAAGACCTTTTCCATAATGAGCTCGACCGAAATTTATATTATTAATATCAAATGCAGGACTTTTTCCAATAAGTTTTCTCTCATATTTAGCTTGACCCCACCTATAAACATGCTTGCTTTTTTTTAAAACTTTTGCTTCCTTCATCAATTTATCAACTATTTTTTTTTGTTCCTTAGTACATGCAATACCTTGTAACGTAAAAAATAAATTCATAATAAATAAATTAGTAAAAAGAAAAGCATTAAGGATTCTCATTCGAATTCACTTTACTTAAATCATTCATCAACAGTTTAAATTCTTCATTATACTTTCGCTTTTTGATTAATTCATTGGCCCGTTCGTTTTCTGATGAAAAATATGTTGCTGCAGGAGCGCGTTCGTTGAATAGACTATTTCTATGTCGTTTTTTATTTTTATCCCCAAATATTTTAACAACGACATTGGTTCTCTTACTATATAAAATTTTATTTGGATCAGGAAGTGGTGGTGCTTTTCTTAACTCATCTCCAACTAATTTATCCATATTTAAATCTATTTTCCTCTCTTTGCTTCTTTTTATAATTACAATTTTATTTTCAGTAATATTATCAAAATTCATTCCTCCACTAGAGTTAGAATTAGAGTTAGAATTAGAGTTAGAGTTAGGGTTAGAAGGAATCGAGGCAATCTTTCTCTCCACTCCCATATTTTTTACTTCTTTCATTTCTTTCATTTCATTCATTTCTTTCACTTCATTTTTTTCAACAAATTTTTTATTCCCAACCTCTAACTTCCTAATACTCTCTAGCATTTGATCTCGATTTTTTCTATCCATTTTAATTTCATTAAAAAAAGATGTTATTTTCTGATAAGAAGCATATCCAATTGGTGTTGGCGTTCTAGGATAACCGTCATTATAATCTTGGGCCACAAAAGAAAAAAATCCTGGTTCAACTTTGCTTCGAATATCATCTTGAACAAGATTGCTAAAAATAAATTTTCCACTTAATACTAGAATTTGTGATTTTCCAGTTAAATGATCAAAAGATAAAATCGCTTCACCCTTTCCATATCTGGTAATGGAATTCGCTGTATGTATCTCTCCATTGAAAGCATTTGAAACATTGCTTGAATCCTTCATTATTTGCATCCACAGCTGGCCTCTCTTTAGTTCCATAATTTTATTTAGTAATCTTATCTGTCCACCACCAGTTAAATGATATTTACTACGATCATTTCCACTAATTAAAGTTATATGACCATCTTCTTCTGAGCTTATCTCACTTAAATCTTCAATTTTATCTCCAGTTCGTAATTCTAAAACAGAATTTCCTTTAGTAGCAAAAACATGTCCTTTCACCATATAGGCAAAATATTCCTCTGCCAGAACAACTTTTGCCCCTACTATCATTACCAAAATCAAACAAAATATTAATTTTTTCATATCTTTCGCTTTAACATTGAGTTTTTAATTTCATTTTTTTTATTTTTTATTTTTTATATTTATTTCTATAATTCTCATAATATGAACTTAAAATTTTCCATTCCTGAGTATTTCTATATTTCAATCTAAATTCGTCTACTGTTTTGAAAAAAAGTGCACTATTTCCCATTTTAAAATTTGCCAGTGCCAACCACAATTTTGCACCTCTATAGAGTGAGGATGATGGATATCTGCTAATTAAAGTGGTTAAATAATTTTGGGCCAAATTATAATATCTTCCAGAATTGTACGCAGAGACTCCCGCCATAAAATAGAGTTGATCATTTATTTCATGATAAGTTGGAAACTCTCTAATAAGCACCATGAAGTACTGTGTGGCCCTAACATAGTCTCTTTCAGTAAATGATGTATTGGCCATAGTAACAAGTTGTTCCGGTTTCCAATTGTAGAGTTCAAAGCCAATTGGATCACTCTCTTCTGACAAATTATTACTTTCACTATGTCCATTCCCATTAAAATTTCCATTGTTAACAATTGGAGTGAAACTATTTGCCGATACACTAGCAATACCTCTTCCTCTATCTTTTTCTATTGCCCTTGAAGATTTGGCCGATCTTGGTGATTTTGGTGACTTTGATAACTTTGCAACTTCTCCATGATGATTGCCATTTTCAGTGTTGATTTCGCTAACACTTTTTTTCTCTCCATGATTATTAATAGTTGAACTAGAAGCAGAAGCAGAAGCAGGACCAATACCGTCAATGCTGATTTTGTTTTGCTTTAACTTTAATTCTAAATAACTGTTTTTTGCTTTCAAGTTTTGAATTTCAAATTCTAGCTTTCCTATCTCCACTTTTAATTGTCGATTCTCTTTAGCAAATTCTAACGATACTCCCTCGTATTGATTTATGGCCTTTGCCTTTTTTTCAATTTTCTCAACAAAGTGACATGAGCTGATTACAAATATAAAGATTATCGAAAGTAACAGTAGTAATAGAGTAGAAAGTTTTTTGCACATAAAAATTCCCCATGATGTGGTAGATTCTTTCATACTCATCGGAAATCTAAATTTTTTTTTTAGTAAATTAAATAAAATATCGAATATGAAAATGAATGTAAGATTATATAAGTATATTCATCATGAATGTATTTAATATTGGTAGGATGATTATATAAAAGGGGGGATTGATGAAACACAACAATTTTTATTTATTAATTTCCCATCGTAACACTCGACTATTATCATCATTATTATTATTATTTATATTTTTTTTATCGTTATCAATAACACCGCTAATTGATGATTGTTATGCTAAAAATCGCAAACCAGCATCACTTCTCTTTATAACTGGAGAAGTGCCAGGAACAAATGCAAATGCAAATATAAATATAAATACAAATATAAACGTAAATACAACTCAACCTAAAATGCAAGGACCAGAAGAGTTGCCAACTCATCGTTCATTTGTTTATTATTTTATAATTTTTATTTTTATTACATTACCGATAGTGCTTTTTTTCTATCTCACTTATTTTAACAAGAAATCACCACCACCTCATAAATAAAACCTTTTATAAAATCTTTAAATTTTAAATAAGCTCTTCTAGTGCGAACTTTAAAAATGGCATAACCTTACATCTATAATCACTATTTTCATAATTTGATTTACCCATATGTAGCTGATAAAAAACAGGAATATTAGTTCTCTCTGAAAAATATTTAATGTTTGGAGAAATATTATTTTCAGAATTTTTACATTCAATTGCAAAAATAGGTTTCTTATTTTTGGTAACTACAAAATCCACTTCTCTTTTGTCAGCATCTCTTAAAAATAAAAGTTCCATTTCATCACCTTCGGTATCTTCCAAATAATGACAATATTTTAGTAAGTGAGATGCTACAAAATTTTCAAAAAGCACACCCTGATTTTCATGACATAAAGACCAATCCCATAAATATAATTTTTTTTCTTTTTGTGCTAATCGAAGTTTACAAGTGTTACCACCTCCATATGGAGAGATTCGAAAGCAATAATATAAATTTTCTAAAATTTGCACCCATGATTCAGCTGTCTCAAATGCCACACGCAAATCCTCTCTTAAAGAATTTATTGACAAGATAGAAGCTGCTTTATGAGGTAGAATACTGGCCAACAAACTAAGTTGTGAAATCTCTCGAACTTTTTCTAGATTAACAAGATCATCATTTATTATTCGACTACTTCGTTCTCTCTGCCAGCGCTTCCATTCTCGTTCATTGGAAGAAAATAATGGTTCAGGAAAACCTCCAAATTTTAATAGGCATTTCATATCATCTACATTTGCTTTATTATTTAATTCTTTCAATGAAAATGGATGTAGTCGATAGTAGTGATATCGTCCTTGTAAGGAATCACCTCCACGGCGGTAATAATCAAGTCGCGCTGATCCTGTAATTAAAAATGATCTTTTTCTTTTATGTTTATCAAAGAAACCTTTTAATAGATTTCTCCATCCGTTATATTTATGAATCTCGTCAAAAACAATTAATCTCTCTCTTTCGTCTGGTAGTTCATAATTCAACATTCTCTTGCGATTTTCAGCATAATCCCAGTTTAAATAAGCAGGATGATCTTCATCTCCATTCTTTAATAGAGAAAATGCCATCGTTGTTTTTCCTACTTGTCTTGGTCCTCCCACAAACACCATTTTTTTTTGCAAATCTTTTGATATATCATTAACTAAATAACGTTTTTGAAATTGAGTCATGTTTTCCTCATCATAATAAATTCTACTATACTCTAATTTATTCACGAATATATTAGAGTATAGTAGAATTTATTAGTGAAAACAAGTTTTATCGAGCTGCTAAGATATTTTATCGGGAAAATATTTTGAAAGATGCATTTGATTATTAAAAAGCAAATCCTTGTTGGCCACCACCTAACCCTGAATTTAAATTCATACTGTTAAATCCATTAAGGCCACCCAGTCCATTACCGCTTCTTAGTGATTGCATGCCATAGTATCCTGATAATGTTCGGTTAACACCATTCATTTGATTCATTCCATATGGATTAACCATATTAAACATATCTCCTCGGAGTTCGCCTAATCCTCCTAAACCCTGAGCTAATCCTAAGTTAAGATTCAATCCACTATTAATAATTGGCGGATTCAGTGAATTCATACTATATGGATTAAGAGGATTAAAAGGATTAAAAACTTCATTATTCATTCCAGCTAGTAATCTCATGCTCGGATCAAGATTTAAATTTAAATATGGATTAGCACTATTTAAAATAGGATTAACACCAAACATCCCACCTGCACCAGCACCAGCACCACCACCAATCATGTTCATAGTATTTAAAGATGATAATACACTTATCATTTTTAATTTTTGTGCCAACATATCTCTCTCCTCTCTAACATTTTTTTCTTCAAGCATCTTGCGAACATATTCTAACTCTGCTGGTTCACCTCTATCTCCGTACAACTTCCTTATAGGATCTAAAATATCTTTTATGTTTTTAACATTCTTTTTATCTACTTTATCTTTATCCTTATCTACACACTCTTTTAAATCTTTTATCTCTTTTTCCAGCTTTTCTATTCTCTCTTCTACTGGAATCTTTTTTTCCTTCTCTTTTTCTTTTTCCTTTTCTTTCTTATCGGAAACTGCATCCGCGGCCACTGCCTCCTTCTTTTTAATAACTTTTTTCTTAATTACTTTCTTCTTTGCATCTTCTTTTTTATCTGCTTCTACTTTTTTTTCTTTCTCTTTCTTAACTTCTAATTTTTTTTCCTCTTTAGCAACAACTGGGGTATCTCCTTCTCTCTCCTCTTGACCTGCTATACTTCTATAAATTCCATTTATTGAAGAAGTGTCACTCAATTTGAATAAAAAAATCGGAGTAACTGAAAGTAGCATAGTAATAAGTGAAAGTTCGATTAGTCTAAGATATTTCATTATTTCCCCTTTGAATGGTTTGATAATTACATCAAATCAAATTATATCTTTTGCTAGCAAACATAATTGCAACCAACATGCCATGATTTTAAAATTACATTTTACTTAGTGTTGATTAGTAATATTTGGATAATCGGTTAGAACTAAAAAGAACTCTAAATTTCTATTTAATCAATTGGTTAAATATTATTTAAAAAAATATTTTGCGAAAAGAATATTGTCTAAATACTTATCAAACATAGTTCAATCAGCGCTTAAACAGCAACAAATGGTGTATAAAAATTGTACTATTTTTTTTCATGTGTATTTTTTTTTTACAATCCATAGCTTCTACAAGCTTCTAGCATATCTAGTCCCACAAGTGACACCTAAAAGATTCCGGGTCTACAAATTCTTCTTAGATCTCGAAAATTATTTATTCCACTCTTTACATTATTTTTGGTATTAGTGACTTTCTTCTCTATGTTATCAATAATCTTTCCTTGCTCAGTAACTAGTGTATGCATATCCTTCATCATATCATTCAACTCATTCATCTCCACTTCCATTGCTTGTAACTCTTTTAATTGTTCCTGAGCTATAACCTTCTCAACCTTTAACGTATTAATTGCAGCAGAAGAAACAGAAAATTTTTTATTATCTTGTTTCTTAACTTGCTCTTGAATTTGCGTTTGCTCCTGCTCCGATTTTTTATCCTTCACCTCTTTGACAGTGGTGTTCTTTTTAGTAAAAGGCCAGAATGCCTTTGCGTTATTGCCTTCAAGCACGAATAAATTAATTGCTAAAAATAATATCAATACAATTTTTAACATGACATACTCCTCATTTTTTTATTTTTTTTTAATAACTTAATATTACATTTAAGTATTGTACTCTACAAATCGACCAACAATAAAAAATATAAACATTTTTTATTGTCTTAAATAAATTCAATTGATTAATAACTTATACATTTAAAGAGAGAAAAAACATGCTGCCAATATTTATGGGCATACTCAATAAGTTAGTGTTGCTTTCCACCGATTCTGTCAGGATAATTTTTCAACGACTTTGACAGTAAAACAAATGGTTTGGTTTTAAAAAAACTTGTTTAATCATAGCAATTGATGATGCTAGTAATGAAATCATTGCTGGTAAATTCAATCCAACTGAAACAACTTTTGGTTGTATGAAAGTGATTAAAGAAGTTTTGGAAAAGAAAGGTATATTTTCTCTACTCTATGTTGATAGAGCTGGAATTTTCGGAGGAAATAATAATTCGCCTATACCATTTAAAAGAGAGGGATTTTCACAACTAAAAGAGAGATTAGAAAGTAATGTAATTATAATGGAAATATTTCTTAATTATTTAGCACAAAGCTTCTAGGGCGCTCTAGAAGCTTTGCCTAAAATAAATTAATGTTGGTGGTTTATAAATGGATCCATCTTTTCTAAACCAAAGAAAACAATTGCGCCTCTATTATTGTGATTTGGACATTTTAAAAAAATATTGTCTTTTGTACTTTGTCCACCACAAGAAAATGGAATTTCCTGGTGATCATAGTGCAAATCATGAACTTCTGTGCATCTTCTACCAGAAATTGTATCTACAAATTCACATCGATTATTAGCACGATCTCTTACAAATTCTTTTAAACTTTTAGGAATATAACGAGAGTTCTTTTTATCATTTGCTTGTACAGGTGGAGATTCTTTAGTACATACAAGAGAGGTCTTAAGGTTTTTTTCTTCTTCAATTTTTTTTAACTCTTGATCAATCAATTGTTCAATTAATTCTGAATCACTATAGTTTCCTTTTATAGTCTTTAATTGTAATATTTTTTTTACTACTTGATCACTCACTTTGATTTTTTGAATATTCACTACAGTTGCAGGAGGAGTGATTCCTTTTTCACTTAATTTTTTAAGTTCAATCTCTTTTAATGATAGTTCTGCTTCTCTAGTGCTTTTCCGAGTAACTGCAGTTAAAACTTCTTCCTTTTGTTCTTGTGATAATCTTTCATTAAGTGATTTCTCTTGTCTTGTAATTGAAGAAGCTGCCTTTGCTAAATTGGTAAGAGAGATCTCACCATCGCTTAAGCTTTTTTTCGCCCCTGGTACTTGAATGATTAATTGTATTGCTGAAACTCTTACCCAAGATTCCGCTTCAGAT
>JADFZW010000014.1 GCA_015232355.1 Oligoflexia bacterium
CAAATAGTTGGCAGTTAATTTTTCCTTCATTTAATACATCCTTATAGAATTTCAATAACATAAGATATATCAAATATTTTTTTTAAATTTTACTTTTTTAAATTCAAATATTGTTTATAATCGCCAATGATTTTCCATCTACACAACATATAAAATTAAAAAAACAAGAATGATGAAAATGAAAAATGCTAGCAATGATCTTTTCAGTATGATTAATGTAATTAGTATAATTTATTTTCTATTGATATTTATTATTTGCTCGCTCCAAGTGTCCCAAGTAACCCAAACCGCCCAAGCGGCCATTGATTCTTACAATAAACTATTCCCTTATCATTTTACATACTGTACGACTTCTAAATATGAAACCAAAGGTAAGGGGGTTAGCGGTGGCAATGGAGGGCATGCTCTCTTATATATTAAAGGTGCTTGTAAAGATAAAAATAGTCCTATTCCACTATTAAGTTTATGCCACCGAGAAAATACTCTTGATAATTCCAATGCTGGTGCTGCCATAAGTGTAAACTGGGATTTCAAAAACGTTGCTTTCAATGTAGTCGATAATAAAGATTTTGTATTAAATGGTATTTTAACTGGAGAATTGGCCAATAAAAAATTAGATAATAAAATATGGAATAGTACAATTGATGAAGCTATTAAACAAAATATTTTCGCAGGAATTGAAACCCACGATAATAATTTAAAGCTTGGAAAAAATTGTAGCAATAAAGAAATGAGATTAAGAAAATTAATTTCTCGCTCTCTACTCTCTGATTTTGCTGTTACATATGGAAAAACCGCTTACTGTGTAAATATACCTACTGACAAAGAGACTACTGTAGAAATGATTAATCATCTCAACTCCATTCAAAAATCATTTAGGCCAAAACTCTTCGAACCAAAAACATCATTAAAAGATCATGATTTTAAATGGAAACATATTTATTTAAATTGCGGCCATATACCATACAATGCCTTCGCTAACCTTGGATATTGGGATTCACGACCTGAGCACAGTCTCCTAATTCATCATCTTCTTAAACCTGTTTTTCCTGGAAATTTATTTATTGATTTAGTAAATTTAGCAAACAATCTTGAATTAGATGTTTATAAACTATATAAAAATAAAAAAATTCTTACATATTTTCTAGAACACAAACGACTTCCAATTTCCCATGGATCTACCGTTGATGTTTTTCCAATAAAAGAAAACAATGAAAAATTTAAAGATAACAAAAATTTTGTAATTGTTCCTTTAAAACAAGCATTCACTCTTGCTAATTCCAAGCAAGAGGATTTCTCCAAATTCATCAGCGAAAAAAAATATTTAGATTTGACTAGTAATTTAAAATTTTTTAAAGAGAAATATAGCAATGCTCTCACCAAAATTGAAGAAAATAAAAAACAAAAAAACTTTGGCAAGCATAGTTCTAAACATTTAGATGAGTATAAAAACTTTTTAAACTTATTTGAACAATATCTTATTGAACAATTAAAGGATGTAAATTCAAAGATAGATAGTTACAGTGTAAATAAATGAGATTGAGATCTTGTAGATGCTTTTTTATATTCTGTCCCTCCTACTTTAACTTCTCCTATCTCAGTATTCGATAACTTTGAATATTCATACTCAGGACCATTCATAACAGTTGCTCTGTTTAAATCTAACAAAAACTCTTCATCCTCTAAATTAATTTTTCGAACTCTGCGAATAGGAATTAAAACATTTTTTCTTGACCACCAACTATAGGCGGCCGCTACCAAATGTAAAATATTCCAATTCTCATCATCAACAACAAAGTCTTTTATATGTCCTATATTTCCATCAATTGCATGAATAGAATAACCAGTAATCGCATTTACACTTCTTAAATGTGAATCTTCTGGTTTTGTTTCTTTCGATTCTTTTGTTTCCTTTATTTCTTTTGTTTTATTTATTTCTTCATCAAGTACACCTCTACCCTCTAGAGGAAAGTATTCATTATTCCAATATGAAGGCCAACTATAATAATCAAATAATCTCCTCTCATTTTGACGAGAAAGTGGCATATGTATATCAATATCAGGACTACTAAAAACTTGTTTCCTTGTTAAGTTAACAACTAATTTTAAAGATTTTCTATCATATTGACCAAGGGCCAATGGTGATATCAAAACCTCTCGATCAAACAACCATTTACCGGTATTCACCACTAAATAATGAATAGTCCAGGTTTGATCATTAAAAATAAAATCGCTTACTTTACCAATATCACCATTTATAGCGCGAACTGATTGTCCAATTATACTATTAATATTCTGTTTCATTTTTTCCTCCTCCTCTTTAAACATAAAAATATGTAAACACTAAACTAAAACACCAAACAATTAGTTTAAAACTAGTAACATAAATATGATGAATAAATATCAAAGAAAAAATGAAATTTTGTTCACAATAATTAAATGATATAGATTATAGAGATGATAGAGATGATAGAGATGATAGAGATGATAGAAATCAGGAATTTATTTAAACATTCCTATATTAATAATATCAATTTCTCTAGAATCTCCATCCGTACGCACAGTAAAAATAAATTCGCGTTCCTCTTCCTCTGATCCAGATAAAATTTTGTTCTTAAGTTTTTGTACATGCTCTAAACAAACAGGAGAAGGGTTTTGATTTAAAGGTCCTATTATACTTACAATTTTAGATTTTCCCTTATACACCTCTAATGGGGTAATCTCATATTTGTAGTTTGCACTAATTGAATACATGGAGACTTCTTTATATTCACAATCAACTATTGGTCTTGCAGGTACTGGGATGGAGTAATCATAGATAGATTTTACTGTAGCAGAAAACATTCCAAAAGATGACAATCTATATGGATAGGGATAAGATAAAGACAACTCACGATTTACTCCAAATTCAAAATATTTATAGCTCATAGGAAAATCATTTTTATTAGTTAAAACATTAGGGAAAGCACTATATAATTTATCAGTAAATGTTTTCTCTATTTTTGGATCAGTACTAATTGAAGTAAAATATCTTCCTATCGGAAGTACATGTGCACCAATCATCATAGCATTCTCAGGAACTACATGCTGATCAAAGGATAAATTTTTACTATTATTCATTACTTTATAATTTTCACTAAAAAAGAAGTAGGGAGAGATTCTAGACTTGTCTATCATATTCTCATATTTAGATTCACGTTCATATAATGTGACCTCATCTTCTCCAATTCTTTCCTTAACTCTATTTATATCAATCAATGATCCATCCTCAATACTGTACAGAAGAGACCTTTTCAAATTATTCATTTGATATGCTGGTGTTACTCTTGAAATAGTAGGATTACCTGAAGCAATTGGAGAATTAACTGAATAGCTCAAATTTTGAGGATTTGTCGCCGACATGTATACACTACACTTTTTTGCATCTCCACTTATAAGATCTCCATAGTAATTTCTTTTTAGAATCCATACTTGATCCTCTAATCTATCAACCACTGTATAGGAGTTAAATCCTTTAGCGAAAACGCACAACTCATTTATACCTGGTTCATTAAAAGTATATTGGCCATCATAAGAATCTCTGATTACTGCTCCATCACCCTTCTTCGGACTATAAGGTGTCATGTCAGCTATAATATCTGTAACTGGAATTACTTTTAATTTGTGAGTAAAATAAAAATACTGAGTTAAGGTTACATTATCAATAAATTCTGAGGTGATTTTAGAGTTAAAATATCTGGCCTTAATTGAGTTTTGTTGTCCTCGCTTAATAAATTCTTGATAGATTATCTCATGAAGTATAAGACCTGCTTTATGATCATTATCCATCGCCTCATAGATATCTTTGTTTATGTAAAATATCTTAGTATCATCTTCAAACTGTGGTGCTCGAGCAATTGCCACCTGTTCGAGCTTACACCCTCTAGGAATAGCCATCTCTCCTGAATCTGGAATATCTGTCAGATCAGAGTCCTCGATAAATTGAACTAAATTAAAAAAATCCTGTGCACGTTTTTTAAAATTAGCGGCCAAAATGGGATCTAGTCTTTCAAGCTTTCTGATAACCACAAAGACTTTTTCCAATGGGTCCACATTTTTATCTCCCATTTTATAGTTTATATTTCTAATGGTTCTGGCCTCATAAAAATCAAATTGCTCTGCACGTATTATCTTTCCATTTTGATCTCTACAAACGATTGCATCTCCACCATTACCAACATCAACTCCATCTCTTAAGATTTTGTGGCCAGTATTGTGACCAATATTGCTGCCATTATTATTGTGAGCAATTCTTTTACTCTGTCGTATCTTTAGTTCTAACTTATTTACCATCGATATTTCATTTTGAATGGTAGTCGAAAGAACAGATGCTTCTGATCCTGATGTTAATGTTAATAAAAGCATAAATAAAATTATAACTAATGATCTAAACTTAAACATAATATAAATTCTCCTATATTTTTTTATTTTTTTAATTTTTGTTAACTTTACTTGTTAAAGGAAAAAGTTGAATCTGTAATTGAAAAATTGCATCAGTTTCACTATCTTCTTCCTCGAATTTTTGGGAAAACTTCTCTTTAAATTCTTTTATAAATTTTTTTACCTCCGTTAATTTGTTAAAATTCATACTTATAGTTTTACTTGTAATTTCTCTATCATCAGGATGTATTTTAGTAATTGCTTCCTTGGCCAAGGATAGTGTTTGTTGATGATAGTTTTGGATTGCCAAATTTTTAATTTGATTTCCAATTTTAAATTCGTTGTAAGTTTGCCTTAATTCACCACTCTCTTGATTTTTTTCTACTAATCCCAATCGTAATAACAATTCTAATGTTTTTGCAATTTCACTCGGATTTACTTTAAAGTTAAATTTGTCGGCAATTAAGCGATAATCATAATCCATTTCATTACCACTGCCACTGCTCCTACTCTCTTGAAATTGCTTCAACTTTACAAATTCCAAAACTGCTAAATGATACCACTTAGACAAAAGAGTAAAAGTATCCAAATCAAGATTTAGATCTTTTCTTCGATAATTTTTTTGTTTGAGCTTTTCAATTATTTGCAGACCTTGCCCCAAATCGCTCTTACTCTTTTGAAGACTGATTAAATTACGAAAATATTCCTCTTCCTTAGAAGAAAACTTAAAATAAGTAACCAACTTACCAATTATTTTCTCACCAGGATGTCTATGACCTTGCAATATTTTACCAAGTGATGACTTATCACTAAACTTTAATTGCTTGGCCCACAAAGAATAATTCCATCGTGGATTCTTTAGCTTCTTTTCACAGATATGATTTTTTAGAAATAGTCGATAATCTATATAATCATATATTAAATTGTTTTGATTAGATGTGTTCATATTTAAGGTAAATTAAAAGAAGATGATGTTTTAGTAAAGTAAATTAAGGGCAATTTTGAACAATTTAGAGGGCAATTTTGCCCTTTAATCTAAAGGAGCAGTGGTCTAGAATTGCAATGCCAGCTCTTTTGCTTTTTCTTGATGCTCACTCATTTTATGTTTTTTAATTTCATCACCTATATTCATTGAATGAGCTGATAAAAATGATATATCTGTAATCCCAACAAATCCAAATATAGTACGTAAATATGGTTCTAAAAAATTATATGAACTCATTTGATTTGTACTATAATCACCACCACTGCTGGTAATTACTATCATCTTTTTATTCAACACTAACCCTTGAGGTATACCATCATCCGTATAACGAAAAAGATATTTTGGTTGAACAATAATATCTATGTATTGCTTGAGAGTATAGGGAATTGAAAAATTCCACATCGGAGTACTTATCAAATAAGCATCTGCTGAAAGAAAATTCTCAATATGAAAAAATATACCTTCCCAAGACTTCTCTAATTCTCCAACCAACTTTCTATTTTCTAAAAGTTCATACTTACCTTCAATTCGTAAATTTGATAATGTAATCATTTGTTGATCAAATGTATTTACAACTTCGATTATTAATTTAGGATTTTTTTTCATTAATGTTTTAAGAAAAAAATTTGAAACTCGCATGGTATTCGACTCATCACCTCTTGGAGTAGCAATTATGTGTAATAATTTTTTCAAAGTTTACCTCAATTAATAAATAATACCTTTAAATATAATTAAAAATCTTACCAATAATATTAGCGACAAATTCTCCATTGTATATGGTAAATTAATCCTGAACGAATATCAATTGAGTCAACTGTGGCCATAGCATCGTCAAATCTATAATTAGATTTAGCTACCATAGCAGAATTAACTCTTAAATTTACTGATTGTCCACATGGTGACCAAATAACTGCAGATGCTTGTAATGTATTTGTTAAAAAATACTCATCATCATATCTTCCATAAAATGTTTTTTTATATCTTGGCCCTTGAGAACCAGCAAAGAAATATTCAACATTAAAATCTGCTCTACCACCAATAGGAACATTTACATAACCACGATAATCAATTTTAAAAATTGATACACTATAACCTCCAGGAACTAACACGGGAACAGACACATTACATGTTTTACGATCAAAACTTCGCCTTGTAACTCCACCTGCTTCAGCAACATATTGATCAAAGAGAATACTTATTGATGATCTGTCTGGAGACAAAGTAACATCAGCACTACCGGCAGGACAACCTGTTCCTCCATATCCTGGCATACCTAAGCGAATATCTGGAGCAGCAAGTACACTTAAACTTGTTAGCATAAGTAATAATCCCAACATTTTTTTCATTTAAATCTCCTTTGAAATAGTAATTAAATTTTAATAAAATTTTAAGAAAATGCAACTTAACATAGATATGATGAAGAAATATCAAAAGAAAAATGAAATTTTGTTTAACCAAATTAATAAACTCACTTGCAAAGTGACTTAAACGTACGTTCGTTTTGTGAAGGAATGTCTCCCTCAAGCATTAATTTATCAATATACTTATGACTAAAATTTAATTTCATATTATTTATAATTTTATCATATCGTTTAAATCTCTCTATAACTTCTGAATCAGATTTTTTCTTTTCACAAAATGGAAGTAAATACTCTTTCACTAATGACCATCGTTTAGTAGAATAAACATTATCATAATAGCTTTCATCAAAAAATGGATTAATATACTCTCTTAAATCTAACTCTCTCTTCATTACCCATTCTCCATCAACAACATCAAGATACGGATCATCTCCATCACATAAATTTTCAAAAAATCGCAAACCTTGAAAATTTGCTTCGATATCAGCATAAGATAATACTCCTGAACTTTTCAGACCAGTTAAACCCATTTCACTCTTTATTCCTAAATCAGTCACTCGCTCATATATATCATTTTTTTCAAGACTATTATGTAATCCTCTTAAGTAAGACATAAAGTAAACAATACCCATTCCAAAAAAATGGGAAATCTTATCACTACCAAAGTAAATGCCATTCATATTTATGGTAGGGCAGCTATTGAAAAGTTTACGATAGTTTTCACGATAAATAGATTTATCTAAATATTCACGTTGATTTGTCGGATATCTGGGAATTCGATCAATTTCTGGATTTTTATTAATCCAATGGGAAGTATTACTTTCAATCCATCCATTCGTATCAATAGCTATTTTCATAGCTACTCTCCAACAGCTACGATTTATAATACTACGATTTATTTTATCTAAACGACGCTCAATTATTTGATTAAAATGTCGGTTAATTAATTCTGATGAATCAGATATTTTTTCACCCCAGCTAAGAAAGTTATCAGTTTCCTCTGCACATAAATCCCAATTTGGAATAATAAAAAATAAAGCTAAAACAAGAAATGTAATCTTTAAAATTTTTTGAATTTTTCGTAGCATAAAAAACTCCTTTATAATTATTTTATTATTTTTAAATATGTTTTCTTAAAAAAAAGGATAATTATCATAATGATACAAACAGTTGTAGATTTATGTTTGATAATTAACATAATTTCATTTTATGTTTAGTATTAATTCACAATTGTCGTGTTAATAATATTTTTCGACTAAATAAATTTTGAATTTAACTTTTATTTTTCCCTGGAGGTTTTTATGAGTAAAGACATTATAGAAAGTAATTGGACACTAGCTAAAGAAAAAATTAAGCAACATTGGAATAAACTTACTGATGATGAGATTGAACAGATAAATGGAAAATATGAAGAACTTAGTGGACATATTCAAAAAACATATCGATATGGAAAAAAACGTGTTGAAAAAGAAATAGCTGAATTTATAAAGAAAAATAAGCTCCAGTAAATATATAAATACAATATGCAAGCTAAGAATGGATAGTACGTAAACGAATCCCTCTTTCAATTTGCTTCAAAAAAATTTCTTCAAGAGGAGGATTAAATATTATAAGCTTTTCAATTTGATCTTTAGAATAAGTTATGGCCAATGGAACCATTAATTGATCAATAAAGGACACTGTCATCATTTTCACATTGTTCCTGGATAAAATTATTTTTTCCTTCTTTTCTAATGTTATCGATAAGATTTCAAATAATTTGTCAATGCCGGCAGTATCTCTTTGAGTGCAAAATGGTCCACAATAATCAAATATAGATATTGTTTTTGTATTCATATTTGTATTCATATTTGTATTCACATTATATTTCTATATAGGGAATCTAAAACAAATTATAGTTCCATCAATCTCACTATTTAATTTTTTTTGCATAAAAATACTCTGTCTTTGTATAAGCACATATCCATTGCATGCAATTAATATCTCACCAGAAACTAATGAACATTGTTCCGATAAAAGATAAAGCCCTACTCCTCGTCCAACTACTCCAGTTCCACTTATTCCCTCTTCACAAGATGTTCTCATGATTGCCGCAGATGACTTCCCTTTTAAATCCGATAAATTTTTATTACATGGAATGGTATTATGTATCCCCGGACCATTATCAGTAATTGCAAAATATAGTGAATCAAAAATTTTGCTTATATATACCTTGATATTAATTTTAGCATGTTCGCGAGCATTATAAACCAACTCCTCTATTACAGTTACTAAATTTACATTAGAAGCTATTCCTAAGGAATCCAATGATTCAAAAATAGTTTGATCGGAGGAATTTTTTAATTCTGTTATTAACGGTTTTTGAATTAGTAATGAATAAAAGATATCTTCAACATTCATAATACAATTATCCTTTAACGATTAAACTTATAGCACTTATTTAATATAATTTTACTCTCTACAATAATTCCTGTAAAGAATTAATTTACTTCCACCCTCTAAACTAAAGAATAGCAGCAAACAGCAAGCGGCAAGCACTAACGACTATAACTTGCAATCATCTCAAGAATTTTTTCAGTACAGCTTTTACCACATCCAGTATTGGCCTTTGTTTTAGCTCTAATTTTTTCAATATTATCAGCACCACTTTCGATAGCCTTTCTTATTGTTTTATGATTGACCGCTTTACATCTACACACAATAGAAAAATCTTTTTTTATGTCATGTTCTGAAGATTTGGAATTTTCTATATCCATTTGCATTTATCCTCTGTAATATGTACCTAAATTATAATTTGTGTATTAGTATAATAAATTTTAATTAAAATTAAAATACATTTGGAGTTAAAATTAATCATGGAAACTTATCCAAAAGAATTAAGTAAAAAAATGATCGATGAATTAAATGAATATGTGATAGTTGATCCATATCCATTTGTGATTAATTTAAAAAAATCACATGGTCCCTGGATGATTACAGTGGATGGTGATGAAATTTTTGATTGGACTGGTTTATACGGTTCACGTCTTTTAGGACACAATCATCCACGAATGAGAGAAGCAGATTACGTTGATCGCCTAATAACTGCTGCCAATAATAAAATGGCCAATCCAGATTTTTTAACTGAAGAGTGTCTCTCCTATTATCGCTTGTTATATAAGTTACTACCCGAATGTTATAAGAATCAAAAACCAGAAATTTATGTAGTTAACTCTGGAGCAGAAGCAGTTGAAAATATGATGAAGTATCTAATCAATTTACATCGAAATCGCTTACAGCAACAAAATAAAAATGTTAGCACTAAACGCTTCTTATATTTTGATCAAGCATTTCATGGAAGAACAATTTTCACTCTCAATATAACTCAATTAAAGCATGATCCCCTACTGACCAGAGATTATCACGGCATGGTTCCTGGAAATTTAAAAGTTCCATTTCCAGCGCTTGATAATTCCCTTACCTACGAGGAAAACAAATCAAAAACAGACGAAGCACTTTCACACATTGAATTTTTAATGAAAACATACAGTGATGAAATAATAGCTGTGATCCTTGAACCTATCCAAGGGGCCGGTGGACAAAGAATTGCACTCCCAGAATTTTACACTGGACTATCACTTCTTTGCAAAAAGTATCAAATATTTTGGGGAGTAGATGAAGTACAAACATCTGCGGGAGTAACCGGAAAGTTTTTTTGTATTGATAATTTTAATATTCCTCATCCACCACAAGCAATTGCCTCTGCAAAAAAAATGGCCAATGGTGTTTTGTATATGCTTAATTCAATGAGAGATATTGGAATTCTAGATTCCACTTGGGGTGGTAATTTAGCTGACATGGTTCGCTTTCAACAAGAATGGAAAATAATCGAAGAAGAGGGTTATCTTACACAAATTGAAAATAAAACAAAATTATTAGTTGAGTCTCTAAAGAAACTTGAAAATAAATATTCAAATATAATTTATAACATCCGCGGATTAGGTCTATATCAAGGATTTAGTTTAAGAGATAGTAAAAACAAGGGCAAACTAATTGATCTAGCACTTTCAAAAGAGAATTTACTTCTACTGGGTGCTGGTGATTATTCAATTCGTTTTCGTCCATCAATTGATATTACTATTGAAGAAATTGAATTACTTATTATAAAACTTGATTCTGTATTGAGTGATATTTAATTTTTTATAATTTTTTATACTTTTTTATAATTTTTTATTTAATACTTTTTGGAAAACACATATGAAAGATTTAGGAAAAATATTATTAGATCCAAGCGAACAAGAAGAAATTATGATGGGCAACTACTCTTTAGTGCGAGCAATGATAGAAAGTGGTACCAAAGTTATAACTTCCTATCCAGGTTCTCCCACTCCCGAAATAGCTACTGCCATCGCAGCAGTTAAACGACATCAAAATCCATTTTACTTTGAATTTTCTACCAATGAAAAAGTCGCAACAGAAGTAGCATTTGGAGCTTCAATAAATGGTCATCTCTCTTGTGTTTTTTTCAAAAGTGTTGGATTGAATGTTGCTGCTGATACATTTGCTCAACTCGCATACATGGAATTAATTGGTGGAATGATTATTGTTTTAGGAGATGATCCAGGATTAAATTCATCTCAAAATGAACAAGATAATCGTCACCTTGCTCAGCTTGCCTATATTCCAGTATTGGAACCAGGAAATTCACAAGAGGTTTATGAGATGTACAAGATGGCCACGATTATTTCTCAAAAAAAACATATGCCAGTAATCCTTCGCTTAACTACTCATGTATGTCACGGCAAGAGTCTGGTTAAATTTAATAGTTATAGTTATCGTTATAATAATTCAGATCTAACTCCCAAATTTAATCGAAATAACGGACCATATATTCCAATTACTAGTAGAGTAGTTCCAATGAAACTTCGAGCATTTAAGAATTTAGAGGAACTCTCTTCCTCTCATTTAGTTACCCTGGATCCTCTCTTTACAAAATTAAATATCATAAATAAGACTAAAAACATTAACAAACGAGGAATAATAACAGCAGGATTGCCATACTACTCTTTACTTGATGTACTTTCATCTGACAACAACGACGTTCATTCTCAAAATACTCCCGATATTTTAAAGCTGGGATTAATTTATCCTTTACCAAAAGAAGAGATCGCTAATTTTCTCTCAACTCATAAGGAAGTAAAAATCTTAGAAGAACTTGATGGTATTTTAGAAAAAGAAATTAAAGAAGTAGCATTTGATAAAAAAATTTATGATTGTAATATAATCGGTAAACAAGATATAGATGATTATATGGGTGAGTATACACCAGAAAAAGTTTACTCTATTTTAAGAAAAGTTTGGCCAGATTTATTTACAACAGATAAAAAATATCAAAGGCAAAATAATAATTCGAATGAGTCAGTTGCGAAACTAGAACGTCCTCCACAACTATGTCCAGGTTGTGGTCATCGTGCAGCTTTCTTTGCAATAAAAAAAGCTTTAGACGAACAAGATATTACAGTTGCAGATATTGGTTGTCACACACTAGGATTCTTACCACCATACCATATGGGCGAAGTACTCCTTTGCATGGGCGCCTCTCCTGCTATTGCAAGCGGATTATCACTATTTAATTCTACTCGCAAAGTAGTGGCCTTTATTGGTGATTCCACTTTTTATCATGCTGGTATTCCGGGAATTATTAACTCTCTTTTTAATCATCACCCTTTTCTATTAATTGTAATGGAAAATGGAACAACTGCAATGACCGGACATCAAAACCATCCTGGTGTTGGAAAAAATTTCAATGGAGATACTGAGCGTATTCCAATAAGAAAAATTTTAGAAGGGTTAACAGTTCCTGTTCAAGAAATTGATACTTACAATAAAGAAAAACTTACGGAACTTGTAAGAAGTGAATTAAAAATAATTGAAAATGAAAAGAACGAAAACAAACAAAATAGTTTAAGAGTGATTATTGCTAAACACCCATGCATGTTAAAACTAACAAAAGAGAAAAAATCCAAAGCTGATTACACTCTAAAACAAGTCAGTATTGATCAAAGTCAATGCACTAAAATATTTAGCTGTATTAGCGAATTTGCTTGTCCATCATTTTCATATAATCAGGATCAGGATCAAGATCAAGATCGCAATGATAATAAATTAACTGTAAATAAAGATCTTTGTATTGGAGATGGATCATGTAGAAGTGTGTGCGCTTCTAAGGCCATCCTTCCTCCAGCAAAACAATAAGTGGAGAATTTCTATATGAACACAATAAATATTTACGTAACAGGTGTTGGCGGACAAGGAGTTGGAATTGCGGCCGAAATAATACTTCGAACACTCTCCTATGCTGGAAACAAAGTTATTGGTGTAGATACTCACGGGCTTGCACAAAGAGGTGGCACTGTTGAATCATTTGTCAGAGTCGGTCCGTCAGTTTATTCTCCCCTAATAAGAAAAAATTCCGCAGATCTTATTTTAGCTCTTGAACGAAATGAAGCTTTAAGGGCAATCCAAGAGTATGCAAAACCATCATCAAGATTAATTTATTATGATACTCTCTGGTCTCCACTTAATGTTCGACTTCATCCAGGAGAAGTGGCCGACACAACGAAGATGCAAATAAGCGAGTATGCAGGTGCAAGCAATAGAAATATAGAAGTTGTTTCATTAAAAGATGATTCACTTAAAGATATTAGAATGCAAAACATGATTTTAATATCCTATTTATCAAAAAATAAAATATTTTCTCCTCTAAATGTAACCACTGATCATTTTATAAAAGCACTCTCAGATTTATTTTCTTCTAGCATCTTAGAAGAAAATACTAATATATTACATCCCAAATAATAGTAGCATCCTCAGATGAAGTGATAATATGCTCTCTATCATCTGAAAATTCACTAAAAGTAACATTTCCTTTGTGTCCCTTTAATTTATGTTTAATCTCCCATCCATTTGTTTGTGGATTTTTGCTCATAAGATTAAATGTATAATCATCATCTTGAGTAAAGCGAAACTCTTTTGGTTTTTTTAAATCTTCTTGTTTTAAATCTTTATTATTTTTTTGATCGAAATCATTCATTGAAAGAAAATTCATTCCAGGATTATTAACTAATCCATACCATCGTAAGTTAGATCGCATTGGAGGTGCAAATTGATAACCATTGATGTTTAATCCCTGTGAAAATGTATTACCAGAAGAACTACTCCAAAACATATTTCCTGAATGAAGATCACTCCCTGTATAATCATTATACTTATTATGGAGGGTAATCTTATTAAAATTTTTTTTGCCCACACCCACAAGACCATCACCAAAATCTACTTTTAAACCCGAGCTATCAGAAGAATTATCAATAGAATTATCAGTAAATTTATCAACAGATTTTCCAGGTATCCATTTTTCTGTAGTTGAATCATAGTACCAAGAAGTAACAAATTTATTATCATCTTCCATCAATGATTTTTTAATTAACTTTGAATAATTTAAATAAAAAGTATTTGAATCTGAAGAAAATTTCATATTATCTATTTTAATACTCCAAGGATATATCTTTAATAATTCGACATTATTATCTAATTTTTGATCAATCCATTTATTATTTTTAACATCTAATTTCCATAGAGTAATTTTGCTACCAAATGTGTGTACAGCAAACACCTGACCATTAGGTGCAAATTTAACTTCTTTTATTGTTTTGCTAAAATTTATAATTGCATCAACTTTATCATTATTTTTTTCTTCATTTTCTGTCTTTTCTTTTAGTACTTGAGCAAGTTTAATTTCTTTTATATTTGAATTTCTTTTATTTTCTTCTCTGAGATCATCTTTTAATTTTTTCTCCTTTTGCAATCTTATATTTTCTTCTTTTTGCAGTTCCTCTTTTAACTTAAGCGCCATCTCCTCTTCTGCTTTTTTACTTAGCTCTAACATCTTTTCAATCTCATCCATATCTTGTAGTACTTTTTCGCGTGCTACTTCAGTTACACTTTCAGATGATTCATCTTTAGAAAATTCATTTGATCTTCTAAGCTTAATTTTTTCTTTTATTTGAGAAATTTTTAAATAAATCTCCTTTCGATCCTTTTCAGATAACGTACCAAGGTCTTTAGCGCCACTGGAGAGTTTTTTCATAAGCTCCACTGAACCAAGGGCCGCCAGCTCCTCTTGATATATCTTTAATATTTCCAAATATTCATTTGCAAAGGAAGTACGCTCAAAGATTAAATCATCAATCATTTTTAGCGTACGCGGATTATGCAAATATTGATTTCTAATTTTAGTAAGCAGCTTTCCTGCTGGACAATTATTTTTACACTCTGGTGTCCCCGGTTCAACTTTTCCAGGCCCTTGCAATATCATTTGATTTTGAGTGAGCAATATATCTTCAGGAGTTAAAACAATATTTTGAGTATCTAACAATGTTTTATCATTGCCTTTATTTTTTTTTATCTCTTCTAAATATTTTGCCACCTTCATAACTTTTATTAAATTATTAATTGCTCCTCTATTAGTGAATTGATTAGTAACAGAGTATGGAAAAGGCATATTTTTAGGATCTTCACTACAAAGAGTCTCATCTTCTTGTTGTTTTTTTTCTAAACGCTGTGATAATCGATACCACAGATGAGTTGCTAATTTTTGTACTTCATCTGGGACTTTAATCTTTTTTATTTGTTTCTTTAAAATATGCAAATCCAAATCATTTACTAAAGGACACTCTCCTTCACTTTTAGTTAAATTATTACTCTTACATTTACTCATCACTTTAAAAAGTTCCTCAGCTGAGGATAATCGATTAAGTACTAAAACTTTAAATAAAATTCTATCAAGCAAGGCCATGCCAGTTGATCCATCATTGGTATTTTTAAACTTTTCTAAAAATTCATACAAAGTCATATTGGAAGTAATTAGCGCCGTCTTTAGATTTCCTTTAACCTCTTGATCACCCACCATCGCCTTACGCTCTAAAAGCACTGATAGTGCTGATGCCAATACTTCAGTATTCGCCTTATCTATCTCATCTAATATTGCATACTCATGTTTAAGCAAACTTTGATCATGTAAATATTCAATCTTTCCACTCTCTAAAAACTCCTTTCCCTTTATACTTCCAATAATCTTTTCTTGTTTTGTATTAGGTGAGAATTGTAATGAAAACAATTTTCCCTTTAAAACCTTTAGCACCTCTTGAGCTGTTTGCGTTTTAGATCCACCAGGACCACCAAACCCCAATACATGTTGTTCTGTTAGAAGGGCCATCAATAAAATATCCAAGTAGCTATCCATCTCACTATACTTCTCTCGCATATTTGTTGATAAATTTTTAAGTCCATTTTCTGCTTTTAGCAACTCCTCTGTGCTGCCTTTGACATTCGATAAATGATTGCTAAATATAAAAATACTCAAAAAAATAAAAAGTACCGTCGATATCTTAAAATACAATTTATAAATAAAATTCATATATTTACTCCTTTCATTTATTTCAAATTGTATCGGGAAATAATGTTCGTTACTTTAATGTAAATTCTTTAAATGTCTTGTTAATAAGATTAACATTTTTTTGAGAGAGAAAAATATCTTGAAGTTCCTCTTTTAGGTTTTGATTTAGTTGTTTCATTAACTCTTGAGATATTTGCAATAAACTTGATTGTAATGATTTATTTAAAATGTTTTTATTAAATGCAAGTTCGGATTTTGTAGGCACTCCATAACGTGGCCATCGTTGCTCTTTTGCAACCTGCGATGATAATTCCTGAAATTTATTTACTAATTCATGTAATTTTAAATCATATCCCTCTTCTTTTTTTAATTGAGCTAACTTATTTTTAAGCGATTTTTTTACTATTTTATTTTCAATCAAAGATAAATCCAGTGGTATATTATAATGATTTATTATTTTACTTATCGTTTTATGTAGAAAAATTTTGCTTAACTTTAAATAATTATTCTCCCATGTATTAAAATAAATAAACATTCTATATTTTTCTGATAATTTTATATCTTTATTTTTTAATATTTCATCCATTGTATCTTGAAAGAGCTTCAATCTTTCATCTGCAGTCATAGAGTAATAATCATCCAAACTTGTTAGAGAAAATGAAGTTAACAATTTTTTTATTTTTATTAACTCCTCTTGAAACATGTTTTTTGCTGAATTAAAATAGTAGTGTTTTTGTAATCCGGCCACTTCTCCTTCATGCAACTCACTCTCTAATACTTTAGGATCAATTAATTTCAAATCACTTAGTTCACTAAAAAGTGTGGTTGGTTTAAGAGTATTTGCTTCTTTACCATTATAATTAGTAATCGCACTTTTTAATAAAGTATCACTCATCGTAGTACAATTTTCTTTTAAAATGTCATATCTTCCTTGGTATTGATATAGATCTTCAAACATCTTATAGATTATCATTTTTTTCTGATCATCATTTATTTTTAGTGGTACACTTTTTATTTCTCGATTTTGTCTTATGGTATTATCTTCTAATACTTCCGTAAATCTTTTTAGAAATGCTTTTGATGGAAGACCAGTTGTAATCGCTTTTAAATATTTAAGCGCACTGGTTGCTCCCGCTGGTATTTCAGCAGCATAACTTAGAACCAAGTGATCATTAATATCATCTAAACATTTGGGCCCAAAATCTGTTTTTTCAGAGCAGATTACAATTCTAAACATTACATGGCCCCACTTACTTTCAAAACTTTTTCCAATTCCTGCTAATAGATAATGAATTTGATATACTCTTTTAGGATCAATTTTGGCCATATCAGTTTTATAAGCGAATGGACTTAGGTTTGTCGATATCCTTGCAGTAGTTGTAGGTTCACAATTTTCAGCACAAACATTATCATTATTATTAGTTACAAATGGTTGATAATTTAAAAAATTTTTCAACCATAAATAGACTGCAGGTCGCCTACATTTAAATTCTGGATCTAACAAAAAAAACTCCATATTTACCGGCATGCTTTCATCATATGAACTAAATTCATAGGGATCAGGACTTGATCCTACATTAGTATTTGATTGAGTGATTTTTTTTAATTTTCCCTTATGCCAATTCAAGATATGTCTGTACTGCTGTAACTTTTGCTTTAAAGTAGAATCATCTTTATTTCTATTATCACTATTACACTTTATATTTTCATTATTATCATTATTATCATCTTTATCATTATCACTTTCATCTTGAAAGTTTTTGATACTTAAATCCTTTTTTAATTTATTTAATTTATATAAAAATATATGAGTGATTTCATGAATAAGAGTAGCTCTTGCTTTTGTGTAAAAGTTTTTATGAGCATAAGCAAATGACCTGGATTTATCTTTAAGTAATATTTCTGGAATAAAATTTTTATTTAATTTAATTGTTTGTGATCTTCTATCTGTTTTACCATACAAATTTTTAGTAGTTGTTTTAAAATTATTTACACTGATTTGAGAATTATCTTTTATAATATCCCTTACCCCCAATTCATTTTTAGAATCCAATTTTGCAAATGTCACTTCTATAGGATGGTTTATCAGCGATTTCATTGATAAAGGAATGCTCTTTTCTACATCAGAAATAAACTCTTTTAAAACATCTGTATCTAATTTGTTAGTTTGTTGATCTTTGTTTAACTTTAATACTAGTCCAAATTTACCCTCTGTATTTGCATATAGAGGCATTACTTTTGTACTAGCTAAAATACAAACTAAGATACAACAAACGTAACAAACAGAACAAATATAACAAATATAATGACTCTTATATTGCTGATGCATTATTTTGATTATTACTATTGCTAGATGATTTTGAGTTTTTATTCTCACTCTCTTTTTCTTTAGCAATCATTACACCCATGCTTCTAGACATATTTGAGATGGAAATCTTGTTTGCTTCAACTTGATCACTATCAAGACTAGAATTAGAACATTCGCCAAAACATTCAATAGTTGCACTAGTAGATGAAGATGTTGAGCTAGAAACCATACCCACTAAAGCGCCTATCCCCTCACCACCACCATGCATATGCATATGATTATGTCCGAATCCTCCACCAAAACCACCGTGTCCATGTCCATGTGCTTGTACATGGTTCATGTTAATCGATATAATCACAGAAGATACAACCATCATAGTTAATGTCAATAAAACTCTTTTCATTTAGATACTCCTTAAGTTTTTAAAAATTATTTAACATTTCTAAGAATTCATATTCTCATGAAAGTAATTATATATAGATACTGTATTTAATAACAAATAAATTTTATTTTTCATAAAATTTCACTTGCGATTTCCAAAAACATTAACAAATGTCTTTTATTTAATTTTAAGATGTTAACAAATAAAAAAGATTAAACTAAATCGATTATTAAAAATATAATATGTATTTTAGTTTTTTTTAAATGATTTCAAGTGGTGCCCACTTTTGTTGGCATAAAAAAATAAAACATATTTGTGTTGCTTTTAAAGGAGATTTTGATTCTTCGTATGAAAAAAAAGCTGAAGATGAAACACCAGTAGAATTCAAAGAAAGAAAATTACGTCTATTTTACTTAACGACAAACTTTCCAAATAATATTTCCACTAAATCCATCATCAACAGTAACATTAGTCGCTTCAAGATTACTATTTGTTTTACTTAAAATACTAGAATTAATTCTTAAATTAACTGATTGTCCACATGGTGACCATGTAAGAGCATTGTTGCTGATAGTGTTCATTATCACGTAACTATCACTTCTTGGGCCGATCCATCTTTTACTATATACAGGTCCTCTGGCTCCAGCAAAAAAGTATTCTAAATTAAAACGCCCTTCTCCTCCCAATGGAATTTCAGTAAATCCTTTAATCTCATCGATATTTGCGATAGCAATGCTATATCCTTCAGGAACTATCACTGGTATTGAAATGTTACAACTTTTACGATCAATTTTAACTTGAGATTCTCCTCCAGCATAACTTACATATTGATCAAACATTATTTTAAATGAATGTCTATCTGGTGATAGTAGTGCAGATGCTGAACCAGCAGGACAACCATTTCCTCCATAAGCAGGCATACCTAAGCGAATGTCTATATGATCATAAATATCATTTTGATCATTGGCAAATGTGGAAAAAGCAAATAAAGAGAGGAAAATTCCAAGTACTCCAATCTTAATTTTTGATGTTGATTTTAATTTTGATTTTAATTTTGATTTCATTCTCATTCTCCTTGTAATTAATTCTTAAAACTACATAAACTCACATCTTTTTTTTATTACAAAAAGTGGAATGAGACAACTATCTTTGGAACAAAGTGTTCCATTATATTTCTCTTATCTTTTTAGAATTTTGGAACACTCACATATATTATAGATTTTTAAATAGGCAATTTTTTTAAAAACCAAACTAGGAAATCTAGGGAGTAATTTAAAAGTGGAACTTTATTTAACATAAGATCAATCGTAGCAGGAGAATTATCACTCTTACCTATAGATGCTTTTGTTAAATTATACCTACGAACCATTTCTTTATTTGATGATTGAATTATATTTTTTGTATAATATAATACTGATGGTTGCACTGTTTTTGTATTGCTAAATCTGAAACTCACACTGTTTGAACTTAAATCTATTTTTATTTGATCGAATTCATCACTGTAACCTACTCTATAGAGTCCATCTACAAAAGCATTAAGCATATCCACATCTTTAAATTTAATAACTATATTTTCTAATGTTAGTTCCTCAGGATTAGAAAATACCCCTAGTTTAAATCCTGTTAACCACCAGTGTGTACCTTCTCGATCAAATATTTTAATTCCATTTTTTACTAAAGAATATGACATGTACAACATGTCCTGATCTCCAACACATTTCCAAACAGATCCATATCTTTCATATATACCAATCTCAGATCCCGTCATTGGGCCATATTGACCTTTCCAAAGTTCAATCATGTACTCTTTACCCTTATAATTAAATAAAATGGGTTCAGAATCGATTACCATCGATACAGTTGATGCTAAATTATCATACATGCCACTATATCCAAAATATCTTTGCAATGGTTGTACTTTAGTCACATAGATATCTTGATTAGCATCGTATGTAAATCCAGCGACATCTGCAATTTTTTCAAAATTTGTTGCTTTTGTTAGAGGGGAATTAAGAATCAAACACATTAAACCTAATACACAAATTGATATAAAAATATCGTTTATATATCTCATAAAAGCTCCTAAAAAATAAAAAAAAACGCCTACTTATATTTTTACTTAATGTAATACAAGTAAGCGTTTTTTTCAGATCTCAATTGGTATGTCAATTTATAAAATCAAAGTATATAAAAACTACAATAGTCGTTTAAATTATTCCCGATTATTTCAAATTATTCCATTACTGTTAATACGAAATCTTCTACATGTAAGAATGGACGAGTGTAAATAACTTTATCAACTTCTTTTGCTTTAAAACAACGAACATGTTTTGATTTTTCAGTGTGAACGTTAACTGCGCTAACAATTATTTCATGCTTGTTATTATCAGTTGATCTTACATCATAAGAAAAAGTAGCTAATTCATCCATACAACCTTTAAGAGTAAATCTTATAGTTACAGCAGTTGCTGGTTGTGGATAAAAATCTGGTCTTTCAGAATGTGGATGAAATAATTGAGCAGATACAATCTTGGCCATACTTGCTTTAGATAGAGAAATTGCATCCTTTGGAAGAGCTTCTTGATCATTATAAACATTAGCATTAGCAACAACAGCACTTAAGCTTAAAGAGATAAGAGAAAGAAGAGCAAGAGTTGAAATTAAAAGTGAAAATTTTTTCATGGTTAGTTCCTTTGTAAAAAAAAATGGTTAATAATAATTGGCATATTTAGTATTAAATTTAACTTTAATTTAATTATGCCTGAATACATCTTTGCATAAATCAAACAGGGGCCCAATTTAACTCATGTGCAAATTTTTTTCAAATTATTAAACACAATTTAAAACTATTAGTATTCATAATGGTTATTATCATTTACTAAAGTTTGTAATATACTATGTAAATAATCTAGTGTTTTCGAACTTTCAGTCTTCAAACTTTCACAGGAGGTAGTGTAGTATATGGATCTTTTAGAAAAAATCGGTAATGACATTAAAGAAGCAATGAAGGCCCAGGAAAAAGAGCGTTTAAGTGCTCTTCGATGTTTAAAGAGTTCTTTATTAGAAAATAAAACCTCGGCAAAACCCAAAGCAGAATTAGATGTAGTGGTCGCCTACTGTAAAAAAATCAAAGACTCTATTGAAACCTTCCCTGCTAACGATCCCAATAGAGATAAATTACATCGTGAAATTGAATTTTTAAAAGTTTATATGCCTCAAGAATTAACTGAAGATGAGGTTAAAAATATTATATCCTCTATCATCGCCTCTTTCCCTCAAAAACCAAATCTAGGGATGGTTATGAAGGAACTCTCTCCTCAAATCAAAGGTCGATTTGATGGCAAGTTAGCAAATCAAATTGTTCAAGAAATGCTTAAGTAATATTTAAATTTTGTTTATTTAGTCCCGTACAACTACGTATGTACCATACGAGTATTCTAAAATATTGGCATGTAAATAAAAATAATAATTTTTTTTTACAGCAAATAACTATTGAAATATTCATCTATTCATTAAAAATATTTTTTTAAAAATTGTTTGATTGATGATTTAAGTTATTATTTAAATGTACAGATTATCAGATTATCAGATTAGATAAATACAACTGATAACTTACAACTTTTTATCATCTGACAACAAACAAACTTTAGGAGTATACATGAAGTATATAAAATTTATTGAACAAATGGATTCAACAAAAACTTTCATCGCACCATTATTATTCATTGTCTTCACACTTCAACTACTGATTTATAACAATGTATCCGCGAATGAAATGACAAAACGTAACCTGAAATGCATGAAAATTTTAAATGATTCCTACACTTATCATAATTCAATGCCTAGTGAATACAATGACCATATTAACACCCTCACCTTCAAATCTCAAAAAAAACAAGGTTTAATCACTAATGTTGTTGTAGATGTTATAGGAGCACTACTATTTACTCCTCTACTTACTATTAATCCTATGCTTTACCATGAACAAATTATGGTCAAAAAATATGAGCGTGCCAGAGATTTACTCCACGATGCTCTTTATATGGATGTTTCTAAAATAAATTATAGTTCACAATTGTGGAAAATGTGGGATGCAATGGAAAATGAAAGAGTTGAACAGGATAAAGCAAGTATAAAAATTGAAGATCTTCAATTGGCAATCAGATCAATAGATTTTTGCCAAGAACTTTTTGATATAAACGTATCTGAAGTATCATCAACAATAGATGACATTTCCGAATTGATGACAAGAAAAAATTTAAAATGGAATGTCATGAGAGATAATCTTCAGCAAGTTGTTTCTGATTTAAAATCAAATAATACAATTGATCCTTTGAAAGTTAATTCTGAGGTAGAAGGAGTTTGTAACAGTTCTAAATATCAACCATTGCATACAGATATAGTAAAAGACCAGCTTGCTACATTAGAACAATTGAAAGTTAGAAAAGTCGAAAAAAGAAAAAATAAAGCTAAAAGATTAGCAAAAAAAGATAAATCAAAAGATAAATCAAAACAAGAACTATTATTAGATGATGACAGTTCACTTTCAATGGAATAGGGCCATAAACATTTAGGAGTCAAGAGAAGATTTTTTCTTTAAATATATTGCGTGTGTAATGATCGCTGCCATAAAAACTACAATTGATAATATCTGGCCAGCAGTAAAAAAGGTAAGCAATCCAATCTCTTTATCTGCTTCTCTAAAAAACTCGATTATAAATCTACACACAGAAATCCAGTATAAAAATATTATTGTTTGTAATCCTGGTCTTACTATAATATTTTTTTTCAAGCTCCACAAAATCACAAAGAGAAATAAACATTCAAATAACATTTGATAGAGTTGAGATGGATGTCTGTATAACATTTCATTATAATCATAATAGCTAAAATGAACTAACCATGGCCACATACCCTCACTCACTCTACCTACTAATTCTGAATTTAAAAAATTTCCCAATCTTCCTAAAGCGAGAGCGCAGGGAATAATGGTCACCATCACATCACTATAAAATGAAAATTTTCGTTTATATTTCCATGATAAAAAAAGTAATGATATTAAAACTCCTAGGGCCCCACCATGAAAACTCATTCCCCCGTTCCAAAACTGTAAAATTAAATTTGGGTGCTTTAAATAAAATTTAAAATCATAAAACAAAACATAAAATGCTCTGGCACAAATAATAAGTCCTACCCAAGAATATAGTAGAAAATCTATTCGTTCAGCACTTGAGTAGAACAAAATATTCTTATTTCTCTCTAACATTTTGATAAAAAAATAGACAAGCAAAATGCCTAGGACATAAGTTGGCCAATACCATGACAATTCAAAATTTTGATAGCTCGTAGTCTGAAAGGAAAAAATTATGGGATTTATTTTATGAATAAACATTAAACATTAAAAATTAAAAATTTTAGAATATTACTGGCATTGAATTCTCGGCCACTCTTCCTTGGTAAAAGATTTTTCATAACTACCAAACAACTCTGAATCTTGTCTCTTTTTCAAATTGCCCATCTTGGCCACAAACAAACCTTTTTCTCTATCCTCAAAAAATCCCTCAACTATAAATTTGATTTTTATGCGATTAAATTCTTTGTTGGCGGCCACACACTTTCCACTGGTTTCACAAATTTTACTATAGTATGGAGGCCAGCTATTACTTAAATCCAGAAGTAATCGTAGCGACTCCAACATCTTCTTTATCATCTCTGCATTCATCTCATTAGTACCACCTATAATAATATCTGGAAGATCAGGGAGATCGTGAGAAAAATCACCAATGGTTCCTAATTGGCCAAGCTCTCCTATCTCTCCTATATCAACACTTCCTGTAGCTGAATAGGATTCAAGTGCAATCAACATCTGCTTCATACCATCTTTGTATAATTGGTATGACATCGCTATATCTGAAAATTTTGCTTCTAATATATAAACATCCCCTATTGTAATTAAGTCAAAAGGAATACGACGTTCTAAATTAACCACTCCTAAAAATCCAGGATTAAGAATTACTCCTTGATACCACTTATCAACAACTTTGTATTGTTGATCAGAGATTCTTTTCTTTAAAGTTACCTCTGCTACTGCTGGAAATTTAAAGTAGGATGGAGATGTACAAATTCCATCTTTGCACGCTTGAAAGCTAGTGTTGCTTACTACAAATGGCATTTTGAGTACGTATCCCTGTCTGGCCATTTTGTTATTGTTGTTGCTGGTATTGTTGTTGCCAGTATTGTTGTTGTTGCTGGTATTGCTATCTTTAGATACAATAGAGACTTCTGCTAAATCTACCTGTGCTCCAGCTACGATTGGCCAATTAGGAAATCCTGTTCCCATATAGGATGCAATAGGAAGTAACTCTTTTCCAGCGAGTAGTGCTACTCGCCCATCTATAACTCCTAAGTATTGCATATTAACATCATGTCCGCTGGCATTTGAACTAATAAAAACATTATATAAAACCTTAATGTCCATTGGAGAAATTTCATTTTGTTTTAGAAATTCTCTCTTCGTACAATCAGGGTTAACATCAATTTTATATTTAAAAGTACTATCCCTTCCTACTTTAACGTAGCAGTTCCCTCCACGCATCAGCACTTGATTTCTGCTAATTTTTTTTACACTACAATCAAATTGTTGTTCAGGAAATTTAATATCACCTGATGAATCGGTGACTGTTGTTTGCATACAAGTAGTAATAAGTTTTCTTTGTTTCTTAAAAAAATCGGCAAAGCCAGAATCATTTAGATCCTTAAATTTAAAAGGTGAATTTTCTATGTAACAACCATCTTGATTAATTTCACCATAAGCAGATCCCAACTCTGAAAACACCATATCTGTGTAGACTGGAGACATTTGCAAGACTATAAATTTCCCATTGCTCTTATTACAATCTCCAACATCAAAAGAATCACTTGAACCTGTAGAAGAAGAAAAATAATCAAAAAAACCCTCTTTATGTTCTGTATCTCCCTCGTAATTAATATAGTATTGAATTGGTTTACCTTTAACCTTTCCACAAGATTTGGCATCATAAACCACTCCAAGCATGAAGATACTAGCGCTCAAAATAAAGAAGAACATTTTTTTTATTTGATTCATAATCTTCTCCCTAAAAAATCCCTAAAAAAACAAACACACAAACCCTAAATAAATTATTAGGATTTGTGTGCTTGTATATTTTTTAATTAACTAAAAAACACTATGGAGTTACAACTGGCTCCTCAGTAGTGCTTGGCTCTTCAATAGAAGTATTTGTACAGAAATTAGCATCATGGCGTTGCCACTGTCTCTCATACTCTTCACGATTTTCTTTAACATAATAACGAACAACACAGAATCTTGGAGCATTATATTGTTTTGTTCCTACGTTAACCCAATCGCTTCCATTAAAATTACCAATTGATGAGAATTGTTTATTAGCTGTAAAATAGTAATCAGTTTTATCGCCAGCATCAATCCAGATTGGGCTTGAAGGTACTTGATCATAAGCACCTGGGTTAGCAGCACAAGCAGCTTGATCAGCAGCAGTTGTACTATTACCAGCACACTTATGTGTACCTAAACCTTGTAGGTCACAATTGATGTATACTTGCACGTAAGGGTTAGCTAATTTAACATAGCTCTTAAGATCGCCACCTGAAAGAAGATCTGTAACAGAGATGTTATATGTGAATAGATTTGTAGCAACTATACTGTCTGCCCAATATTCCATTTGAGCGCCCATATAACAAATATCAATGAAGTATTCAGAACCATATCTCTCTGAACCTAAGTTGAAAGTAACTGATTCTAGAGCACTACCGTTGATAGAAGCAACACCAGTATTAGATGTGCTTGTTCCCCAAATAGAGAAACCAGAGATTGATTGGGCCATAACAGCTTGAGCAGTGGCAAAATCACTATTAGTTAAAGGATTAACAGTAGCGTTGTTTAGTGCTGAAACAGTTTTTTGATCTTTTCCAATGTACTTAAACTTCATGTAATCTTTAAGATAGTTACCATAACTAGAAGCTGTACAAGCACAGTTGTTAGTTCTGTTTGTGATACTGTTAAAAGTTGCTTGTGTACCATCAAAATAATCAAGATAGCTAATAGAAGCGCAAGCTCCGCCTACGCATGGAAGACATCTAGTACCAAAAAGATTTGTAGCAGTTTGTGAACCAGGAACGTGACAGTATTTTCTCAAAGTAATTTTGTGAGCTAATCCAGCATTACAAGCATAAATTTTTGGACCAGAACTGTTAACGTTAAACTTAAAGGTAACTTCTTTTGCCATAACAACACTCGCACAGCAAAGAACAAAAATCGCGATCAAAAGTTTTTTCATAAGATAATTCTCCTAAAAAAAAGTTAATAAGTTAGTAACAAATAAAACTCAAATAACACTAAAATAACTCTCGAACAAAACAAGAAAAAAAATCAGTTCAATTTTATCTCTTATCAGAAATAATAATTTAATAATTCATTAATCTAGTTAGTTATTTATTTTCTTCTCAAAATTTTTCTCAATATACTCTGATATATTATAAAATGGAACTGAAATTTTTATTTTTTCCAGCAACATTCTTTTTGTACAACCAGCAAATCTCCTCTGAAAACTTCTATTAAGTATAAGTGAAATATTTAATCCAAGAATTCTTCCATCAGACATACATAATGCACTTCCAGACATTCCCGGAAGCATATTCTGAGTGTGTGCAAAGACTTTTACAAATCCTAATTCATCAGGAGTTTCATATGAAACAGATTTTTCATATGAACCATCAGTCCATCTTTTCCTGATCAATTGTTTGTCGTGAACATATTCTCCCTCATCATTTTTATATGTTGAAGGATAACCTATAGACCAAAGGTTGAAATATTTTAGGCGAACATAATCTCTACTTAATTCATAAGCAGCTATTAAATTTCTTCTACCAACTTGTACAAATTCAATATCTCTTTTTTCAACTTTTGGTTTATTGATGTCATCAATATCATAAAGCATCTCTAGTTTTTCAACTTGAAAATCAGCAGGAATATTAAATTCAATTGCTACAAAATCATTTAGTTTATCAAAGTAAATAACTTTTTTAACAGCAGCCTTCCAAGGATTTTGTCCATCATAGCTAACTTTATTTGTTTTAGTATCAATTGCAATATCATTTAAAGCAAAAAGCATTTTACAATTAAATTCACCTGCTCCCTCAACTTTTTCTTCATCTCTTGGGATATCACAAAAATCTTCAACCACATGGTATGCTGTAAAAATCACTCCCTTATTCTCCGCTAATCTCTTTACAATAAAACCAGAACCAATTCCTAAACCATCAGCATTCGCACCAAACAACATAATTGTACTCTTCCAAATCTTTTGCATTCCTGGAGGTAATTGTTTAGGGTCAGATCCAAAATAATCATCTTCATCATCTGATCCATAATATTCATAAAATGCTTTAGTGCTAATGTCAGAGTCAGTGTTAGATATTCTACTTCCATATACCTCATAAACATTTCTTGAATGTCGTCTACTAACACTTTTATTTGTTGTTGTTGTTGTCGTCGTCGTTGCTGCTTTAATTGTAGCTAATTCCTTTAAATACCCCTTATAAGTGATTTCACCCTTTTGATGTTTGTCTAAAAATTGATCCACATTTTTCAAAATCTCTGTTGAATTCACATTGCTTGCAAATTCCATATTCTGATGTTTTTTTTCAACAAGTGCATTGTGAGGAAATATCACTAATCCTAAAAAGGATAAGACAAGTACAGATAAAATTATAATCCTTATAAATATAGCTCCCATTTAATTACTCTCCTATAATTTCAAAAATCTCTCTCTCTTTACTAATACAATCATCTTTTCCATCCTCTATAAGCGCTCTAACCTCATAAAAATCATCACTACGACAAACTACTAATAAAGGTTTGCTCTTCATGCCTAAGATGAAAGGAGTTCTAGCATTAGTACAAAGTTTTTTTAATTTTTCATTAATCTTATTTCGATAACCAATTGAAAATAAAAATTCATTTCGCTCTGGTTGTTCCCACTCTGTCTCTCGATCAAAAATACCTTCGAAACTGCTTAAAATATCATCAATAATTTCAAAATTACCATTTGTAGAATCATCAAATGGCGATTCGAAAGTAAGCGACAAAGAGTTAGCAGAAAATGCCAAATGTGTTTTACGTTCATAGGAATTATAGGAATCATGAACATTAAACACCTGATATGATTTTCTTAAATACTTTAAAAAGTTTCTATTGGAAAAAGTTTTTGAATCACAGGATTTATAATTTCTCTTTCCAAATTCTATAATAAATCTTTTATTACTCTCAACATCTGAAGAAAAATTGCATACAGTCTCTGAAGCGCAAAGATCCAAACAAAATGAGCTGTTCACTTCATTACACTCTATATACTCACTCTCCGAATAATCATTCCAGCGAATCATCTTGTAATCAACAACAGAAGCGTTGTTACTGTCACTTAATTGTGAAGTAGCGTTCCTATTAGCTAATATCTCACTCTTGTTAAAGCTAATACTTCTTTTAATTTCTTCGACTGCTATATCACAATTATTAAAACTATTCTTAAGTGGATAGATAACGCCATTACATGAGACAACCGGAACCGATAATACTCTATGAGTTCTTCTATCTTTAAAAGCAAAAGCAACTGCCACACTCTTCATGTTATCATTTCGTATAGGACAAAGAGATTTAAAAGGTGCTTCCACTTCCTCTCCCGTCATCTTTCGCGGATTTTGAGCATAATAAAATTCTAAAGGAGTCATGCTCTGATAGAAAAACATATCTAAAACTAATTCATCATCTAATCTATGATTTAAACAACTGCTAATGCCATCACCAATATTGTTATAAAAATCCATTATCTCTGGAGATCTTGAACCGATACAATTAAAACAGAAGGAATTCTCTCTCTCGTAGACAAGGCCATCATTAATTTTGTCTCTACCTTTATCAATACCGGTATCATTACCCGTATGATTATTATTTAAAGTATACCAATTCTCGCCCTTTAAATTTTTATATGCATTTAATTCCCATGCTGATGATTCAAAACTAATACCTACAAAAAACAAGAAAAAAGATAAAATAAAAATTAACATCACCTGCATGCATACCCCCTTTTCAGACGATAAACACATCTCTTAGGAATAGTTCCGTAGGTGTCGTAAGTTTGCCCGACCAAATCAATATCCACCGCTCCTGCGTGTGCAATATTATCTGGATCACGCAAATTGGAATAGAGGCGTATGAGTCCTTGAAAAATTCCAATTCCAATAGCTGATGCAGCTCCAATCACATATCCAGTAGGATCTCCATGAATAAGACCTGCAATACATGAAGTTTGAGCAAAACCACTTCTTACAGCATTGGCAACAGCATAGAAATTCAACGAACATTGAAAACAAACTCTATAACCTATATCATTTACAACTGAAGTGCTCATAGGACCTGTAATCCCTGCGCCACTATTTACTAATACATCAATCTTTCTTTTACTCTTACATAAATTTAAATCTATACCAGTATAGATTGCACTCGCAACTGCGGCCCCTGGGCCATAACCAATTGGAGAATTACCTCCCATTGATACAGGTACTGCTGATGATAGTGAACTACCTCTACCACCTCCTCCAATCGTTGGTCCTGTTACTGAGTTAGAAAAGGAAAATCCACAGGGAATTCCAGTTAAGAAACCAAGATCAAGACCAACAGAAAATTTTGGTCTTATGGTGCGAATGTTTGGTTCATAGGTTGTGACATATTGATCTTGTAGTTCCGTAAAAGATTCTACTCTTCTCACTGTTGGTTCTAGTAGAGTAAAATTTAGAGCACCACAAGTTGCACCCATCAATACTGCCGATGCCAAATCAGCAATAAAAAATTTAAAAGCAGTTCTCTTCTTATAAAAGGGATCGTAGAGCTTACATGCTGTTGGCATAGTAAAAGTATTAAAGAGTGATGGTGAATTGATTACATCTTTCAAAGGCAAAAATGCCTCTGAATATCTTCTAATCGACATAATCGAAACCACACTCTTCAACACTATTCGTGAACACTCCAGAGCACTTTTACACATCACCATCTTCTTAAGTCCGCTCTCATCCTCAAATGCAAGATACTTGTTATCTAGATTTTGTGGACATCCAGCTTTAAGAGGAACAGTGATTTTCTCGCCCTTCTCCCCAACGCCCTCTGTACTACAATATAATGGATCGAATTTATCGATCTCAATTGAGTAGAGTAATCTGTAAGACCACTCATTCAAGGCGTTTTTCAAACCCTCATTTGCATTCTGCAACCTTTTTCTTCTCTCCATCTCACTACAAAAGATGTCCATGGTATCTTGAATCTTTTGGTAATATGAGACGTATTTTTTTAATTTCTCTTTCTTACTGGCCATCATCAGCGCATCTAATTCACTGGTCTTTGATAGTGATGAAATCTCTTTGTTGATATCATCAAACAATTGATTTCTGGCCAAGCGATATTCAATACAAGACAAATATAATTCGTTAGCATCTACTCTCGCCGCCGCCGATGTCGATGATGACATCGTCTTCGAATCAAGTAATTTTAATATGTCTTTACTTAAAGTATCTGCATCCAACAAATAGGTAATCATCTCTAGCTTTGCTAAACTTGAATTGAATTTTTCAATCATCGATCCACGAACAGCAAAGAGTTTATCTTTAAAATCGCGATACCAAACATCTGCGTTCTCAGCAAACCTCAAATCCATTGGATCATCGTTAACTGGTTTTGGTCCTGCTCTAAGAAGCATATCAATTGGTTTTAATGGTACCTCTGAAACTGCAGCGTGAGCGGTTCCTAAAAACTTTGCGGCCCTCATAGCATCAACGGAAAGTCCAGCCTTATCACACCTAGGAATATCTACTGATCTACAACCATTGGGAATAATCATCACACTATCTTCGAAAGCGATGGAACGAAACTCGCGATCAAATTTTTCAAATTCACTCAACATCTGAGGAGCATATCTCCAGCCCCATGACAGAAATAATTTCAGAGTGTGCCACACTCTAAAACCATATTGATCCCAAACCTTATCATTAGGGATTTGGGCCATATCCAATTGAATATTAGCAAAGCGAGGATCAATGTCATCGTTAAATGCAAAACAACTATTCAAATGTTTTTCTGGATTAATACTATCAATGGCAATGTTTTCTAAAATTCCTTGATCAACTTTTTGAGTGAAAAGATGCGAGTGCATCGTTGAAAATTTTTTTACTATATGACATCCAACTTTTGGTCTATTGTAGCTTGGATAGAAATCATCTTCTAAAGACACTCCAAGTTTTTGCCACTTTTTTTCTCTCTGCTGTTTTAAATATTTTGAATCCACTGATTTCGAAGAGGCCAGATGAGCATAACTCCAAACTTTGGCCAAGAAATCATTCATCTCAGGACAGGATAGTAATTGATTCTTATTTATACATGCTTTATTAGCGGCCCTATACTCTGGCCAAAAATCCTCCTCATCAATTGGAAGAAGAGGAAGTTCACCATCTAAAATTTTATTTAATATATCAACTGCTAAATGAGTAACCCACAATCTAAAAAGTTTCACTCCCTCTGCTGAATAATCACCTGGCTTAACAATACTATTATTAGTATTAGTACCAGTAGTAGTAGCATTAGCATCTCTTCCAAATCTTTGTGCTAGAGCTGCACTGTATGCTGCTTTACCTGCAGAAAAACCATCTACAAATAAAAATATTGATCTAGCAGGATAATTTGAAAGAATTGCACATGAAGCTCGATTTGTTATCTCGAGCGGGGCCATACTTAAAGATGGAGTATTGGCCGCCACTGCTACATTAGTAATGTTAACAGTAGCAAGCAAAAATAAAATAAGAATGTAATTAAACCTAATCACAGTATTAATCACAAGCGAAGCCATTTGTTAGCTTCATTATTGTTGAATAGAATAAAATCATTGTTTGTTCTGCAGGAGTAAATGCAGGTCTTGTAGTACCATCTGCATTTACTAAAGATCTCATATATGTTGTTATGGCACCATAGATTGCCTTATCAACATTTATAGTTTTAGTACAGTTAACATCCTCCCAAGTAACACTTATACCAGCACTAAAAACCATCGGATTATATAATCCAGATAGAGTTGATGAACCATTATAATAATTTCCGTAGCAGCCATCATGAGTAGGTACTGATGGATTTTTACCACAATTATCATTACCATAATAACCACCACCACCACCACCACCGTAATTACCATAACCACCACCGTATCCACCGCTACCACCATTACTTCCAAAATCATTTAAACCAAGATGGGCCCTAACAGACCATTTTCTCTTATGAACATTTACTGAAAATATTTCACAAAGATTATTTCCACAATTACAATTTTTTGAATCTTGATAAAATTGCTGTTGTCTTTGATCTCTGTTTCCATGCCATGTACCTGGTGTATTGCTGTTGTATTCATCATCAAAATCTGAAATTGGTGGTGTTATCACTCCACCATTACCTGTACCTACTGCATAGGATGTGTTCACTGCTGTTATAAAAGCAGTAAAAGAAAATAAAAAGAAAAATAGAAAGAAAAAAGAAATAGAAAATATAAATTTTCTAAAAGATCTTTGCATAAACACTCCTTATTGCATTTTACGATTAAATGCGATTCTCGGAAGTTAAAATTAAGAAACCTTTAAAATAAAAATTTTACGGAATTTTACATTAATTTATATCCGAGCAACATACACCACTAACCAAACAAATCAAGTATTAAATTTATTTATTAATAAAAAATTATAAAAAAACATTTCAACCTCTAACATTCTGTGCTTAGATTTCTTTATCAAAATAAAATATTAAGAAAAATATTATAATTATTTTTGTTATACAAATTACTTTAGGCTATAAGGCGATAAGTTTTATTTTGTGTGATCTATGTCCGGAATTTTTACTATTAGTATATCGTTGGTATACATTAGCGTATTAATAGTACATCTATTGTATACTATCGATTACTATTGATGAATCATCACAAATACAAATAAAGTAAAGTAGAGCAATGGGGGGATAAGAAAATAAATGAATGCTAATGATTTAAATTTTAGAAAAAATATTTTTAATAAAAATAATAATGAAATATATACTGAGCTTAGCAATATTTCACACGCAGAAGGTTATAGAGTTTTTGATATAAGTAATGAGCAAAAATTTGACCTCTCGCTCTTTGTTGACGATAAAATTGCACCTGGTTTATTTAAACCAGATCCAGAGAATCCAAAAAAATTTCATGCTAACTCAATTACTATTCGTGCACTAAAAAAAGATATCCTTTTGGCCGGTGAGGATTTCGATGAATTCACTCATACCTATGTTTGCGAGAAGTGCAAGAAGGAATTGGATTTACAATTTTGGCATTTTTGTCCATTTTGTGAAGAACACTTCAGAGTTCAAGTCTAGTTCAAGTCTAATTCAAGTCTAATTAAGGAATTAAAAACCAGGAAAGGTTCCTGTGTATACTCTATGAGTGGTTCCTACATTCATAAAAATATTATCATACTCTATATTATCACTCTTCACTAAAGAACCACAAACACTCTGCTGTAGAATCAAATTTTTCACTAGATGTTCTTTATAGTAGTAATCGGAATTTAATTGTATCACATATAACCCTTTAACATTTTCATTATAATGAATTTTAAATAGATTTTTATACTCCTTCTCTATTTCAAAAACACATGATTCTACTACGTTTAAGTTTTCACTATACTCCTTCGACAAATTAAGAATAAGTTTTCCTGGGTTTTGACCAATGCAAGCACCTCTTTTCATATCATGATTGGGATAAAGTCTATCAATTCTTAAAATAGCAGAGCTGCCAATACCTGCTTTCGAAAATTTTGTACTCGCACCTATAATACTATTTCCATCCATTTCTACCGCACTCAAATGTGCACATAATTTCACATCACCACTATATAGATTTAATAAAAAAATCATTCCATCATGATTGCACTTAACATGTAAATCATATTGTACCTCTGAAAAATCATTGATCCCAACTTTTCTAATTGCTTTTTCCAATGAGCGATTTAATTCATCGAAACTACTCCTATCTAAAGTAAATGATTTTTCTTGAGGAAAGGAAACAATTTTTACACCATCAAAATCCTCATCTGAAAAAAAGGTATCTCCACTCTCTGAACCAACCCAACAATTTCCACCCTCTAATGATTCAATGGTAAGAGTACGAGCAAAAAGATCACTGCTTACCATACTGTTTATCATAATGCTTACTATACTAAGACAAACAAACAATAAAACTCTCATGGTCCCTCCTTGATTGTCGTCATTAAATTAAATACTAGATGTTCACATATCTCGGAAGATCTGCTCTTTTACTTTAAGGAAAAAGGACAAAATTGACGAAAGTAACATGCCACTTTTGGGACTAGTAATATTAAACATTGAATCTTCAAATTTGAAGAGGTATTTTTTTTCTTTCTTATTTTTCTTTCAATCACATGAGATAATTTAATATATTTACGAAATAATTTATTTAGTACTAAAGGTATTTTAAATTATGTCACTATCAGATTTAAATTTGGATGAGAGAATTCGTTGGATTGAATACAAAGGGAAAAAAATCTTATACGTAGATTATAGTAATCTCAATGCTCTCGAAGAAATATTACAAGTATTTGAGCGTGATACTGAGATTGAAAAATGTTCTTCTAGTAAACTACTAACTTTAGTCAACTATAAAAATATTTCTATCTATAACGAATATATGAACAAAGTAAAGAAGTTTGGAAAAGAATTTAAGGCGGTTAGAGAAAATAAAAGTGCGCTACTTGGAATTGATGGTGCAAAATCTATATTTGTTAAAGGATACCTCTTGTTCACAAATGATAAAAATGTTCAAGTTTTTGATAATGAAATATCTGCCAAAGAGTGGTTAATCTCGTTTTAAATCTCGTTTTAAATGATCCTAAAGATCTTTTTTATTTTGACGATATTCTTTTTATGGAACAACCAAAAGAACAATTAAAAGATAATACTAATCCTATTAAACAGTTCAACAAAAAAAATGGACTGTGGAAATTACTAGATGAACTCTCTATCAAAAAAGGAATTACGGAGATAACCATCAATTCTCCAAACAATACCTTTGTTGAAAAAGAGGGACGCTTTTTTTTACTAGATATAAAATTAAGTGAGCAAGAGATCTTTGAGTTCACTAAAGAGATAGCATCTTTTAATAATAAAAAATGTGATCAAAATAATCCAATTTTAGATGGTAATCTTCCTGATGGTAGTAGAATAAATATTATTCATCCTCCTTTTGTAAAACCTACACCTGTTATCACCATTAGAAAATATCTCTCGCACATTTTATCCTTTAAAGATTCCCCTAGTATCTTTGGTCTCAATGAAAAATGGATCACCTTTATTCGAGCAGCAATAAAGGGAAAGTTAAATATGATTGTCTGTGGTGGAACAGGAGCAGGAAAAACCACAATGTTAAACCTTCTTTTACAAGAAATTCCTAAAGAAGAGAGAGTAATAACAATAGAAGACACCAGAGAATTAAATTTTAAAATTCCCAATCTAGTTCACTTGGTGGCCGGTGCTGGGTCTGGGTCCGATGTCAAGAGCGGCATTACACTTTCAATAAGAGATCTTGTAAAAAACACTCTTCGTATGCGTCCTGATCGAATAATTATTGGAGAAGTCAGGGGCGGCGAGATCTTTGATTTATTACAAGCAATGAACACTGGTCATGATGGTAGTATGGCCTCCATTCACGCCAGCTCTCCCGCTGAATGTTTAACCAGAATGAATACAATATACATGCTCGCTGGTTATGATATTCCTATGAGGGCGATCAAGGGACAAATTTCTCAAGCAATAAATTTTCTAGTGCAAATTTCACGCAACAAAGAGGGTGAGAGAATTGTCTCAGAGATTGCAGAGATTACAGGAATGGAAGGAGAAAATATTTTAATGCAAGTTCTGGCCCGCTATGAGAATGGGCAGTTGATCTCTACTGGTCTTGTTCCTCACTGTATGAGAAAACTTGAGCATGGTGGACTTAAGCGAGATTTTTTTAACTCACTTTAGATTAATTCACTTTAGATTAATTCACTTTAATGCTTCTATAATCTTTGAAAAGATGGCATCACTACTTAAGGTTGCATCCACTTGTAATAGTAATTTTTTTTGTTGATAGTAATCAACTATCGGTCGCATAGTACTATCAAAGACCGACATTCTCTCTCTGATTACCTCTTCCTTGTCATCTTTCCTATGTTGTAAATCACCTCCACACTTATCACAAATACCATTTTTCTTTGGAGGCATTGTCTTTAAATTAAAAATTGCTCCACACTTGGCACACACTCTTCTATCAACCAATCTTGCAACTAATACATTGGGATTAATATCAAAATATAAAACCTGATAGGAAATTCCAGACAGCAACTCCTTATCTAAAACTTTCGCCTGTTCGATATTTCTAGGAAAACCATCAAAGATATAAATTTTAGATGCTAAATTACAATTCTTTTTCAAAAGTTCAAACACCAGTGAATCATCCACCAGTTGTCCTGCCTGCATAATCTTTTCAAGTCGATTACCAAGCTCACTTCCCTTGGCCACTTCTGCTCGTAAAAGATCTCCAGTTGAAATATGGCCATAACCATACTCTTCAATTAAACGCTTCGCTTGTGTTCCCTTTCCTGATCCTGGTGCCCCTAAGAAAATCAATTGTTTTTTCTTCATGCTCTTTCCTTTTTTCTTTTTTCTTTTTTCTTTTTTCTTTTTTATACTGGGATTAAAACTTTAAATGTACTTCCTACTCCTTCCCTGCTCTCTACACTGATAGTTCCTGTAAATGATCTGATAATACTCTGACAAATGGATAGACCAAGACCTGTGCCTTTTCCTGGTGGTTTAGTGGTAAAAAAGGGATCAAATAATTTGACAAGCACATCTTTATTAATTCCATTTCCATTATCTGAAATCTCTACGATCAAATTACCATCTTTACTATCTTTATCTTTACCCTCATTCATAGTAATAACTTTTATTACTCCCTCATTTTCTGTATTTTTTTCTATCAAAGCATCTTTAGCATTAGTAATGATATTTAAAATTACCTGCTTCATTTTTCCACTATTTGCTTTCACAATATAGTTTTGAGCATTGAGAGATAATTCGATTCTTATATTCTCTTTTTGATATATTCCATGAAGAAGACAAACCACTTCATCAATACACTTATGAACATCCACACTTTCAATCTGATCAGTATCCATTCTGGAATAAACTCGAAGTCCATCGATAATGGTAGCAATTCTCTTGGTCCCATTATACATTGCTGACATTAATGGTATATTATTTTTCTTGCAACTATACTTACACTCCTCTCGAAGAAGACTAATATTTCCCATAATAACAGTTAGTGGGTTATTAATCTCATGGGCCACTCCCGCTGCTAAGGTTCCAATGGTTGCCAATTTCTCTGCATGAAATAACTGCTTCTCAAATTCCAATCTCTCCTTCTCATACTTTTTCAATTTAGTGATATCTCTCATGGAAGCAGCAATATAGAGTCCATCTTGAAGATTAACTATTTTGGCGGAAACAAGTCCATTAATTTTCACACCATTTTTATCTTTAAACTCCGATTCAAAATTTTCACAAACTCCACTTTCCTTCAAGAGATCTATCATCTTCTGGCGATCTTTAAAATCACTCCAAAAATTTAATTCATAAACAGTTTTACCAACCGCCTCTTCACGACTTAATCCATACAATCTTTCAAATCCAGAGTTAACCATAATTATACGTCCATCTAACATACGACTAACGACTGTTGGATCAACACTGGAATTAAAAATCTTTTCTATCATCTCTTTAGCATCGTTATTATCTTCTACTAATCGCTGACTAACCATCGTAACAATACCGATCATAAGTAAAACAGATCCTACTGTTGAATGTAAAAAGAGTAACACGTTAGATGGAGTAGATGCTAAAATATTCCCAAATGAATCAGAGGTAATTGCTACTATTGCTCTTGATAATAAGATTATTATATGAAAAACAATAACTGCTATGACAAAACTAACGGAAAAATTAATGGCCTTAATCTTATAGATATAAAGATCTCTTATTGTCAGACACAAAATTGTCGTCACTGAAAGGGCCATAATAATGGTTCGTACAACAATATTGTCACTAAAGAAGGTATAATACAGATAAGATAAAATAAATGCTGTTAGTATCGATGTAATCACCAAGCGGTTTTCACTCTTCTCAAAAAAACGTACAATTCCTATATAAATAAGAACCGACCCTACAAGAAGTAAAAAATTTCCAAAAAATATCAGTCCACCTTGAACAATAAAATTTCCATTAATTGGATCTCTTAAAAAGAAACAACAAAAACCAACCAAAGCAAAAGCAGAGGATGCCATCCACCACCCTGTTCCTTTATAACGTTTGTTCACTCGATGTTGTAATGAAAGAATGATAAATTGAACTAGATAACCAATTCCCGTAACAAAAATTAGTGTACGAATATCAATTTTTAAAAAAATTTCCCTCAAATTCCCCCCCCTCACCAATCTATAAAAATACAAACAAAAAAAAAGTGGAGCGGGTTACAAGACTCGAACTTGCAACTTCCTGCCTGGGAAGCAAGCACTCTACCAATTGAGTTAAACCCGCTCAATCTTCTATAGTCTTTAAGACTATAGCTACTTCGTACTCTCTACTCTACTATCTATTCTCTATTTGTATTATTTCTGTTATAGAATGATTTTTTTTAAAACGCAACCACAGATCCAAATGACAAAATGATCAGATATTCATGCAATCTAAATCTACAATGAATTAACGATTTTTTCCACGCTTGGTACAAGCTCTGTAGGATATAAAACTTTATCTAAAAAAAGAACTTTTTCTTTATCTTTTATCCCGGCCCTCGCCTCCTCAACATAACCAGATAAAAATATCACTGGCGTCCCTTGATTTGGACCAGTTTCTGCTCTTACATTATTTATAAATTCTGCTCCGGTCATCTCTGGCATTCTATGATCGGATATTATAACATCAAATCGCTGCTTCTTAGCACAATCAAGACCAGCAAGTCCAGAGGGAGCAGTTTGAATATCACAAGTAAAACTATCTTGTAAAAAATCAGATAGTATCCCTCTTATATCTTGCTCATCATCCACTACTAAAAAACTATATTTTCCCTTTACCATTTTATATTCACTCCTGAAACATAAGTAAAATTATATAGAAAACTTAAATATCTACATCAACACCTATAGAATAGAATTGATCTAAAAAAATTTCAAGAGAGAAGAATAACTAGGACACTTCTTTCCCTATAGACATTATCAAATGAAAAAAATTATCTAGATCCTCTTTCGAAGCATTTTGATTTAGTATAACCAATCTTAATGATAATTTCCCTTTCCAAATAGCATAATTAACCATGAAATCTCCTCGGGAAATTATTTTTTGATGAATACTATAATTGATATCATTAATCTTGTTGATTTTATCTAATCCTCTACAATATCTGAACAAAAGTATCAACGATTGTCTTGGTAAAACTAATTCTAAATCCTCACTATTTTGCTTGATAATTTCTTCTGCATACTTGATTAATTTAAATAAATTTTCAAATCTCTTTAAAATTCCCTCATCTCCCAGATACTGCCACAATCCCCATAATTTTAAACAATCAATTTTTCTTCCACATTGAAGAGAATATTTTCCAATATCGGTGGCATTAAGATGATCATCTTGATGATCATCTTGATGAAGATGAAAAAGATAATCACCTTCACCACCACAAATCGACTCTCTAAGTGTCTCTCCTCTTTTAAATAAAATTGCAGAACAAGTTAGTGGCACTCCCATCATCTTGTGAGCGTCCAAAGAAAAGGAATCAGCAAATTCAATTCCTGCTGTAACAGCAGTTAATGCTGTAGCAACTTCATCAACAAAAAATCTAGATGGATCTAATAACAATGGTCCAAGAAAAGCACCATCGATATGAAACCATAATCCATATTTATTTGCTACTTCATATATCTCTTGAAATGAATCGATCGAACCAGTAACCGTTGTTCCGAAAGTTGCGGCCACAAAAAATGGTTTATCTCCATCCTCTATAGATTTCACAATATTTTTTTCCAATTGCTCTATTTTCATTTTACCTAAATGATCACTTTCAACTATCACTACATTTTTATGACCAATTCCCAATGTGTTTGCCGCTCTCATAAATGAGTAGTGTGCTTCTTCGGAAACAAATATCTTTAATTGATTTTTTACTGAGCTATATCCATAATCTTTAAATTTTGGAAAAAGATAATTTCTTGCACACAAAATCGCCATCATATTGGCATAACTTCCCCCCAAAACTAAGAGTCCATCTGCAGAGTCCGATGAGAAAGAGGGTGTGTGACTCCAAATCATCTGTGCAAATCTTTCAATAATTTTTCTCTCCATTAAAGTGGCCACTGGAGACATCTGATAGGTTGCCATTGATGAATTATTTAGTATCGATAGAAACTCCGCCGCCAGGGCAGACACTTCCAACTCTCCATAGAGTTGATTGTAAAAATGTCGATGGCCACTAAGAACGCTATAATCTAAAAATGTTTGCATACTCTCTGTAAAATTTGTATAAGCTTCTCCACTATTAGCAACCTCTCTCGGCAGAGTAAGATTAAGTTTATCGCTCAACTCTTGGATTGGAATATTTTTATTTATTTTCTGAAGTGGATCATTTAACTTCTCTAAATAATTCAGAATGGTGTTGTAGGTCCAAAGTAGTAGCTCATTTCCTTCAACTTTCATTTTTATTCTCGCTTTATTCTCGCTCTATTCTTGCTCTTTCAAAACATAAAAATTAGCAATAGTAATACCACTTAAAAGTGATCCCACTATTCCTAAAAATCCTTGATCTGTACCTGCTATATAGAGATTTTCATATGGAAGTAACTTTCCATCCTTCAACTTTATCTCAGCACCATAAACACTGCCGGCCAAATGCCCGCTATATTTATAAATGGTTTTAGGAGTGAAGATATCATGGACCAAAATCTTATATTTATCTTGATTATCGGATTGAATAATTTTATCAAGCAATATTTTAGTCTCTTCCAATAGTTTCTCTTTTTCCATCGAATAATCTTTCTGTGAATAATTACTCCAAAAATCATAATTGGCAAGCATACTAAAACGTACCATGCTCTCTGTGCTCTCTGCTCGCTCTACTCTCTCTGAAGAAGTTCCAAAATTATTTGGAAAACAAATAACGGCACTGTTTTTATCAACGGCCACATCAGTTGGTCTTTGATAGGAAAATTTCTTATTAGAATTATTGTTATAAAATATTATTGAAGTATCTTGATGTTTTGGATGTTGGTAATTGACATCTCTATCTAATATTAAAATGCTCTCTGTAAAGGATAGTTTGCCAACAACATTTTTACTTTTATTATCAAGCAAATGAAGTGTCTCTTGATATCCAATTGTTGATATCACGATTTTACTCTTAAAGACCTCTCCTGATTGTAATTTAATCTTCCACTCTTTATCTTTAGTATCTCTATCTATTTTTAATTCCACTACCCTTTTATTAAATTGCAAAACATCTTTATCATCTTTGTTACTACAAGCACACTCATCTTTTAAACGAGAAAGTAACAAATTGATAATTGTTCTCACTCCTCCCTTTGGTTTAGAAAATCCTTCAAGATAAATACTTCTAAACATTATTACAAATTGAGAGTAATCTATATCATTTTCCCAAGAGCTACCGTAAAGAAGAAGTGGAGTAAAAATCATCTCTACCAATAATGGATCACTTATAAATTCTGCCACTCTTGCTTTAGCACTTATATAGGGACGATATAAATCATCATCCGCATAACTATTAATTTCCTCTAATAATTTGATAAAATTATCAATCTCTCTGGGAAAGCGCGCTCCTATCTCAGATATAAGAAGTTCAATTTCATTGGAAAAAGTTAAAGTGCATCCATCATAATGAAAATCTATCATTGAGCTTTTCTGCTGCTCTAATTGCATCTTCTCAAATGGTATTCGCAGTTGTCTCAATACTTTTAGTAGTGCATTTTTATTTTGATTTTGATTTTTGTTTTTGTTCTTATTTTGGTTTTTTGGATGTGCATAGTTGGTTAGAGCGTGTAAACCTACATCAAACTCTCTTGATCCCCTCTTATAATATGAATTAAGACCTCCGGCCACAGAGTGCATTTCCAGCAATAAAACGCTCTTATTAAACATCAGCGATCGAATTGTCGCTGCTAACCCTGACATCCCGGCACCAATTACCACAACATCATATATTTGATTCATAACTTATTTACTTATTTACTTACTTACTTATTTACTTAGTTCTTAATTGACTTGATTATTTTCTGTATTCTGATTAGTATAGTCTGTTGCTAATTTATTAATTTAGGAGAGAGATACGAAACACAACTGTCCAAGGTTGCCAGTTTTGGATAATCTTCTGGAGGAATTTCTAATTTATGTTTTTTTCTCAATTCCATTACGATATCTAAAAAATCCATTGAGTCTAAACCCAACTGCTCTCGTAATAAAAGATCACCTTTTAAATTGCTCAGATCCTCATCTGGCGCAATATCTGCGATAATATCAACCACTACCTGTCTTACCTCTTCATGAGTCATCAAATTACCTCCCAAACAGACTAAAATCTTAACTTAAATTTAACTTAACTTAACTTAATTTAACTTAAAGACAAAAACACTAGAGATTAATTAAAAGAGATACAACAAATTAACTAATCAAACAATCAAACATCAATATTTTTTTACGATCAAGGAGGAATTTATGCCTAACATCCCAAATGAGTTATTCAAAATATAGTTGACTTCATGTTTAACAGGGCCATCGATAACTAATCCTCTTATTTTGCACTTTGGATCTAATTCTTTTACATTTGTAAAAGAGTGAATTAGTCCATCTTTAAAGCTTGGTATATTACCAGTTAATTCTAAAACTCCCGATGCACCCATTGTATGACCAATTAAATCTTTCATTCCATTTATTCTTACGTTTGCACTATTACCAAATATAGTTCCAACTGCTTCACATTCAATAATATCTCCCGCATCTGTTCCAGTTGCATGTAAACTTACAATATCAATATCGTCCGCACTAATGCCGGCCATACGAATTGCCTTGGACATACAATCCATCTGTCTCTCTGCATTTGGTAATACAAAATCAGTTGAATCAGAATTTATATGATAACCAACAATCTCTCCATAGATTCTAGCACCTCTATTGATTGCATCTTCTAATCTCTCAAGAGTAAGAATTGCTCCTCCCTCTGAGATTACAATTCCATTACGTTTAACATCTAGTGGTCTTGATGCAATAGTTGGAATCTCATTAAATGCTAGCGCTCCTTGCGCCTTAAAAGCAGCAAAGATACCAAATGTATGTGTTGATTCTGAAACTCCACCTGCTAAAGCAAAATCTATCTCTCCTAGTTGTAACATCTGACATGCATTAATAAGACCTACATTACCGGCCGCGCACGCAGCACCTAATGTGTAATGAGGGCCAGTGATACCGAGATTTAGAGTGACTTCACCAGCAGGATTGTTGGCAACAGTTCGAGGATTGTGGTGATGTGACCACAGATCAACATTTAAATTATTTTGATGTAATTCATAGATCTCATTTTCAGTTTCAACGTTACCATGTTCAGTAATTCCCATATAAACGCCAACTCGCGATTTATCAGTATCTTTCCAAGAAATCTTTGAATCAATAATCGCTTCATTCGCACAGTAGATGCTTATAGCTCCAGCTCGCGTGCCTCTTCTTCTGGCCTTCTTCGTTTGATATCTGTATTCATCAAATTTGCATGTACCGGCCGGCCACTTTCCCATGTATCTTATCTCTTGAAAATCAATTCCTGAGACACCATTTAATACTGCTGCTCTAAACTCCACTAGGTTACTTCCATTCGGAGAAGCAACTCCTACTCCAGTAATTACTACGCGTGGTCTTCCATTATTATTCAAATTATTATTCAAACTATTATTCAAACTACACCTCATGAGTTTAAAGCTTAATTAAAAAAACATTACTTGATTAAATTTATTCTGTTATCTCAATTAGATTAAAAGATAGTATGAAATTTAAAATAAATAGTAAAACTCTTTAACAAAATTTTAAATTCTAAAAAATCTAAATATTGCCTGGAATTTTTTTTAAGGATTGATTGATAACAATTGTTATTGATTGTTATTGATTGTTATTGATTCTTGTTATTATCTACTTGTAGCACTACTTGAAGAACTACTGGAGCTTGAAGAAGAGCTGCTAGCTGATGATGCATCTACATCTTTATCTGATTGACTATTAATGGCCATACACGCTACATCGCTATCATCATTTTCGCCAAGTTCCTCAGCAAATGATACTGAAATAGCAGATAATGAAATAAGTAATGCAAGTAATAGTGATAATTTTTTCATGTTGTTACCCCTGTAGTTTTTGAGATAATTTTTTTAAACGTTCATGTTCATCTTCATGCTCATTTCAAAAAAACTCTCTCGGTTATTTTGTTTTGCTTTCAATGATCAATTTAAAAAACCTTCTATTTTCTCTCAACAATTTTTGTTTATTAAAAAGTTGTCAGAGGATTATATATCAGATGTCAAATAACGCAAAATTTTATATATTTTTGGCCCTTTTGCCAAAATATGTGCCCATCACAATTGGCACTTTCCCTTTTACTAATGTGATTTTAAACGGTTATAATAGGACCCATGGATACTAACACTAACAATTACTCAAATTACTCTAATCTTTACTCTAATCTTTTTTCTCCTCTGGATTTGCAATTTACCACTCTAAAAAATCGAACAGTAATGCTTTCAATGCATACTGGATTAGAGGGAAATCTCTTTCTTAATCGTCTTTGTGATTTCTATCAAACAAGAGTTGAGGGAGATATTGCTTTAATTATCACTGGTGGAATCTCTCCAAATATCAGTGGTCAGATGAAATTCATGGGTGCAAAACTTAAAAATTGGTTTGAGATAAAAAAGCATCAACATCTAACCAAACGATTAAAAAAGATCGATGATAAAACTAAGATCATAATGCAAATTTTGCATTCTGGTCGTTATGCTTATCATCCACTTGCTGTTTCTCCTTCTAGAATTAAATCTCCGATCTCACCATTTACTCCTCGAAAATTAGGATTAAGTGATGTAACAAAAACTGTTCATCATTTTATTGAATGTGCGATGCGAGCGCAAGATGCTGGTTATGATGGCGTTGAGATCATGGGTGGACAAGGATATTTGATTAATCAATTTTTATGTTCACGAACAAATAATCGAGATGATGCTTATGGTGGCGATTATGCGAACATGATTCGTTTCCCTGTAGAAATTGTGAGTGGAATTCGTGAAAGTATTGGACCAAATTTTATTATTTGTTATCGAATTTCAGTTGTAGATTTTGTGACGAATGGCCAAAGCTTGCAAGAAGTGGTCACATTAGCACGAGAGATTGAGCGCGCTGGTGCTTCAATCATCAACGTAGGAATTGGTCAGCATGAATCATCCGTGCCTACAACTCAAATGTTGGTTCCCGAAGGAGCATTCTTACCATTTGTAAAAAAATTTAAAGAAGCTGCAAAATTAAATATTCCGCTTATTGCAGGAATTAAAGTGAGCACACCTTCGCTTGCAGAGAGTATTGTGAAGAATGGCACTGCTGAGTTAGTTGGGTTTGCAAGACCTTTGCTCGCCGATCATCATTTCGTTAAGAAAATTAGAGAGCAGAGAGAAGAAGAGATAAAACTTTGTGTAAGTTGCAATCAAGGTTGTTTGGATCAAATATTTCAAGGGAAAAAAGTTAGTTGCTTGGTAAATCCTGATACCTTAAATGAATTCTCCTATAAGATCCCATCAAATAAAAAAAATATTGCCATCGTGGGCGCCGGAGTTGCCGGTCTCTCATGTGCAACAACATTAGCACAGATGGGACACACCGTTCACATATTCGAAGAACAAAATCAAATAGCAGGACAACTTCACTTAGCTCGAAATGTTCCAGGCAAAGAAAATTTTGATCGAATTATCGATTACTATACTCACGCCATTAAACGATTAAATATCAATTTACACTTAAATAAAAAACTCACTGTAGAAAATACTCAAGATTTTTTTGATGATGAATTTCGTAGAAAAAAAATTGATGAAGTTGTTTTATCTATGGGAACAAGACCTACAATTCCTAAGATACCTGGAATAGATCAGCAAATAGATCATAAAGTTATTTCATATTACGATCTATTTAAAAATGCACCTCACTCCTTCGCTAATATGGGAAATCGAGTAGCAATAATTGGAAGTGGAACTATTGCTGTCTGTGCAAGCTATTCACTTCTACAATACGCCAATGATAAAACCTACTATCAGGATTGGAATATTGATCTTAGCTATAGCAATCGTGGTGGACTAATCCTACCTTCCAAGGGTATCTCCAAAGGTATCTCCAAAGATATCAATGATTCTTATAGAAAAAAAATATATCTCTTGCAACGAGGATCCCAAAAGATGGCACTTGCTATGGGAAAAACTTCTCGTTGGATCTACTTGAAAAAATTAAAAGAAGCTGGAGTGGAATTAATACAAAATGTTCGTTATGAGCAAATAAATGACCAGGGATTACATATTACAATCGACGAAATTCCACATCTGCTCAACGTTGATAACATCATCCTCTGTTGTGGCCAAAAATCAAATTTTGATCTGGCCCTCTACAAAAAGCTCTGTCAACTTTTCCATTCACCTCAATACGTTCACCCTATTCACCCTATTCATATTCATCCTACCCACACAAAAATACGCAAGCAAAAAAATACCAAAAAAGGAAATCACCTGCATCTCTTTGATGCTAGGGCCGCAATTAGAGAGGGATTTTTAACCGCACGCCAGATAGCGAGAAAATAGATGAATTAAATTTTAAACTTTTTTCCCATGAAAAAAGTAGAATTAATCTGCTCAAAATAAAGATTTTGTATCTTGGAATAAAAATTCTTCAGAGATAGAATTTTTAATTGAAAAAAAGACACACATTTATCCAGTAGAGGTAAAGGCCGGCATAAATACTAAAGCAAAAAGCTTGAGTGTATACAAGCATCTTTATAGTCCCCAAAAATCTTTTTTGCTCTCTGGAAATCCACCCAAAGTGGGCAAAGATTTTATGCAATTACCTCTCTACCTTTCATCTTTGTTATAAAGCAAACACTCCCAACACTCGTAAGTAAATCTAAGCTTAGAAACCTTACTCTTCTTTTAGGATTTTCACTTTTCCAAGTAGTAGATCTTTCGCCGACGCCGAAACAATCTGGTTATCATATTTAAATTCAACTTTCTTGCTATTTAAATCACTAAAGATGCCAGAGATCTGCTCACCCTCTGCTATCCTCTTCATTACATCGGAGATAATTTGCTCATAAATATGTTTTACCTCCTCTAGTTTAGGATTTTTTTGTAACTTTTTCTCCAAAGAGAAAATATCTTTTACCTTATCTCCCATTGCTCCCCATCTTCCATAAGACTCAAAATCAAGCTCTAAATTTATCTCCTTATAATGGCCCCCCTCATCTTTTTCTGGTCTAATTAAACTACTCAACTTATCTTTCATCTTTTTATTATCAATAGTTAAATTTTGAAATGCCTTCATTCCCACAATCAATCGAAAATAGCTCTCATCAACGATCTCGCCAAGTATTTCCCATTTAGAAATCTCTTCTTTCATTGAATTTTCGATCGTAACATTGTTTTGACCTTTAGAACTTAGTGATCTTTTTAAATTACTTATAACATAAGAACTTACTGTATTTCTTAGTGCTACCAACGCCATTATATCATTTTCATGTTTTAAAAAATAATAGAGATTATCTTTTTTATTTGGGTCTAACTCCTCATTTTCCTGGCCATGATTTCTTACAAAAGAGCTAAGATAAAAATTTTGAGCAATAGTTTCTGTTTGTAATGCTTTAAATATATCATTATAGTTTTTTATCATAAACTCTTCATACATGGCCGCCACTTTTTCACTAGTTCCAAGTAATCTCAAAGTAATATTTTTAAAAATATCCACCAATACAGGCACATCCACTTTCTTTAACAACGAAGGATTACTTTTGATGGCGATAAAAAAGTTTATCGCCCACTCTTCTATCTCTTTCTCGCTCTCCAAACTTCCTAAATCTTTGCTCTGTAAATACAGATTAAAGGTATTCATTTCACTCTTGAATTTTGAAATCGCTTGAACAAATTCTCTTTCTTGCATACTACTTATTAAATTCCTAATATTTTTAAGATCACTTTCATTAATAGCATTAGACCAAGAATTACATGCGCCCATACACTTTACTAAATCCTTAACTTCCCTCTCCTCAATTAAGTTAACATTTTTTATCTTATTATTATTTTTTTCTAACTTTATTCCTAGATTAAACAACTGCTTTAACAACATTTTATGCTTTCCACATTCGTCTTTCCATTTTTCAAAATTAACCACAAAATCTTTTTTATTGTTAATACTCTTATTATTAAAATTAAAATTTATAATTGATGTGGCCGCCATCACATCCACTTGTTTACTCTTATTCCCCATTCCACTTACTTGCAAAAAACATCCTGCAAATTTTCCAATATTAATAGATTGAGTTTGATCATTTTCTGTTATTTTCGATGGTTTTGATTTCTTTATTAAAGCATTCAATGATTTCTCAAGTCCCATAATCACACTGTTACTATCCTTTAACATCTGTTTTCCTACTCTCATTTGTTTTAACAACTCACTCTCTTCAGTGGCGTAGGATTTGCCTTTAGCAAATCCCATAGCACTTACAGCGATAAAAAAAACTAAAACTATATTAAATTTACTCATCTTCATAATAATACCCTCGTACCTTTTTACCTTTCTACCTTTCTACCTTTCTATCTTTTTTAAACCCTTCTCTCTTTTCTCTTAATAAAACTATCCAGGTATTGTATGGACATTTGTTATTTTAACTAAATAAAAATTATTTTATTTCTAAATAAAATTTGTTTTATTCACAAAAGCAATTAGTTATGATTATTCATCACCGTCTGATCAATAGGTAGACTCGCACTCATATGTGTGTATAAAAGTGGGCATACTCAAAAAGTTGGCACACTAAACAAAAATAAATAAAACTACATAAAACTAAGTTTTACTACTAATAGAAATACAGTTGATTTTGCTTCTGTGCTCTGATAGTTTATTTCAAATGATTAAATAAATAATTTAATAAAAATTATTGTGTAACTATTTTTTTGAGGTGAATGTTTATGACAAAAATTTATAACGATGCTAGCTCTGCCCTCTCTGATGTCGTCAAAGATGGAATGACGATTATGGCTGGAGGATTTGGTCTTTGTGGTATTCCTGAAAATTTAATTTTAGCTCTTCGAGAGACCGGAGTTAAAAACTTGACTGTAATTAGCAACAATTGCGGTATAGATGATTTTGGACTTGGCATTTTATTAAAGACAAGACAAATAAAAAAAATGATCTCTTCTTACGTTGGTGAAAATAAAATCTTTGAAAATCAATATCTGAGTGGTGAATTGCAATTAGAATTAACTCCACAAGGTACACTTGCAGAAAGAATTAGGGCCGGTGGTGCTGGTATCCCTGCTTTCTTTACAAAAACTGGTGTTGGAACAGTGGTAGCAGAGGGAAAAGAACATCGTGAGTTCAATGGAGAGACATACATAATGGAGCAGGCTTTATTAGCAGATATCTCTATTGTTAAAGCATGGAAGGCAGATAAGGCCGGAAATCTAATCTATCGTAAAACAGCAAGAAACTTTAACCCTATGATGGCCATGGCATCTAAGATGACAATTGTTGAAGTTGAAGAATTAGTTGAAATAGGTACACTTGATCCAGATCAAATTCATACTCCAGGAATATTTGTAAAAAGATTATTGGTAGGTAAAAATTTTGAAAAAAGAATTGAACGATTAACAACAAGAAAAAAATAATAAATTTATAAGGAGAATATAATGGCCTGGACAAAAGAAGAAATGTGCAAAATAGCGGCCCAAGAGGAGTTTCGTGATGGTTACTATGTAAACTTAGGAATTGGAATGCCCACAGAAGTGGCAAATTACATTCCAAGTGGAGTTAGTGTTACTCTACAGAGTGAAAATGGACTCTTAGGAATGGGTCCCTTTCCATACGAAGGCGAAGCTGATCCAGATTTAATCAATGCCGGTAAACAAACCATCACCATACTTAATGGTGGTAGTTTTTTTGATAGCTCTTTTTCATTTGCAATCATTCGAGGTGGTCATATTGATTTAAGCATACTTGGTGCTCTACAAGTATCTGGTGAAGGTGATCTCGCAAACTGGACCATTCCAGGAAAATTAGTAAAGGGAATGGGTGGTGCAATGGACTTAGTTGCTGGAGTGAAAAGAGTTGTGGTGTTGATGGATCATTGTGCAAAAGACGGTACCCATAAAATAGTTAACAAGTGTGAATTCCCTCTTACAGGTAAAGCAGTAGTTGATAGAATTATTACTGATCTTTGTGTTTTTGATATCGATAAAAAGAGTTCTGGCCCTAGTTTAAAATTAGTTAAACTTGCAAATGGCGTAAGTGTTGATGAAATTAAACAAAAAACTGGCCCCTCATTCAAAGTTATGATCTAATAAATGAGCATCACCTTTTCTCACTCCTGTCTCCAATAAGTAAAAAATACACAACCAAAAAATCTCTTCTAAGTTTTCATTGCTGATAATTTATATCGTGCTATTATCCGCCAGCTTATTTCTAACTTTTTATTGGAGTATAATTTATGTATTTAAACATCACTAAATTTATTTTTTTGATTTTGCTTCTAATTTCCACATCCTATCCATCTTTTGCTCTCGAAACTGACAACTTTCTTGCTTTAACTGAAGATATTGCTGATTCAGTTGATATCTTAAATCAACACTACAACCAAGTTATTCAAAGAAGAATTGATCGTATTAATAATGGCCGCTTTAATAAAACCTGTCACAACGTTGCTACTCAAATTGGAAAAGAATTCATTCGTGGAATTGAAAAAGAGACTCAAACTTGGGTAATGGAAAATGAGGATATCGATCGTATTCCTCGCTACAATGTCTCTAAGTACAGTTATTGGAAGGATTCAATCTACAGTCGCTCAATAGTTCATCTAGTGGCCATCGCCCCAACTTTAAATGTTAACGGAATTCATATGGGCACTGATAAACTCTCTCACTTCTTTATTCTAGGATTTAGCTACTACTTGAAATATTTACTAGATACTAAAAACCAAGGATTAGAAGAACCTGATTATAATAATTCTCAAAGTGTTGCCGAATTTAATAGTGAAAAGAAACGACTCTTCACCAGAGCAATAAAGATTGGCATGTCCACTGAAAAAGGAATACTTGGTAAACTTCCAACTGGAGTTTATTCCTTTGGTGATTTAGAAGCAAACTTCCAAGGACTCACCTTCTATTACAGTTTATGTGATGGACCGAAACCGTATTTAAAAGTAGTCGATGGTAATTGGGTAATGACAAGACCACTTGATTTAAGAGAATACGTTAATCCATATTTAGATGAAACTTACAATCATAGTGTCTACACTCCTTGGAGATGGTGGACAATAAAAGCAAATTTGAGTGAATATTGTGAAACAATGGAAGACCCAAAGGTAGTCGAGAGATTTGAAAGATATAAAAAGTATGCCCCAAGTTTTTCTGTTTTACGTTTAAGAGAATTATTAACTAGAGCAAATACATTGAACTTAACTTCCATCTACTCATTTCAAAATCTCTGTGATTAGTTAGTCACTGGCGCGAACATAAAATTATTATCCACACTGCTTTTTAATATCCCCTCTATTTAAATTAAGAATTGACGAATAAGCTGGATCTTCTAACAACTCTCTTTCATCGTTAAAATAATTTATACCAGGAAGATCTTCAACATCCGTTACTACTTTTCTAATAAAGATGTGTGCTTCTATGTTGTTACCTTTGAAATCAAGATCCGGATCTTTAAATACATTAGAATAAACAATTGGATCATATTGCCCATTATCTCCAAAAAATAAAATTCTAATATCTTTAATCTTTTCACTTTTTTTCGAATTAGGCAAAAATTCATATCCTAACAACTCATTACCTTTAAGCAAATCCCTAAACTCTTCACTTTCTACAAAATTTTTAGCAAACGAGCGTATCTTATGTTGTTCAATATATTGCTTTAAAAATTTTTTTAATTCTTTACTCTTATACTTACTACCTCTTTCAAAAAACTCCAAAAAACCTCTTTGTCTGACAATTCCTTCTGGGGCCCCATGGAATTTTAACCAATCTTTAATATCAACAATACGAGGAGAAGAGCTTAAATAATAAAACATTACCTGATCTCCAGTACTCTCATAATACTCTTTGATTTGTTGATAAATATCGATCAACATTTGAAATGGTCTTATTCCGATTATATGATTAACAATAGCATTGCCAGTATTTCTTACATCAGTCATTCTTAAAGTATCATCTAAATCACTAACTACTATTACATTGGCCAGAGAGTTCTGGTTAGATTTTACAAGCGAGGTCAAAATATTTGATAATAACGAATTCTTTTTAAATTTAATTATCATATTTTGCCTTTAATTATTTTAACTATTAATTTTAATTACTATGTTGAAGAATATAGTTATGTATTGTATATCGACAAACTTTAGTATTAACTAAATTGATTTGTGTAGATTTATGTAAATTTGTGAGAGATTTGTGAATATTTCGAGAAATATTAAATTAATAAATAAAAAATATTTAGTTTTCCAACAAAAATTTATTAATTTCCGCCAGCACTTCTGTTCGATTGCTCTCCATTAAGAGCTCATGATATTTACCTTCATATCGTATATACTGAACTAATTTTGAACCATTTTGCTCTCTTATTTTAGATACAAATTTCTCTATTGCACTTGTATGAACAACTCTATCTGCTCCTGCACTCAAGACCAGCAAGGGAATTTTTATATTCCAAATATTAGCAAATGCCTTCTCTACTCCTTCAAAACCAGCATTCACCCATCCAAAAGTTGGTCGACCTCCCATCAGTGATTCATATCCCTTCTGACATTGATTCCAAAAATCTATATCATGAGTTAGCATCTCTGCGGGAAAACCATCCTTATTATCAACTTTAAATGATGCTAATCCAAATCTACTAGTAGTTTGCGCCACTCTTCTTGCTACCCAGTTTGGAAATGGTTTGGTATTCATTTTCAACATTGGAGAGAGCAATGCTGCCGCTTTAATCTGATAAGGATTTTTCTCAAGATAGAGTATAGAAACTAATCCACCAGCGCTATGAGAGATTATGTAAATGTTTTGGTAATCTTTTTCTTTCAGATATTTTACAATATCCTCTAGGTCACTAACATATTGATCAAAACTCTCTATGTGAGTACGATTAGGATTTACTAATCTAGCAGCAGATTTCCCATGGCCTCTAAGATCATAAAAGAAAAAATCACTCTTTAGATCTCTCAACTTTTCTACAATATATTCATACTTCTCAACATATTCACTCTGCCCGTGAACAAAAATAATTACACTCTTTTTATTTGAACTCACATCGGTTATCAATTTGTATCTTATTTGAGTATTAAGCATATTCACTTTTCTCCATTAAATCTGCATCCGGCAGTATTTTTTTTTATTCTTATCATATGAATAATTTTTTCTATCTTGATCGCGAATAGAATTTAAGTTTAGACATATATTTTGCGAGCATGATTTATCAATAAAGAGTTCATTTTGAGTAAAATAACTTTTTTGTATACACTCTGCTGATGCTGATTCAGCAATCAATGGTGTATATATATTATCTATTCTATTTGTTATTATGGCCCTATCCAAAACATGCTCCCTTTCTAAGTAATTAATACAGCCAATAGTTCCTTTACCATTTAATGTAAATGCATACATGTAAGAGGTTAATACTGTCGATAACTCGGGTGGAACAAGCTCGAGCGAGCTTGGATAAAGCAAATATTTCATCGGTTCATATCTGGCCACGCTTGGAATATTATAAAACCATTTTAGATAGCGAGTTTTAAGAGTGTCATTATTAAATAAAATATTCACTATCAACAAGACAAATAAAATATTAAAAATGATCCCCTCTGTTTTTTTATATTTTTTATATTTTTTCATCCATAGTGTAAGTAACAAACATCCAGCGATTGTAAAAGCATAAACCAAACCAACAGAGAACCTACTACTCACTCTAATTGAATTGTGAAAAATATTTTTATTTATAAGTGCATATGGAGACCATGTGCCAAAGTTACCAATGGAAAATAGAGTGCAAACAACAAAAAAGGATAGCAACAAAATGGTTAAAAAAAGTGTTTGATCATTTGAAGTCAAAGAAGGAATCATTTGATGATTGCGATTTCTTTTTAAAAGAAATAACAACAATCCAAGAGTAACAATGAAAAAAACAACAGGTGTATTTAAAGAAAAACTACTTAGCTCCCAAATACCCCAGGCGGAAACTGGTTTAAAGATACCAAGTAATTTATAATCAAAGCTTGGTAGTAAATGATAAAGGAGAGTATCAAAGAGTGAAGTATAATCTTGATTAGTAATATCTAATTTGATTGTTCGCGGATGCCCACTTTGATAATTAATGACGGCCAATACTTTATAGCTGCAACAAAGAATTGCAAGTAAAAAAACTATTACAATATTTTTAATCGAATAAAAAAAGTTGATACCTCTATTTCTAACTATCACAAATATCACTATTGTCAGAGCAAAGCTTATTCCTATTGGTAAAAGAAAAAACACCACCGAATGATAAAATCCTGCACTAAAGACTAAAACTAATGAAATAAAAGCAAAGAAGTAATCAGCAAAGGATATCTTTTTAGCTTGAACAAAAGACTTAATCACAAAGTAAACAAAGGCAAACAAGTAGTAGATCAAGGCAAAAGTTATATGTCCAAATATAAAGTGCCACAAAAAGTAATTACTAAAAATTGCTGAAAGTGCAACTAAATCAATAATCTTTTCATGCGCATGCGTGTACGCATGCTCGTGTTCTTGCTCGTGCTCAAATGAAGGAAAGAATTGATTCAAATATAGTATTAGGGTTTTCCTTAAAAAAACAAATCCCCAAATTGCCGCTACAAAAATTTGTAACTTACTTCCTATTATGGTTCCAAATATAATATTGATTAAAAAGAGAGGAGAAAGACCAAAAGATTGTGGATCACCTATTCTAGTGACACCTCCACAAAATTGATATGACCATAATGGAAGTTTTTTGTCGACAATCCATGAGCGCAAATCAACTTCAAAGAATGTATAAAACATATCCCAATCGAAGAAGTTGTTTAGTAATAAAAAATAAGCAAAGACAAGAAAAGCAGTTACTACGAAAAGATTATGATTCTTTAAAGTCATTTTAAAGTCATTCTTTATCTTTATCTTTATCTTTATCTTTATCTTTATCTTGATCTTTTAAAGTAGATTTTCCTTTATCGGTTTTTTTTCTTAAGTATTTGCGTAGGGTGATTGATTTATTTTGTAACTTTAACTTTTTACGAATACGACGTAGATGAGTATAAACAGTATGCTCAGAGATATGTAACTTAGAGGCCATCTCTTTCGCCTTCATTCCACTCTTCACAAACTGTAAAATTTTCCTCTGAATACCAGAAAAAATTGGATGATTACCCTCAGTATCATCTTCGGTCTCAGGCCCTAAATCAACAAGCAAAGAAGCAACACTCTCTTCATTATTATAAAAAGATGGAAAATCGAATGTGAGAGGCAATTTAACCTTCTCTATTAGCCCCTCTGTTAATTTAGATAACTCCTGATTCGCAGTTGAGCTCACCATCTCTCCCATCTTTTTTAGAAGTGGCATCAACTGCTCTTCAACGTAAGAGAACATCTGCTCCTTAACTACACCTCTTTCTTTACCAATCTTTTCAATAAATGATTTTAACGAATAGGTATATTCATCTCTTTGTTTAATGTTAGCATTTTTTTCTGCCAAAAGTTTTAACAACCTCTTATTTTTTACATCACTTTCACGTGCTCTCCCTTCACACTCACTCTCTACATATTCACCATCTTTACCTAAAAGACGTAGCGCTCCTCCAAGATAAGTAAGCCCATCATACTCATTTATTTGGCCGTATACTCTTACAACAATATAGTATCCAGATGTATGACGTATGCGCAGCTGATGATCAAAATTTTTAACAGCAGAATCAGTGCTATTAATTGCACTCTTAAAACTCTCTATGCTCTTCTCTCTATCTTCCGGATGAATAATATTTAATCCCTCTTCCAGTGTCTTGGGGAAAATATGTTTTTCGCCATCATATCCTAAAAACTTTTTAATTCTCTCTCTACTAAAAAGTTTATAAGTATTGTTATGTTCAACTTTATGTTCAACTTTAAATTCAAAGAGCACGATTCCTGTAATCTCAGCAACAGATGCTACAATTCCCTTTTGATCCTTCTCTTCTTGTAAAGATTGATACAACTCACGCACATCCAGTACTATTGCCATTGCACCAATATATTCTTTTTTATGATTGTAAATTGGTGATGTGGCCATGCGAACATTCAGTTTATTTTTTCTTTTTGTGAAAAATTCGAAGTAGTGTTGTTCTTTAAGACCTTGTCTGCGTTTTTCTACAAGCTCTGCAAATTGCCCATGATTATCTTTATCAATTAATTCAAGAATATTTATACCCACCATCTCCTCTGAAGTGGCCTCAAACATTTGTGCAAGATACTTATTAATAAGAAATGTATTATTGTCTTTGTCTATTATCCAAAAACCAGTATTGGTTTTATCCAGTAGCTTGAAACAAAAATCCTGATTTGCTTTTACAAATTCATCCAGGCTATTATGACAACAATCACACCCCAGTGTTTTGTTATCATTATTTTTATGATTATGATCATGATTATTTGTATGATCATGATTAGCAGACATATCGCTCATTCCTTCTCTACCTTCCACAATTCCCTCCAATTGTTTTTTCTATTAGATTTTATTCTATTACGTTTTATTCTAAAAGGAAAACACCATTCGATGATGAACTACTTCTATCACTTTCAATACCTGAACGAATATTTAATCCCTGTCCTGCTTCTTTACCCAACTCCAACGAATCTTTGAGCATAGTACTACCAGATCTGCTTGATCCTAATTTCCCATATACCAATTTAACTTTTTTTGAAAGATTTTGCTCTAATACCACTAACGCTTTTTCGTCACTCTCACTATACAATTTTCGTTCTTTCAGCATCTTTAATTTATAACCCTGTGCAATTCCAACCATAAAAGAATTCTTATGACGAATTCCTTTCATCTTAGGATTTTCACTCTGAACACGCTCCCATATTGAAGATAATTCGTAATCTAAAAATTTAGCAACATAACTGGCCAACTCCACATTAACTTTAGAACCAGTCACCTCTAAATGTACAACCCCATTACCATGATTAAAAACAGGATAAACTAAAAACCAATCTAAAATATCAGAAATCGCACGCATCTTCGCCGAAGTTCTAGTTGCACTTAAAACTCTTTCCACGTAAGCAAACTCTTCCATCTCCTCTTTTAACTTATCTTCACTATTATTAAAACTATCAAGAGCACCTTTGAGATTATATTTAATCAACAATTGATTTGCTTTAATAGTTGCCAACTCCGCCTCATGCTGATTACTACTTTGAGTTAGCGCAAATAACTTTTTTACCTTAGTAATTATTCTCTCGCTCTCAAGATCTCCTTGTAGATCATCATTTTGTATCTGCACATTCGCATAGGCGCTCATAATCTCTTTGCAATCCCACTTATAACGACGACATATTTCTTTAAAATCCTCTCCATGATCACTCGTTTCGAAATCTGTTGAAAGATAAAGCATAAAATGAGCTAACTCATGTCTTAAAATATTTTTAATCACTGTTGTCTTTGCATTGTACATTAGAACTTTATTCAGACCTATTTGATAGTGTTTACTATCGAAAAAACCAAGACGTTCCTTATCTTCAAAACATACAACACTGTATGGTATCGTAAAATTTCTTGTATAAGTGCTCTGGCGATCACCACCACCTACGCCATTACTACTATTAAGAATTTGCCAAAGATAAAATTGATAATCACTTTCGTATGTTCTTACTACTTTTTTATAGTGAAAATAATTATTGCCACTTAAAGATATACTCATTTCTTGAGTTAATATCTCGCGAATGTAGGAGCGAATTTTAGAGAGAAAAAGTGATGTTGCTTGAGAATATATGAACATTTCTTGCTTGCCCTGTTTGTATTGCTAATTTTCAATAATAAAAAAAATCATCTCCACTTTCATCGATTAATTTACTGAAGATACAAACGCCAATTAAATTATTACATTACTATCTTTAACTATATTTATTAACCAAATCTTCGAGGTTTTATTAATATGAAATTATTATCTAGTACCACAACCATCACAAAATTTTTATTCTTTTTAACATTTTTATCATCTTTATTATTTTCAAAAGTATCTATTGCTATAATTGTAGAAAGAGATCTTGCTAACAATCAATTCAAAATACTCTGTTCAAAAAACATCCTAACCTCTAAAAGCGCAGAAAAAACACTTTGGCGGAGTTATCAATGTGGGTATATCACAAAACGAGAATTTGATTTCTATCTTAATGAAGATGATGGAAAAAAAAGAAAATATGCACTTTATCCTCTATTCACTAATACCCAGCATAATCTTTTTTTCCTACCTGATTTAAATTGCCAAGAATTGACTCCGCTCTATGATAAAATAATCATCTGTCCTTCAGTAGATGATTTATATTTTTATTGTCAAAAATACAAAGAGGGAGAGTTAAGCGAACAGAAAAAACATATCTTTACTGAATTGTTAAATTATCTCGAACAAAATATAAATGTGAATTCTTTAGATTGTTTTTTTATTACAAATATAAATTCACAGCAGTTGGCCAACTACAATCCATTACTTCGAGATTTAGATCTATCCGGACATCGACATCGAATGCTTTTACAAAAGCTCTATCAATAATAATTAAGAAAAGTACAAAGCGAAAGTGCTCAGCGAAGGAAACAAAATGAACAAATCAAAATTCTATCCTCTATCTCTATTTCTATTTCTATTTCTATTTCTCTTTCTATTTCTATCTCTACTCCAATTTCAATTTGTAGAGGCAGCAGTTTACCAATATCATCCATCATCACTCTTAACTTTGGCAAAGGGACTTAATCCCCTTAATCCAACCGAACTAAAATTACAATGTATTGAACATGATGGATTTGAAGAACTTGAATCCTCTGGTGCAATAAAAACTTTCTACACTCTCACTCTAATAAAAAATAGAAAAGACTTATATGAATTATTAAATATCTCCCCTTCACTCTCTGCACGCTATAAATTTTTTGGAGGTGGTTGTGCATTCTCCTTTGAAGATGAAAAAATTTTTCACTCCGACTCCCTCACCTGGGTAATTGCCGCCTCCTCTGATTTTGGTAGAAGAGGAATAAAAAATCCACGCATAAACAGCACTGCTAGAGAATTTCTTAATTCTGGCATTGAAAAATTTGAAATGAGTTGTGGTAGTGAAGTCATTTTAGAGGAGCGTAGAATGGCCACTATTGCTTTAATGTTTACAGTTACAAATATCACTGAGAGCAATAAAAAAAGTATCGAAGCATCCTTTAAATCAAATATCGGGATCATCAATGCACTCTCAATCTCTAGTGCTACCAACTATAGCAAATTTTACAGATACGCCGAGGCCATAGGCAAAATCACAATAAAATTTTGGGCCATAGGAGGGCGCGGTCTCTCTGATCTTGCGGGATTTGCTGTTCACGATCCATATGATCTGCAATCAATTCAAGATGCTTTAGGATATTATATGAAAGGTATAAATAAAAACACTGCCGCCCCTGTTGAATATATCAGCTCCACTTACGATTTATTTAACATCAGAGGAATTTCTAGAATAGCAAACTTCTATCAAGAATTTATTTTATCTCAATATTTTTTCAAATATATGCAAATAGAATCTGAAGTAAAACGAATCGATCAAATTTTAAATAGCGAAAAGTTACCAAATGAAGACTCAGTAACAGAACTAAAAGCTCTATACAAAGAAAGAGTTGATATACTTTTATTTCTCGCCAAAGAAGCAACTGAGTGCAATTCATTTCATGAAAAATGTCATCTCCCAGAGGTAAATGTAGATACAATTGATTGGACAAAATATTCTCTAAATAATAACCAAAATAACTCAAACAACCCAAACAATCCCAACAATCCCAATGATATAAACGCTCGTCTGCTTTTGTGTGATGATGGAAGAAAAAATGCATTAGCAAATGGAATGATCTCTAGAAGAGAATATGATTACTTTAAAGATTTAAATTATGGGCCAGTATTTAGATCAGCAAATTTCATTGGAGAGATCGTTGCTTGGATTGAATGCAAAGAATATACACCTTATTAGTTATTAAAAACCATTAGTACTGCAACTTACAGCAACTTAAAAAAAGGAAACAAAATGAAAAAACTTTTACTTCTATTTTTACTTATTATTATTACTACTACTCTTAATATCAATAACACTTTCGCCACCAAATTTACTATTCGCGCTCCACAAGGTGTAATTCCTGAACGCTGTAGTGAAGATAGTTTATCAGCAGAGGAATCAATTGAAAGATTACACTGGGCCAATCGCTGTGGATACTTAACTGCACGCTATTTAGATTTTTGTTTAAATGATGATAATGGAAGCGTGCGCGCTCGCCCGATGTATCCATCATTCATCTCCTCGGATTTTTCTAAAGCTTGGGTACAAGCACCCAAAAATCGCAATAGTGAATGTATAATCCCTGATGCCTTTAAAGTTGTGCAACCAATATTTTGCATCTCAAGTTGCTATACTCCCGATCAAAAAATACTCTTTGCTAGCAACAAAAATATTTCTATTATCGATGCATATAACTCCAATTTTCCAACAGTAATGGTAGCAAAAGACTCTTCCACTATTGGTAATATTTTATTAGAAGAGATCCCAATTAAATTTTTCACCAAAGAAGCAATCGATACCAATAATCAAATAATCAAATTCACCACTGAGAGTACAAAAACTATCAAAGTGACAAGCAATCATCCTCTAATCGATGGAGATGGTTATCTGAAAGAAGCAAATAACTTTAAAATTTCTGATTACCTTTTAAATGAACATGGACAGAAAGAAAAAATCATCGACATCTCTCACTTCAATCATTTTGGTAAAGTTTACAACATCCTTCCTGAGAGTAAAAACATATCAAATCACATCTTAGTTGCTGGGGGACTGCTTAGCGGCTCTGCTTACTTTCAAAATGATGGTGTGATCTATTTAAATCGAAAGTTGTTACGCGATGGCGGTCAATATGATGACATGATCCCCTCCCGAAACGAAACTTTTAGCTTAAAAAATTTATATTACAAAAATTATCTTCTTTGGAATAAGCTAACCTCAAAAGTAATTTTAACTACAGATGAATTGAATGATTATCAACAACTCTCTAATGATCCACAACTTATTAATTTTATCTTAAAAAACTTAAACATTCATTCAAACCATCAACAATTTAAAATGAGTTTAGTTGATAGTATCTTCACTCTGCTACACAATCCTCGAACAAAAACAAACAAAAACATTAAAAAGTTGATTATCGAAGAACTCACAAAACTTATAACTTTCAAGAGAGCAAACAAACATTTTCTAACATCCGATGAAAAATTTGAATTAATAGAGCTAAATCAGATCCTAAATTACAACAAAGAGAAAAAATTTATGGGAGTCATTAACTGGAAATAGAGTCATTGAAAAAACTTCAACCTCATCATTATTAAAAATTCTTATTTTCAACATTATTAACTTGAAAAATTATCCTATCGATAGTATAAAATAATCGCTGGACCTAGAAAATTCGCTGTATCTTTCTACGTTTTTCTTGATTAGTAATAATAACACTTGGTTTAAAATTTCAAATAGGAGTTGAAAATGAGCTTTGCAATAAAAAATCTACATCTACTTATTATTTTTCTTGGCATCATAACAATTTTTGGCACATTAAAAACTTTTGCATTGGAAAGGCAAGAGAATCTTTCAGATCTTGATTATTTTGATGGAAAAATAGCAAAAGTTGTTGATGGTGATACAGTACATGTTCTATCAGCGGATAATGAAAAAGCAAAAATTAGAATGGCCGGCATCGATGCTCCAGAGAGTAATTTTAACAATAGATCACAAGGAACATGTGCAAAGATGGCCGCGAATTACTTAGCACAATTATTACCAATCAACACGAAGGTAAGAGTTTATTTTAGCAACCCAAAATATGATTCATATGGAAGAGTTTTAGGTTACGTAGTAAAGAAAAAAAGTAATCTTGATATAAATTACGAAATGGTTAGAGCAGGATATGCTACTGCTTATTATATTTATCCAAATACAACAAACATGTTTAAGTATTTAGCGGCCATGCGGAATGCAGTCAGTAAACAAATAGGAGTTTATAATCCTTCAGCTCAGATGAATAATTTTCCATTCGAGTTTCGTTTAATAATTGGCGATAATGATCCATCAAGATACGTTGGAAACATCGAAACTAATAAACTCTACCCTCCAAAAGAGTATAAAAAAGTTCCATCTTACTTAAGACTATTCTTTGATAATGAAGATGATGCTTTATCTGAAGGATTTTCTAGATAGATTCTTCTTAAAAAAGCAGTCCTTAACAATCTAATAATCTAAGTTCCATTTCTATACGTCATATCCGCAAAAGAGATAGTTTGACATCTTTTGCGGATAACTAACTAAATAAATAACAACACAACAAAAAACAGGAATTACAAATATGGCCAAATTTATTGGTAGAGATCAAGAACTACTGCATTTAGAACATTCATATGATAGCGAGGATTCACACTTAGGAGTAATATTTGGTCGACGACGTATCGGTAAAACCTGTTTGCTTGAGAAATTTGTTTCAAAAAAAAGAGACTCTCTTTTTTTTGAAGCTTTAGAAGATGTCTCAAATGAACAACAATTAAATCATCTTCAAATGAGTCTATTGGAACAAACCAAAGATCTTGCTTTGAGCAGATTTAAATTACAGACATGGGATCAATTTTTTTTATATCTCACAGACTTCCTGCAAAAATCTCCCAAAACAAAGAAAATAATTATCTTTGATGAATTACAGTGGTTAGCACAAGGTAAAGCTCAACTTATAAGCAAAATAAAATTTTATTGGGACAAACAATGGAAACAACATAATGTAATGTTGGTATTATGTCGTTCACTAGCATCCTTTATGGTAGCAAATGTTATTCGCTCTAAAGCACTCTATGGACGAATTGATTTTCAATTAAACTTACACCCATTAAATCCACAAGAATCTTATAAATTACTTAATTCCAATCGAAGTTTAAAAGAGGCATTACTATATCAACTAATCATTGGTGGTATCCCAAAATACTATGAATGGATTGATAGAAAAAAATCTTTAGAATGGAATATAAATCAAATCTCATTCATGAGAGATGGAGTATTGCTAAAGGATTTTGAAAAAACATTTTATAAGCAATTTAAAAAAAGTACCTTATATCCTAAAATTGTTGAAGTGTTGTTTCAAGGTCCAAAAACATTACAAGAAATTTCCAAAAAACTCAAAGTTACTTCCGGTGGTGGACTTAAATCATATCTTGAAAATCTAGCACTCGCCAGAATCATTCGAGAAGAAGTCTCCATAGGAAAAAACATTAATAGCAAACAAAAGCGCTATCAATTGGTTGATGAATATCTGTGCTTTTATAAAAAATTCATCGATCCCTATCAGAGTGAAATTTCATTAAATAACTCTCGAGATCTTTACTCAAAAGTAGTGGAACACCAATGGACTTCATGGACGGGATTAGCATTCAAACGTTTTTGCATTAATAATGGTGAGTATTTTGCACAAAAATTAGGAATAAAAGATAGATTAATTAAATTTGGCCCATATTATAGCTCTAAAGAGCGTGTACAAATTGATTTGATTTTTGAGTGTGATAGGAACGTGTTTATTATTTGTGAAATGAAGTTGTTAAATAAAGAGGTTGATCCATCAATTATTCCAATAATGGAAGCAAAGAAAGCAAAGCTACAAGAAAAATTCAAAGATTATTCTTTAGAAACTGCTCTCATTGCACCTTTTGGATTATCAAAGTCGTTAAGGGCCACAAAGTATTTTAACTACACTCTTGAACTTAAAGATATTCTCCTATGACGGTAGTTGTGATGGTAGTGGCAATGGCAACAGGGCCAATATAAATGAAGTGACTAAAATAATTACATAACAAAAAAATATCTTCTGTAATAATTTTGATTTTTCTAGCACTCTCTGCATTTCTACAAATCCAAAAATAATAAATGTTAGTATGGAAGGCATTACTAAACGAGGTAACCAATATCCATGTCGATAGGCAGTTGCTATAAATGGAAGTGAACAAAAAATTGGAGCAAAAAAGGCCAGCGCTAACCAAAACAAGATATCATGATCTAATAGTTGATAGTTTTTTCCATTTCCATTTTTAACTATCATACGAATAGAATGAAGTATCGATCGTAAAGTTCCAACTAATGCAAAAATACTTATGGGAATAGCAAAAATAAATGCTAATTGGTTTGCAATGGACGCAATCTCTCCGCGCTTTTTACTAAAAAATTTTTGTTCTCTTTTGAAACTTAGTCTCGGAATATTATCTTTTGGTAGTTGTTGAAAAATATTCATAGTATCAGTAAATGTTGAGATATGAAGTAATGCCGGATAACTATACTTATGCTCTAACCACAATTCATCTTTAAAGTATTGAGGTGCTTTAAATAACTCTATATCAGCTTGCTTAAAGAAAAATATCTCTCTTAAACTCATAGGGTGAGGTTTTTCATCAAGACTATTCTTCATTAAATGTACATCATAACTTTTATACTTGATATTCTTTTTTAAAAGATACAACCCTAAAGAAGTTGGAAGAAGTGAAATTAATATTGTTGCGATAAAAATTTGTTTTTTATAATCTGGATTATTGTTATTTAATAAAATAAAAATAATCAGTAAACAACAAACAGGCACAAGAAAAGCAAAGGTGTATTTCGAAAAAACTGCAATCGTTAACGTCAAACCAATACTTAAAAATATTTTTATATTATATTTATTCTTCATATCTGTTAATTTCATTATCAACAAAACTAGAATAAAAAATGGAGTGACTGTTAGAGCATCGGATGAATAGACTACTGAATGAATAACTCGAAATGGAATAAATATTAATAGTAATGTAAAAAAAGTGGCATAAGATGGTTTGATTTTCAAACGAATTAGAATATTCCATAAAATTGGAATAGAGATCATATTAAATATGGCGAGGACAAATGAGCTTATTTCAACATGAAATATGCTACTAATCCATTTCTGGATATATAACGACATAATATAGAGTAGTGGTGGATTAGTTCCACTCCAATCAAATTTTGAAGTCACTGCAAGAAACAAAATTCTCTCTACATGAGCACGATAATCTTGTCCCATATAACCATAATTTATTATGGCCCAACAAATAAGGAGTAGATGAATAAAGAGTGCTAAAATTATAATTCGATTTAATCGCATACTGATTTCTATTTGTTATTTATTTGCTATAAAATTGAAATAATCGGCAATAGACAAGATTTAGATAGCGAAACATCATTTAACCCATAAAGATCTCTGTCTGAAAGCGAACTGTTATTATAGGACCCATAGATATAAAATGATAAAATTAAAAATGCTACCGCCGATAATGTAATAACAAGATATTTTTTCTTTTTTAAGTAACAGCAAAAAATAATCAAAGCAAAGATACTAAAGAGAGTAAAAAATCCAGTTACTACATATTTCCATGGACGAAATTGCATTTCAATAATATGTTCACCAGCTGAAGAAAAATTAAATTTAAAAAAATTATCATAGGGTTCATCTAATTTTTTATAGGGAATATTTGATTTCCACTTTTTATGATATCCCATAAGATATATCAACTCTCCGGCAGAGGTAGTATTTAATTTAATCTTAAGATGATTTGCTCCCATACTTAACAACTGTGCACAGGCATTTTTATTTTCATTTTCACTTTCATTGGAATTTACTTTCACTGGAATCCAAAGCATGCGGGTAGAGGGAAATTTTAAATCACCTTGGCCGTCGGCATTCATTAAACGTAAATATGTATCTCGATATGTGAAGAGATGACCCTCTTGAACAATTCCTACTCCTGACAAAGTTCTGTTACGATTTTTATATTGCTCTAAAATTCCAAAAGGAAATGCCTCAGAGATCGATACACCTTTTTTAATTAATGAAATATTGGTGTCGGTCCATGTAGCATAACGAGCAAATTGAGAAACAAATAATATAACAAGAAGAAGTAACAGAAAAGATTTGTAGATAAATTTACTTACCCAAAGATAACAAATAATAAAAAACAAACTAAGAAACAATAGATAATAATAATAACTATTAAATTTTGAAGTAGTAGTTAGTTTCGTTACAGCATCTAAAACATAGAGTCCCTCTGTTTGCTGTAAAATATTTGTGTGTAAAAAATATAAACCTACAGATGAAAATATAAATATTAGAGAATAGATTATTAATAATTTATAATTTTTCTTTCTTAAATCCTCGAAGTAATCAATTGCTATCCCTGTAAAAAAAGCAATCGGAATCATTGTTATCCAATTATTTCTTCCGGGAATACGAAAACCACTAAAGAAAGGAACATGTTTAAAAAAGAATTTAAAACTATAACCATTTAATCCCTTCGATAAATCTAAAATCAAGATAGCAGCAATGAACATTGCAAGCGACAAACGCCAAAAGAAACGATATTTGGAAGATCTAAAGGATACAAAGATGCCAATAATTGCAAGTAACCAAATGAGTGGAAAAAAATAAAAATTAGAATGAACATCCACGGAAAAGGGATGAAGTATCAAATTTATATATGAGATTACTCCTCCATCTGCATTCCAATTTATATCGGCACCTGCACGATTAGGCCAAAATTTTATGGCATCATAGATTCCATAGACTGCTGCTTGAGAAATAATTAGCGCGATTAATGTCCAAAAGAGAAGGGGTAAAATATGTGATTGTGGTGAATGTGGTGAATGTGAAGAAGTTAAGAGTGTAATTGCTAAAATTATTGCAAGTAAAAGTCCTCCCATATAAGTCATATGAGGATATCCGGCCAAGATTGAGATAGCAAGTGAGAAACTAAAGTAGATTCCATAATAGATCCTCTCCCTATCAATCTTTGCAAAGGAGATCAATTTAAGTGCGGTGTAGATTATCCAAGGAACCCAGGCGATGGCCTCAATTGCACCTGTGTAGCGAATACAATCATTAAATCTCTGATTGATTAAAAAGAGCAAACTAGCAAATGTAGCAGCGGTCACATTTATTTTAGTATACTCTCTTAAAATTTTATAAATTCCAAGTAGAGCAAATCCCATATGCAAAGCAATTTGTAAAATATGCGCCAGATGATTGTATCCAAGATAAATTAATGGTGAAACGATCCAACTGAAGGGATTATAGAATGAAAAACCATTGGTATAAAAATGAACACCACCAAATTGATGAATGGGATCCCAGAAGGGAATATATCCTTTTAGCACCCAAAATATATCTGATTGCTTCCAAAAAAAACGATGATCAGAAAAATCATTTGCAAACATTGCTCCCATTCCTAGGGGGGCGGGAGCAGTGAAAAAGAGCAGATAAAAAAGTGGAGTAAGAAATAAAAATATTTCCACATTATAATTAATAAAAAAATTTTTAAGTGCTTTAACCATCACTTTCACAATTCACAGTTTTTACTTACAGTTTTTAAAAAAGACCATATCCCAAAATGTTAGTTTTATAACATTAAACAATCTTCCCTCGGACACTACTCTAGCAACATCAGTCTCTCTATAAAGAGGATTTTGTTCTGAGATACTTTCACTTATTCCTCTAGGAAAATTATGATAGAGTTGAAATTGCACTATCACTCCAAATATAATAAGAAGATGAGTTATAGCTTTTAAACATTTACTCTTTAAAAATGCAATCGGGATAATTAAAAAAGGAATTATCGGTACCCAAAATCTTTGTCCGATATCACTGCCACTCCACCAGGCCCACCACTTAGACATCAAAATAATATATACTAGGGAAATGTATACTGAAAAAAAGAAGAGTGCTTTATGATTTTTATATAACTTATAAATTAAGCATACACCTAAAATAACGAGAGGAGAAAAAAAGATGAAACTCTTGCCTGGCCAAAGAAGTGAACCTAAAAAACCAATATAAAATGGAGTATCGAAATTTTCAAAGCTAGCATAGGTACTGTAGCGACCACCCCACTCACCTAACTTATAAAATATAACTACAAAGTGAAGTATAATAAAAAATATCACTGGCAAAAGAAATAAGGTAATTCGCCTAAGATTCATTTTCATTGTTGGCATTGTAAGCACAAAATAGATAATAAAAGCTGGAACAGTAATAAATGCAAATGAACGAGAAAAACCGGCGAATCCTAAAATAATTCCGGAAATAAATAGTAATGTTGAAACATGATTTTCTTTTGTATTTTTATCACATCCAAAGAAAAAGAGAGTAAAGGAAATAAAGATCAAACTTGCTTCTACTGAGTTACCTGGCCACCCATAGGAGTAATAATTTGCTATTGTAGAAAAAAGAAATCCAAAAGTTAATAATAAATTAAAATATAGATTTGTGTAATTTGTGCAATTTAATTTTTGCAGTATTAACCAAAAACAAATACCACTAATAAAAAAGATCAGCACACTAGTTATTTGTAATATTGTAAGAGGGAAAATATCTTTGTTATGAGTTAGCAAACGATATATCTTAAAGTAAATTGCAGAAAGTAGTGGTAATCCTAAACTATATTTCGAATAAATACGCCCATGAGTTCCTCGCAATTTTCGTTCCTTAGGTAACTCCTCATGATACTTGTCTAAAAAAATCTTTCCATTAAAAACCAACGACTGCATTTGAATAACTAATTCAAATGTATCACCTGATTCAAATCTAGCAGGAAGAATGCTCGCCAATATGGTATGAAGGAAAATAATTGCCACCAATAATATAGATAATATTAATGATTTAGAAAAAAATTTTTTTTTAATTTGCATATGGCCACATCTTATTTAACCCGTGTAAACTTACACGGACCTTTTCCTAAAATCTTCATCTCATCATTTATTATTTCCATCAAATTTAGGTTATTTATATTATCAATATAAACTAAATATGGTCCTATTTGTGAGCGATAAAAATCATAGTTATGGCCAAGTAATTCCTTTGGCAAATCTTGTTCTGTTTGATTACTTACTGAATTAGTACTGGCCAAATATATTACAGGATGATGTTTGAAAAATTTATCATTATTATAAAAAAACTTATTCTTAGTCACATCCCATACTAAATTTGTTTTTAGTATTGTTGATAATGGCCAAACTTCCCAATAACTGCCGGCCACCGCTATTTTCACATTAGCTTTCGCTTCTACTCTCTCAATAAGTGAAAAAAAGTGTGTACGAGTAAGTGATTGACAAGAAAGTTCTTTAGCTGAGGCCGAGGTTGAGGCCGAAGCCGAATCTACAAGAAAGCGATAATTTTTATATAAAATTATTGAGTGACCAAAAATTGATACTACAGAAAACAAAATAATTATTGGAACCGAGACTCTCTCATGTACCATATAAAGAAAAAAGATCAAAAAAGAGAAATATAATGTCAGCATATATCGTGATTCAAAATCTATATCTACAAATTCGGCCCTAACTAAATATCCTCCAATAAATGCAAAGATAGTAAGCATAGATAAAATAGCAAAGTTGTTTTGGGGCAAAGAAAGAATTTGCTTAAACATTGTCTGTGTTGTCTGTTTCTTTATTAAATTTATTATTGCATAGATAATAATCATGGCCACCAAAAAAAAGAAAATGGCCAAACCTATTCGCGAACGATGTTGAAAGGTTTCAAAAACAGGAACATTAAAATGGTTAAAACCACTAGTTAAAATTAAATCATGTGACCATACAGGTGCAAATAAAGAAGAAAGTACTTCCTTAAAGGGTTTTATTTTTTCCATCATATGGTGCCAAGAAAAATATGGACTAAATGCCCCTGGAAAATGATCTTTAGGGAAAAAACGTAAAGATAGTGTAGCTGGAAGATTACCTAATTGTATACTTATAAAAAATAGAAGAACTTTTGCAACTAGTGGAATAATAATTTTAGAAAATATATCTTTAACTTTGTTGCTGATATTTTGAATATCAGCGTGCAAATCATTTATTATAAGAGTAATAATAGATACCACTATCAATAATTGCGCCAACTGATATGAAGAGTAGGCAAGTCCACCACTTAATCCTACCCATATGTAGGTAGAATATTTATATTTATAATTTTCATTCTCTTTAATCTTAAAACGTTTATGGGTAAGAAAAAAGATAAGTACAAAATATTGAAATAGTGTATAAGTATGGCCACCTAAAGCGGCGTACGATTGAAAAAAAATCGTCGGAGTTGGAAAAAGCATAAGCAGAACTAAAGCAAAGATTTTACTTCTCTCATTTTTAAAAACATGACAAATTAAAAAGAAACCAACAACATAGTAAAAAAACATTCCTAATACCGTAGACCAAGATATTGGCAACAAAAAACTCAAAATAGCAGAGGGAAAATGTTCAATGATCCCACAATATTCATAGCCAACATGTAAAAGATCAAATCTATTTCCCAAAAGAAAATCTCTCATCTGTAACAACACATAAGCACCATCACTATTATATATAGTTTCATAATATAATAGTGAGTGAGTTACATAAAAAGCCAATGCTACAACAATGACAATAAAAATTGAAATATTTTTTTTTCTATTTTCCATTATTACTTTCCATTATTATTTTCCTTAATTGCATACCTCAACAATTCATCCACGGTAGGAAGTGGTGTAACCTCCATAAAAATTTGATAAGCAAATAATGAAGGACTAATGTGAATCAACAACTCATTTATTTTTAATAGAGTCTTTGAAAGATATTTATTGCGAAATGCTTTTGGAAATGGGGCGGGAATACCTTTGGTATTTTTAATTTTGTAACCACACTGTAATAGCATTTTTCTTAGTGACTTAAAAGTAAAGAGCCGCTTATGGGTCATATCAAGAATCCCCTGCTTTCCATAATTCAAACTACCAAGTAATAATTGCATGCGAATAATAAAAAAAGCAACATTGGCAGTGGTAAGAATAACTGTTGGAGTTTTATTAGCACTCGACTTTCTAATTTGATCTAAAAATTGTTCTGGATTATCTAGATGTTCAATAATATCTAATGCCCAAATATAATCAAATTCAAAGTTAGAGGGAATGTTTTCCATATGATGATTAAGATCAATTTGTTTGAAATCATCTAAATTCAACCAGGCCTCATTTGTTGCAATACCACGATCTACTCCCAAAACATATATGTTAGGATTTTTTCTCTTTAATTCTGCTGCCAACTGTCCCTGGTGACATCCTAAATCTAGTACACGTAAACAAGCAGAAGAAAATTGTTCATCTTTTTTTAATACGGCATCAATAGCATAGGTATGTGAAGATTTATAATTTAGTTTAAGGTCATAAAAAATTCCATTTTTTTCATAATCTAAATCATACTCTCGCTGATAGAGAATTGACATCTCATGAAGTTTAGAGAGAATAGTTGTAATTAATATCTCTCGCAAATTGCTAATGCTATTTTCATTTCCATTTCCATTGCAATCATCTGCATAATGTTTCGCTATTGGAATCTCTTTTATAATTAGATTTTTCCTCAAACATTGAATAATAATTTGAGTATCAAAATGAGGTTGGTTTGTATTTCTTTCAAAGGGAATATTTTTAAGAACATTAATATTGTAACATCTAAAATAAGATTGGTAAGATGATAAGTTTGCTCCCAAAATTTTATTTTGTATCCAAGTTAATATCTTAGTTAATATTTTGTTTTTGATATTATTATTATCGTTACTATATTGATAAAATCCAGTTGTTATATCGGCCCTACCATCAATAATTGGTTCAACTAAATCCTTGATCACTTCTGGAGGATATTGACCATTACCATCTAACACAAGCACGGCATCAAAATCATGTATAATAGCATAGTGGTATCCTAATTTCTGACTACCTCCTCTACCCTGATTTATTGTATTTCGTAGCAACTTAAGATTAAGAGTCGTTTGGGCATTGGCCCAAGCTGCTCTCACTTGAAATGTATTATCTGCAGAACAATCATCGATAATTAAAACTTCATACTCATGTCCACTACTACTATTTAATATTGATTTTTGAATACGTTGGAGCAGAGAAACTATCGTCTTCTCAGCATTAAATGCAAAAATTAAAATAAGTATTTTCTTTTTATTATTTGTTCTATTTACATTCACTAATATTCTTCGATTTGCACGTATTTTTGTTCATGTGTTTGTATCGTATGTATATAATAGTAATGAAAAAATAAATCATAGCATATGATCAAAATAAAGACAGTCGAAACAAACTATAATTTATCTTTAATTTAAGTTATTATCCTTGGCCCTTTAATTGCAGCTATTAAAATGTATTTACGATTGACGTTGTGACATTCACAAAACAGGGTCTATTTTGTCACTTTAAAATAAAGTCCTAAACAAAGGAGAATTTATGTCTAACAAACTTATTGTTAAAATTTATTTAAAAAATCTTTTGGCCCCAGCTATTTTTATTTTCTTTTTCTTTACACTCATTCTAGCAACTTTATCCATCTCTTCTGCTGAAGCAAAATGTTGTCGAGCAAATAATGTTCATCCTGAATTTAACTGTTCTTCTCTCGATACGCTTGGAGAAGGACGTTGTAATGCTGTTTGGAGTGGTGGCATTGCAGGTGCTGGTCCATGCAAATGGACTAACTCAAATGTATGTCCAATAATACCTGTGCCTCTCTGGCCATCATGTTGTGCACGGGTAAATACTTCTCATCCAGAATTTAATTGTAGTCAATTAACTCCATATGGTGACCCAGTTGGAAAAAATAGATGTAATGCTGTTTGGACTGGTGGTATCGCTGGAAGTGGGCCATGCAAATGGGTTACAGGACCTCGTTGTCTTATTAGACCGATCCCAACTCCAATGCCGATATCGATTCCACAATAATTAGTTATAATGAAAAGAATGCAATTATCTCTTCTGGTGAAACTCTATAAGGTGTTTCTCCCTCGTAAAAACCATAAAGCTTAATATAATTAGGAAGTAAATCTGAATCATAGGTTAGCTCTTTTAGAGTCTTCATATTTTGAACAGTAACAACACAAGCACTCTTTAATCCATCATTAAAAATAGAATACTGATAACCATCTGTACACATCACTTGCACTTTATATGTTTGTCCATTGAAAATGCATTCACCACTTGGACCAAGGGTGCTTTCGGTTGGTTTACAAAAATCTGGATCAATATTTCGAAGGATTATTAAAGGTTCAGCTAATTTACGATGACTAAGACTCTTTGATTGTACAAAGGTATTGTCAATAATCAAGCGTTCGATAAAACTTTCATCTTTAGCTAAAAATCCTCCATGTGAACAAAGTTTCCAGTCAGTGTACTCACAAGGTCTAGCCTTTCTTTCAATCTCGGCAATTGGATCATTATAAAGAGAGGTTAGATTTCTAATAACTTCATTGCTGTTATCTGCTCCAATTAAAAAATCACCCTCTGTAAGAGCAAAAGCAAGAGTAACATTACTAAACATCAGCACAACAAATAACGAAATAAAAATACTTCTTAATGACATAGTCTGCTCCTTGTACTAAGAGATAAATAAATCATAATATATGATAAAAATAAAGGAAGTCGAAATAAAGTAGAATTTATCTTTCCATCTATTAATTGATTAAGCGTACTGGCCAAATCACAATTTGTACAAAGAGATATTAACCACCCACCAAAAGAATTACCTACTCCATATTCGATAGTATATGTGATCGCTGCTACTATATAAAATATTATAATTAAAACTTTAAATTTTCTTTCAACGAAACTAAAGGTTAAAACTAAAAATGGAATACACCAATATCCATATTGTGGCCCATATCCAGGACCAAAAATGATAATAGTTAAGAAAGAGAGAAGATATAATAGTACAATTTGCTTTGCCGATAAAAGTTTTCGCTTAAATGTTAGTGTGAATGTTAATATAATTAAAAGTATTGCCAATGCTCTAGAAAAAAATATTTCGTACCAACCTATCCATGAAGATTGATTAAAAACTTCCATTAGTCCAGTTATTCCAAAGTAACCAGAAATCGATTTGTAATGTAAAACATTATTTGTAATTTGTTCCGGACCTAGAACATAAATTATACTCATTCCTAATACAACAGGTAATCCAATTAAATATATAGACAAGAGAGACTCTACAAATTTAAATCTCTTAAAGAAATGAAAAAAAACTATCGGTATTAATATAACAGGAATTGTTTTAGTTAAAATTGCTAATCCTAGAAAGGCAGAGGATAGTAACCAAAAATTTTTGCTTGATGTCTTTAAAGTAAGTAGAATAAATAGCAAAGACAACACTGTAAAAAAGATTAGTAATACATCGAAATTACCATGAGCTGTAACTAAAAATATAGCTATTGGATTTAAGCAAATCCCAAATAATAGTGTAAAAAAGATAAACATTGTTTTCGATTTGAGTTTATGATTAGAATCAATAAAAAAAAGCTTATGAATAAAATACAACAAACAAATAATTAAAGATTCAATTGATATTAAAAAAAATTGCACCACCTTATAAAAATGAGCATGTAAACTTTTTGCAATAAAATTAAAAGTAAAAACGAGTTGCATCCAAAATGGTGGCCAATTTAATTGAGACGTTTCATTGTAAGGATTTTTTCCAATAGCAAGCAAGTTAGCAACATTTTCCCATGCATATAAATCAGTTGATCTGGCATCATGTAAAATATATTTCACGAAAAACAATCTAGCTAAAACGGAAATTATAATTAAAGATAATAATTGAAGATATTCATTGTAATAAATATTGTTACGAGTACTACAAGTGCAACTTTTCATCTATTTATCCTATTTCAACTCTACTCAAAATCGTTATGTACTAAACTATTAAACCATAAATGTTTTATCATAAATGAAAGTTAAAATAAAGAAAGTAGACGTCACACTGAAAAGATTAGTTGCTAACTCAATTAGTCCCACAAGTGGCATGTCACCAGAAATTAACCACACAAAGTGGAACTGCAAATCGCTCTACAGTAATGATTGTTTTACCATTGATGATTGGATTAGCATTGTATCTGGAATTTTCTATATAGAAATTTAATTTTGAATCACCCATGTCTGTCATCTTGAAATTTTTTGGAAAAAAGTATGATGGATTATCATTTTCTTCAAACCACTCTTTGGCAGAGATGTAGTATGTGGTAGAATCAAAATTTACATCTCTCTTTTTTAAATACACAACCAATTTCTGCACACTCTCCCTATAACAATTTAGCCAATAATCTGCATATAAGCTTTGCGAATCAAAGGTATTCCAACGATAAAAAAAACTCTTCTTTTTATAAAGAGAGTAATAACCATCAAGACCGCCAATAAATCTATTGTAATAAGCATATTCATAGGGATGATATTTAATCATCAGCAAAAAATGGTAGCAAAAAAACAATGTAAGTGTGAGCAGATATAAATTTTTTAGCTTCTTGAAGTTGTTTTTTACTAGATAGCAAAGAATGTAATAAGCAATAATCCCTACGGTAATACCAATCATCGCTTGAATAAATAGAATCTGTCTGATCTCATCGTATAAAACTGATTTACTTTTTACAATCCAAAAAAGAGGCAACATAAAGGATAGTAGTAGCAAAATATGTTTGCCAATATAATCGAAATTTAATTTTGAATTGAATAGCACCAAAGCAAAAATAATCACAAACCAAAAAATCTCAGGAAATTTAACAAAAAAGAAAAACAAAATATATTCTAATATTTGAGGATTATATTTGCCCTTAAAATTGGAGAAGAATTGGATGCTTTCAAAAAGATTTTTTAAATCTAGATGAAGATAGGGCCAGAAAATATAGGTGATAACGAAGGCGACAAATGTTGATAGTAGTAAAGGCATTAAAAAGTTTAAATCTCTGGCCCTAAAATGGGCCCTGGAACTAAATAAAAATAACAAGCATGCTACCAATAAATAGCTAAACAAAATAAGTCCACCACATCTAACTGATAAGCACAACCCGATTGCCACTCCCATCTTTAGCGCTTCTCTTAGAGGGATTTTGGGAGGGACTTTTAGCATGTAAGTATAAATTTTGATTATGTAGTAGATAGAGATTATGTAGAAAACAGCGAAGGGAATATCTTTGTAGTTATTAAACATATGTCCATAGTAGGTGGGCATGCTTAAGAGAAAGATGAATGCAAAATATCCGGCCAAATTATTATTTTTATTTCTTGATCCATCTTTAGTAGGAGAAAACAACATTCCAATTTTAAAACTAAAAAATAATCCAAGCAAACCGAGGCAAGCAGTTAAGAAATTTTTTATATCATAGTGGATGTTAGTGATCTTAAAATATGCAAACAAATTAACCACCAACTCAGAGACCACTTCAAAAAATTGTCCATAGTAAAAAGCATTACTACTAAGACTCAAATGAGTCTTATCCTTAAAAAATGTAGAATAATAACTAATAACTGCTTGGCCATTTTGATGTTGTCTCGGGCCATCCCAGGTGATTCCATAATCTCTAAATGTAAATACAACAATCAAGAATAGAGAAAGTAGGATTATAGGTAGTAGTAGGTAAGACGGCCGCTGCAACCATTTCAACATTACTTAAATGATTCCCACTTGGTAGCGGCCACTTTTAAGAGCGGATGAGAGGCCAATAGATGAAGTATTATCCCTTGAGTCTCTTCGGCGTGAGCAGTGATACGATCACTATGAACTGTAGGAATGACTAATGCATAATTGGAATTTTTAGCAGTATATCCACCATCTTTTCCAACAATACCAAAAACTTTGGCATCCACAGACTCTCTCGCGTACCTTATCGCCTGAACTAAATTAGCGCTAACATTTTTTTCTATATTACCGCCACCCACTGAAAGAATCAAAAGTGCATCTCGAGAGGAGAATTTGGATATTTTTAAATATTCCACAAATACTGATTCGAAACCATCATCATTGGTGCGAGCACTAAGTTCAGAAACATTATCTGTTGGAGCATAGGTTTCAATTGCACAAATCTTTCGAAAATCATTTACCGCGTGACTAGCATTGGCAGCACTTCCACCAATTCCTAGAATGAACAATCTTCCTTTGCTCTCATCTCTTAAGGCCCGCAGTCCTCTAGCAATATCTTCTATCATCTCAATTCGCAAATCATCTTCTAATATTTGATCAATAAGAGCACGTGTCTCTTTAAGGTAATCAATAGAAAACAAAACACTCGCTGATTCCACTAATTCCACTCCTGTTTTAATCCACCATCATCTTTTTTAAGAAATGAAGATAGCGCAAACTGACGATTTAGGCGAGCAATATTACTTAGCTTGATTCCCTTAGGACAAACTGCTTCGCACTCTGCCTCATTGGTACAATTACCAAAACCAAGCTCATCCATCTTCTTAACCATATTATAAACTCGCTCTCTTCCCTCAATTTCTCCTTGAGGAAGTAATCCAAGATGTGAAACTTTAGCACCTACAAAGAGCATTGCTGAAGCATTATTACATGCGGCCACACAAGCACCACAACCAACACAAGCGGCAGCATCCATTGAGAGTTCTGCATTCTCTTGTCTCACCGGAATAGAGTTTGCTTCTGGAGCAGCACCAGTGTTAGCAGAGATATATCCACCAGAGGTAATTATTTCATCAAGGGCCACTCTATCAACCATCAAATCACGAATCACTGGAAATGCTTTCGCTCTAAATGGTTCGATTACAATTGTATCGCCATCTTTAAATTTTCTCATATGTAATTGGCATGTTGTTGTTAATACCTCTGGGCCATGAGGAATTCCATTAATTACTAGCGAGCAAGCACCACAAATTCCCTCACGACAATCATGATCGAAGACAACTGGTTCTTCGCCTCTCTTAATTAAATCTTGATTTAAAATATCTAGCATCTCTAAAAAAGAGATATCAGGAGAGATTCCTTTCACTGTATATTCACACATCTTTCCCTTTTCACTACAACACTTTTGTCGCCATATTTTTAAAAATAGAGTCATTTCACCATTACCGTTACCATTATGTTCGTGTCCGTTCATATTACTCATTTTATATTTCTCCTTATTTTATTTATTTATAACTTCTCTGAGAGAGATGTACATTTTCAAATTTTAATTCTTCCTTATGTCTAATTGGCATCTTTCCTTCACCAGTGTATTCCCAAGCGGCCACATGACAGAAATTCTCATCATCTCTTAATGCCTCATTATCTTTTGTTTGAGATTCATCTCTAAAGTGTCCACCACAAGATTCTTTTCTTTCTAGTGCATCTCTGGTCATTAATTCATTTAGCTCTAAGAAGTCACGCAAGCGTAAAGCATGTTCTAATTCAACGTTTAGATCATCACCTTTTCCTGTGATCTTCACATCCTTCCAAAACTCCTCACGCAAGCGTGGAATTTCAGTCAGTGCACTCTTTAAAGTTCCTTCACTTCTAGACATTCCCACATTACTCCACATAATCTTACCTAGCTCGCGATGAAATTCAGTTGTAGTCTTTTTTCCTCTGCTACCAACACTCATTAACTTTCTAATCTCTTCATTTAACTCTTTTTCACTGTTAGCAAAAGAAGTGTTATTGGTGTCTATCTTTTCAGATGTAGAACTAGTATTAAGTCGCGCGAGATAATCACCTATAGTATAAGGAATTACAAAGTAACCATCGGCCAGACCTTGCATAAGCGCGGAAGCACCTAAACGATTTGCTCCATGATCAGAAAAATTTGCTTCTCCTAAAACAAATAAACCGGGAATGGTACTCATTAAATTATAATCAACCCACAATCCACCCATTGTATAGTGAACAGCAGGATATATTCTCATTGGATTTTTATATGGATTTTCAGCAGTGATTCTCTCGTACATTTCAAACAAATTTCCATAACGAGCACGAATCTTATCCTCGCCATCTCTCTTAATTGCATGAGCAAAATCTAAAAATACTGCCAGTCCTGTACTTCCTACACCTTTCCCAGCATCACACTGTAACTTTGCATTTCTAGAGGCAACATCTCTTGGAACTAGATTACCAAAGCTTGGATAAATTCTTTCCAAGTAATAATCACGCTCACTCTCAGGAATTTGATTAGCAGGTCGCTTATCTCCTGCACGTGCTGGTACCCACACTCTTCCATCGTTTCGAAGTGATTCACTCATTAAAGTTAATTTTGATTGATGATCTCCTGACATAGGAATGCAGGTTGGATGAATTTGAGTAAAACATGGATTAGCAAAAAAAGCACCACGCTTATGTGCACGCCAGATGGCCGAACCATTTGAGCACATAGCATTTGTAGAGAGAAAATAGGAGTTACCATAACCACCAGTTGCAAGTATAACCGCATCTGCTACATATCTTTCAATTTTCCCTGTAATTAAATTTCTAACTAAAATTCCTCTCGCTTTCCCATCAATGATAATTACATCGAGCATCTCTCTTCTAGTATAAAGTTTTACTTTCTTATCATTTCTTTGTCTCATTAATGCCTGATAAGCACCAATAAGAAGTTGTTGACCAGTTTGTCCTCGAGCATAGAATGTACGCGATACCTGTGCTCCACCAAATGAACGATTGGCCAAGTATCCACTATAATCGCGAGCGAATGGCACACCCTGGGCCGCGCACTGATCGATGATGTTGTTTGATACTTGGGCCAGACGATAAACATTTGCTTCACGAGCACGATAGTCGCCACCCTTTACTGTATCGTAGAAGAGACGCCAAATTGAGTCGCCATCATTTTGATAACTTTTGGCCGCATTTATTCCACCTTGAGCAGCGATTGAGTGCGCACGTCTTGGAGAATCTTGTAAACAAAATACTTGAACATTATATCCCAATTCTCCGAGTGAAGCGGCGGCCGAAGCACCTGCTAGTCCAGTTCCTACAATAATAACATTATATTTTCTTTTGTTGGCGGGATTTACTAATTTTAAATTAAATCTATGTTCATCCCATTTTTTTTCAATGGGCCCGGATGGAATTTTAGAATCTAATTTCGAACTTGAGTTCGAATTTGAATTTGAATTTGAATTTGAATTTGAATTTATATCTGTCATATTAATATCACCTTTTATTTTTTTTATTTTGTTATTTTATTATTTTGTTATTTTGTTATGTAAAATTTAAACTACTATTGTAATCCCTTTACATAAGACCAAATTGGATAAGCAGAAAACATCACTGAAAGCACTAATGATAAGAGCAAGCATAGTTTATTTATACAAGGAGTGTATTTTGAATAATTTATTCCTACTGTCTGGAATATTGATTGAATTCCATGGCCAAGATGAAAAGCAAAAGCAATCATTGTGGCCACATACCAAACAAGATAAGCTGGTTGTGCAAAAAACTCTATCATCAAACGATAGAGATCACGCATCTCTTTTCCGTCATAAGAGGTCGTGTAAATAGTTCCAAAGCGAAAATGTAATAAATGAAAAATCAAAAACACTAACATGATCGCGCCTGTCCAAGGCATAGTTGCTGAAGCAAAGCTGGCACCTTTTCCAGTATTCACCTTCATGTAATATTTTTGTGGTCTGGCCAAATAGTTTTCAACTACCAAGATGATCGCTAATAAGATATGTACAACGAAAAAAGATGCCAATACCAGCTCTGCAAGTGGCAGTAATGGATTTGCAGTTAAAGTGTAAGCATAGAGATTAAAGTACTTCGGCCCAACATACATCAAGATATTTCCTATCATGTGTACGATAGAAAATGAGATGAGTAAAAAAGCACTGACAGTCATTATCTGCTTTTTTCCAATTGAAGATGTAAAATAATTAAACTTTAAACCACAACATTCCATAAAAATACCTCGTAAAAATTTATTGAATTTTAATAATTAAAATAATTTTAACAATTTTAATAAGTGATACTATTTAAACTGATATACCTTTTAATGGTAAGATTCCCAAACCGGAGAGAGATTTTTTTCTGGTTTAAAATATGTTTGAAGCTGACCAATCTCATTTTCTACTGCACTCAAGACTAAATTATTCTTCACAACTTTCGCCATATTATTGTGATCGACGAACAAAGGTCTATCCTCTTCCAAATGCTCAACATGTTTTCTAATCTCTGCGTGAGCGGCCCTAGTACCTTTTCCAAAATTAAACTCTCTAAAATCTAGCGCCTGAGCGGCAGCAATAAATTCTATTCCTAAAACACCATAAGCATTATCTAAAATTTGTCTCGTCTTTAGTGATGTATTCATTCCCATGCTCACAAAATCCTCTTGATCAGCGGCCGCTGGAATTGATTGAGTTGAAGCTGGAGTAGATAAAATTCTCTGCTCAACAATCAGCATCCCCGCAGTATATTGACTTAACATATGACCTGAATACATTCCCGCACCCTTAGTTAAAAATGCTGGCAGACCCACACTGAGTGCTGGATTAAGCAAGCGATTAAGTCTTCGCTCTGATAAAACGGAAATCATACAAATAGCGGCGCCAACTAAATCCATTGGCAAACTAACTGGTGTACCTTGAAAATTTGCTCCCGTTAAAACCACATTCTCCTCTGGTAAAAAGATTGGATTATCACCTACACCATTTAATTCAATCTCCACTTGCTTTCTTGCATATTGAAGATGATCGCGAGCGGCCCCAATCACTTGCGGAGTTGATCTCATGGAATAAGCATCTTGCACTTTCACCTTTAGATTACCATTCATCAAATCACTGCCATCAATTACCTTCATTATATTTGCGGCCGAAACCACAGAGCCGCCGAATCCGCGTAGCTGATGTAAACGAACATCATATGGTTTTAAATTTGCCAACAATGCCTCTAATGTCATCGCTGTACAAATCTCTGCTTGTTTTAACCATCTCTCTGTATCGTAAATTGAAAGTGCTGCAATCGATGTTAAAAGATTACTTCCATTAATCGATGCTAATCCATCTCTTGCCTCTAATATGATTGGAGTAATCTGTGCACGTTCAAGCGCACGCCTCGAATGCATTCTCTCTCCCTCGTAAAAACACTCACCCTCGCCCATCATTGCAAGCGCGATCTGACTCATTGGTGATAAATCACCACAAGCTCCCACTGATCCCTTCTCACAAACAACAGGTGTAACTCTTTTATTTAACATTTCACAAAGTGTTTGAGTGACGATGGGGCGTGGACCTGAGTGGCCATTAGCATGTACATTTATTCTTGCAAGCATCGCCGCCCGTACATGCTCAATTGGAGCTGGTTCTCCAATTCCTGCTGAATGATTATAGATTAAATAACGTTGAAATTGTTTTACTTGATCATCTGTTAAAACTATCTCTGAGAATTCACCAATTCCAGTATTCACTCCATACATAATCTCCCTAGCAACAATCTTTTTTTCCAACATTGCTCTACAAATTTTAATTCTCTCGATTGCATCGTTGTCAATTGTAACTTGGGCAAAATTACGAGCGACACTTACTAGATCTTCTATGGTTAAATTTTTTCCAGTGATATTGATAGTATTGGTAGTATTGGTAGTATTACTCATTTCTTAAAATCTCCTATGTGCTTACCATATATATTATATGTATATGTAAATATATATATTACTGATAGGTGATTTTATACTTATCGTGATCAATTTGGTAGGGTAGATAGATATTATTTCTTAATCTTTTTTTCGATCTCTTTATGTTTTTGTCTTAATTCCAAAATTTGTCGCTCCAATTCAGCCTTCTCCTCAATGGCCCGTTGTTTTTCTCTTTCTTTATGTTCATTCATTTTTTTTGTCAAAACCTCCAACGCTCGTTTCTTATTTGCTAATTCAGCCTCTGATGCTTCGAAATCACTTCTAGCAACATTAATCTTTTCAGGCAATTTAAGCGACTCAAGTTGTTTTACTAATCTCTGTAGTTTTATTATCTCCTCTTTTGCATACTCCAATTTTTTTAATTGATTTAAAAAATCATTTAAAATATTACTTTTTTCTGTAACCTTCTCTTGAGCAGCAGCTACCTCTTGATCAACAGCATCCAACGATACAGCATTTTGTTTTACAGTAGAATTTACAAGTCGCCTTCCTACATAACTCTTGGCCTCTTCCTCATCGACATTCTCTTTATCAACTATAACAAACTTTCCTAATCCTCCTATCTCAATCAAATCTCCAACATTAATTGGGACTTCCTCCAATACTTTTAACTCCTTTTTATTTACTGTAACTTTATTCTGACCTGGCATAGCAGTAGCAAAAAACTTATCAGCTTGAAAAACAAATGCACAAAACTTCTCGTTGATTTTGCTTTGTTCATTTTCTGCCTCAAAAGTTCTAAATCTTCCTATCATAAATCCATCTCTGATAGCAGCAGATGAATGATAAGTGAAACTATAGACAAAAATATATGGTTTAAAAAGCATACACTCAGCATCTTCAGGGTCTGCGAAACAAACTTCATCTTTTAATGTTTCTTCATCTTCATCTAGATTGATTTCCCTAATTCGAGGATGATTCATGAGTACCCCCCAAAAAAGTTTTTATAAAGTTATTATCGAGTAACAAAAATTATAGAAATAATGATTGTTATTGATCATTGTTGATCATTATTTTTATCGTCATTTTTAAAAAAATATTTAAGCTTTACTTTCCTGAATAAAGTAATACGATTATTAAGATCATCTGATTTGGTTATCATCCCATAAGCATTGTCATGAGTACCATGAATACCATAAACACCATAAACACTATAAACACCATAAAAAGAATTTATTTAGATATCTCCCAGACAGCATCAGGAGATGGTCTAACTATTCCAATATTTGAAATCATTCCTAATAATGTTAGTGAAGATCTTTACAAAATTCCACACGTCTATATCCAAAGCAGTGTACATGGAAGTGAACTTCAAGGTAACGCCGTAATATATGAGCTTATCAATTTGTTAAACAAAATCCATAGCGGCGGTTGCGGTTGCGGTTGCAGTTGCAGTTGCAGTTGCAGTTGCAGTTGCAGTTGCAATTGCAGATTTACTTTTGTTCCACTTGCAAACCCACATGCCATTAATCAAAAATTCCATGGCCACACTGTTGGTCGCTTTAATCTTCAAACTGGAGAAAATTTTAATCGCACCTATATAGATATAAACAATCTGGATTTGAATTTGCCATCCTTTATTGAGAATAATTCTAACCAACCATGGGAAAATATAAAAATCAATTTTAAAAAATTGCTTCTACAAAAACTTACAGAGTATCGTGATCACTTAATAGGTAGTAAGGGAATAAGCTATCAACAAAGGTTAAATATTGAACTGCAAATACTAGCATCTTCTGCTGATGTTGTTTTAGATTTGCATACTGCTGCTCAAGGCATGCGCTACATCTACGCCCCTGAGTATTGCTATAAAAATGCATTTCATTTTAATTTTCCTCTAACCATCATCATCCCAAATAAATTTGCGGGTGCCATGGATGAAGCTACTTTTACTCCTTGGTATAATCTACATCAAAATTTAACTAATAAGATTGAATTTGAAGCATACACTCTTGAACATGGTAGTGAGGAGATCATAGATTTTAATGCTGCTAAAATCGATGCTCTTAATATTTTAAATTATCTCCATTTTAAAAAATTTTTAAACCTAAACCCAAATCTTGATCTTGATCTTGATCTTGATCACAGTAACCGTGCTTACGCCTCTCTAAAAGATTATCAATCAAACTATTCACCAAGTAGTGGTTTAATTGACTTTATAAAAAAACCTGGCGATATTGTTAAAGAGGGAGAAGTGATTGCAAAGATCTTAAATTTTAAAAACGATATCAACAATCTAACATCTGATGTTGTTGCCAAGAATGATTTAATTCTTGTTAATCATCCATCATCGGCAAACATTGCTGCCGGAATGGAATTATTCAAATCAATTGAGAACTATAAATTTATAAACGGAGATAATAAATAATGGCATTAATTAAAAGTATAAGAGGAATCCACCCTAAATGGGGAAGCGACTGCTATTTTTCTGAGAATGCTACCATAATTGGTGATGTGGTGATGGGAGATAATTGTAGCGTGTGGTTTAATGCTGTCATTAGAGGTGATGTTGATTCTATTCGTATAGGAAATAAAACCAACGTTCAAGATGGTACTATAATTCATTGTACTCATCTCAATGCTAAAACCATTATTGGAAATAATGTCACTATCGGACACAACGTTGTCATCCACGGTTGTACCATTGGAGATAATGTTTTGATTGGCATGGGTGCAATTATTATGGACAATGCTTTAATTAACTCAAATTCAGTAATAGCTGCAGGATCTGTGGTACTGGAAAATACCATTGTAGAATCAGAGACCATCTATGCAGGTGTCCCTGCTAAAAAAATAAAAAAGATGAACAAGGATCAATTACATAATTTGGTATCTATGGCCAATAACTATCTTGAATACACAAAATGGTATAAGGAAGAACAAAACTAAAACAAATGATCAGGAAGGAGAACATGCATGAAGAGTTTTGCAATTTTTATTTTATGCTTATCATTTTATTACTCACTCCCAGCAATTGCATCAGCAATTACTTATAAACAGCAAGTAGATGGCGAAATTATTTTTGTTCATTCAGACAAAAATCAAAATCAAAATCAAAGTCAATTTATCAAAGAATATTCAGGAAAGATCATCTTAAAAAATAATAAATTTTATTATCAAACAACTCAAATTGGTCATCTAACTCCACTTGGACCAGTAATTTGTCAATCAATCTACAGTAAAATTTGTACACTCTCATTTGGGAAAAAGAACCACAACTATGATCATAATTATAATGAATCTTCGAACACTATCTATTCCGTAGCACTCACACTCACTCCCACACTCACTAATGAAAATATCAACGATAATAAATCTCAAAATACAAAAAATGCAGACTTTACATTAGAACCATATATCTTTGCCTCTCCTAATCAGGATGAGGCAGGAAGTTGTCTCTTTATGGCCTTAACGGGAGCAATGGAAATTATTTTAAATAAAGAGATCACTCAAGAACAAAGAATCTATGAAGGAATGAGTGATCTATCTGAAAGATATTTAATGAATGCTAGTGACCTAGCATCTGCTAGTAATAACACTAACACTAATAATGACACTAATAATGATGAAAAAATTTATAATTGGCGTACGGATACAATTTATACCTATAACTATTTTAGCGGCGCCCTTCTCAATCGTGATTTTCGCTATACTACTGGTTGGTATAAGGAAATAGATGGAGAACTTATGGTGGCCAAAAAAGGTGAAGAGGGCGCAACTTATGGTACATACTATAATTGGATCAACGGTATCACTGATGAGTTAATGAAAAAAAAGATTCCTGTTCCTAAAGTTGCCCGAGAGTTAATTTTCGTAGATACAAATAATGATCAATGGAATACTGGAGTAATGACAGATGCAACTATTAAAAGAATAAAAGAGAGATTAACTGCTCGAAATTCACCAACACTTATAATTTATAATCACTATGGTTACTGGCACGCAGTTTTAATTGTAGGTTATGATGATGAAAAAGTAACTGAAGGGTGTTCCTTTGTATTTAGTTGGCGAAAAGCTATGTTGAAAGAAGCGGATGAATTAATCGCTACAAATGATCCTAAAAAACTTGAAAGGGCCAATCGCCTTAAAAATTATGTAAATCAAGTTAATAAATCAATAGAACAAAATGGTGGCTGCTCTACAAAAGGCGTCTTTTACGTTCGAGATTCAATATATACAGGGCCAACTAATCTTATGTATGATTATGATCTAAGCAACCAAGGAGAAGAGGCACCCTACTCTACTCGTATTATAGAACGCTCTTATGATTGGGCAAAATATTTGGGTAATCATGCGTATGTAGTTTACAAAAAATAATTTTTAAAAATAGTTTTTAAAACTAGGAGTCTAGTATGTTTTTAAACCACATCTCAGCACTTACTATAATATTAGTTTTATTATCTCTATCCCATTCTCTTTTCCATTCTTTCTTCCCATTAGAAATAGATAATGTTAGTGCAAACGATTCACGCTCACAACTTAAAGTTTGCATGATCTTGTGGAGAGGAGAAACCAACGCTGAAAAGGGATTTAAAGAGGAGCTCTCTCGCTTAGTTGCCAACACCCGCACGCTTCAATTTGATACTTTTAATTGCGAACAAAAAGTAGATAACTTGGTCACTTACATTCGTAACGATTTAACAAAAAAAATTTCAAGCTGTAATTATATCTACACCTATGGAACAACTGTCTCCACTAAAATACAAGAAGCTCTTAAACTATTGAGTGGAAGTACAAGTGGAAGTACAGACAAAATCAAAGTAAAACAATTAGTGATCATTGTTACCGATCCTGTATCTGCAGGATTAACTAAAAGTATGAGTGATAGTGGACCTAATATGTTTATCTCCAGTAATACAGTTCCCATTTCACTACAAATCGAAAAAGCACGACAAGTTGTCCCTTTTAAAAAATTGGCAATTTTATTTAATTCCAAAGAACTCAACTCCAATTTTGTAAAAAATGAAGTTGATAAAATAAAAGCGAAGTTCTCCTTTGAAACAATGGAACTTCGCTTAAAACCAGAGGAGAGTTATTTGAAGGATATTTTAAAAAATCTAAAAGAGGGAAATCCTAAAGCAGATGCAGTCTTTATTCCACCTGATAGTTTTATCACATCTAAAAGTGCTATGATAATTGAGGAACTAAACAGTGCTAAAATTCCAATCATCACCGCAGTAGAAGAGATGATAACTAAGGGAGCACTTATGGGAACAGTGGCATCTTATTCTCTTCTTGGAGAATTACTGGCCAAAGCTGTAAAAAAAGATCTTGATGGCCATACTACTTCACCTAATCCAGTATTAAAAGATGAGGGGGCAAGTTTAAAAGTTAATGCCGACACTGCAAAGTTATTCGGTATCAAGTATCCATAAAATAAAAAAACGAGAAAAGAAAATTACCAAAGTTTACCTATGATTAAAAAAAAATTACAATTAGTTATCGATGATCCCTATCTAGAACCATACACTGATCACCTCTTACGTCGTAGTGATAATTGTCAAAAAAAACTTCTGGAGCTCTCTCCTGCTGGTAAATTAGTTGAATTTGCCAATGGCCATCACTACTTTGGTTTACATAAAAATCAAAGTGAAGATGGTTGGGTTTTTAGAGAATGGGCACCCAATGCATCCGATATCTATTTGATCGGAACTTTTAATTGCTGGCAAGAGCGCCCTACATTTAGATTAAATCGTATCAATGAAAATGGTGTGTGGGAAATCAAACTTCCTCCGCAAGCAATCTCTCATGGTGATTTATATAAATTAAAACTCTATTGGCCTGGTTGCAGCGCTGGTGGTGCTGAACGAATTCCATCCTATGCTTTCTATGTAGTTCAAGATGAAAAATCAAAAATATTTTCTGCGTGTGTGTGGAATCCACCAACGCCATACAAATTTAAACACTCTTTTCCGGCCCCAGAGTTACTTGCACCCACTGATGCTCCTTTAATTTATGAAGCACATGTGGGTATGGCCCTAGATGAAGAGCGAGTTCACTCTTACGATGAGTTTCGTCGTCTGCTTCTCCCTCGAATAAAAAAAGCTGGATACAACACTGTTCAATTGATGGCCATTCAAGAGCATCCCTACTATGGATCATTTGGTTATCAAGTTTCCAATTTCTTTGCACCATCATCACGCTTTGGAAATCCTTGCGACTTAAAACGTTTAATTGATGAAGCACACTCGATGGGACTTAGAGTGATCATGGATATTGTTCTCTCTCACTCTGTAAAAAATCAAATTGAAGGTATTGCCCTCTTTGACGGAACTCCTTATCAATATTTTCACCATGGAGATCGTGGTAATCATCCTCTGTGGGATAGTATGTGTTTTGATTATGGAAAAAATCAGGTACTACACTTTCTCCTCAGTAATTGTAAGTATTGGGCGGAAATTTTTAACTTTGATGGATATCGCTTTGATGGCGTAACTAGTATGCTCTATTTTCATCATGGACTTGGTAAAAATTTTACTCACTATGATCACTACTTCGATTATAGTGTTGATGAAGATGCCATTACATTCTTAAGTTTGGCCAATCAACTACTACATCAATATCGACCAAACTTTATCACCATTGCAGAAGAGGTATCTGGAATGCCCGGCCTTGGTTCTGCAGTTTCTTCTGGAGGAATTGGTTTTGATTATCGCATGAGCATGGGTATTCCTGATTTTTGGATTAAAACCTTAAAGCACTCTAAAGATGAAGATTGGTCAGTTGATAATATCTTTGGGGAATTAGTAAATCGGCGATATAGCGAGAAGAGTATCTCCTATGCAGAATCTCATGATCAAGCGATGGTTGGAGATAAGACAATATCTTTTTGGTTAATGGACGCTGAGATGTATTGGAGTATGGCCAAAGAGAAACGTAACATGACCATTGATCGCGGAATCGCTCTTCACAAGATGATTCGGATGATAACTTGTTTAACGGCCAGAGGAGGATATTTAAATTTCATTGGCAATGAGTGGGCCCATCCTGAATGGATTGATTTCCCTCGAGATGGCAATGGCCACTCCTTTCACTATGCTAGAAGACAATGGAAACTTTTAGATAGTAAAGAACTTTGCTATCACTATCTTGGTGACTTCGATGCTGAGATGATCAACTTTGTAAAAAAACATAATCTTTGTACCAAAGAGGATCCACAAATCATTTACAGCTACGTCTCTCAACAAATAATCTGTTTTAAACGCGCATCTTTTTATATCATCTTTAATTTTCATCCAAACGTTTCATATGTTGATTATATGATAGAAATGCCTGCCGGTGAGTATGTGCAAGTTTTCAACACTGACGAAGAAAAATTTGGTGGATTTAATCGCATCCCTAATGGTCACATTCACCACTCTATCGAGAGAGAATTATTTGGTAGTAAAAAGTTTCGAATCTCACTCTATCTTCCAGCACGAACCGCACTTATTTTAGCATCAGCTGCATACTAATAGGCAACTAAATAAATCATAAATGTTTAAATATGATTTATTTATTATTTATTTATTTATTTATTTATTTATTTATTTATGTGTTGGTATAAGTGTTTATTAATTTGAGGAAACATTCTCAACTATATTATGTACTCCGTTGGCAAAATTATAAACCAGCTTTTCACTTTGTTTCTCACATAAAAATCCTAAAACTACATCTCCCCAAACATCCGCTGATATGGGTGTCTTTAAATTATAAGGCATATTCATCGTAACTCTCTCTATCGCAAAAAGTTTTTCTACGTCCTCTGCTACATATTTTACAAATTCATTATAAGTTATGAATCCATTTTTTTGAAATTTATCATCAAAGGATTTAGTTCAAAAAAATAAAGATGATATGGTATGGATTGATTTAAAAAATGGTTATTCAATAAGTCCCCAAGAATCAAACTATGGTGGAGTAAAACAACGTTGGATTGTTGTTTTCTCAGAGGAGGCATTTAAGAATGAAGTTAACACTGTAAAGATAATGCTTCAAAAAAAAGAAGAGATTTTAAAAAGTGCTTTGAAGAAATTTGAAAAAGAATTATATTATTGTAAGAAAGATGCAGAGAAGTCCTTTGATAAATTTGCAAAGAAACATCCGATGTTTATTTTAACAAGCTATATTGTTAGACTAAGAGGCAAAATGGATGGAAAGAAAGGACGACCGAAAGAAGAGGATAAAGTATTCAAGGGATTTAGTGTAAAAATTGAATATAGCAAAAATGACAAAGAGGTTATAAAACATGAAAATGCAAGAGGAAAATTTATTTTAGGTACTAATGATTTTGATTTAACTGAATTACCAGATGAAATGATATTAAGTGAATATTTAAGCTATTTACCCACACAGTAATATCATTTTTTTTAATAAAAAATACTTTTTTTACATTTTCTTGTTTTTATATTTAATAAAATTAAGCATAATACTGATGCTTACATGTGACAATACTTATGTCAAAATAAAAATTGAGCCAAAAATCATCGAAAGTGGCTATTTTGACACAAAATCAGATGATTTCAAGAGGAGAAAATTAATTTACATGCAGCGTTCACGTAACGACCCTTTTTCGGGGGATATTGTTAGAACCCCAGATAGCAACACCAGAACACATGGAATCATGGATTCCTAAGACTCTCATAAACAGGTTTCCTTTTCTTAATTTTTTTCTTTTTTACCTCTATAATACTGAGTCTTAATTAATTTACTTACATCAAGACCTATTCCTAAAACTTCATTACATCGTATAAGATGGTTTTTTACTTCGCTTTGAAGTTCATCACTGCTCATTTTTGTCATATTTATTCGCAAATCTTGACGATCTCCTAGGTTTAAAAAATAATCCTCTTCATTTTTTCGATCAATATAACCATGGTCCAATGCAAATTCATACATCTGAGAGCCAGGTTGAGGTAGCAGATATCCAACAGATGGGTACATATTGTTTTGTATACAGCAATCGAATGTTGTTTTTAGGGTCTCTTTTGTTTCGTCAGGATATCCAATAACCAAACTTGTCCAAGTTGTTATTCCAGCTTTTTGAAATAATACCGTTTGTTTATTGAATTGTTCAACGGAAATATTCTTGTTCATTGATTTTAATATATCTTTGTCTGCTGACTCTAAAGAATATTCCATACCTAAACAACCTGATTCTTTCATTAATTCAATAATCTCAATATCTTTATCTTCATTAAACAAGTTTGCTCTGCACTGAGCAACCCAATAGAATTTTAATTTGTTATTCAGAATACCTCTCACCAATTCCATTGTTTGTTTTTTGGAATAAAAAGTTAATTCATCCCAAAATTGGATATAATTAATTGAGTATTTTTCAATTAGGAATTTAATCTCGGATATAATGGACTCTGAAGATCTATGCCTGTAAGGGGCATTTTTAAAAACGTGGTAACAAAATCCACAATTGGCAACGCACCCTCGAGCAGTATTGACTTGCAAAACCCTAACTTCATCTCTTGAAATAGGTAGTGGTTCACAAACATGATGTTTAGAATTTTCAATATAAAGCTCTATGTCAAACATCGAGAAATCAATAAACGGTAAAGTTGAAATATCTTTAATTAAGGATCTATTTTCTGTATATGTCACTGCTTTATTTTTTAAATAAGCAATTCCTTTTACACTTTCAAGATCCTTGCGTGTTTCTAAAGCACGTATAAGTTCAATAATTGTCTCATCACCTTCACCCATTACGGCGATATTAACTTCTGTTTTTGTTAACAATGTTTCAGTTATAGATGTGGCAACAGAATTTCCCGCAATAATCGTGCATGTGGGATGATATGTTCTAATCAATTTGGTTAATTCTTTAACTGTTTTATATCCAGTGACAATGCAACCAAGGCAAACAACCTGATAATCTCTTTTTTGAATAAGATTTTCGATCTGTTCACTGGTGTATCTGTAAATGTCGATATCAATTAAGTCAAATTCAATGCCCGCTTTTTTCAGAGTAGTTAAAATGAATCCTAATCCTATGGGAAATAATTTGACTGGGGATTCAGGCCTAAGAGATACATTTATAGCCAATATGTTCATGATGACTTCCTTAACCAATAAACAGCAAGTAATATTTTAAAAAATAATTTGAATGAGATCATCTTAAGGATACCTGATGAGAAAATTAGGAGATCCTTGAGATAATTTTTAATACGAATCAATCTAACAATTGAAAATAGTATTGGTAAAGTGTTTTTTTTATTTACATTAGTCGGCTTAGAGATAAGGATGTGCAAAATTTCTCAATGCTTTGCAAGTAAAATGAAATTAAATCTTCAACTTGTTTTAAATAGCAATAACACTTCATTTACTCTGGCCACGAAATCAATTGAACAAACCAGTAGTGTCTGGGCCCATGAGTATGCACATAATCTGTTTGAAAATGAAATAAGACAACAATTTGGAGAAGAAATTACAAACATATTAAAAGCACATTTATCTAAATATCATGAACTTTTTGCTGATCTAATCCCCGTTTTATGGAGCAACAAAGGAGATGTTATTAGCACTCTTTTAACAACCGATGATGATATGATAAAAAATTTAGATCACAAAAAATTTGCTGAAGATTCATGGAAAGAAATAGAGGATACTATTGCTAAAAAAAATAAGAATATCCAAAAACGTAATTTTTTAATTGAGCATACTGTTCCTGCATATCCTGATAGAGGGGATATGAATGGACTTGTAAACTATATTGATGGAAATTACTCAGAACCACATCAGGCATTATCACCTACCAGAAGTTTTATTGGTAAATTACTTCCCTCAATTAAAACAGAAAATGACAAAAAACAACTAATCAAAACAGTAAAAGATGCTATCATACAAGAAGTCCAAGAAGAGGCATTGATCTTACAAAAAATGCAATCTGGTGACACATCAGATTCCTTAAGTGAAAAATATTTACAAGTGATAGAAAAGCAAGAAGACATTAAAAGATGTAATGATGATTTGATAAAAAGAATAAAGCAATCTCTTTTAAAATGATCAAATCTAAAAACTAACTCAATATTTTTTTTAATTCATCAATACTAGGCACTCTTCCTGTCACTTTGATTTGATCATCAACCACAAGTGCTGGAGTAGACATGACCTTAAAGCTCATAATTTTTTCAATGTCAGTTACCTTTTCTATTTGATATTTAATACCTAATTCCTTTGCTGCTTTCTCTGTCTCTTCAGCAAGTTTTTTACATTTAGGACAACCTGTTCCTAGAATTTGCAATTTTTTCATTTCTATAAATCTCCTTATTTTTATAAATTATATTTCTAAGTAATGATATTGTCAGGCAATTCATTTTTCATGTCAACATCATTATCTTTGATTGGAAAATGTAACTCTAACTGACAACCACATTTCTCGATAATATCACAAAGTGCTTTCACCGCTTCTCCCTTACGAATTCCTTTAGTTAATTCTAGAGCACATTTATTCCAAAATGCCTGACCTATTTTTTGATGAATGCCACTATCACCAATAATCCACACTCGTTTTTCTAAAAGCGATAAAAATATCAAAACTCCAGTGTGATTTACAGTTTTATATAGACCATTGTCATAAAATGCAATCAATGCTCTTTTTCTTACAATATCATTCAAACGGTATCTAGATATTAAAAGACGAGAGAAGGGATACAATTTAAAAAAAATTATATCTATATATAAAATAAAATATATCAGTAGACCCCAAAATAGAAATCTCCAAAGCGATGTTTGATAGAAAGTATTTTGCAGTAGAGAGATAAAGTAATTTGATGTCTGATAAGACCATTCTGATTTTTGTTGTAGACAAAGCAAAAAGAATATTTCAAAAAAAAGTGCGCCCAGAAGAGAAACCACTAATATTGTTAAAATGCGTGCTTCTTTATAAGAATCACTAGCATCTACAAGAGCAACCACTACCTCTCCAGTTGTTTTAGCTTCAACTCTTTTAATAGTTGTATCTATCAATTGTTTATCTTCTTTTGAAAAAAATGTATCGCTTATCCTTTTTGCTTTTTTTTTATTTATTATACTTATAATATTCATAATATTCATAATACAACCCTTATAATCCTTGATTTTAAGATGTTACCAACTACCAGAGGATCCGCCACCGCCAAAACTACCACCACCACCTGAAAAACCTCCACCACCGCCACCACTACTGCCACTAAAAAAATCATCCCAAGAGTTAGAGTTGCTAGATGATGATGGTGACGAATTAAATATTGAAGCATTGCGATCCCATTTCCATGATTTTAGAAATCTTGCTATTAGAAAAAAAGCAGGGATTAGACCTAATAACGCTAAAAATATCAATAAGAACATATTTGTAATCCCAAGAATAAAAAAAGCGATTGCAGGAAGAGTAGATACCGAAATTATTGCTAAAATAATATTTAAAAAATACCACAAAGAGGTAATAACACAATAACCAAAAATTAAAATCGTAATAATAGTCGCAATAATTTCTTTCCAGTTAAGATCTCCATCAGTAGCAACTGTAGCAGATGTACTATTTTTTGATATGTATTCTCCATTCACTACTTGAACTATTGATTTTATTCCTTCTACAACTCCGTCCTGGTAATTTCCTCTCTTAAAATATGGAACGATATTTTCTCTAATTATTCTTCCTGCAATCAAGTCGGTAAGTTTACCCTCGAGACCTTTACCAACTTCAATACGTACTTTGCGATCATTTTTTGCAACTAAAAGGATAACTCCATTATCAATTTTTTTTTGACCTATTTTCCATTTGTCTGCAACCCTAATTGAAAATTCCTCTAAAGAATCTCCTTCCAAAGAAGGAATAGAGAGAAAAACAAGTTGGGTAGTATCACTTTTTTCTAATTCTTCTAATCTCATTTCCAGATCTGCTTTGGTTTCTGTCGAAAGCATTTGGGCATAATCGTTTATTCGTCCGTTTAGTTCAGGTATTTCGCGAGCAATTGATGATTGGATAAAATTAAAAAATGAGAAGAGGATTAGGATTAGATAACTTGTTAGATGGATATTTGATTTATGTATAAATTTAAACATTAGTATCCAAAGATGTATTTTTATATTGTTTTATTGTTTATTATTAAAATTTTATTTTAGGTGCAACTTTAGCAGCTTCTTCTGTCTTAAAAGGTTCTTTCCTCTGAAGATGTAAAAATAGTGCATTTGTCAAAGAATTTGGAAAAACTCTTATGCTACTATTGAATTCCTTAACTGCTTTATTATAGCGTGATCGAGCAACATTAATTCTATTTTCACTTCCTTCAAGTTGATTTTGCAAATCTAAGAAATTTTGATTTGCTTTTAAATCAGGATATTTTTCTACCACCACCATTAAGCGTGATAAAGCACCTGTGAGTTCGCTTTGCACTTTTTGAAAATTTTCAAACATCTTAGGATCTTTTAGCGTTGCTTGAGTTATTTGCATAGAACCAACTTTAGAGCGCAACTCTGTTACCGCCGTCAATGTTTCTTGCTCATGTTTAGCATATCCCTTAACTATTTCCACTAAATTGGGAATAAGATCATTTCGACGTTGATAAGTGGCCTCAACATCACCCAGTGCTGCGAACACCTCTTCTTCTTGCACTTGCATTGTATTATAACCGCATGATGGTAATAGTGATAATGAGAAAATTAAAAAAAAGAGAATTTTAGAAATTTTGCTAACTTTCATTAATGTATCCTTATTTTTAGATTAGATTAGTTATTTAGATAATACTTTAATTTAACCTCAGTTCAAAATTTTTTGAAAGAGTTTTTTTCACTCGCTCGCAATCACATAGTTAACTAAATTAATCGTCTATGAGTACACTATCAAGTCTCTATATTTAGAAGGTGTTCGAAAAAATAAATTGGATAATTTTTCTTAGTCAAATTTTCTCAGATTTTCAGATCTATTGATATAGATTTGATGTACGATAACTTTTTCTCTGTTGTTAAATTCAGTTTCATATTGTGTGTTGTAACCATTTTCAGGTTCAATGTAATCTGTGCTAAAAATTATCTCCATCTTCTTTGCATCCAATGGTATTTGTATTATTTGATGAATACTTTCACCCGAACTGTTTGTAACTGCCACTTTAATATTTGATATATTCTCAGATTGATTATTCTGATTTGTAATAAAACGAATATGTGCATAGACCATTTTACTATGATAAGCACCCTCACCATAGTTTTTGAAAAATACTAAATCCTCTCTTTTGATATCATAGTTAATACTAAAACTTCTGTTACTTCCAACGGTCAAAATGTTTTTATCTACATTCTTAAGTAAATATTTAGGAATACCATGATTTCTAGTTATCAAATCACATACTAATTGATCAACATTATGAATATTTTTATTATTATCAAACTTTAACTTCTGTAATTCACTTTTTATTTCATTTTTGCTTTCATCTCCATCTGCAATCAAAGCAAGTGGTTCATCTTCATCTCCTCTTTCAAAAAAATAAAATCTTTGTAGTGAGAGATCATTCAAAGAATTATCCTCTGTAATACGTACTAATGATGATATATTATTTTCATTTTTTAATATTTTTTTTGCCTCTTCAATATTTCTAGCATTTAACAAAATAAGTTTGCAGACCACTGAAAAATCTAATACTGGTGGCGTATCGTTTTTAACACTTGTACTTTTAAACATTAATGGAGCAATATCATTGCTATTAGCACTAAAGAGAGACTTAGAGAGAAACTTTTTAGCTGTGAATTTCTCATTCAAATGTTTTTCTAAAAGCTGTAAAGCATTTAGTGGTATTCTAGGAATAAAACTTCTCGAATAAAAACTATTATCCGATAATATTTTCCTTAAAGCTAAGACCGTTATATCTGTACAATTGTATCTATTACGATTAAATCCTAATATCCCTGTATAGAGATCATATTTACCACCATATCTATCTCCATTTTTTGATAGTCGAAAAATATTTTTCTGATACTCATTAAATAGATCACGAAAAGTATCCTTCGTTTTATAATCCTCCGTTTGTCCTCGATTAAATTTATTCCATAACACCTCCCAATTAGTGCTAGCAGATTTAAATTTGGATTTATTTAATTCTAGATTATTTACAATCCAATCAATGGTCTCATCTACTGAAGAAAAATTTAAGATATTCCTAATCTTTTCTAAAATTAACTTATTTGAATAGCTAAGTTCTTGACGTTCTTTTACATTAAGAGACACTACTAAGTTTTTATAAGTATCGAATGAAAATTTGTAATCCGAGATTAATTTATATAATTCATCCGAACTATTCTTTTCAATCTTTGTTAACTTTGTTAACTTTGCCAAACTCAATACTTTCTTAACAATACTATCGATACTATCTTTTGATTTAAGTCTTTTATTGAAATAATTTGTCAAATTTGATTTTATAATCTCAATATCAACTTTACTTTTGTCCTTTAAAAAAGTTAAAATTAAATCCCTTTTTTCCTTCATCTTATCAAATGCCATTTTTACATTAGCATCTTCACGATCAGTCCAAAATTCAGTTTGCTGTAACCATTTAATATAATCTGTATATATTTTTTTAGATATACAAAATGAAATCTGAGTTGGAATATAATCATTATAGGAAGTATTTGCTCGATTGTAATGGTCGAGGTCTTCGTGAAAAGATGTATTCGCCGGCCAAGAGAGATAGTTAACAATCTCTCCATCCTTATCTCTTATTGCTAAAGCGGAATGGCCAGACCTATTGCCAATACCCATTATAGACTTTAAAGGTTTGTGATCGGCAATATACATATGATAAAGCGTAACCTTATAAGGTGTCACCCCTTCACATAACACACTACTTTCGATGTTTGCATCTTGCCCTCTTTTTATTTTTACTTGAATGGAAGGCACATTTGATTTTTTGTTCTTACCTTCTTTTTCTTTACATATAGGTACCCCGTTTTTGATATCTGCCAATGAGGTCTCTATAAAAAAGTTAGAATGTTTAAAGAGATTAAAATTAAACAGGTTAAACAAGTTAAAGATATTTACCAAACTAAGAAATAAGATTAAACACAAAATTGGAACAAACGAAAATTTCATTTTCAACCATCTCATTTTTATATTTTGTTATTACTTGGCTTTCTTTGATTATTTTGCTGGAGTTTGTGAAAAAATCAACGGCCCACTTGCTATTTTTTTTTAGACTTTGATTACTACTTACTTACTTGCTTTCCATGTTATTGTATTAATTAAATTTTATTTATTTTATATGTATATTGATTTTTTAAAAAAATCATCCTGCGTTTTTATAACTTTAATTGTAACTTTAATTGTATGCCCATTTTTGATGTCACTATTTTTTTAAAAAAATCGATTAATAAGAAAAATAAATCTACATTGATTTAAAATAAATTCATCCATTAACATGAGTTAACTCCTGTAAACTAAACATTTTTTCTAAGCACATGTGATTATATAAAATTTATTTACTTTTATTTTTTAACATCCTCATTTATTTTTATTTTTTTAATCTTTCAACTTGTTTTAAACTTTGTAATATCCATATTATGTAATTTTTTATTTTTTTAAAGGTGTAACACAGGTGAAAAAGATAATTTCCTTTTTATTATTAACTTTTTTTCTCATATCATTTTTTAAGTCTTCTTATGCCTCTACTGATACTAATACTAATACTAATACTAATACTAATACTGATATCTTTATTAACAACAAGAATGAAGCTAAAAACACAACTGAGCTTGAAATTCATGATACTTCCAATAATTCTCATCAAAAGTTGTTTAGTGAAGTTTTCGAATTTCAAAAAAAATGGCGTCTTCCATCTATTGTTATCTCTATTGTAGAAGATGGAAAACAAGTATGGACAAAAGGGTTAGGATTAAAAGATGCTTTATTTAAAAATAGCGACACCTCAAATAGAAACAGTAAAAACATTAAAAATAACAATGCTACTCTAAACACAATCTATCGAATTGCTTCGCTATCAAAACCCATCGCTGCTATGGCCATAATGAAATTGTATGAAGATGGTAAAATTGATTTAAATGAAAAATGCTCAAAATATTTAAACAAATACTTTAATAGCAGCAACAGTAACTATAAAGAAATTCCGGAAAATCTAAAAAACATAACTGTATATCAAGTATTAACTCACACTTCAGGAATCAGACACTATGACTATGAAAAAGGTGAAAAGGAAAATGATAAACCTATAACTGATCCATGTGATTCTATGTGTATGTATGGTGTGCTTGAGGAACAATTATTATTTCCACCATCTTGTGGTTATTGTTACTCCAGCTACGCTTATAATTTACTTCAATATATTATAGAAAGTGTTAGTGGAGAAAGTTATATGCAATTTTTACAAAAAAATATTTTTAATCCTGCTAATATGACAAAAAGTGGACTAGATCATCCTGTAGAAGGAATTCAACTAGAAGCTATTCCCTATCGTCTTAATGAAAATTTAAATTCCACCTCTAATTTTGAATCTTCTTGCCAACAATATGTAGAAGCACCAGCTATTGATGTTCGTTGGAAAAAATCAGGTGGGGGAATAGCTTCAACAGTTAATGATCTTAGCAAATTTGCTATGGCCTTAGATAATCTAAAAATTTTAAAAGCAGAAACACTAACAAAAGTCTATACCAGTGCTAAACTTCCCGATGGTAATCTCACTCAATATGGTATTGGATGGCATATATTCCCTGTTAGTGATGATAAGAATGATGATAATTTTTGGGTAGGTCATGGTGGAGGTGCCACTGGAGGATCCTCTTATTTGCTTAGAAATCCTAAGAAAAAAATTGCCATCTCTATTTTAACTAATCTTCAAATAAGACCAAGTTTTCTTGGAATGCTAGCAAATCGTTTAGCACAAGTACTTTATCCAAACATCCCAACATTTAAAATAGGTAGTGATGCAAAAAAATAATAAAATAAAATTAATTATAGCGTTCTTGGCACTAATAATGACACTAATAATGACATTAGTAATGACATTAGTAATGTCCACTACTCTTTTATCGGGTGAAACTGAAACTGATACTGATACTGCAAAAATTAAAGAGTTAAAAACAAACATTCTTCTTTTTTTAAATAAAAAGAAGGAAAACTATAAGAGCACATCAATTAAATTGATAACCATTAATAAATCTTTTGCTCATGATTTTTTACAAGAACTAAATAATAATCCCACTCTCCTAAATGAATTAACAAAACAAAAAATACTCTCTTTAGAATCTCTGACCGAGATCCTTCTAAACATCTCTGTTGTGGCCATATACGATGATCTCCTTGAACAAAAATATCGTCAGTTTTATAAGATTAATAAAAGTAACCTTATCAATATATTTAATCAAATCAACTCTCAAAACAATTCACTTATACTATTATTACATAATAAAAAAGATGTTTTTAATTCACTTCTAAAAAGTGAAAATGATCTCTACTGGCTTGCTAATCAATTATTGTTATCTACCAAAAGCAAAGACAGCAACAGTGCAACAGTAAATTCTCAAACCAATTCTGAACCCTGTAACAAAACTACAACTACCATTCCTAATCCCACTAATACTTCACCTTTCTCATTTTTTTCTTTATATTTGCCATCTCCTTCTCAAATCTATGGCAATATTTTCAAGAACACTACTAACAATCAAAATTATAGCAACGAAGATTACAATAATCTCCTTCAGCAAATATCTCCTCTACTTGATAACAATGCATTTAAAATAAAATTAATGCTCCTTTTTCTTAAAAATAAACATCTATCATCTCATGCATTTCATGATTTTAAAAATTTCTTGAACAACTTAAAAAAATCACCACTCTATTTACGTTATAAATTTGCAACTGATCAAATCATAACTTACGCAAATGATATGAAGAATGGAAATAAAATGAACCTCCTTTCTTCTGATGATGATCTTCAATATAGAATTGATATAGATGACGATACTGATTTATATTTAAAATTTAAAAACAGCGAAGACGCAATTGAGATTGAGTGAGTGCCACTTATGGCTTACGGAGTACCTACGGAGTAATTAATTTGTTTGCTGAACGCATTTTCTCTACAATTTCTCGCATATTAGAAATACGACCGACTAATATTTTGTTTTCTAGATCAAAGTATTTTACACAAGTAGCACATAAAATAATCTCAACTCCCTTGCTATGTAACTTCTCTAAGATTTCATAGAACTTATTTTTTTCCTCTTCCTCATGTTTTAGTGCAATTAAAACTGCTGTGTTGTAGAGGATAATTGTAGACGTAGATAACTTCTCGGATGTTTCTTGTTTGGATGTTTCTAACAAAGAATGAAGGTAATGAAATGTTGATAAAAAATTTTGTAATAATAACTCCCCTAGTTCACTTGGACCATCACCCATAACATTACTTTTTAATACAATCACTTCTTTCATCTTTTTTATACACCCTTGTAAAATTAATAAATTTAATAAAGTTCATATTTAAATAAACGACAATCAATGTCACCATTAAACAACTCTATTCTAGAGCTGGTCTGTAAGGATATTTTTTTTCTTAATTCTAAATTTCCGGTAAAAATATAAGCACGAAAATCTTTAAAGTTTAATTTTAAATTTTCTCCAAAGTTATGATAGAGATTTTCCAACTCCTCTCCATTATCATCACCATCATTTCCTAATCGCACACCATATGGAGGATTGGCAAAGATAATTCCCCCTTTCCTCTCTGCTAATTGCTGTACTGGTTTTTTCAAAGTTGTAGCATCCGCACTCTTAATAAAAACAACCTCTCCTATCAGTCGTCTTGCTAACTCTCTCTCTATAAATGAGATATGTGTTTTGGTAGTAGAAATCGCCCGGAAATTTATATCATGAGCGAAAATAGTAATTTTCTCTGTATTTTTATCTGTATTTTTATTTTTAGTTACATCTTTAACCTGGTGATTAACCTCTTTCAAAAGTTCTTTAAAACTCTCTTTAAGCTCATTACTCTCTTTAAAAATTTTTAAGTTCTCTAGTGTCCAACGATTTTTCAAGCGATCATTTCTATCATTACTAAGCGCTCGTCTCACTTTGATAAATGATGGTGGTATTTTTAAAGCATACAAGAGTGCCTCAACGACCATCGTTCCAGAGCCACACATACAATCAATAAAAACTTCCTTGTTAGATTGCCAGTTCATCAGATGTAAAATGCTGGCCGCTAAATTTTCTCTTAGTGGAGCTGCAAAATCTGTTTGTCGATAGTGACGATTACCTAGTGGTTCTCCACAAAGATCTACTAAAACATCCAAATTATCCCTCTCAAAAAAAAGCATTATGGGAACATTGGGAAAAGCTGTATTTACATTCGGGCGCTGTCCATACTGCTCTCTGAAGGAATCAACAACCGCATCCTTTGCAATTTGAGCGATATAATGAGAATTTAATCTTTGGTCCAATCCTCGTCCTAAGATTGCATTTATCTTTATGCTCTCCTTTGCGGAAAAAAGATTACACCAATCAATTTTTTTTATTATGTCGTACAAAACCTCTTTTTCATGATCTTTTTTTAATGAGATTTCAAAGCTTGCTAATTTCCAATATACCCTGCTGGCCACTCTAGAATGTAGGATTATTTTAAAGGCATCTTTCATGCTTCCTCGAAAGTGCACACCGGCAAAACCTTTACTCATAGATTCTTCAGCGAATGCAAACTCACTCCCAAATCCACCCATGCTTTTATCTTGCAACTCTTTGATTAAAACATCTTCGCACAGACGATTACAGGAGATAAAAAAGTCCTTCATTCCTTCTGTATCATAATCATAGCTTGTAAGGTTGTTGCTGTTGTTACTAGCGAAGTTTATTTTTTTCTTTCTGGTCACTTTATGGGTGTAGTTACTTTGCATAAAATTAATTTACCTTTAATTTACCTTAGATTTACCTTGGATGTTATTTTATTTTTCATAGTTTATTACATTGTTTCTTGATTTATGGATATTAAAATATGAATATTAACTTCAAAATAAAATTTTAATTCTAGGAGAAGACTATGAGTAATGATTACAAAATTAAAGATATTAATCTTGCACAGTGGGGTCGTGATGAGATCATGTTGGCAGAAAAGGAAATGCCAGGATTAATGAGTATCAGACGTGAATATGGCCATAAAAAACCTCTAAAGGGTGCACGAATCTCTGGTTCTCTACATATGACAATTCAAACTGCAGTTCTAATTGAAACATTGGTTGAGTTAGGTGCTGATGTTCGCTGGTCTTCATGCAATATTTATTCAACTCAAGATCACGCTGCAGCGGCAATTGCCAAGGCAGGAATCCCCGTATTTGCGTGGAAGGGTGAAACCTTAGATGAGTATTGGTGGTGCTGTCTTAAATCACTAAACTTCCCAGGAAATAAGGGCCCGAACCTAATCGTTGATGATGGTGGAGATGCTACTTTGATGATTCACAAAGGTTATGAGGCAGAAAAAAATTCTAAAGTTTTAGATGTTAAAACAGATAGTCCTGATGAGGCCGCCCTTCTAGAAATTTTAAAAACTACTCTCAAAGAAGATAAAGATAAGTGGCATCGAACAGTAAAAGAATGGTATGGCGTCTCTGAAGAGACAACTACAGGAGTACATCGACTCTATCAAATGGAGAAGGAAGGAAAATTATTAGTTCCTGCAATCAATGTAAATGATTCTGTAACAAAATCTAAATTTGATAATCTCTATGGTTGTCGTGAATCTTTGTTAGATGGAATTAAGCGTGCAACAGGTGTGATGATCGCAGGTAAAACTGCAGTGGTTTGTGGATATGGTGATGTTGGAAAGGGTTGTGCTCAATCACTTCGTCATCAGGGAGCTCGCGTACTGGTAACTGAAATCGATCCAATATGTGCACTTCAAGCTTCAATGGAAGGATATGAAGTTGTAAGAATTGAAGATGCTATCTACGAAGCAGATATCTATGTGACAGCTACTGGAAATTATAATGTAATCTCTCTTGATCATATGAGAAAAATGAAAGATCAGGCGATCGTTTGTAACATCGGCCACTTTGATAATGAGATTGATGTCTCTGGATTACAAAAATTTCCTGGAATGATTCGAAAAGAGATTAAACCACAAGTTGCAACTTACACATTCCCAGATGGCCACGCTATAATCTTGCTCGCTGAAGGACGCTTGGTAAATTTAGGATGTGCTCAAGGACACCCATCATTTGTTATGTCATGCTCATTTAGTAATCAAACGCTAGCACAACTTGATCTTTGGAGTAAGAAAAATAACAATCCAGTTAAATTAACTAATCTTTCAAAGAAACTAGATGAAGAAGTTGCTCGCATGCACATTGGGAAAATCGGAGTGAAATTAACAGAATTAACCGAAAAGCAAGCAAGCTACATTGGCGTTTCTAAAGATGGCCCATATAAACCAGATCATTATAGGTATTAAATAATAGGGATTAAATAATAGGTATCAAATAAATTATGAAAATTCTTCTAGCATCTGATCACGCTGGTCCAGAATTAAAGAGCGGATTAATTGAGTTTTTCAAGAGTGATTTTGGCCAAGCAATTGATGAAATCATCGATCTTGGTACTAGTGACCCTAAAGAGAGTGTTGATTATCCAGATTATGCTATAAAATTATGTAATAAATTTTTAGAACTAGAAAAAGAAAATCAACTACTCGGCATCTTGATTTGTGGTTCAGGTATCGGCATCTCCATTGCGGCCAACAAATTTATGGGCATCAGAGCGGCCCTATGCCGTTCAACTGAGGATGGTCGTCTCTCTAAAGAACACAACAATGCCAACATCATTTGCTTAGGTGCTCGTAATACCTCTCTTGCTGAGGCAAAAGAAATCATTCTTGCTTGGAAAAAAGCATCCTTTCAAGGCGGAAGACACAGCAAACGCTTAGATATCATGGCCAAACTTGGTTGCAATCCTAAATTTCTATAATTTCTATAGAGTAAAAGAATTTACCTCTGCTTTTATTATTTCAACAAAAAAACTGAGTGCTATAATTAGCTTATATATAATTTAAATGTGAGCTAAAATTATGCCTGATAGAATAACTAAAGAAAATAATAACAATAATAACAGCAATAACAGTGAAGTTGAAACAAAGGATCTTAGCAAAGTAGATATTAATAAATTTTTAAAGATGAATACAGTTAAGTGTAACGTCTTTATTCAACTTGGTAGTAACAAATTTATAAAACTTATTAATGCAAATGAGCTTTATGATTTGGATTTGATCAAGAGATATATTAATAAAAAAATTGAGTATCTATTTATCCCTAAAAATAATTTTAAATCTTTTATGGATGAATACTCCGGCAACCTCTCTGCCATTCTCAATTCAACTGATGTAAATAATGATGATAATAAAATTACAATTCAAACGGAAGTATTAACTAGCGCTCGAAATCGTGCTCGAGTTTTTGGAATTGATGATGATGTTGTAAACCAGGCAACCGCCACCACCAATTCTGTTTTCTCTATGGTTCAAAAGCAAGATAACTTAAGCTCACTACTTAAAAAGATGATGCAGAAAAAAAATTATATCTCTGAACACAGCATGCTTATTTCGGTAATTGCAACCTATATTGCAACCAATATGAATTGGATTGGTGAATCGACAATTCAAAAATTATCAATGGCGGCCATGCTCCATGATGTTCTTTTAAAAAGTGATGAACTGGCAATGATCGACAATATCAATACACCAGTTTTTGAAGGATTATCAAATCATGATAAAAAGGCAGTTTTAGATCATCCATACAAAATATCCCTCCTGGTTGATGAGATACAAAATTTTCTTCCTGATGTCGCTGAAATTATTCTTACACATCATGAGACTCCGGAAGGAGATGGCTTTCCAAAAAAAATGTCTGCCTTAAGAACCACTCAATTATCTTGCCTCTTTATTATCACCGAGGATTTTGTAAATCACATTTATAATCTTGAGAAAGCAACGGCCGAAGAAATAGAAAAAATTGAAAGTTACTGTAAAGAAAGATATTCCAAAGGAAACTATCGAAAACCATTAGAAGGATTATTGAAAACTACTCAGAGAATGAAGTTGGGGCAATAAATAATGAAAACAATTTTATATGTTGATGATGAGAGAGAGATTAGAGAAATTGTTACTTTAGAAATTGAAGGTCGCTTAGATGTAATAATTAATGAAGCAGAGTCTGGAGAATCTGCAATTAAATATTTAAAAGAACACATAAGTGAAATTGATCTGATTATTTGTGACTATGATATGCCTAATGGTAATGGAGACAGCGTATATGAATATCTAACTCAATTTCGAAACGTTGAAAAAGAGAACATTCAAATTCCATTTATACTCTTTTCCTCTAGAGATTTAGATGAGATTCAAGAGAGCATGCCTGGTTTTCCAAATAAAAAAATTGATAGTCATCTTCAAAAACCAACCAATGTTAAACGCTTAATGTCCCTAATAGAAGAGATGTTGGCCAAAGGTTCAGGCACAGGTACAGGCATAGGCACAAGCACAGCTCGTGCTAAAATTCCTATGAAAGCAACAATCTCCACGCAACCAACACAACCAACACAACCAACACAACCAATAACCAATGCCAGTGCCAATGCCAGTATAAGAGATATAAAATATTGCAAGATCAATATTAATAGATTGCTAAATATCGACAACAGTATTTGTGATATATTTCGTAAAGAAAACGATGATAGTTATCAAATAATTTTCGAAACAGATACTGTATTAGATAGTAGTTTGATTTTAAAATTAAAAGAAGATGGCATTGAATACTTATTTATAAAAGAGATTGAATTCTCCTTTTTTTGTGACTTCTACGCCAGACAACTGCAATCAAAATTAGAGAGTCAGGATATTAACAATGAAGCTAGAATCGATCAAGAGTTAGATGGAACTATGTTTATTGCAGATATAATGGTTAATTTAGGATTGAACCCAACAGTTATCAAAACAGCTGAATCAATTTTAAAATCTAATTTGGCCATAACCAAACAATGCAAAGATTTTTTTTCTTTTCTTCAAAAAATGAAATTTAACAAAAATTATATCTATGAACATAGCTTAATGATTTCTTACTTAAGCAATCTACTAGCAACTGAAATTAGTTGGAGTAACTCTTCTATATTGCAAAAATTATCCATGTCTGCCCTTCTTCATGATATTGTTTTTGAAAATAAAAATCATGCAAAAATAATGGTATTAAATAAAGAAACCATAGCTGAAAATAAATTATCAAAAAATGATGTGGCCAAGATATTCAAACATCCTATAGACATTTCCTCTATGGTGAAACAAATAAAAAACATGCCCCCTGATGTAGATCAAATCATTTTGGATCACCATGAGAGACCTGATGCTCAAGGATTTCCTAAACAAATTAGCGCAGAAAAAATCCATCCACTATCTTGCCTTTTTATTATTTCTGAGGAAGTTGTTAATCAATTATATAATGATTTTGAAGATAACATTCAAAATATTTCTATCAACCAAGTACAAATTGTCCTTGAAAAAATATCTCCATTATATAATATTGGAAACTATCAACAAATGTTTGCCGGTTTATGTAAGTTATTTTCCTATAAAAAATGAATTGGTTATTTGATATTTGATGTTACTCATTAACCACTCCAAAACGAGTCCATGTTGACATTTTATAACGATGAGAGATGAGTTCAAATATTCCCTTCGAAGTATTCTTATTTATTTGAGCAGCTCTAGTTGCTAAATCTGCCGCTGATTGAGATGCAAATTCTAATACTCTCGGATCTCCTCCTTCAACACCAGCACCACCTTTTTTGGCCATTAATTTCTCCTGCATCTTTTTAAAAAAATCATCATCTGAAGAATCTGATGATCCAGATTTTCTACGATTGCCATCTCCTCCAACAGTTTCAAAAGTTAAAATTCTACTATTAGCATTTGACTTTTGTAATCCACCAGAACCAAATCCTACTCCACCGGCCGCACCAGATCTGAGAGCATTTATATCATTACTAATTCCTGCTAATTCATTTTTAACCCTCTCTGCTTCAGCTTTATCCTTTGCAGTCATCGGTCTAGTGGCCAAATAAGCACCCCAATCATCTGGCATAACTTTATTCTTTAGTGCTTCCGCTTTGTCCCTCTGAGAAGCGGAAAGTGGACCTGATGCTGGAGGTGGATTTTTACTTAAAACACCTCTGAGCGCTTTAGATATTCCCAGTACTGATTTTGCAACTCCTGCTTGATTTACTTCCCCTCTTAAAATTCCCTTTAGTGGTCTTACATCAGTGCCTAAGATTGAACCACTCTCAAACTCCAATCCACTAGGAAACTGATTAAAAATGGTATCAGCACAACTGTTGTTACTCATACAACTACAACTTGGATCCGTTGCTTTTTTATTATTTACACAAACAACTGGTATTCCGGCACCTGGCCTATTTTGTAATTCTTCCGGCAAACAATATTTTTTATCACTAACATTTTCTGCTTGAGCACAATAGCAGTTCCTTTGTGAAATTGGATTACAATTTCCACCGGCCAATAATTTTTTAAGCTCATTTATAATTCCACTTATAATTGCAATAGCATTTTTTGTTAGTACCAACTTAGCAATATAACAACCCATTATAGCAATCGCTCCTGCTGCCGCTGCCGCCATCATCAGCCAATCCTTCCAATCTTTGCAGGTTAAAATGGCAGCACCAAAACAAGCACCAGTTGCCGCCCAACCACCAAGTTGAATATATATAGTTGTAAGACGTGTATCGTAGGTTCGTTTCAACTGAGCAAGTGTCTCTATTTGAACATTTTGTTTTCCTGAGGCAGTATTGGCAGTATTTTGTGCCTGTATACTTTGGATTTGAAATTGTTGCATAGATGTGGCAACCAATTCTGCAACCTGAGCAATTCCACCACACATCATCTTCGCCGGCATACAAAGAGAAAGCTGAGAAGAATCATCAGGTTTTGCTTCAGGTTTTGTACTGGGATTTGTGCTAGGATTTGTGCCAGGATTTGCTTCAGGTTTTACTTCAGGTTTTACTTCAGGTTTTACTTCAGGTTTTACATTATTATTTCCAGAACTATTTGATGTCATAAATGAAAGCATTGATATCATAGATGTGATCATACCCATTGCTTGCTGAGCAGTTTGACATACAGTTTGTACAGTTCGCTCAGCATCTGTTCCACTACTTCCTCCAGAGCTACAATAAACACTTGGTGTTCCACTTTTTTCACTCACAGTAGAACATGCTTTATCAAAAAGTCTCTTTTCATAAGCAGTATTTTTGTAGGTTCTCTCTAATTCAACTTCTTCATCTGTCAATCCTCCAGGTCTAGTTCGTGGATCTGAAGAACTATCTGGAACATAACTTCCCCCGGATTGATTAGTACTTCCTGTGAAAAATAAATTCCCAGCAGATTGTGCGTACACTAGATTTGGTACTGGAGAAATCATCAGTAAAGACACCATGGCACCATTGACCATTAAGTGTTTCAAGAGGTGCTTCAAGAATGTATCCATACACCAACCCACTCACTTTATCCCAATCTAAAAAGGTCAGGATTATTAATTTAATCTTGAATTATCTTATCTTATCTTATCTTATCTTATCTTTAATCTAATTCTACTATCAGCTCTTTTTTCGTGCAAACAATACAAACATTGCACCTGAACGATTCCATGGAATATGATCAAAAGAGTATGCTAAAAATTTTTTGATAGTCATCTCTGCATATTCTGGAACCCACCAGTGTCTAAGAGGAATATATTGTATAGAGTGAGTTTCTTTAATTGAAGGATCAAAGGTATTGGGATCATCGATAATATAGGTGTATTGATTCTTACTAACATTCATATTGTTAACATTAAAGGAGTAAAAAGATCTAAGATCTCGCATATACCAAGTCATTGGCCAGATGGATGCTCCTAGAGTTAAAAGCATTGGTCGATCACCTTTTACCCCTGTTTCCATCTCACGTTGAATAGTTAAAGCAATATCATGAAATGGTTGAGAGGTATGTACCTGACTTATTAATTCGGTATCTGAACCAGCACGACTGAAATTAGTAATAATTGCCATTTTAAGATTAAAGAGACAAAGAAATACAAATGCCCATAACTTTAAATTAAATTGAAGGGCAGACCCATTCTTCTGATTCTTCTCTCGAAAATGTAAGTACCCAACAAACAACATAATTACTAACGAAAATGTTAACAGATAAACGTTAGTAAATAATACATCTGCCATTCCAATATTTATTGCATCTTCTAATAAAAATAAAAGCCACAAGCTTGCTATAACAATACTCACATAACATAAAAATCGTTTTACACTATAGTTGCTAAAATAATTGGCGGCATCTTTCCAAGAGGTGTAAAGTTTTTCATAGTAAAAAGCAAGATAGACTGTTCCCGGAAAAAGAATATAAAGTGCAAGCCATGGAACCTTTTCACCTAAGTAACTGTATGTGAAGAAATTGGCCATAAACATATAACCAAAGAAGGCCAGCTTTTGATCTCTATTCATAATATGATAAGTAGTAACAGCTATTCCATGCCCTAAAAAAATAAATGGTCCAAATGAATCTAAAGCAATCTTAAATTTAAAAAAGGACCAAATAAAAGACATCTCAATATACTCTTGCTTGTAACACAAATAGACTACTATTGAGAAAAGAATCGAAAGAAGAGCAAACAATCTATAGCGGATATTGGCCTTTAAATAAAAGTGAATGTAGTGAACAAAAAAACCAACTATAAAAATAAATTCATACCAAGAGAGGAAAAAAAAGTTAAAGAGATATGGTCCTTTGATTCTTTCGATATTATGTTGGTTCATCCAATAGGGAATACTCTCTCTGTAAAGTCCATCCAATATTCCTTTGGGATACTTAAATCCAGCAGAAAATAAATAGCAATAGATGAACACTGCTACAGCAAGTGATAATAGAAATCGCCATGGATATTTTTTGATATTATCTAGCATCTTACGAATAAGAGAGATCTCTTGAAACTTAGTATTAGTATTAGATGCTTTTCTTCTTATAAACTCTAAAATCAATGCCTGGTAGATAAGAAATCCTGCTATAATTGTCAAGTTCACATAGATATTTAACTTCACACACAGTTGTAATACAATTCCCATCAAAACAAAAAATGATCTATTTTCATCCTTGGCCACACATACTCCATAAAGCATCAACATCATCGAGGGAAAGATCAGATAATCATGTTGCATGAATCTAGAGTAATATATAAAAACTGGAGAAAGCGCCCACACTGCTGTAAACGCCAACAACGTTGTCCTATGAAAGAAACGTCGAAAGAGCAAAGGTACAAATAAAAATAGTGTTCCTAAGAACGCCATTGGTGCACGAACACTCCAATTAGAAACACCAATTATATTATAAAATGATGGTAGCACACTAAACATTAGTGGCCCATGCAAGAGTGGATTATACCTATAGAATTTATTATCTGGATCTGAATAAGTGTAATAACCGTAAATTCCAACTAGCGCTTCATCATGATGAAATGGTCTAACATCTAAACTTACCCATCTCAAAGAAATACCCAAAAAAATTATCACAAAAAATATCATCCACTCTTTCTTAGTAAAATAGCATTGAAGATTTTCAAAATATTTTGAGATTGACATATTTATAATTCCCCTTCCTCTAAATAAATTAAATCAATTAAACCCATTAAACCCATTTAAAATGTAGTTCTGCTATTTGATTATCAGATGGTGCTGAAGGTGATTGCGCCATAAGATCAGTTGCTGATGTAGTTTTGGGAAAAGCAATTACATCTCTGATATTATCACTCTTACATAAAAGCATCAGCACTCGATCAAGACCTAATGCTACTCCACCATGTGGAGGTGTTCCGTATTGTAATGCCTCTACAAAAAATCCAAATTGATTTTTGATTTGATCTTCGGTCAGTCCAAGAATTTGAAACATTCTCTCTTGCATTTCCTGATTAAAAATTCTTAAAGATCCTCCTCCTAATTCATAACCATTGCAAACTAAATCATATGCTTCTGCTCTACACTCTGAAAGTTGTTTGTGATCAGCAGAGAAAAATTTCTCTTGATCTAGGTGGTGAGGGGCGGTGAAAGGATGGTGTTTAGCATAGAAGCGTCCCTCTTTTTGATCATATTCAAAGAGTGGAAAATTATTAACCCATAAGAATGCATAGAAATCTTTGATCATCGAAAATTTCTGTGCCAAAAACTTTCTTAAGACATCTGCTGCTGAATGAGTAGCATCTGCATTTTTATCAGCAACTAAGAACCATTGACCTTCGCTTTCGCTAACTTTCTTCAGTCCATATGCTAAATAATATTGTTGTAATTCTTCTTCTGCACTCATTAATCGCTTACACATCTGTTGATAGATATTATCATCAATAAATTTTGCAATTCCTCCAGAGCGCTCTTGTTTGTTATTGCCGCTGCCGCCACTCACTTTAAAAAAGTAAACTCCGTTAAGACCAAATGGAGAGACAACATCTTTTAAGGCATCTGTGTCTTTGCGTGAAAGTTCTCCCACACTCTTAGGAATAAAAATTGCTTTTATTAATCCACCTGTATTACTCGCTACCTCTTGCAAATTAGTAAACGCAGAAGATGTAAAGAGATCAGTAACATTTACATGTGGTAGAGGAAAACGCACATCTGGTTTATCACTGCCAAAATATTTCATCGCTAATTTGTAATCCATAATCGGCATAGAAAAATTCTCTGGCAATTTAAAGAGAACTTTCATCATATCTTCAATTAGATTTTTAATATAATCTTGAGTTAGAAATGAGACTTCAATATCTATTTGAGTAAACTCTGGTTGACGATCGGCCCTTAAATCCTCATCTCGAAAACAACGACACAATTGAAAATACTTATCGGTATTTGCAATCATCAACAACTGCTTTAGGGTCTGTGGAGATTGAGGAAGTGCATAGACTCTTCCTGGATGAACTCTACTTGGAACAACATAATCGCGTGCGCCCTCAGGAGTAGATTTATAGAGTATCGGTGTTTCCACCTCTACAAAACCATGTGTAATTAAAAAATTTCTTACCTTAAGTGATACCTCTGAACGAAGAGCAATTATATCTTGAAGATATTTATTTCTTAAATCAAGATAACGATATTTTAATTTCAATTCCTCCGTTGCCTGATTGATGGCATTAGGTAAGAAAGGAGGTTCCTTTGCTTTAGATAAAACCTCCATCTCCTCTACTAAAATCTCAATCTCTCCAGTAGGCATTTTACTATTGAGTGCTTCTGCAGGTCTGGCAGCAACCTTTCCTTTAACTTTAATTACTGATTCAAGAGAAGCATTCTTTAAAACGCTTGCATCTCCCTTGTAATTTGCAAATGAAAGTTGAGTCAGTCCATATTTATCTCTGATATCCACAAAGTGTAATCCACCAAGATCTCTATTCTTATTAACCCATCCACAAAGAGTTACACTCTCTCCAATATTTGAACTACGTAACTGTCCACAAGTATAATCTCTTATTAATCCTTTCAATTCTTTCAATTCTTTCATCACAGCTCCACCGTAAATAATTTAAAATATAAAAAATAAAAATTAAAACAAAGATATGTTATACTAAAGTTGCTTTTTTTAGTAGAGGAACATAACGTATTATTTTTCTCAACTATCGTGTAATATTATCAGGAATACCTATGAAAACAAAATTAACCTATTTATTCTTTTTTTTCATCTCCATAACCACAACAGCAACAGCTACTCCCATATTAGATAGAGAATTTAAATATTATGAAAAAAATCCCTCGGGAAAAATAATTCTTACCTCTAAAAAAGAGATCATCGTCAAAATCGCGTTAAGCGCAGACGATCAAATACTCGGCCTCTCTCGTATAGATCCAAAAAAATTTAAAGATAACGATGCACTATTGTTCTTTTACAAAGACGATGAAATCCGAAGTTTTTGGATGCCTGATACACATTTTAATTTAGATATAATCTTTGTGGATAAAGATCTGAAGGTTTTGCATATTGAACGAAATGTAGCTCACTACCCACGCCCAATAAGTAATGATGGATCCAACATTAGAGAGATTCCTACTACTAAAGGTTTTTTCTGCCGTCATGTTATCGAGATGAGTGCAACTTCTCCTCTCTCAAAAGAAATTAAAGTTGGTGATACTCTCAATTGGCAACCCAAGGGTCAACTAACAAAACTTTAAATACTTAGATAATACAACATTCAAGGAGTAGTTATGTCAAATCAGAGGATTATTTCGATTGATGTGATGAGAGCGATTGCTTTAATAATGATGATGTTATGCCATTTTGTAATTTTTTTAACACCAGCAGAGGGAAAATATCCTTGGATCTATTTTTTTTCTAATCACATTGTAGGCGATTTTGCAGCGGCCACATTTTTCTTTGTCATGGGTGCCAGCTTTGCATACGTTTATAGCAAGAAAAAGGAAAAAGGATTGAATCAAGGATTCTTAAGTAGGGCCAATATTGAAAAAGGATTTTTTGTTTTCTTAACAGGCGTTGTTCTGACAACTATTTCTTTTGGTCCCAAAGAGATTCCCAAATTTGATACTCTCCATTTTATTGGAATGAGTATGATAATTCTGGCATTGTTTAGAAATATATCTAGTAAATTTTTAATTATGATCGGAGTAATCTCTGTGCTGGTCGCTCCTTTGTTGCGATCATTTTTTGATTACTCATCTCATTGGGAGGGATTTGCATATGTTGAACCACTAAACAACCTACTTCCCAATATCCTTATGGATCCCAAAGCAGACTACTCTAGTTCTTTTGCCTTCAAAGATTTGATTGCAGGAATACTTAGCAATGCTTATTTTCCAATCTTTCCTTGGCTAATTTTTCCTTTGATTGGTTTTGTCTTCGGTAGAAAAATATTTGCTGAACAAAAAACTGTAAATGTTAATAAAACTAATATTAAAAAATTTACACTGGTGCATATTTCTGCACTTACTTCACTTTGTACTTTTGTTGCTTCAATAGTAATAGTAATTATAAAACTTGGCAGTTCAGAGACTAACATTACTACAGCATATCTTGCTCCATACTCTTTTTATCCAAATACAATGGCCATGACACTTCTACAATTAAGCGTGATTATAGGATTATATGCATGGATTAGATATGCATTTGATAATTCGAATAATCTAAAAACAGAAGAGAGTTATTTTACCAGATATTGTAGTGTAATAAGTAGATATAGTCTTACTATATATTTTGTACATATATTTATTATTTCCAAAGTAGCAACTATCGCTAAACTTTTTATGAGTGTTAAAATTAATGGTGAATCTACAGAGGTCTTTAGTGAACCAGTTGGATTAATAATTGCTATTCTTGCCTGTTTTTTGATTTATTTTATGTCTAAAGGTTTTGATCTAATTAATGGTCGATTCTCCATAGAGTGGATGATGGAAAACATTTTACCAAGTAAGAAGTTGCTTAAACAAAACATAGTTAATACCTGCGCTGAAATACACCCACTAGAAGATACCCTCCAAATAAAGAGCTCAGAAAGCGATCAAGAATCAAAGTTTTTTTCATCCCAAGAATATCAAAAAGAAAATAATCAGCAATTTTACAAATAGGTTTTAAAGGCGCAAACCACTTATAAGAATCTATTAATAATGGAATAAATGAGATAGTAAATTCCTTTTCCAAGAATAATCCATCATCTACAGATGCAATATTTTTCAAAGTATGTAAAGGAACCTCTCTTCCAAATGGCCAACGACCACTTTTTTCTAAAATAAATTTTCCAATTCGATATAAGATTGATTTAGCATAGGGAACAAATATAATAATTTTACCTTGATCATCAAGAATATCTGCAAACTCAGATAGTGCCTTTAACTGTTCCTTCGGATGAAAATGTTCCAACACTCCTGAGTTCCAAATTACATTATATTTTTTATCTTTAGGCATTTGAAGAATCGATCCTTGCAAATAGTGAATGTTGGGTCCCACTCCAATAAAATCCTTTGCGATCTCTAGAGCTTCGATCGAAATATCCAAACAAGTAACATCAAACTTACCCTCTTCAAATTCTAAAAATTTTTTTGAAATTCTTCCTGTTCCACAACCAGTTTCAATTATACTAAGTGGTTTTGATGAAATATCAGCGGCCAAAATTATAAAGTAAAGATTGTGAAAAACTATGGCCGAAAGACTATCCCATTCCTCTTGGGAATTCTTTTCAATCTTGGACTTCCACAAATTACTCCACTGGCCCTTTATTATTTCTTCATCACATGATGAAGATGAATCATTATGGTTATGCATATTGTACTTAATTATTAAACAAACGATTCATTGATAATTTCAAGGTATCAACTACTGTACGAAAGACTCGCATCTTGCTAAGTCCACGCTTCTTATCGTAACGTAAAATCATCGGCACTTCACCAAAGATAAAATCCAACTTTCTCAATTTAAGAAGGATATCAACCATACATTGAAATCCCGTTTCGCTTACAAATGTTGTTCCAAATTTTTCAAAGGCACGCTTTAATACATATCCACGATATGCACGATAGCCACAGGTATAATCTTTTACTCCATGAATAGGAAAGAGTACTTGAAATAAAATACTGGCAACAAAACTAAGAGGTCTTCTATTCCAAGGAACTCCGATTACTCGAGAACCATTCTGGTAGCGTGAAGCTATCACTACATCTAAACCCTCTCTGATTTTTCTAATCATTTGATTCATCAACTCTGCAGGATGAGTATTATCTGCATCCATTGCTACAATGATATCTTTGGAATGACAAATACTGGCCGCATGTTTTAATCCATCTCTAATGGTTGCACCCAATCCTTGATTCTTTTCATGTTGGATGAGTATAATTGGAATTACTTTTTTATAAGAAAGAACTACTTCTCTTGTATTATCTTTACTGCCATCATCAACTACTAATATTTGATAGTTGGGAGTTGATAGAGGATGACCAAAATTTATTGTATAAAGTGATTCATCTATGGCCTCAATTAATCCTCCAATATTTTCTGCTTCATTGTAAGCAGGTAATACGACGATTACTTTAGTGCATGGATTTCGCCAATCGGTAGTATCTTTTTCTTGTTCTTTCATAACAAAAACCTTTAATGTTATTTATTCGTGTTATTTAATTAACAATATATGGTTCAAAAACCCTTTTACTAGAATAGTAGCGCTCTTTTATTATACAAGCTCGCTTTGGTTGCAAAAAAACATTTCCGTTCACATTCACATTTCTATCAAGGTTGGTAAAGATATTTTTATTGTTAATTATATAGTTATTATAGCTGTAGTAATTGCTCTCAACCGCAATTTTGCCATCCGTTCCTTCTATGGTTAATTTAGGATTTTGAATTTTTGGCCAAAGGAAATTTTTGGTGTATGTAGGAATTTTATAATAGTAAAGTGAATTAAGAAGATAAGTTTGTACCCATGGATCAGAAATTTGCAATTCTATATCTGCACAAACTTGCACCGACTCACTAATTAGGTCATCAAATTTCCAATTATAGTTAAGCTTGCTAAAAAACGCATCCTTTTGAATTGAAGGGTAGGATGTTCCTGCATATGGGATACAAGCATCACTACTTGCAACTGAAAGCGTTCGATAGAAAGCAAATGAGATCTGGAGTACAACAAAAAAAGTCGCAATATATTTAATTTTAATAAATTTTTTTTTGTTTTTAAGATAATCCTCAGTAAAAAGTAATGGTGATGCTAATAAAATACAAACGAAGGGAGAAATATATGTGTAAGCCTTGCCTGCTGACCAAAATTGTTTTTTTAAAAGTAGAAACAAGATCTCTAACGATAGAATGGCCACAAAGCTACAAAATAAAATAATTTTATAATTTTTTAATTCTGCTTTTGTTTTAATAATTTGGTAATACAAATTCTTTAACAAATTAAAAATGAAATATAAAAACAGAAAAGATAGAATCATATTTTGAAGAGCAGAATATGCTAAGGAGACACCTTTAATCGGCGTAAGAAAAAATAATCCTATTAAACCCAAAAAGACATTTCCAACCAAAGTTACAGCTAATGATAATATTTGCAATACACTTCCTTGAGAGATCAAATACTCTTTCAAAAACATAACCCAATTTATACTTACTACTTTTGCTTCTTTACTTGCTCCTGGGGCATATGATCCAGAGGAAGCAATAATTTGTTCGGCAGCATTTTTTAACATCAAAGTTAAATCTCCTTGTCCAAAGAGATAACGTTGAAAATAGGTCCACCAACTATTGGTCACAGATGTTCCATAAAAAATTTGCTGTATCAAAAAGCCAATGGTTCCCTTGTAATATAATAATCCACTGGCCACTCCTAGAATTAACAATCCTCCATTAGTAATCAAAATTTTATTATCATAGATTTTAAAATATCTACTTAAACACATCACTAATATAAAAGCAGGTAAACAAAAAATAAAAATCTCTGGATAAGAGTAAGTGAGCGCACTAGTAAATAAAACAATTCCTATCTTTGATTGTCTGATCAAAAAAGTTAACAAGATAAGAATAAATGGCATACCTAAAAGCTCACTCCAAGCATTGATATCAAGAATATATTGGCCAAAAAATCCTAGCGCAAAAGAAAGACCAATAAATAAAGAAATGAATTTTTCACTTGAAGAATTTGAAGATAAAAATAGATTTTTTAACAAAAACCTAATTGCAAGAATACTATTTGCAAGCAGAAACACTAAAAAAGTATAATGTAATTTTAAGATGAATGAAAAAAATGCAGTCGTAGTAAAAGCGTAAAGCAAATGCACTGCTGGCCGCGCCCACAAATCACGTTTGGCAATTATTCGCGAGGGAAATAATAAAAGTTCATCTGTAGAATAACTAAAAAGATCCTGATAACTCTCCTTCGCATAAACTTGAGCTGATTCCCAATATCCAAAATGATCAAAATGATTTCCCTGGAAAATTGAGTAGCGTAATCCTCCAATAAATTGTGGCAAAAGTAACACTACGATGGCCAATATAAAAATAGCAATTTGCAGTTGCCATTTTTTATTCTCTCTTAAATCTGAAAGTATTAACCATATTTCTTTGAAATAAAATCCTATGATAACAATTATCACAAGTAAGAATAAAGAAAAGATCATTGTCATTGATTGATTAAAACCATAGAGGATTGGAACTATCACTGAAGTTATGGCCAAACCAGCGACTGGAAGTATTGATAGACATCTATTACTATTATTAGTACTAGCTCTTAAACATATTGGAAGACCAATAATCGAAAAAAATAAGATCAAAAATAATATATAAATAATCGAAATAAAAATATCCACTCTAAGAACCTTTGGCCAACAAATTATTTAATTCTTCTAACCCACTATGTGATCCAATCTCATAAAAGCGCTTGTTAACTTCATATCCTTGTAAACGTCCCATCCTTAATGAGTGCTGAAAGACATCACTTAAATCAAATTTTTTAGATTTCATAGGAAATTCATCAAATGCAAGGCGACGAAAAAGATTAAAACCCCAATCGATATGTTCCATCTCAGGAACTTTATTTTTCTTATCATAAAGAATAATTTTACCATTCTTAAACAATACATTACTGCTATCGAATGAATTATTATTTTTATAAACAGTCATTAGAGCAAGAGCGGAAGCAGAAGCAGAAGCGGAAGCGGAAGCGGGAGTAAATTCATTCAATATCAAATCATAATTATAATCGAGATAGGAATCGCCATAGAGTACAATAAAGGTATCATCTTGTGCCTCAAGTGCTCGCTTAACAGCTCCTCCAGTTCCTAGTAATTGAGGGCCATCATATACATAACTAATATTCAAAGAAAATAAACTATCAAGCTGATTATCTTTTATATATGACTCTACTAATTCACCCTTAAATCCAAGCAGCAGTACTACTCTCTTACATTCACATTCATTTTTATTTAGATTTTGTGCTAGCAATTTCAATTGATGATAGATAAATGGCCTTCCATTAACTTCTAAAAGTATTTTAGGATAATTGCTAGTCAGTGGATGCATTCTGGTGGCCAATCCACCGGCGAGAATAAAAACGGTAGGCATGTTACAAGACCTTTGTTCCTTCAAAATCGAATCGAAAGCGCACTTCCCTCATTAAAGCTTTCTTCATCGCCTCTCTTAATTTAATAGGATCGGAAGCATAAAACATTAGGAATCCTCCACCGCCAGCTCCAATCAACTTTCCACCTAAAGCACCATTTTTCATTGCATATTCATAACAATGATCTATCTCACTATTCGACATCGCCGCTGATCTCTCCTTTTTATAATTCCAATGAATATTCATTATCTTTGCAAATTGTTCTAGATCATTACTCTCCAAACACTTTTTACTCTCAATTCCCAACTCTTTTATAAAGTGAAGATTTTCTACCATCTGAGCATTGGATTCTTTGGTTTTATCATTTTGCTCCTTTAAGATCGACGAGGCCCTTCGAGATTGTCCGGTAAAAAAGAGTAGCAAATGATCTTCAAGATTATATAAAGTCTCATCACTGATTTTCAGAGGAGAAATATCTACTTTGCCATCTCTTTTAAAGTGAAAGGTAGTTAGACCACCAAAGGATGCAATATACTGATCTTGTTTTCCAATTGGTTCATGCAATTTATTTAATTCAATATCACAAGATGCTTCTGCTAGAGAGTAGGGATCGATCACCACACGTTTATAAGTGCACAGTCCTTTGATCAGAGCAGAGGTAAAACTACCAGAAGATCCAAGTCCTGTTCCTGCAGGAATATCGGCGCTAGAGGTGATTTCTACGTAATCATTAATACTATGATAGCATTTCATGGCCTCTCTAATAATTGGATGTTGAATCTCATTAATAGAGTTAACTTTTTCATACTTTGAATATTTGATAATAAATTCTGGGCGAAATGTTTTGTGAATGGTGATGTAAACATATTTATCTATCGCTGCCGATAATACAAAACCCTCATAATTTTCATAGTATGATGGTAGATCCGTGCCCCCACCACCTAAAGTTATTCTTAAGGGACTTCTAGTAATTAGCATATCCACTCTCCTTATAAATTTTATCTACAATTGAAAGCGCATGATATCCATCATAAATATTTCCATTTATCTTTTCGTTTGCTTGATTTTCCTCTATCGCTCTTATAAATGATTCCAATTCTTCCCTCCAAGAATTATCCTCACCTGGATATTCCCAAATAGTTGTCTCTGGTGGTCCCATTTTCTCTAGCATGCGATAAAAGGCACATCTCTCCACTCCATAACTTCCACCCAATCCCTCTAAATGAATCTTTCCTTTGGGGCCATAAATCTCCAATGAAAAAAGATTTTTCCACTCTGAAGAACTAACATGTAAAAAGGCAGTTTGACCACTTTCAGTTTTTAAATCCAAAAAAGCATTATCATCTACCTCCATATTCCAATAGTAGGTGTGAGCAGAACCTTTAATCTCAGTAAAATTTTTACCTAAGAAATATCTTGAAAGATCGATTAGATGAACTCCTTGATCTAAGAGTTCTCCGCCTCCTGAAATATCTTGATTAGCTCGCCATTCACGATTGTAACCAACTCGTCCACCATGTCCATAACGTCCTCTTAAAAACATCAACTTATCTGGTTCACCAAGCTCTCCAGCATCTATTAATTTTTTTGCTTGCATGATTGCTGGATGAAATCGATGATTAAATCCAATCTTCACCTTTCTTTGTGGATTGTACTTGATATGATCAACAATACTCTCAAACTCCTTTAAATTACGAGCAGCGGGCTTTTCTACTAAAACATCTATCCCTAAATGCAATGCCTGCATTGTAATTGGAGTTAATAAATTATTTGTAGTGGCCACAATAATTAAATTTAAATTTAATTCTTTTTGCGAGCGGTGATTTAAAAATTCATCATATGATTCATAAACTGCAATGTTATTATCCTTATCCTTAAAAGTATTTTTCAGCGCTTGAGCTACTTCAATTCTTTTATCACAGATAACTTTCACATTTATATTCGGCATTTGTTGCATGCTTTTAGCGCGTTTTCCTCCAATAAGTCCTGCACCCACAATTGCAACATTAAAAACTTTATTTACTGTACTTAACATATGGACACCCTCCTTAATTTCCCAATGTCTTTATTATTATTATTATTATTGTTATTGCTATTGTTATTGCTATTTACACCCTGAACCCACTCTAAATATGGTTCCTTCACATGAATCAATCGACCGCTCAAGAGTAATTTGCGATCAACATCAGCACTAAGCAAAAAATCAAATAAATTAGTTATCAATTTAGGATCCGTGCCTCCGCTCTTCATTATCTCTGTTGCTTCTCTAATTGCTTTATCTCCGGCACTCTCAACAGAAGATTTAAAAACCTCTTCTGTCATTTGAGTCTTTACTGCTCCAGGTGCTATGGCATTTATAAAAATATTATTAATTCCTGCTTCTCGCAACTCTTCACTTACATTCTCCACCATTCGTACTACGGCAGTTTTCGACAAGCTGTAACCTAAAAAATTCTCTCTAGCAAAAACTGCTCCTCCGCCTGAAAATAAAATTATATGTCCATTCTTATTCTCATTCCTATTCTCACTCTTAAAGTTATTGATCGCCTCTTTAACTATATAAAAATTTCCCAGCAAATTTACTTCAATATTTTTTTTAAATAGTAAACTATCTACTTCCCAACTTCTTCCTATCGGTTTTTGAATAGCAGCTGCATTGATCACAACACTTGGTACTTCTTTAAATCTCTCTCTATGAAGTGCAAAAGCATTTTTTACTGCATCCTCATTTGTAATATCTGCTATTATATCTGCCTCATTTCTAGAGACAACACTAACACCATAACCTTTAGTATTTGCAAGATGTTCACTTAGTATTTTACCAATACCTCCAGCGCCACCAAAAATTATTGCTGTCTGCTTTTTATTATCTGGCATTTAAAATTCCCTTGTTATTTTTTAAATACTCTAGTGTCTTAATTACAGCATCCTTTATAGAATACTTGGGTTGATGTCCAATCTTTCTAATCTTGCTACAATCTAAAAAGATAAATGGATTATCTCCAATCCATCCTCGTTCTCCTCCAGTATAAGTAAGTTTTGGTTTGAGTCCTAAGTGTTCACAAATCCAACCAACGGAATCATTCACTTGACAATACTCATCTGTACCTAAATTAAAGACATTAACTTTATCATCTGTTGCCTTCTCGATCGCCATCAAGATTGCATCGATACAATCACCAATATATAAATAGGATTTCTTTTGCTTTCCATCTCCCAATATCTCTAAATGATATGGATCAACTAATAATTTTTTATAAAAATCAAAAATGTGTCCATGAGTATAGCGTTCTCCTAATATGGAAACAAAACGAAAGATGTAGCTTTGAAAATTGTATCCTTCAGAATAGGCCATAATCAATCCTTCTGCTGCCAACTTGGATGTACCATAGAGTGAAGTTTGAATAGGAAAGTGTGCATCCTCTGGAGTAGGAATTACTTTTGCTTCTCCATAAACTGATCCTGTAGAAGAAAAAGCAATTCTTCGACAACCATTTCTTCTCATTGCCTCAAGCACATTGAAAGTGACAATGGTATTTTGTTCTAAATCTTTTTTAGGATGATCTAATCCAAATCTAACATCAGCATTGGCCGCCAAATGAAAAACAAAATCAATCCCATTCTTACTCTCATCAAAAACTCTTTGTAATGTTGTATCTTGCTCCGTTAACAAGTCTCCTCGATAGAGTTTAAATCTGGATTTATAATCAGCATTTTCTAATGTAGATTTTAAAAAATCCATCAGACCAGTTGAGAAGTCATCAATCACGCTAACTTTGTGACCCATTTCAAGTAGTCTATCAACTAAATTACTTCCTATAAAACCGGCACCGCCAGTTACAAGACAATGCATATGCTGATGAGATTGCATATTATACTTCTCCTATTTTCCTATTTTATTTATTAAAACTAAAACCGATGGCCCTATCAACGATATATGCAGGCCTTTGAAGAATACCATCATACATTCTCGCCAAATACTCTGCGACTATTCCAATTGCTAACATTAGTAGTGATGTAAAAAATGCCATCGCTGCAATCAATATTAGTAAGTGGCCACTTATTAAGTGGCCGCTAAAAAAGTATGATAAAATTAACAACAGCACTGCTAAAATTAAGAGTGATCCACCAACAACGGAAATCAAATGCAAGGGATAACGGGAAAAACAAAAAATCCCATTAAAAGCAATTGTAAGTGATCCCAAATAACGATTGTAATTTCCAAGACCACTCAATCTAGGATCTCTATCGTAGAGTACGTTTGTTTGCTTAAAACCAACATAAGATACTAATCCCCTTAAGAAAAAATCCTTCTCGGTCATTTTATTTAAATGAGTAACAACTTTTCTATCCATTAAACGAAAATCCCCGGTATTACGGGGAATTTTTATATCTGTTATTTTATTTATTACATAATAACCAACATGAGTTATTGCTTTTTTAATAAAGGTCTCTCCCTCCCTAGTTCTCCTCTGAGCATACACCACATCTGCGTCCTCTTCTCTCCATTTACGAACCAATTCACTTATCAACTCTGGAGGATCTTGCAAATCCACATCGATCACAACCACAGCATCACCTGAAGCATAATTAATTCCCGCCATGGTAGCAATTGGTTGTCCAAATCTTCTGGAAAAGAGTAATAATTTTATATTGGGATTTTTCTCTCTTAAACTCACTACTCTCTCTGCACTTGCATCTTTTGAAGGATCGAGAGCAAAAATTATCTCGTATGATGAATCTTTACAGAGCTTTTCTAAAACAGCAACGGCCCTATCTACAAACACTGGAATATTTTTTTCCTCATTGTAGATTGGGACAACTAACGATAAGGATTTTTTTTCTGACATAATTTTAAATCTTAATTAGCGTAATGTAATATTATATCTATTATTTATTAGAGGGTGTATCCAGCACTAGAGGCATCATTATAAAACATCTTTACAGTTTCTAGTGAGTATTCAAAAAGATCTTTGCCCATTAAAGAGAGTTTGCTTAAAATTTCATTTGAAACTGTTATAATATCGCAACCAATTCTATCTGCTTCCACAATATTTAATAGTTCACGAGGTGACGCCCACAATAACTCTATCCTTGGATTAACATCTTTGATGATCTTCAATGCCTCAATCATAAATGGCACTGGTGCAACTCCAGTATCTGCGATTCTTCCGGCCAATACAGAGATGACTCCTTGGTCAACATTCTTCATCGCCCAAATCGTCTCTTTAATTTGCTCTAATGCCATTACAGCAGTAACATTTACCTTAACTCTATCTTCTGCCAATCTCTTAATAAGTAAACAAGATGATTCTCGTTTGGTGTTGGTAATTGGAATTTTCACATATACATTTGGACCCCACGATCCAACTTTTCTCGCCTGAACTTCCATTTGTGAAAACTCATCAGCAAAGACTTCGAATGAAACTGGAAGATCACCAATTATATGAAGCATGCTCTTCGCAAAATACTCATAGTCACTTACTCCATCCTTTCTCATAATAGTAGGATTAGTTGTAAACCCCTTTACGTATGGAAGCTGAACTAACTTAGCAATTTGCTCTAGTTTTGCGCTGTCTGCAAATATTTTTATTTTTAAATTATTCAATTGCCCGTCCAATGTTAAAATGCTGTGAAAAAATATAAAAAATTATAAAATACTTTAAAAAATTACTGACTATTTCTCTCTAATGATCTAATCAAAATTAGTATAAATATGCAACTTAAAATGTAGGCGCATTTAATGGATTTATCAAGCAGTAACATCAGCAACAACAGCAACAACAACACTTCTCCTCTCTCTCTGCGCGCTGTATTTTTAGATCGCGATGGAGTTATCAATTTACCTATCATAAAAAATAATCTTCCCTTTTCACCTGGAAACCTAAATGAATTTATCTTTTGCGACGGCATAGTTGAAACCATTAGAGAGATAAAAAATCGAAATTACCTGGTAATAGTTGTTACAAACCAACCAGATGTTGCCAGAGGAATTAAGGTCAAAGATGAAATTGAAAAAATTCATCAATATATCAAAAAACATACTTTAGTCGATGAAATCTATTGCTGCTATCATGATAATAAAGACAATTGTGATTGCAGAAAACCAAAGGTGGGATTATTTTTACAAGCACAACAACATTTTAGCTCTCAACGCTCTCAATGTTCTCAATGTTCTCAAATAAATTTTAATGAAAGTTATATGGTCGGTGATAGGAAAAGTGATATGCTTGTTGGACGTAAGTTATTTTTAAAAAACATTTTTATAAATTATAATTATCATGAACCAGCACCATCTATCACCGATTATGATTATATAATTGAAACCACCAACGCCAACACAAACACAAACCATTTAAAACAAATCTTAAACTTCGTAATATGAAATTTCCAACAACAGGTATAATACTAGCAAGCGGAGAGGGTTCGAGACTTAAAGAACAAACTAAATTATTAGGAGTACCAAAGCATCTATTTCCAATTGGTAATTCCAACATCGTTAATCGTTTAGCTCAGCAATTCTCTCTTTCCTGCCAAGAGATTATTTGTATTACTAGTAAAGAACATCAGCAAATATTTCAAAATAATTTTAAAACATTACCCTTTGCTGTAAAAGTTATAAGCAAAGAGGAACCTGGTTTCAAAGGTGATTTTCTAGCGACGACCAATGCTCAGAACCATCACATCATCTTAACCATGGGTGATTTAATTTTTCCTGATGGTGAAATCAATTCATTCGTTTATCAAACTCAAAATAATAATAAAAAAAATCAAGCAGTAATTTGCCTTGATCGACAGCAAATAAAAAAAATTGATTTGCGAATTGTGATGTGCTCTTATCCTAAAACGCTACTTGAAAAAATTATTCCCCTTAATCCTGAATCACTACTTTCCGTAGGAACCGCTTTTTTAAAAAATTTTTTTCAAGGAAATGTTACACTTAATCTCGCGACAACACTTTTTAATATCAACACCGAAGATAGCTATCATCAAGCTAATACTTTTTTTCAAAAATAAATGCTTTAACATAACAACTAATTCGCTCATATTTTACTAATACCGGATTATCCATTAATTTAGATAGTACGAAACATTATTTAAAGATAAGAGTAGAAATAAGGTTAATAAAATCCTAAAATCGATCTCTCATCCCATTTGATAATTTAAGCATCCCTCTATCTCCACTTTTCGTTGGGTTATGATATTTGATCGCTTCGCTATAGGTGATCTTTTTGGAAAATTCCATATCTTTTTCTAAGATATTCTTCAATGCTTCTTTAGATAATTCAGGACTCTTTACAATTTGAATAATTTCACTATTCATAATTCTACTGGCATTATCTAAATTGTAAGATCCCACAACATAAATTTCTTGATCCACTATCATCTGTTTAGCATGATACATTCCTCGTCTCAATCTACCTTCACCCTGCTTATCTTTTCCCGTATACTCATATATACTAACTTTTTCATCATTTACTCCAGCACCTTTGTTAATATCCAGCAACTCTTTATAAGTATATCGTTGAGTAGGAACCATAATAGGAATATCATTTACTTCTTTGCTGTTAGATAAAATATTAACTCTAACTCCTCTCTTCGCTGCTCTCTTTATAGCATCCATTATATCAGACATCGGCATAAAATATGAGTTTGCAATCCAGATCTCTTTTTTAGCACTATTGATAAGATCAATGTAAGCCTTTTCAGCGTGAAGATCTCCAAGACGTGGTCTATTAGGAATTACTCTATACTCCTTAACTGAAAAATAATTTGGATTAAATTCTCTCTCTACTTCTTTTTTACTATCTCCATCTACTACTTCAACAATTTTCCCTCGCTTAAGTCGATCAATCTCATTTAATTTAAATGTTGATAGTGCCTCTCTTGGATTGTCATAACCAAATCTATATTTTTTATCTTTGTTCTTAGAATATTTGTAGCGAATTTTTTGTTTAACCAATTTGTATAAATTGGCGCCACGATATTCCACTCGCTTACTCCAAAAATTATTATACTTCTCTTTTTCTTTTACGGGATCATATGGATTAAAGCATGCCATTTTTTTGGGATCATCCTGACCATTAATATTTGGATCCATATAGTCTTTTATATTTTGATCAACAATTTCTACTAACTCTTTTATGGCCCTCCTCCCTTTTGTGGCCACATCCTGATCTCTCCAATAACCAATGCCCTCAGGATTTATCTGTAGATAGTCATTCACAATATTCATACCTCCAGTTATAGCAAGATCATTCTCATCACTACCATCACCAACAACCCAGATTTTCTCATGCATCTTTTTACTCCAATTTGCTCCTGGTTTATTAAATCTTGGATCATAGTATTTTAATTTAGATCTTTTAACCGCCAAGGCCCAATTCTCTAATTCCTCTCGTGCAAATGGATTCCATACTGCTGTTTTACACTCAAAACCATAGACTGGAATACCCGCCGCCATCATTTTGTAATACATTCTCATGGTATCAAATTTATGATACAAATTTCTAACATCCATCATTGGAGAGAGTGGTCCCATATACACTTTTACATCACGTCCCTCTTCTTTTCTTAAACGAATAAGTTTTTCCGCCAACTCTACTCCCGATTCATCACCACCCCAATGAAGTAGTTGTACTCTAATTGGGCCCTTACTTTGATTTTGATCTAAGGATCTACTTCTTAAAGCAAAAGATTCCTTGCCATTTAATAATGCCATTTTAATCTCTTCACCATCCTTTAAATTTTCTCTTATTCCCTCTATATTATCTAAGTTATTATCTAAGTTATTATCTAAATTTCCTCCTAAATTTTCTACGATCGATCGTAGCACAGGATAAGTTCTCTTTTTAATCGCTTGATCTGGTTGTGGTACATGTATTTCACTTTGTTCACAAGATCCCTCATTAACATCAACTCTAACTAGAAAATTTAATTTTTTTTCGGCGTTCTTTTTGGCGCGACAAATATCTCGTAACTCCTTTAATAATTTTATAGCACTATCTCTTTGATGTTCTTTTTGAAAAAACAATCTTCGATCATTACCTAAAATAATTTGATAACCAATGTTTGCAATATTCAATCCATTAATTTCATATTTACCCTTAAACAATTTATCGTTATTGTTGTTTACTCCGCTGGTGATTTGATCCATCTCGCTCATAAACAAAGGCCCACTAATGTTAAACTCCTTAGACGTTTTTCCACTTCTAGTGATACCTTTTATATCTATACCAGGATTACATTCATCCTTTTTTATTGAAAAATTTTGATAGACTATAAATTCTCTACTCTTAATATAAGTATATCCATTCTTCGGTGAGAAAATATTCCAACTGGCCCTGTTGCCAATTCTACTTAACTTAGTTGTAATCTTTTTTATTTTTTTATCAAAATAATATATCTCATTTTTTAAAATCTTATCACTGCTAACTTTAGTGTTAATCTTCTCCTCTTTGGCCAAAGATTCAAAATTATTATTACTAAAAATAAAATTACTTAATAGCACTGATAATAACGATAACATCAAAGTATTAATTCTAGTCAAGTTCATAAACTTAAAACTCCCCCTCTCTCTCCTTCATGCTTTTCAAATATCCCTACATTATCTATCAACATTCAACACAACAAAAGTTCTTGATATCTTAAATTTAAATTTTTTTTTAATTTTACTTTCTCTTCAATCATTCCTAATAGATGTAATTACTAAAACCATTTATTGAGAATAAGATCTATTTGTAATTTCAAAAACAAACTAGCAATAAAACTGGGCATACTCATCAGAAACTAAATAAAGCAAATAAATGGGCCACAATTAGAAAAAAATAAATTTTATTTGAATTTTCTATCTCATTAAAAAGAAAGAGATCGTAGTATTACAATAAAATAAATTACCATTATAAATATTTTTCTTTGTATATTAAAACAAATCTATCGTGAAAAGGGAGAATTTTATGAAAATAAATTTTATCGAGAAAAAACTAATTATTTGCGCTTTCAAAAACACTGTCAAAAATTTTGGATTTGAAAATTTAAAAACTAATACAATGATTTTTTTTATATTCAATTTACTATTAACTTGGAACATTTTTACTATTGGCAAAATCTATGCTTCTCAAGAAAATCAAGACTCAGTCGATCCATATAAAAAATATTATTTCCCTGCTTTTGAATTACGAAACCAAGGAAAATATAACGAGGCAATTAAGTATTATGAACTTGGTTTACAAATTGTTCCCAACAATGCTGCTTTTAATTATCAATTAGCAATGACTTTTTTAACTACAAAGAATCTTAAGTCTGCAAAGAAATTTTTTCTTATGGCACAAAATATTTTTAAAAGTTACCCTGATTCAGATTTATCACCACTAGTGGAAACACGCTTAAATGAATTGAAAGATATTAACATCAATGATGAATTAGATCAAAGATTAGATAAAGATAATTGTGACAAAACTTTAGATGAGATAGTTTTTAGTAGTAATAATTTAGTAGATACAGACAATGAATTGATGAAAAAAATAAAAAATCAATTTATACCTCTTCCTCCAGAAGGAGATAATTTTAAAGGATGGTATTTTTGTGCTTTAAATGAATTTAGTAAAGGAAATTTTGAATTGGCCAAAAGCTGTCTTTTACAATCAATTAGATTTGAACCTAAAGAAGCACATATTTTTTATCATCTTTCAAACATAGAAAAAGAGATGGCCAGAAAAAGTAGTAATGAAAGTGAAAAGTATCAACATCTTTCAAAGGCCCTTAAATATCTAAGTCGTGCTGATAAGATTTCCCCTCGTGCTAAGTGGAAATATTTAAAGGGATTTATTTATAAAGATGATTTAAACAATAAAGAAAAAGCATTAGAAGCATTTGAAGATGCTAGAGGTTTAACTAAATATATATACCAAGGTCGTGATCATCTCTCTTCCAAAAGACAAATTGAACATTTAACTGGAGAATATGAAAAAAATCTAGAAAAAAAGAGAAAATCTATTCCTATAATTGATCCAGAAAAAGTTGAAAAATTAAAAAAGTCTGCCATTAATGATCTAAGTAAATTAGTAAACTTAAATAAAATTAAACAAGAAAAAGTAGATCGATTACAAAAAGTAACTAAGACTGCTGAAGTGATCGATCCTATTCCTCAAGAGGAAGCGGATGCTATTTATAACTTACTTGAAAGTATCGATAGTGTATTAAAGAAAAATAATATAAAATACACTATGATTGGCGGGACCTTACTTGGTGCTATAAGAAACAAGGGATTAATTCCTTGGGATGATGATGGAGATATCGCTGTAAGAGAAGAGGATATAAGTGAATTAGTATTTGAAAAACTAACAAAAGATTTTGGAAAATTGGGAATAGATATTTCTCGAGATCCTCAAATAGGACTGAAGGTTCGCTACATTGATGATATAGCTCCTGCAATTGATATTTTCACAATGAGAAATAATGGAAAGGGTGAATATTTTTATGCACAAAAATGGGCCTACGATGGTTGGCCAACCGATAAAATAACAAGTAAGACATGGGATAAAGTTAAGTCAATACCATTTGGCCACTTAAACCTTTCTTCTATCCCAGAAGAAACAGCAAAGGATTTTTTGGATATATGCTATGGAGCAGATTGGAATTATGTAGCATATAAGAGTTGGGATCATTTTAGTGATAAAGAAGTAAAAAAAGAATTGGTGATAGTAAATGATAGAAATCCTCTCAAACATAGCAAGCATAAGTAGAATAATTATATTAGTATTAACTGTAATTATAATTATTACGAATACAAATACCTTGATACTAGGGCCGACTCCAACCCTAGCGCTGGCATTGCCGCTCGAGGAACCTATAAAAAAAATAAATTTTGCTGGATATACCTGGATCGTAAAAAACAAAAAAAAACATCCTGCTGGCCCAGGAGGAAACTTTTTTTCTGATGAGAAGGATAGTGTTTGGGTTGATAATAAAGGGTGGCTTCATCTAACAATTAAATTAAAAAATGGCCGTTGGTATTGCTCAGAAATTTACAGCGAAAAAGTACTAGGACATGGAACATATCTCTTTAAATTTGCCCCTCATTTTACTAATTGGGATAAAAATTTAGTACTGGGAATGTTTACTTGGGATGGAGTGAGCGATACAAGTACCATCAACTCTAATCGAGAAATTGATATAGAAATATCTACCTGGGGTGTGGAATCCACTTTGAATTCACTTTATACACTTCAACCAACAGATTATAGAGGAGAAAGAAATGGTATCTCATTCTCGTTAGATACAAATAACAAAGAAGATATTTATCACGGACTAAATTGGGAAAAAAATCAAATTCTATTTTTTAGCTTCTACGATTACGATGGATATAATCCTCAAATAGGAAGACCCATTCAAAATAAAATTCAAAAAGAATGGCGCTACCTCGGCCCATTAAACCCTCCTGCAAATGATCGACAACAAATAAGAATCAATTTTTGGTTATTCAAAGGAATCCCTCCAAGCGACGGACTTGAAAAAGAGATTATCGTAAAGGATTTTTTCTTTATTCCAATTAGAGCAATTTAAACTTAAAAAATAACCCTTTATAGCAAGAATCCTCTACGGTCTTAATCCTTTTGTGTGAATGAGTATGTGTTGTGAATGAGTATGTGTTGTCTTCCAGCGATTTTGTCAGTGGTTTATTTTTCACCGACTTTGTCGTTATGTTTTTCACTCAAGCATAGAAATAATTTTTTGACTTTAATTATCTACTTTTTCCTATCGATAATTTCAAG
>JADFZW010000015.1 GCA_015232355.1 Oligoflexia bacterium
CAACCATTCCAAAAATACTTCTGCTTTTGTTTTCAGATGATCCATAGGAAGAATTTATAAATTTACCATCCAAAGATATAATTTCACCAGGAAGTACATCTACATTATCTTTAACCCAAGCAAAGAATGCCTGTTGTAGTTCTTTTGGGTCTATGATTGATAATACTCTTCCTATCGTATCATGCGAAGGGATTCCATTTTTTAATTCTAAAAATTTTTTTAAAAAATTAATTTTTAATTTTCCAAAGGATTCAATTTCAGCAAAGGATTCACATGAACAGATAATTCCACAAACAGAGAGAACTACTATATCTATCAATGCATGTTTTTTAGTTCTATCAATCCTGGGATCATTGATAATTGAAAAATTCTGTAATATTGATGATGTCTTATCCATAAAATCCCCCCCACTTCAAAGGAATTTTATGAAAAATTTATCAATAAATATATCTACTACTGGTCAATAAATTACTATTTATTCTCAATTAAATAACTGACAATTAAGATGCGATCGCCCTTTGCCACGCCACTTCCGGGACCAAAAGCGCTAAAGTAGTTCTAAAGTTTATTACAATCAATAAAAAATTATGAGACTATCAGAAAAAGAACTGAGTGCTATAAAAAAAACTTTTGCTCCACTAAACGTTGATGTGTACCTTTTTGGATCTAGAGCTAATGATAATCAAAAAGGTGGAGACATCGACATTTTGTTATTCTTAGATTTGAACGATGATGAAAGATTTGAAATTGCACGAAAGCTGAGTGTAGAATTTTTCAAAGAATGCGAAGAAAAAATTGATATATTGATATTTAATAGCAAAAATTTGCAAAAAAAGGATGCTGCTTTTTTAAATACAATAAATATGATTAAAATCGAATTTTAAATTCTTTTATTATTTTTCAAACCCCTTATTATCAAACATAAGATAAATTAATTGGCCACTAACCTGCATATTGCTTAATATGCACGAGCTAAAAGGTGATATAAAGATACCTTTTTTCTTTTTTATTCTTATTATTTTTTAACAAAGGAGTTTGTCATGGTAAAAAAAGTAAGACTTATCAACTGTAAAATCGTAAAAGCAACTCAACCAATCGTTACTCGTTATGGAATTTATCCAGGTCCAGGCACTATCGTTACAAGATATGCTATTACAAGACCTACTACTATAACTACTAACGACAATCAAAAAGTTGATATTGAGTGTGAAAGCATGCAAATGTCATCTCATGAGGATGAATCAGTTACTAACGATTAGTTAGCAGTTTTTTAATCGTGGTGTTGTCTTGAAGATAATAGGTCAAGGTGATACCACGATTTTTTTTTTTTTGATTTTAATATAGGATTATAAATAGGATTACCAATAGGATTAAGAATATGACTTCGATAATTTCAAAAATGTATGCCCCCAATGTTAATGATAATGTTAATGATAATGTTAATGATAGCGAATTTTCTGAAGTAGCGGAAGAACTTCAACCCATCTCAGTAGTCTTAGAGACTACATTCCAATGTAATATGCGTTGTGCGCACTGTGGAACCTCGTGTGGAGAAAAAAAAGCAAATGAATTGTCTTTAGAGGAACATTACAAGTTAGCAAATGATTTAGTTTATTTAGGGATCAAAGATATTTTTCTATCTGGAGGTGAAGCGCTTTTACATCCTGATTGGAAAAAGATTGCAAGCTACTATGCGGACAAAGGTGTTCGAGTAGTGCTTTTAAGTAATGGTCTTTTGATTCCAAAAAAGATTGATGAATTAAAGGATTCACCAATTGATCAAATAGGAATAAGTATCGATGGAACAAGAGAGACCCACGATAGGATAAGAAAGGTTAAGGGCTCATATGATACGGCATTAAAGGCGGTGGAACTCTTAAATAAAAATACCAAAATCATGCCTTCAATTATCACTACTGTTTCCAAGTGGAATATAAAAGAGATAGAAAGTTTATATCAAATATTTAGTGATCATGGATGTAAGCTGTGGCAGTTGCAAAGAGTTTTTCCAATGGGAAGAATGGAAAAAGATTTTATTTTAGATTATGCAGATGTTTTATATCTACATCAGTTTATTCATCAAAAACGTCAATTAAAGAATGCGAATGCGATCGCGAATGCGAATGTAATGGAAGTAACCGGTGCTTGCGATACCACTCCATTTTCTCAGTATAAAACAAAAGCAATAGTAGATGATTATTTTGGATGTCCCGCGGGGCTTTTGTGTTTAGGTATAGAGGCAGATGGTGGAGTAAAGGGTTGCTTAACTCAATCAAAGGACTTTATCGAGGGAAATATTAGAGAGAGAAGTATTATAGATATTTGGAGAGACCCCAATACCTTCACCTATAATCGTTATTTTCATCAAGAGCATGTTAAGCGTGGATGCAAAGGATGCGCACATCTTGAGGATTGCAGATGTGGTTGCACTATTCAAGCATATGCAGAGACAGGAGATCGTTATGATCAGATCTACTGCTTGCACTCTAGTTACTTCCAGGAATTTTTAAATAAATAAATAAATAAATAAAGATGGAAGTAAATTACTCTTACCTATTCAAGTTTTTTTTCTCACTTATAAAAAAATATCTACATATTGAATTTGTAGTGTTGATTCTTATTCTAGGAAGTATTGGCTTTAATCTAGTCCTTCCATTAATCAACAAAACACTGGTAGATGATGCTATTATTGGTAAAGATTTACCGCTTTTGATTAAATTGCTTTTTGTATATTTGGGGGCAATTTTAGCAGGAGAAGTAATAAATATCTCCATGGATTTTTTGCAAAATATAGTTCAAGAGAGAATATCTAGAGATTTATATTTGAAAATTTTTAATAAATTATTAAAGTTAAAGATTAAAACTTTAGATAAGTATAGCGAAGGTGAGATCTTAAATCGTTTTTTTATAGATGCAGAATCCTTGAAGTCGTTGATGGCCGACTTTTTTATAACTATCATAACTCAAATAATATATTTTATCGGAATCTTGATCGTGATGATGAAGTTATGCCCGAAGGTAACTTTGTTGGTGTTAATTCCAGTTGTTTTATATCCTTTGCTTTTTCGCTTTAGTAATAAGCGGGTGCGATTTTATTCTCGAGAGATTAGAGCTAAGTATGACCACATATCACTTGATATTAAAGAGGCATCTCAGGGACAAGTTGAGATTAGAGTTTTTGCAATGGCAGAGATGATATATGATAAGTTTAAAATCAAGCTAAATGATTTGTATGATATTGTAATTAAGAGTGTAGTACAAAGTAATATCATCAAAACTTTAATGAATTCGCTTTCAGTCTCTGCAAATTTAATATTGTGGTTTTATGGTGGATATTTGGTGATTAAGGGTGAACTTACTCTTGGAACTTTGTGGGCGCTTACTACTTATTTAAGTCAACTCTACGATCCTATACAAATTTTGGCCGGTAAAAATTTCAAAATACAAAAGGCATTTATTGGAATTGAACGCTTAAAAGATTTTTTAGATTCTGCAACTGAACATGATGAAGGGAATAGTGGAGAAGAGCAAGCAAGCTTTAAAGATAAAATATCTATAAAAAATCTTTCATTCTCCTATGGAAATGAAGAAGCAAAAGTTATAAAGAATTTGACTTTGGATATTAGAAGTGGCGAAAGAGTTTGGATAGTTGGAGAAAATGGCAGCGGAAAAACCACACTGATAAAAATATTGCTCGGATTATATTGTGATGATTATGGTGGAGATATTTTAATCGATGGCCAAAATGTTAAAGGGATTAGCTTAGAATCATATAGAAAAAATTTTAGTTATGTGGCGCAAACACCATATCTTTTTAGCGGAAGCATTTCGGAAAATGTTTTGCTATCATCTGCCGCCACATTTGGAGGAAGCGGAGGAAATATTTTAAAACTTATAGTACGTAAGTTTAAAGAGCAGAAAGTGTGGCCCAATAATATGAAGTTAAATCGATTATTAAAGAGTGGAGGATCAAATCTATCAGGAGGACAAAAACAATTGGTAACAATTCTTCGAGGATTGTGTAAAGATGCTCCAATTATAATTATTGATGAGGGTACAACCAATTTGGATCAGGGAATACAAAGTGTATTAGAGGAGATGTTAGAAAATGAATTTAAAGATAAAACAGTAATAAGAGTCTCTCATCAATCAAATCCGCAGTGGAGTAAAAATTATAGAGTGATTTCTTTGAGTAAATCTTTGAATAACAAAAAGGATAAGGATATTTGCGAAGAGGTTTATCAGCTTATACAAGATAATTCATTAGATTTAGCAGAAGATAAGATAAATAAATTCTTAGAGAATAAAAATAATAATAAAAATAAGAATAAAAATAAAGCGCATGTGACACTTTTAAATTATTTAGGTTATATAAAATATACTAAAAATGATTTTGAATCATGTCGCTCGATAAATAGTAGAGTTTTGGAGATCAGTCCAAACGATCCATATGCGCACAAAGGAATGGGACTGACATTGGTTGAACTGGGTGAGTTTGATCAAGGTGTTTCATTTTTAAGAAGGGCCATAGAGCTTGACCCTTTCTTTTTTGATGCCTATCATGACTTATGCTTGACATACTATAAACATGGTCAGATAGAGAAAGCAAAAGAGTTAATTTCAGAGATGGAAGTTATATTTTCTACAGATGTGAAAATTATGATGTTGATCCAAGAATTAAAGAGGTTGATTTTTGTAACGACATTTTAATACTAACAATGGACCTAAAAATATTTTCCAATATTTTACATCTATGGCCGATGCAATTTTTTGTGCTAAAGAGTAGTTGAATCCGGCCACAAAAGGTGCCAATAGGTGAGAGGTGGTTTTAATCTCAATATCGAAGAGGTTAAAAAATTCATTCATTATTGAAGATATCTTTCGTTCAAAATTAAAGAAGGTGAATTTTGTGATATGTTGTTCTTCATAGGAGATATCGGAGAATTTATTTAAATAAAATTCTAGAAAGGGCCAAAAGCTAAAATAGTTAGGAGTAGTTATAAGTAATTCTCCATCTTTTTTGAGTACTCTACAAATGCCATTTAATAGATCAAGGATTTCACTAGAATTTAAATGTTCGATAACTTCAATCACAGTTACTACATCAAAAAAATTGTTATATTCCGAACTAAGGATATTTCCTAAATCAGATATTTGAATAAAATTTCGAAAATTAGTTTTATATTTGGAGTTAGCGAAATTTATTTGATCTTCTAAGATGTCTACACCAATTTGGGTGGGAAATTTATTTTGAGGAAGAGTTCCCAGAAATGTTCCAGAAAAACAACCGATATCTAAAATTTTTTTTTGAGATGTAGATGCATCTGAAGATGCATTCGCATCTGAAGATGTAATCATCTTTTTTACAGTCTCAAATTTTGACCAATGCCAAAAACCGCGAATACCTTTGTCTAGATGAAAGATGTTGTCATAATAACCGTTAGGGATGTTGTTATAGTTAAAATCACTTTCCACTATAAGTCTCCGATTTAGTATTTCTACGCATAGAAGAGGTGAAGAATAAAAATAAAAATACAAAGTATAGTATTCCAGCAAAATATAGAGATAATAAAGTATAAAAATATTTAGGAATATAATCTAAAACAATCACCCCTTCTAATTTTTTAGGATGGATTTTTAAAAGATTTGTTTGCTGATCGTTTAGTAGTTGATAATCATTTTCATTTTCTAATCTCCAACCATCATTCATGTTAGTATTGATCACGATAGTATTCTCTTTGTTCATCTTATATTCTAATTCAATATGTCCGGGAGTGTATTTTAATAAATTGAAACTAAATTTATTATCCTTATTATCCTTATTATCCTTATTATCAGTAACTGAACCAACAAAAACTTCGCCTTTATAGTCGGAATCTTCAATGGCCGATACAAAAGTTCGAGGTTTGGCAGGATCATAGCAGTCACGAGAAGCTTTGTTTTTTGTATAGTATATTTGCGGTTTACGAATCTCATTATGAGTTGCTTGAATGGTAGTGTTGTCGATTAATCTATTGAAATAATTTGTATGATAGTCGTGTTGAAATCCATCGGCAACAATAACAATTCTGGCCACTATAAATTCTAAATTAACTATTATTAGAAGTGCGAATGCAAGTTTTTTTCTTCCCTCGGTTTCCATCTTAATCTTTTGCAAAACCATAGCAAATAACAATAAAACAAAGATAAAGCAAAGTAGAAAATATCTGCTTTGCATATGTGCTTTATTGATGAAAGGAATTTTTTGCATTAAGTGCCAGGGATTGAGATCACCGCCTACTCCAGAGCCAATAATAAGAAAAAAAGCTATAATAAATATTTCACGCCAATAATTTTTTATAGATAATTTTTTAGCAAAAAAACCATAGAGGACTGTGAGGAACATGATAGGTCCAATATAACAACCAAATTCATGATAACGCCAGCCCAGATGAGGAACTACGCAATTGTTTGTTTTGAACAAAGAAAAAAACATGGAAATTAAATGACTAAGTCCTAGTGGATAATAGTCAAGAACAGCTTTTTCTTGGACTAATTTTTGAGATAAAACGACAGGAATTAGTTTTATGGCCGAGATGAAGATAAATATAATTACACCAGAGATAAATTCGAATTTGTGTTTGATTAACATTTGCACGAGTGCATTTCTTACTCGTTTATCAATAAGTAGTAACAATAGATAGAGATAGCTGGAAAAGATGAAAGTATACATTCCACCATCTAATAAGATGAATGCATCAAGTGCACACAGTATTAAAAAGTGTCGAGGGCGATCTGTGGTGTAAAAGAGATAGATGATGTATGGGAAGAGTAGAAAAGTTCTGTAGACAAGATGTCCTTCAATAAGATGTAATCCAATCCATGCACAATTCACATAGAGTAGTGATGATCCTAAGGAAATATAAAAATCCATACCATGATATTTAAAAAGATTATATGCTCCCCATAGACCTAAAATACTCAAAAGAAAAAGTGATAGTACATTAGAGATGTACGGAGGAAAAGCTACTGTGAGTAAGACCATTGGCGAAAAAATCCAATTTTGAGGATTAGTTAATACATCCATTCCTCCACAAACCCAAGGATCATGAAGTGGTAATGTATGATATGTAAGGAGGGATGATTTTATAAATAGAGCAAGTGAATTAAAATAGTTCCAATCATATGCAATAACTAGATTGTGATAATAGATGAATGGCAGATAGGTTAGTAGAATGCCTGATATTGAGCATGCAATCAAGAGAGATGTTGTTTTGTTTTTATTGTTTTTCATCTATTATATTTATATACATTACAAAAAATGAAATAAGAAATGAAATAAGATAAGGAAATAAGATTAGGAAATAAGAAAGGAAAAATATATGAATAAATTAATTAAAATTCTTTTTATCTTTTTGGCCATTACTGGTGCGGTAACTTTAATTTCTGAATATTCAAATGTACCCTTTGGATATAGAAATTTTTGGGATTATCGTGGCCATATTGGTGGACTCTTTTTTTTATTTTTTATAGCTCTCTTTCCACGTCTGACACTTATAGTTTCCAGTGTTCCCTTTGGAGGTTTGCTTTGGTGGATAGGATGGTTCTTTTTACCGAGAATATTGGTGGCATTACTTGCAACTGTAAGCTACTGGAACACTAATAAACTTTTAGTGGTACTTGCTTGGTTAGTGGCCATAGGAGGAGAGTCTTCAGAAAAATATTTGCTTGGTGGAAGAAGAGGAGGTAGAGGAGTACCGAGATTTAGTTTTTCCTTTAGATCGAATAGATCTGGAGGATATTCTGGAGGATATAATAGTAGACCTAGATCTGATGATTCTAAAAAAATTGATGATCCTAATGTAATTGAGACTGAATTTAGAAAGTTATAAGATTAAAATTAATTACAGTGTCCGGGACCGATCACCCCATTATTAAATTGATCTAAGCGTGCGCCTAATCTTTTTAATTCCTCTTCAAGATCGACGTAGGGAATATAGCTTGTTGGATAAGATGAATATTCGTTTAAGAGTGTTTTTGCACGCTCATATTCAGTTAAGACTGCTGTGAGAGGAGAACCTGCCAAATAATTTAAATGAGCAGCGATAAATTGTTGTCCTAGAATGTAGAAACCAACTGAGCGTGGGCCGGCCGCTGAAGGATTTGATAAAACTCTATACCAAGTTTCACCATCAACTTTACTATTTAAAAATTTAGTTGCTGGGCCATCATTAGAGAGTAAATCCCAGGTGGGATCAAAATTGTTTGGTTGAGTAGTGCCATTTACGATGCCTGTAGGATTGTTAGGAGTGAAGTATCCAGCGTGGGTCATCCAATAACCAGAGGTATAGGTGCAATGACCATCGGGTAATTTGTTGTGAATTTCTATACTGCTAGAGTAGAGTTGCCACTCTCTTATTACAATTGCACTCTCAACAAATTCATATCGAAGTACACAGCGTTCATCTTCTTTTTGAGTCCAGGTTACTTTTGTAGTTCCTGCGCTGGCAATAGTAATACTTCTAACTGGAATATTTCTTACATATGAAGAAGAGGATCTCTTGTAGCAATTGCCAGAAAACTTTGCTCGAAGAGAAACAAATGGAATATATTTTAAGGCCGATGGTGGAGTGATATCAATATCTGCTAAGTAGGTGCTTAATTCGTGTCCAGAGTTGTTGGAAGTGCTAATAGCAATTTCTGGTTGGCAGACATCTATGAAATATGAAACTCCAGAGAGTTCAGAACCAAAGAAGAAGCGAAGTGAAGTTATAGGAGATACAGAGAAGATATCTTGGCCAAATTTATTTTGATAAATAACGTTGTAGTTATTATCAGTAGAAGAACTTAAACGTAGTTCAGAAGGAAGTGATGCTTTGGTGGTGTATCTTGCATAATCACCACTACGACCAGCACTTAAAGAGGTGCAGATACAATTATGATTATTGATAGTGTCGCTTTTAGTACACCTGGTTTTAGTGCTTTCGAAGTAACAAATTTTATCTTCAGTAGTAGGAAGATCAGGAATAATTGGATAGGGATGTTTTATTCCAACATTACAAACAAATGGTTCGATTGATCGGTCTACTGTTCCCTCGACAGTACCAAATGAAATGGTGTTATCTCGATTGTCAGCGTAGGATGTGGAGAAATTTAAAAATAAGAATGAAAATAAGCAAATAATTGGGCCAAGAAATTTTTTCATAATTACCGCCTTTTCTTAAATAATTTTGGTTTTTCGATTATGTAGACGGTTTTATCTATTATTTTTATTGTGATGTAAAGGGGATTACTTATGAGCTAGTGTAAACACTCCGTCCCAATTGGTGCCAGGAGGATTTTCTTTAAAGAGATTGCATCGTTCAATATAGACTTTTGATGGATTTGGTTTGTGCTTGAGATCAGGATATCTCTTATATTCATACTCTAAAGATTTTTCAAATGTAAGAATTGCTTCATCCCATTTTTGTTCTTTGTAGAGTTTGATTCCTTGATGGAAGAGATCTTTAAGTGTGATTAGATCTGGATTAGTCTTTCCCTTTTCTCCCAAGAGATCGTATGTGGTTACTGGTTCACTCTTACCAACTACTCTCATGGTATCTAGTTCGCGCATTTCGAATAGATCATTGGTTAAATTTTTAGTATACTCAGAGACTTGAACGAATACACCATATTGTTTTGCACACTCCTCTAAACGTGCGGCCAAGTTAACTGCATCTCCCATCATAGTATAGTTCATTCTACTTCGAGAACCCATGTTACCGGTAACGATTTCTCCAGAGTTAATTCCTATTCTCATTCTCATATCATGAACTATTGTGGGCCACTTGTCACCTTCGCTCTTCCATTTTGCTCTTAAGTTGAGCAAGCTCTCTTGCATTTGTAGAGCTACTTGACATGCTTTGACTGCATGATCAGAAAGAGGCATCGGAGCGCCAAAGAAAGCAATGATGGCATCTCCTTCGTATTTATCTAAAGTTCCTTTATGGGCCAGCAAGATATCTGTCATAGCAGTTAGATATTCATTTAAGAGTTCAACTAATCTTGGTGCAGTTAATTTTTCGGAGAAAGTAGAGAAACCTTGAATATCTGTAAAGTAAGCAGTGAGAGGTCCAACTTCTCCTCCTAATTTGGGTGGTTCACCACTCTTGTACATCTCATCGATTAATTCTGGTGAGATATAACTTCCAAAAGCACTCTTAAGAAATTTTTTATCTTTATTGGCCAGATAGAAATTAAGAAAGTTATTCCAAATGAAAGTACCAATCATGGAAAAGAATGCAAAGAAGAGAGTGATATTGTATCCTTGCGGTAGCAGATAGTAGGTTTCAAATAAAAATATTCCTGCAAAAAAGATAGAAACAATAATTGCATCTAAAACGGCATTTCCAAGAAGAGAAAATATCATAACAAAGATTGTACCAAAAATTAGAATTCCCCAAGACCAATACATGGATTCATTGGTGGATTTAAAAAATCTTCCCTCATTTAACATATTCACTACGTTCATATGAAAATAGACTCCAGGGAGCATGGAATCTACAGGAGTATGTCGTAAGTCGTGAGCAGCAAATGCAGTTGAAGCAACAAAGACTAATTTGTTTTTTAAAGTTTTGTTAAAGAATTGATCATCATCTTTTGCTTCTAACATTTTATGAATAGATAGAGTTGGGAAAGCAAAGCGATCACCAAACCATCTAACTTTAGTTTCACCATCGCTATTTAAATCAACAGTTCCCTTCTTCACCTTTAAAATTAGGTTTTGGCCACTGATGACATTTGATTTTTTACTTACTCCCAATGTGATGGTGTCATTGTTTAAATGTTGATAGGCGGCCAGAGCTAAAGAAGGAAAGTGAGTGGAATCAAAGTTTTCAAGGAGTGGGTAGTGACGAAAAATTCCATCAGCGTCGGTTTTAGCACTGATAAATGCTGGTACAACATCTACATCTAAAAATGCTTTGATAGGGAAAGTGAGAGAATGAACTTTCTTTTCAGTAATGGCATTTCCTTCACCTAATGGTTCATTACTGATAGCATACATGAAAAGATTTTCTGGTGGTTTAGCAAATCCATCCGGGTCTTCTAAAATAACAGTAGAGTAACCGATAATTACCTTACGATCAGGAGTGGCCTGAAACTCTTTAATTGCTTCGGCCATTACTTTATCTGGTGATTCACCTCCACAAAATTTTTCTTCTTCAGAGAAGATCACGTCAAATGCTACCACCTTGGCACCAAAGGTATTTAGTTTTTTTATAATATTTGCAATAGTGGACCTACTCCAGGGCCAACGTCCAATTTTATTTAGTGATTCATCATCTATCGCCATTAAAATCATAGTATCATCTGTTTTTCTTTTAATGGATTTTTCAGCATTCAAATTCATCTTCATTCGGTAGTCATAGAATCTATCTTCGAAAAAGGAGATAATGGTAGTTACTTTATCAAGAAAAGGATTTTGAGCTGTTCGTAGATCTCTGTTAGATTGGAAGATGAAGATACTAAAAATGGAAATACCAATGATAATTACTAAACCAGATAGACGGACTAAAATTTTTGAGAGCACGGTTCATCCCTCGCGTGTTGTGTGTTTTAAAATCGTCTTAAATTTAGAAAACATGCTGGAGCTGGAGCTAGAGCTGTTGGTTTTTAAATTTATATTATCTTTGAAAATTACTGTCATCTTTTGCTGAATCCATGAATGGATATTTTTATCAGGGTAATTTATTATTTTATTGGCATAGATGTTTGAAAATACCAAGGGGATTTTAAGATTAATAAGTGTATTAAAATCAAGATTATGATTTTGTGCTTGATCTATTTTTAACATCAGATCTGTACGATAGATGGCCAAATCATTTCCAAAATCATTTAATTTAGGTAGTTTGAATTTTAGCAGCAGAGTAATGAGTTTAAAAATGGAATAAAGATATCCTGTTAGTGAAATAGAAGTTGTTTCACAATCAGAGTAATTGATGAGTTGAGATTGGTTTTCAAAACGAGAGAGGAAAACAGCGGCCAAATGGGGGTCTTTTTTCATTAGGTTATATATTTCAACAAGAAGAGATGAATGATGAGTTCCGCTAAGTGGGTAAAAGCAAATATAGCTTGAATTTAATTTTGAAGATTGTAATGCTTGCTCAAGATTTTTAAAATCAATTCTTTGCTCAAATTTTTTTAAAGGTAGAAGTTTTCTTAAAACTTCATCACCATTACTACAATCATTATTACTATAAAGAATTGTAAATGAGTGAGGAATAGATGAACTGGTTAAAACTTCATTTAAATGTGTGATCGTTTGGATCAAGTATGATCCGGCAGTAAGTTCGTTTTGAATCTGATGAATTGGAATAAAAATATTTAAGGACATATCTTAAAAGTAAATGAAGTAATAAAATAATGCAACTCCAACCTTGGAGTTTTAGAGGTTTAATTTTTATTTAATTGTTTAAATTTTTATAAACGATTTCGTAGGTATTTTTGGAAAGGTTTGATCCAATTAACCTTTTTAATTGGCCAGCGATAAGTTCTTGTCTGTTTTGATCAAGTCTTTTGTAGTTATTAAATATGCTAACTAAAGCAGCGGCCATAGATGGATTATCCTTATCAATTTTTAGAACTAGATCTGTCAGGAATTTATAATTCTCTTCTGCTAGTGAATGATCTTTATTGTGGAAAATGATATGGTTATTGGCCCATACGAGAATAAGTGACCTTACAATGTTTGGTACTAAGATATCAAACTTTGGATTTTTCATAAGCAGTTTTATTCTCTCTGTTGTATCAGGGAGTTTGGAGTTTGCTTGTACCATAAACCATTTTAGTAGTGTGAGTTGATCATCTTTAAAGCGATCATAAAAGAAACTAAATGATGAAAATCTTATCTCTCTATCAACATCTGCCAATTCCATCATAGCATAAAGACGATCGGTCATATTGTTAGCATGAAAAAATTGTTTAGAGCAGAGGTCAATTATTTCTTGAGAACTCTCATGAGTATTTTCTTGAGTATTATCTTGAGAATTTGGTTGCGAATTATGAAGAGCATTTACCATTAGATAGTTTAGGGACACATTTTTTAAGGCGCGAAGAGAAGCAGAATGTTGGTCAAGTATCTCTATGTCTTTCTTATTTGCTAATTCATCATTTAGATGGTGATAGAGTTTGTAAAACTTTTGATAATATTTTTTACTTAACTCTCTCTTAATAAATTCGCGTGTCTCATGAATAGCATGATAGTCAATTATATTAAAATCATTTGCAATGATAGAGATATTAGGAAGTGTAAGGATCATCGCTTTAAAGGTGTTATCAAGATGATCATCGTCTAATAATTTTCCAAAAGCATCGACATAACCTTGATGGAGTTTAGGAGAGGTATTTGCTTTTTTTTCCTCCATTAGATCTTTAATAATTTTGATAGTAAGTGATTGCATGGCCTCAAAGCGATTAAAGTCATCACTATCATTGGCCATAATAAAAATTAAGTCTTCAGTAGAGTAGGGAACAGTTAACTTTATAGGAGCAGAAAAATTACGATTAATTGATGGAATCGGTTTGCTTTTAATATTTTTAAAAGTGAAAGTATTCTCTGCTGAATTTAAATGTAGAACTTTAGAATGTGCTGAAAGTTCCTTACCATCACTTGCAATTAATGCAAATGATAGAGGAATTAGAAGTGGTTCTTTTATATCATCGCCATTTGTTTGTTGCTTAGTTTTAAGCGTGAAAGTTTGTTTTTTAGGATCATATTGATAGTTAACAGTTACATGAGGTGTTCCCGCTCTGGAGTACCAACGTTTGAATTGTGAGAGATCAAAGTTGGATGCCTTCTCCATCGCGAAAATAAAATCTTCTGTGGTAACTGCTTGTCCATCGAAAGTTTCAAAATACTTTGTAATACCTTTACGAAAATTATCCATTCCAATAAGTGTGGCAATCATTCGAATTACCTCTGATCCCTTATTGTAAACAGTAGATGTGTAAAAATTATTGATCTCAATGTAAGAGGATGGTCTTATTGGGTGAGACATTGGTCCTGCGTCCTCAGGAAACTGACTAAGTCGCAACCTTGTTACATTTCCTATGCGTTCAACAGAGCGAGAATTTAGAGTGCTGGAAAATTCTTGATCTCTAAATACTGTAAGCCCTTCTTTTAAAGTTAATTGGAACCAATCGCGACAGGTTACTCGATTTCCAGTCCAGTTGTGAAAGTATTCATGGCCAATTACTGCTTCAATAGCTTTAAATTCATTGTCAGTGGCAGTCTCTTGATTGGCCAATACATATTTGCTGTTGAAAATATTTAGTCCCTTATTTTCCATTGCGCCCATGTTGAAGGAATCAACCGCTACAATCATGTAAATATCTAGATCATACTCTAAACCAAAGACATTTTCATCCCACTCCATAGCGTGCTTTAATGCTATCATCGCCGAATGACAGCGGGATTCGTTTCCTTTATCGCAATAAATTCTAAGATCAATATTTTTATTGGAACGAGTGATGTAGCGATCCTTGATAACCCCTAAATCCCCGGCCACTAGAGCGAAAAGATAACATGGTTTTGGGAATGGATCTTTCCAAGTAACATAGTGACGACCACCTTCTAAATCACCTTTGGCCACCTCATTTCCATTGGAGAGAAGTAGCGGATACTTATCTTTATCAGCAATAATCATAGTGGTAAAACGAGACATAATATCTGGTCTATCGATAAAATAAGTAATCTTTCTCATTCCCTCTGGTTCATTCTGAGTACAAAAGATTGTTCCTGATTTATATAATCCTTCGAGAGTTTTATTAGATGGAGGATCAATTTCTACTAGGGTTTCAACAATAAAAAAATCTTTTGATTTTTTTGATTCTTTTAATTCGATAATCAATTTATCATCGGATATTTGATAGGCACTTCCATCTTTTCCTTTAGAGAGCTTCTTTCCATTAAGTGAGATCTTTTGTAGTTTTAAATTTTGGCCATTTAAAATCAAAGGAGGATTTATTTTTTGATTCTTCTTTTTTGGATTTTTTATAATTTTTAATCTGGCGTGAACAAGTGTTTTATTATCATCCAATTCAAAACATAAATCTACTCTTGGTATTAGATAATCAGGTGCACTGTAATTTTTAAGATAAATTGGTTCTGGATTAGGATTAGATTTAGATTTAGATTTAGAGTTACTGTTCATAAACGATTGTCCTTTTATTTATTTTGTTATTTTTTTTATTTACAGAAAAGAATCTATATTGTTCGTTCCAAAACAGCAATAAAAAGTGGCCCCCAACCACTATAATCTGGTAAAAATATTTTTCCATAGCGAGTATTCTCGGCCACAGAGGAGATAATAGATGTGAGTGATGATGATTGGTCAGTTTGATTTGAGATATTCAGAATTTTAAATCGCTCTTTTCTTCTGCGATCATTTACTAATTTTTCTATCAATAAGTCATTTTCCAGTGGAGAGATTGAGCAAGTACAATAAGCAATTTTCCCTCCAATTTTAAGCGAGGAAAGTGCTGAGCATAACATACTATACTGCATTTTTGAGAGATATTTGCTTCTACTTATTTTCCATTCAGCAATTGGAGATCTTTGCTTAAAGCTTTGCTTAAAGCTCTGCTTAAAGCTCTGCTTTAGAAGATGACCCTCAGAGGAACAAGGAGCGTCGAGAAGTATTTTGTCATATTTATTTTGTTCATCTGGAATAAGACACCATTTGCTAGCATCAGCACCTTTGATTTTTATTTTGTGATTGATTAATTCAATTGGAATATAATTTTTTAAATTTCTAATTAATCTCATTCGACGATTATTTGAAAACTCATTGGCAACAAGTTGTATTGTTTCATCTGTTTTTTTAAAAAAATTTTCATCAAACAAATCATCAACAATACAAAGTGTTTTACCTCCTGGTGCCGCACACATATCGAGAACAACATCTGTTGTTTTAATGTCGAGTGATTTTATGGCCAGGATAGAAGCTAAATCCATTAAGTAATAATTGAAGAGGCCATTAGCGCTTTTTCTAGCTGGTGGTGCGATAGTGTTGGTTAACTGATAACAAAATTTTAATTCAGGTATTTTATTCTCAAGATTAAAATTATTATCATTATCTTGAATATCTTGATTTTTGGCAAATTGATTGATTTTTAAAATATATTTTGATTTTGGATTGATCAAAGCTTCTCTAAGTTTGGTCCATCTATCAGAGTAGATATTTTGAAAGTAGGTTTCGAATTCTGAAGTCATTAAAATGTTATAGTCATTCCCAATGCTGTATTGTAACCACTGTTATCGCTTTTACTTCGACTCTTTTCGAAAACATTTGTGGGAGTGACATCCCAACTTCTTGTAAAAAATGCGAAGACCAAATGTGCTTTAACGTTGTTATTAAATTTATAAATAAGCCCACTAGCATATTGTGATTGTTCTCCTGTTGTTCCTAATATGGAGGATGCGCTAGCATCATCTGAGAGAATAGTTTTATAGTAACTACCAGAGAGAATCAGATCAGAGAAGATATCATAAGAAGCAACAGCCGAAAAGGATTTGTTCTTATTATTTCGATTAACTTTTGTTTGATAAAAACCCATGCCTATAGAGAATTTATCTATTTTATTATCATTTTGAAAAAATGTTTTAACAAATATTTGCCAGAAATATTGATGATCTTCAGGAACAATTCCTTCTTTGTCTTGATCAGCGTAGACTGCAGTAGCGGCAATTTTAATGTTAGAATAAATTTTATCGAAGTAGAGAGCGGAAGTCCACCACTGTTGCACATTTGCACCAGAATTTCGTTGAACTATTGATTGAGAATTTCTATCGTGTGCGATCGCCAGTTGAAAACCAAAAATGCTTGGGGTTTCATAAGCTAATTGATTGTAAAAAGTACTTCTAGGCAGGATTGGATGGTTCATGCTTGCACCAAGGATAGCACCAGCAAAGTAAATTAAATCTTGAGCAATGATTTCAACAGATGTTCCATAGAGTGGATCGAAGTTAGTGTTGCGAGCGATACCAGGTGTATTATCTTGACCAAAAGAGAGCGTTCCTAGTGATTGATTGTTTAAATTAATAACTGCACTTCGTACTCTGATTCGTTCATCTCCAGGACCATTAGTGCTATTTGCAGTATCCGTTGCTCCTTTGTTGTCTCTGGCGGAATTAAAACCAACTTCTAATTTGTATTTTGTTGTGATGGTAGAGAGAGGCAGTGATCCTTTGATTCCGAATCTGCTTTCGACTCCATCAACATCTTTTGGGCCATAAGTTGTTCGATAGTTTGCCTCTGAAGACTGTTTAATATATCTCATCTCTTTTTTTAGCAAACCATACACAGTTACAGTATCTATAGCTGTAGATGCAGTTATAGCTGCAGATGAAAAAGCATTAATTGAGAGCGAGAGTATTAGTGATAATGATAGTAAAAAAACTAACTTTAAGCTTTGTAGAATTTTAATTTTGATCATAGATTTCCTATCCGCTTGTTTATTATTTTCTTAATCTAAATCTTTGAAACTTTCCACCGAGAGAACCTTCACCGGTAATTTTATTAATAATTTTGCAAAAATAGGAATCATTACCTTCAGAGCAGTCACCATTCCCAATAAGAAAATTTTTTAGTTTGAGAGTGAGAGAGAAGCATAGTGCGGCGATAACTGAAAACATTAGTATATATTCGACAGCAGTTTGTCCCTTATTGCCGATAATTTTACTTCGCAAAGTACGTACGATTATTGCTTTAACTTTAATCATAGATAAATTAAAACATAATGTTTTATAAAATAAAACTTAAAAAAAGAGTGGAAGAAAGTTATTCAGTAATTGCAGTTTTTTCCTTTACTTCAGTTTCTTGGTCAAGTGCAGTCTCATTATAAAATCTAGCACTTATTTTTAACTCTTGTGCTTTTGGTGCGTTTTTGCAGATACAATGATAGGCAAGTGGTAGAGACATATGTGGACGATTATCCTCTTGTTCTTCTGTAAGCTCATATTTTTTTGCTTCTTTAAAGTAGTTGGCAAATTTTCCACTGTTGATATCAAAAACATAAGACATGTTATTATCTTCAATGTTTTTTGTTGAAGTCCAGAAGTACTTTGGTTTGATAACACTATTTTTGATAATCACAAATTGTTTTTTTGTAATAGTGATTTGTTTTGGTTTTTTTAAGGAGGATAGTGATGATAGTTGAGGAAATTCCTTTAAAATTTCATCTGTTTTTAACTCTTGAGGAGAGCTTGATTCATCAGAGTAGAAATATGCTTTTCCATTAATCAACACTAGTGCAGGATATTCCTCCTCACTATCGTTACTTGGTTTTTGCTGTATAAGATTGATAGGGAATTCATCAGGCATATCTAAATTATCTTCTGCACTTTGATTGGAACTAGGATTAGTTAAGATACTTAGTAGATAATTTTTTTTATCATATCCAAAATCATCTCGCAATTTTTCATAGTCGGCAATAGTAGGAAGGTGACAAAAACGGGCCGGTGTTTTTCCATTCAAGTAATCATTTAATGTGATGATAGGATTATTTAATTTAAGGCAGCCATTTAAAGCATCCTCGTATGTTAAGGCCATCCCTCCACTGGCAATTATGCTATCTACGTCTTCTCCTCTGGTCATCATATCCTCAATATTTAATCCATTCTTCGCACCATTAATCCAAACTACATTTCTTTTCACATCCATCCATGCCTCTTTGCTTTCGTTTAAATATGATTTGTATTTTTTAAAGTGCAAATACACTTTTTTAGATGGAGTGATTATTTTTTCAGGAGATGTGAACGTTAAATTCTTTCTTATTTGAGTTATTCCATTCATGAACGAAGACCATTCATTGTTGTTATAACAAAGGTTTTCTGGTAATCCCATTAATGCTAATTTAAGATCATTGATGTTTTCTGATTTTAAAAATTTTGCGAACTCAAAAAATATTTCAATAGGAATTTTTTTAGATTTTGATAAAGAGTCCAGTTCAGAATTTTTTTCTGTTTTATCATTAGATGCTTGTCCATTTTGCAATGAAATTATAGAAACCGAAAGCATTAAAACTAATGAAAGTAACTTAAGTGTAGTTTTCATATTTATTATTTTCCTTTTTTTTTAATATTTTCAATACGGATCATAATTAATTAATTAATTAATTAACTAATTAATTATATTGTATTTAATATTTCGCTAAAAAAAATATAGGAGTATTTAAATAATTGTATGTGATATTAATAGATTAGTGTTTTTAATCTAAACTTTATTTGTTTATATGAGTGATAATAAATTCTGGCGGGATTATACGACTACTGTTATACGATTAAACTGATTTAACACTGCAAGCGGCGATAACATTTACAATATCATCAACATTACAACCACGAGAGAGATCGTTAAATGGTTTTGCAAGACCTTGAGAGATTGGTCCGAAGGCAACTGCATTTGCGAGACGTTGAACAAGTTTGTAACCAATATTTCCTGCTTGTAAATCTGGGAAGACTAAAACGTTAGCTTGTCCTGCTATATTACTTCCTGGTGCTTTACTCTTTCCTACACTCGGAACAATCGCTGCATCTGCTTGAAGTTCACCATCAACTGCTAAGTCTGGTCTCTTCGCTTTAACTAAGTGAGTGGCCTCAATAACTTTATCAACTGCTTCGCTCTTTGCGCTTCCTTTAGTTGAGTAAGAGAGCATTGCAATTTTTGGTTCATCACCAACTAGTGCTTTTCTACTATCAGCAGTGGCGATAGCGATATCAGATAATTCATCAGCATTTGGATTAGGAATGATTGCACAGTCAGCGAAGAAGAGATTTACCTCTTTTTGATTTAAGTATTCAGGAACAATCATAGAAAAGAAACTTGAAACAATAGAAACACCTTTGGCCCTGCCAATTAAGTGGAATGCTGCCAACATTACGTCGCCAGTGGAGTTAATTGCTCCGGCCACGCCACCATCAGCAACACCTTTTCTTACCATCATAGCTCCATAGAATAGCTCGCTACTCATACGTTCGCATGCCTCATCTTGGGTCATGCCCTTATGTTTTCTTAATTCAAAATACTCTTTAGAGTATTCATCAAGAAGAGGTGATCTGGTGGGATCAATGATTGCTGTGTGTGAGATATCAATACCTAAATCCCTTGCTTTATTTTTAATTGTTTGTTCATTTCCAAGCAAAGTGATTTTTGCAATTTTTTCTTTGTAAGCAAAATCAGCGGCCTTAATCATTCTTTCATCATGCCCCTCTGGAAGTACGATGTGTTTTAGATTTTTTTTGGCCTTGCTTCTGATACTTTCAATAAATGATGATGACATTTTTTTCTCCTCAGTTGAGATGTAAAATTATAATAAACTATTTGATTTTGATTTCAATTTTATTTAGAGGAGTCCTCTTATACAGAGGGCGGTGTCTCTAGCTATAATTAATTCTTCATTAGTTGGTACAACAAGAGTTTTTATTTTAGCATCATCAGAAGAGATGTCAGATATCTCACTCTTCATTTTGCCTAAAACACCATTGTTCTTTTTATTTTTACTCTCTTCGATTTTAATTCCTAAAAACTCCAGACCATTAGTTGTTAGCTCTCTAACAATCCAAGAGTTTTCGCCAATACCACCAGTGAATACAAGTGCATCTATTCCACCAAGAGCTGCTGTATAAGATCCAATATATTTTTTTAATCGATAGCAACAGATATTCATTGCTAATGTAGCACGCACATGTCCTGCTTCTATTGCATCTTCAATCTCTCTTAAATCGCTGGAGAGTCCAGACACGCCAAGGAAACCACTCTTCTTATTTAAAAGAGAGTCCACTTCTGCTGCTGTTAATTTTTCTTTATTCATAATATGAATTACTACTGCTGGATCGATATCGCCTGTACGTGTACCCATCATCAATCCCTCTAGTGGGGTGTGACCCATTGATGTGTCTATAGATTTTCCACCCTTGATAGCAGAGGCACTACAACCATTTCCTAAGTGTAAAGTTACAATTCTTGATTTGCTTTCTTCAATTTTCAAATATTCAATTGCTTTTGCAGAGACGTAGCGATGAGAAGTTCCATGAAAACCATAACGACGAATTTTATGTTTTGTATAGAGTTCATATGGAAGTGGATACATATAAGCGTAATCAGGAATGCTATAGTGAAAGCCAGTGTCGAATACAGCAACATGAGGAATATTTGGAAAAAATTCTTTTGCTACACTAATTCCTTTTAGATTTTGAGGATTGTGAAGAGGTGCAAAGTCTGAGCATGCTTCAACTTCTTTTAAAACCTCTTTGTCGATGGTTACTGATTTTGAGAACGCCTCTCCACCGTGAACAACTCTGTGACCTACACCACCGATTTCAGAGAGACCATTTAATATTTTGGGATTGTCTCCAGTTAAAATATCTACGATATGTTTTAGGGCCGCTGAGTGATTTGGAACATCCATAACCTTTTTAGAACTATGGCCGCAATCTGTTTTGAATTGCACAATTGAGTCGCTTAGTCCGATTTTTTCAACGATACCTCTGACGATACTGACATCTTTGTTTTGCTTGATCAGCTCAACATCTGTTTCAATTACGTCAAACTTAATAGAAGAACTTCCACAGTTAAGAGTCAAAATTTTCATAAACGCGTCCTTTTAATCAGCTTAATCAGCTTAATTAACTTAATTAACTTTAAAAATTAAAGAGTATATTGTAATTCTAACAACTATATTATTTATGTTAAAATGTAAAATTATGCTGTATTATTTTCGGAAATCTTTAGAATAAGTATTGATAATCTTAAAGTTAATCTTAATTTACTATTAAGTTGATCTTTAATGTGATCTTTAATTTGATTTTTAAATCGAGAGGAAAAATTTATGGTGTGGAAATATTCTGATAAAACTCAAAAATTATTTATGGATGCAGTCCAAGGAAAAGAGGGAACTCATTTAGGTGAGATTAAAGATGCAGATGGAATTGGAGAGCATGGTTCAATTGCATGCGGAGATGCCATGCGCTTTGCTTTTAAAGTGAGAAGACACGAAACAGATCCACTTCAAGATATTATAATTGAGGTGAAGTATCTTACTTTTGGTTGTACTTCAGCGATAGCATCTTCAGAGGCATTATGTGCATTGATAGAGCAAAAAGAGCATACACCACTTACAGCATTAAAAATAAGTAACAAAGATATTGCAGATTATTTAGATGGTTTGCCAGATCAGAAATTGCATTGTTCGGTGATGGGTGCTGAAGCATTGGAAGCAGCTGTTATTGATTGGGCCAAGAAGAGGGGAGTGGATCTACGTCCCTATGGAATAAATATCGACAGACAAAATTTAGATGAAGATCATGGTAAGTTAGTTTGTCAGTGTTTTTCATTAACAGATACTTATATTCGAAGAAAAATAAAAGAACTGAACCTACATTCAATTGCAGATATTACTAATGCAATAAAGGCAGGTGGTGCTTGCGGTTCATGTCACCATAGTCAGGGTGGACTTCAAGATCTTTTAGACGAAGTATGGAAAGATAACAACAATACAAGCAACAATAGCAATAGTAACAATACTCAAACAAAGGATAAAAATATGAGTAGCTCATCAAATGAATTTTCAAATGATAATAATCAAGTTCAAGATCAAACTAAAGTTGAAGGCGAAAATAAACCAAAGCTTTCACCATACCAAATGGGAAAGAAAGTGGAAGAAGTTGTTAATCAAAAAATTAGACCAGCATTGGCCAGAGATGGTGGAGATATGGAAGTTGTAGACATCAAAGATAATATTGTTTATTGCCGCTTAAAAGGTGCATGCAGAGGATGTATGGGCGCCACTATGACATTAAAGATGATGGTAGAGAGATTATTAAAAGAAGATGTTGATGAGAATATTAAAGTTGTCTCTGTATAATAAAATAAAGAGCAAACAAAACCAAACAAAACCAAACAAAACCAAACTAAACCAAACCAAGATAAATATGAATATTAAATATGAATATTAAAACCGAAAACGAAAGAAAAATTATTTACGTTGATAATAATGCCACAACTTCAGTTGCTCCAGAGGTATTTGAAGCGATGGTTCCCTTTTTTAAGAGTGAGTACTTCAATCCTAGTTCAGTATACAATGAAGCATTGTTTGCTCATAATAGTGTTGAAAAATCGAGAGAGAAGATTGCTCATCTTTTAGGAGATGTTGATCCTTCTGAAATAACTTTCACCTCTTGTGCAACTGAAAGTAATAATATGGCCATCTTTGGTGCAATCAGAGCGAATTCCAATGTCAATAGATCTCAGTCATCACAACCACACATAATAACCACTGCAGTTGAACATCCAGCAGTTATTCAAGTTTGTAGAGAGGCAGAGAGATATGGAGCGAAGGTAACTTTTCTTTCAGTTAACAAAAATGGTGAATTGGATATCACTGAGTTTGTGCGTGCATTGAATGTGGATACGCTGATGGTTTCGATCATGCACGCAAATAATGAGACAGGAGTGATATTTCCCATTGAAGAGCTATCAAGAATAACCAAAGAGACAAATCCTAATATTATATTTCATACTGATGCAACTCAGACGGTGGGGAAATTAAAGATTGATTTAAATAGTAGGAGTGGAAACTTTCGTTATGTTGATTTGCTCTCATTTTCTGGTCACAAACTTCATGCACCAAAGGGAGTAGGATCTTTATTCATTCGTAAAGGAACAGCGATAAGACCAATTTTGATTGGTGGCCATCAAGAGCGAGGCAAACGTGCTGGAACAGAAAATGTAGCGGGAATAGTTGCTTTAGCAAAAGCAATGGAGCTTTCATTGGAGAGTGGGAGTGAGAATGGGAGTGGGAGTGCAGGTGCGAGTGGTGGACCGGCATACAAAGAATTATTATATCTAAAAAATCTACGAGACACTTTAGAGAGTTCGATTATTTCAAAAGTTCCATTCTTAGAGGTGAATGGTGCTAAAGCTAAACGACTTCCTAATACTACAAACTTATCATGTCACTACATAGAGGGCGAAGGAATACTCTATCAACTAAATAGTTACGGAATCTGTGCATCCAGTGGTTCTGCTTGTACTTCTGGATCCCTTGATCCCTCTCATGTTTTAAAGGCGATGAAGATTCCATTTACTGCAGTTCATGGCTCTATAAGATTTAGCTTGAGTAGATATAATACAATGGAAGAGATAAATTATATTTCTAAAGTTTTTCCAGAAATTGTTCGTAATCTTAGAAGACTCTCTCCTTACTGGAATCAAGAAAAGGATTGTCCTCGAGAAGGAGCGCCTGCTGTTTAAATTTAAAACCAACCCCAAAGCTTATTTCCTTGGGGTTGGAAAAAAAAGGAGGAGGATGAAAAAAGGAAAATAGAGCAAGAACATTTACTTTTCCATTCGGCAGCAGTGGAGGATTCCGCCACGGAATGTACATATATTAGTTAATGTTCTTCAAGGTAAATTTATTACCTTTACTCACATCTTATTATTTAATCAAAACCAACAATAAATTTAATTTTATTTTCTTTTATCTTTAATTTCTCGAGTGTATTGTACCACGCGCCATAAATTTTGTCAAAACAAATTTTGTTTAGAGTCAAATATTTTTTTTACAACAAATAAAAATAAAATAAATATGAAAAGTTAATACTTGATCATGACGATACAGTTTGTAGCTAAAAGCTAGTAGCTAATAGCTTATGGCTTAAGTTAGGAGGAAGAAAAAATATGGCCAATATTTTTCAAAAACAATTAGCAGTGATCAAGAAAAAATTTATTGAACTTGCTAGCAAACATAAGAGTACCGTTCAGTCATTAAAAGAACGCTATGAAGGTGATTTGAAGAAGGCTACCGTAGCAGCTGTAAAGTACAAAAAATTTAGTGTTGCTTTAAAAAAGAAATTAGAGAGAGAAAAAGAATTATCACAAAAAAATTCTACCGAACAAAGAACGGAAATATTATATCTTCAAGGTGAATTGCAACGTCTTCGCGCCAGAAGTATGGTGGAAGATGCTCAAGATGAAGAGAGAAAAAAACAATACTCCGAAACAGAAGAGGAGTTGAAAGCATTAAAGGATGCAGCCTATGCTAAAGCACAGATAGATTCATTAAAAGAAGAATTAAAAAATGAAATTGCTAAATCATCAAAATTAACTGCCGCTTCTGAAGCAAGAATTGTTGCTTTACAAGAGCAGTTAAGTAGAGAAAAGGAAAGTGTAGGAGTGGTAGCAGGAGAGAAAGATGCTAAAATTCATATTTTGGAGGAATTTGTTAAGAAAGAGAAATTATTGTTTGCTGAAATGAGAAGAGATTTGAATGCTGAGATTACAACTTTGATGTTAGAGAGCGAGCGTTTAAGAGAGGATCTTTATGAAAAAAGAGGAGTGATTGAAAATTTTATTGAGAGTGTTACTTCCATGAATGAAACTATTGAAAATCAGGAAGAGGAGCTTGAAGTTAAAAGAGTGGAATTAGGAGAATATTCTAAAGTTAAGAATGAAGAGATAAGAAAATTAGTAAATAATATTAAAGGACTTAAAAATCAAAATCAAAAGTTATTTAATCTTACTAGAACCTATGATGTATTTCAAATTTATGATGATATAAAAGCATTAAAGATTAAGACAAGTAAAGTTGCAGAAGAGGCAAATCAAAAAAAATTAAAGGAATTAATGTTTGAGTTGGGAAATGAAGAAAAAATGATTCGAGAATTTGAAAAGAAAGTTATCGAAAAATTAGCAAACTTTGATAATGAAATGGAGGATATGGAGGAAAAAATAAAGAATAAGACATATGACTTAATAGATGCTCGAGGTAAGTTTGTAGAGGAAGAAGAAGTTATTATGTAATAGGCAGTAGAAGGATATACAATTAAATCAATTTAGTGCCAACTTTTTGAGGCACTTTCTAAATAAAAATATTCAAACATTGATGTAATAATCAACAATTATAGATTTCTAAATATTTTTTTTTGATAAAAAAATGATCAAGTATAAAATAATCGTTTGAGTTTATAAAAAAAACAACACGGAAATAAGTTGAAAAATAAGATCTAAAGTAAGATCTAAAGTAAGATCTAAAATAAGATCTAAGATAAGGAAGGGGACAAGTATGGATAAATTTATTTTAAAAAAATTACTGACAATTATTTTTTTAATTCTAACTTTTTCTTTAACCGTCAGTTCGATTGCTCAGGATGTTGATGATGATTATGATTACGACAATCTTGATGATGCATACTCTGATGTATATCAAGATGTAAAAGACATTAAAAAATTAAATTTTAAAATTAATTTTTATCAAAAGCTTTTAGATCACGGAAAGAATTTCAAAAAGACTAAACTTAAATGGATTAATGGTAGATTACAATTTGTAAAATATAGAGTTAAAACCAATATAGTTGCGGAAAATTGTATTTTGGGAGTGTCGAGCAAGATCACTCAGCTAGCAAAATATGAAGATGACGATGATATTGTTGTTTTTAACAATGCTGCCCCAATAGATCTTACTAAAGAGATCAGTTTGGCCAAGGTAAATTATTTTAGTACTTTGCAAGTTGGTCAAGAGATAGTTTTAAATGACAAAGTTACATTCATCTTTAAGGGATTAATAAAAAGATCCTTTCACTCAACGAATATATTAAAATTAAATAATTTATGCCAAGAGAGAAAGGAATTAATTGATGAGCTAAAAAAGATCAAAGAGATTGTAATAAAAAAGAATTTAGCGAAGAAAAATGATGATATTGTAACTACCATTGAAAATACACTTGAAGATATTGTGATTTATGAGAGAACGGAGAGTATTAAGAGAAATAAAAGGGCAGCACAACAAAGTGATGATGACGAAGATGATGAAGATGACGATGAAGATGACGATGACGAAGATGATGATGAGCAGGAGAATGCTGCCGCTACTAATGTTGTTGATGAGACACAAAGTGTTCCAAATACATCGTCTGCAGAATACGCACTAGATGAAAATAATCGACCAGGGGATAGAAAAATACATGGAAGTAGAAATGGTCAGCAAGTTATGGTCTCATTACTTGATGGCCAGGAATCGCTAGCATATCGATTCAATACCATGGATAATGCTAAAAAAAGTATTTACGTTCAGACGCTACATTTTATGGGAGATGAAGCGGGAATAGCAGTTGCAGAAAAATTAATTAAAAAGAAACAAGAGGGACTTGATGTAAAAGTTTACATTGATAACTTCACTCCATTTTTAGATATTAGAGATGAGAATGGAAAACTGAAACCAACTAAAGCAATAGGCAGAACCAATGCGTTTACTTTATATGATAATTTATTGGCCGCTGGTATTCCAGTTTATGGATACAGGTGTGGTGGAAAAGCACAACAGTTAAAAGCTGAAATTAAATTAGCATTAAAGAAGCGCTCCCTTCGAAGCTTTATGAAGAGAATTCATGATAAGATAATGGTTATAGATGGTGATCAAACTGCGGTGATGGGTGGAATGAATATTCATAATTTTTATTTTCAAGTAGAGCCAGATGGTGCCAATAACTGGAGAGATCAAGATATTGCAATTGTAGGTAATGAGGCGGTTCAAGATGTAAATGATATCTTTGAAGAAAATATTGATAGATTTGCTCAAGTCTTTGGTAAACCAGAGAATCAAGATTGTTTCAATAAACATAAACCTGGCACAAAAGCATACATGAAATTTTATAATGAAATGAAAACAGAATATGTAGAGAGAATTGTAGAAAGACCTGAATTAGTTAAGGTAGTAGAGGATTTAAAGAAGGGAATAATCAAGGGACAAAAATATGAACCAAAATTTCTTAGTCTTGAAGAGGGATTAGTAATTCAAAATAGACCAAAGCTTGAGGAGAGAAAGATTGAAGAAGAGTATGTTAATTTATTTAATAAGGCCAAAAAAGAGATCATAATTGTAAATGCTTTTTTTGTTCCCTCGCGAACAATAAAAAATGCTATGCTAGAGGCAGCACGCAGAGGAGTTAAAATTAAATTGTTGACCAATGGTAGAAAGACAAATGATCCACCATTTATGGCCCATCTTGGTCGTTATTTTTATAAAGATGTAGTAGATGAAAATTTTGGTACACCAAGAGAGATTGAGATCTATGAGTGGGATGGAACTGATAAGAAAACTGGTGAGCAGGTAAGAGGAATGCTACATGCTAAATTCTTTATTATAGATGGAGTTTTAAGTTTTGTGGGTTCTTTCAACTTTGATGTTTTAAGTTACAAATACAATAGTGAAATTGGAATAAGTATGGTTTCTCAAGAGGTAGCTAAATCACTTCGAGAGAAATTTTATAGTGATGATTTGAAATATGCTAATAGAGTGAGCTATGAAGAGATTTTAGATTGGAGAAGAGTTCGTTCCTATAAGGGTATTATGGAAAAGTTGTTATTTAAGGTTGGAATGCTCTATAACAAACTCTAAAATAAAATTAAAAAAACGTAACAAAAAAACTTACTTGTGGTTGTGTTTGCAGTGGTTGTTGTGGTCTCATTTTGAACCTATGTAATGCTTACGTAAAGTTGAAATTATTTTTATGTTAATTTCATCGAGAGATACTCTATATCTTGCTTTATTTTCGTATTCATAGTAATCAATTCGAGACGTTTTGTGTATTCTTGTGAGTTCACATAATTCACATAGTTCATAATTTTTTACTAAAATTAATATTCGTATCTGGAGACAGCAAACATGAATAATCATAAGGAAATAAAAAACACTCTTCGTATGCGTATGCTACCGATGTTCTTTTTATACTCGCTAATCACTCTATTTTCTACTTTCGCTACTCTCGCCAATCTTGCCTATGCCACTACAAATTTTATGCCTGGATTGATTCCATTAGAATTTGGACAACGTCCGGCCACTGATTTAATTTACAATGGAAAACTTCTATCGCCTGATGATGCTTATAAAATGGTGATGGAGAGTAATGGTAAATTTGATCTATCTAAGCTTAATCCTGATGATACTTCAGAATTATGGAATAATAAAAAGATTCCAGCACCACTTTCAGCTAATGAAAATAAAATTGATGTAGCAAAAGATGAGATGCTTAATTATCTTTCACAAGTTCCATCAAGACAAGGTAATTTCAGATTCACAATAGAAAAAGTATCAAGAGATGGTAGCAAACGAAGCTACACTATAATGTTAAATAAAAATATTCATAACGTTCTTTTAAAAAAGAGTTTGCTAGAAAAGATCGGTTACAACGTACCTCCTATAAAATATCTACCGAAAATTAAGATTAAATTTTTAAGCTACATGGAAAAGGAGTTGTTCTTTGATAATATGGCCAAAGAAACATTTGGTGATCCAGGAAGATGGGTAGTAAAATATAAGGATCACTTAAGAGCGAAGAAAAACCCGGATGATATCGTTGCTACAGGAAATGGTTCAGGCACAGGTAATGGTACAGCAACTGGATCAACTTTTAGTGATAAATCAGATGAAGTTTCATCTTCTGATGAAGATGATGATGATTCTGAAGATGATGAAGGCGATCCGGATGATGAACGTGATCCAACCAAAGATGGGCCGTTAGCATCAAGTGATGAAGTTGAATTACAAGATGTAGTCATCATGGAAGATCAAGATCATCTTTATAACTTAGGACTTGGATATATACCTTCATCTGTTATTCAAGGGAGAAGAATTTTAAATTCACTAATAATACCATTTGCACTAGTAGAGGTTCCAGAGAGTGTAAACTTGTTTAACTGGTACGCAGGTAGAATCGTAAATGATCAAGTGCAATTGACCTACGACACTGCTGAAGAATTTACTACAAGTTTTGAAGATGCACAGTGGATGGCGAGAAGAATCCTATCTCTTTATAGAAAAGATTTTGTAGATATTGTTAAGAGCGCTCATTTTCCAGAGGCAGTTGGCCTCTTAGTTGTTGAGAAGTTGATCTCTAGAAGAAATCAAATGGTGAGTTTATTTAAATTAGAAAAAGAATTTAATATACTAGAGGTGGACACAGAGATTTCTAGCGGGGATTATCTTGAAGATGGAAAATTATTAAAGGAGAAATGGGAAGGATATGCCTCTAGATTTTCATTTGGAGATCCAGAGTCTCCACTTTCTCGTAGTGAGATCTTTGCTTTTATTAAATCTAAAGCAATGTCTACAGTTATTAATACTGCTGTAGGAGTTGCTAATAAATATCTTACCAGTGAAGCATTCTTAGGTAGTGCTCTTAAAAAGCGTCAAGAAGAATTATTCTTTAAACAATTAGGAGAGTTTTTACGAACGGGAAAAGTAGTTCCTGTTCCTTTGGGTGTGTGGGCATTTCCTATTTTTGGAGCTAAACTTATCGCCGCTCGAAATGTGATTGCCGGTAACTATCTTGGTACTGATAACGTTGTACAGTTAGCAGATGCAATTGGTTTTAACGTGGAAGCAGGAGTATTTCTAAATGTAGAGGGAATAAATGCAGGTGTGCCCTTGTCAGTAACTTCAAAGATCAAAGGATCATATACCAGAACTTATACTCACCTTCGTCCAATTAAAAGTTTTAAAGCATCACTTAAGTATCCATTTAAAAATTTATTAGTACCGCTACTCTTGAAACAATTAGGACACTTTTTTGATGATATCTTATATGGAGAAGGAGAGTTAGAGGGATTAAAACCAGAAGAGAAACAAAAACAAATTGAAAAGATCATGCGTGAATTTAAAGATGAATTGAGTGTAGGTGAATCACTGCTTATTACTGATTCAGTTGGTGCAGGATTAAACCTTGGAGTGGGAGTTGCTGCTTATCAAGTATTAAAGGCACAAGCAGAGTTTGGTGCAAGCCAAGCAATCATCTCTCGTCTACATATTCATCGTAAAGATGAAAATACTATTCAAATATATCGTGACTTAGGAAACGTTACTTCTTTGATTATGTCTCTTAACTTTAAAGCGGCCATTCCAGTATTAAATGTTTCAGCTAAATTTAGTGCTGGTTCTGCTAGAATTAAATTTTACTCTCTTAATATTAACGAAAATGAGAAAGAAAATCCTGACTTCTTAAAAAATTTGCAAGCATTAAAAGCAGTGTTGCTCAATAACTCTTTGGAGAGGGCAGCAGCGATTAGAAAACCATATTATGTAAAACATACTTTCTTAGAGGCGCAATTTAAAGCGGGAATCTTCTTCTTTCAGCTGGCGGGATTAGCATCGCAAACAGAGATAGAGATAACTCATCCTAAAGGAGCTGTTCGAAGATTTTTTAGAACTGTAGGTGCAAATAGGAGGGGATTAAATTTTGAACAGTATACGGTAGAGTTAGTAAATAATATTTTAAGTGATTACGCGGAATTTGATATCAACTTAAACATGGCCACAAGTGCGAATCCAGGAGACACTTTAGGTGGAAAATCATTTAGTCAGGTGGTTTCTTTTGAAGGAGAAATTATCGATAAGTATGGATTTAATTCAGCAGAAGATGTTGTAACACCATTTGCGAGATTGTCAAAAAACTGGAAGGGATGGTCGATTTCTAGATGGTATGCTGAAAAAATAATCGAAGGATTAAATAATGTTTTTGATACTGAGTTTTATCCAGATAATGTTTTAAATCAAACTAAGAAGATCTTTTTGTATAATATCGGTGTTGATATCTATGTTTATGAGAAGGCAATTGAGAGTATGGTCTCTTTTGATCGAAGTGAGATAGCTTACATATTTAAAAATAATCGTCAAAAACCTGGATACCTATCGAGAAAATGGACCTTTGAAATTGCTCTCAGTAAATATCGAAAGGCATACAATAAGGGCCATTATCGTGATGTTTGCACTCATCTCCGTACTATGTTGGGAGTTGCTTTCAACAGCTTAACCCTTGATGGATTAACAGAACTCTTTGGTGGAAAGAAAAACTTTCTTGTTGTCTCAAGATTTGATGGTTTTAGAGAGGGAGATGAAGATGGAGATAAACCAATATTTTCTAGTACTGTTGGACAAGTGGCAGGCAAAGATATGAGTGGACCACTTATGAAGATGATGGAAAAAACTGGAATGACTCAAAGTGAGTTCTTCGCATATTGGTTGCTTGATCGTTTGAATTAGTATTATATTTATTCATGATTATTTCTTTCTTTATTTATTTATCTATCTATCTTGTAAATTTCTGTTCATTATCAGACGCTAAAGCAGCATCATCTGACATTTTACTTGTCTTTGCAGGTGCGGCCAGTAAACCACCTACAGAGGAAATTGCCGCTGCATTTGAAAAGAAGACAAAGATTAAAGTTGAAATTATCTTTGGTGGTTCTGGTTTTGTTTTATCGCAGATGATTCTTGCGAAAAAAGGAGATATCTATTTTCCTGGCTCCTCTGATTTTATGGAACTGGCCAAGAAAAAGGGTGTGGTTTGGAGTGAATCCGAAAAAAGGGTTGCCTATTTGGTCTCTGCAATTAATGTAAGAAAAGGAAATCCTAAAAACATAAAAAGTTTGAATGATTTAACCGCCCCGGGAATACGTCTGGCGATTGCTCGTCCAGATAATGTTTGTGTCGGTGCTTATGCAGTGGAAATAATCGAGAAAGCATTATCAAAAGAAAAGATCAAGTTACTAAAGAAAAATATCGTTAATTACACTGAGAGCTGCGAGAAGACAGCAACAGCGATTACTCTTAATATGGTAGATGCAGTTATTGGCTGGAGTGTATTTAAATTTTGGAATCCACAGATGATAGAGACTATTCCACTGAAAGAAAAAGAGATTGTTAGGATTGCTTACATTCCAATTGCTATTTCAAAATATACAAAAGATAAAAATCTAGCTCAAAAATTTATTGATTTTATTTTATCCTCAGAGGGAAAAGCGATCTTTAAAAGACATCATTACTTTATGGATTTACCAGAGGTGGAAGAGTACGTGGGTTCTGCTAAACCAGTGGGTGGAGAATATGTTGTTCCAAGTAACTGGTAGGAGTAATATTTTTTTTAAGAGATCATTTATCTTATGTGCATTTGCTACCTTTGGAATCTATTTTATCTTAATATTGTCACTTTTTTATTTTTTAAATTCATCAACTTTTTTTAATCTCTTATTATCATATCGAACACTCTATTCATTAGTTTTAAGTTTGATTGCTGCTAGCTTGGCCACAATACTATCTATAGCGATAGGTGTGCCGGCCGCCTATGCACTTTCTAGATATAATTTTTATGGAAAGGAATTTGTTGATACCATTTTAGAGTTACCCATGGTGGTTTCGCCAGCAGCACTAGGAGCGATGCTGTTGATTTTTTTTAATAATCCAATTGGATTATGGATTAATGAGCATCTAATAAATTTTGTCTTTACTATTGCAGGAGTGGTGTTAGCACAATTTATAACTACCATGGGAATTGCTACTCGTTTGATTAAAACAGTAATTGATGAAATACCTCAGCGCTATGAAAATGTTGCCAGAGGATTGGGGGCCACGCCACTAAAAGCATTTATGATGATAACACTTCCTTTAAGCAAGAGAGGAATTATTTCGGCATCCATTTTAACTTGGGCCAAAGCATTTGGAGAGTTTGGGGCCACAATTACTATTGCAGGATCAATGCCTGCAAATACAGAAACACTTCCTATTGCTGTCTTTATGAGATTATCAGCAGCAGATATTGAAGGGACAGTGGTGATGATTCTAATTCTTACAGCGATTGGACTTGGAATTCTTTATATCTATAAATTTTTTGCCAAGAGATTTCCATATGTTTGAAATAATAAATCTTTCAACGAGAGTGGAAAATTTTTATTTAAAAGATATTACCTTTAGTGTGGCCACTGATTCTATTCATATGATTATTGGACCATCAGGTAGTGGAAAAACAGTGCTTTTAGAGACGATTGCTGGATTTACAACTAATAATATAAATATCTCAGGAGAGGTGAGAGTTGATGGAGTTGATGTAACAAATTTTCCACCAGAGCGAAGAAATTTTTCCTATGTACCTCAGGATTTGGCGCTCTTTCCGCATTTGAATGTAGAGGATAATATTTTTTTTGGTTTTAATGTTAGAAATGTTAGAGGTGTAAAAAAAGTTAATCAAAATCAAAATCAAAATATGAGTTTTGATTTTGTAATTGCTTTGGCCCAGACTGTAGGGATTAGTTCTTTTTTTAAGAGAAGCATAGATTCTTTAAGTGGTGGTGAACGTCAAAGAGTAGCTCTGGTTCGGGCATTGGCCACAGGCAATCGCCATCTTCTTTTAGATGAACCTTTTGCTGGACTTCATGTTGGACTAAAAAAAGAGTTATGGTTTTTGTTAAAGGAAATACAAAGAAAATATAAACTTACAATAATAATGGTAACTCACGATATTGATGAAGCATTTTTTTTAGGTGAACATATATCTATACTTATTGATGGTCGAATAGAGCAGAGTGGATTAAAAAGAGAGGCGCGAATGCCTCAGACAATGGCAGTCGCCAGATTTTATGGATTAAAAAATATTTTCAAAGCTATTGTAGAAGACTATAGTAACAACAATGATTTGAATCTTTATATACCTGAATTAAAGTTAAGATTATCTCAAGAGCAGTTGGCATTTGATTTAAGAAAAGTTCAAGAGTGTTTGTATGTTGGAATTCGTTCAGAAGATATTACTTTTTATGATAATGATAATCAAGAGGCACATCCAAACATTAGAGGTAAAATTATTTCATATTTTGAGAAAGATCATTTTGTAATGATCTTTTTTAAGGGTGATGGTCTAGATACTTTGATGGAATTAGAAATGCCATATAGTAGATTTAAAAACTTAGGTATTAAGGAAGTAAATTTAAATATACAACAAATATCTTTAAGTATAGATACCAATTATATCTTTCCAATTTTTTAGAAAAATACTTTTTTGCAAATAGCATTTAGGAATTTTATATATTATTATATAAATTCATGAAGGTTTACTTCTATACAATTTTATTTATTACTGTTTTATTTTTGTATATGTCGTGTACAACAGGTTCTGACATGTCCTATGTAAAATCAGATCACTATGATGGACATACTTTTTTTAACCTGAAAAATAACAATGTAGACAAAGGTTTTTTTGATATAATTAAATGGCGATTTACAAGCAGTAAAATCAAATGGCCGGAATTTGTTTCAGACAATCATCGACCGCAAATTAAAGATGTAAAAGAAATAAGAAGTAATGAAGTATATGTTACCTATATAAATCATGCTTCTCATTTAATTCAATTAAAAGATATAAATATTTTAACCGATCCGTTATTTTCTTCCAGGGCCAGTCCCTTTAGTTGGATTGGGCCTAAAAGAGTTCGTGCTGCTGGTATTTTAATAGAGGAACTTCCTAATATTGATTTAGTGTTGATAAGTCATAATCATTTTGATCATCTTGATCAACCATCAATTAAACAATTAATATATAAATTTAATCCAACATTTATAGTACCAATTGGGAATAAACAATATATTGAGGAAATGGGTTCGAAAAAAATTATTGAACTTGATTGGTGGCAAACAACCTCACAAAAAGATATAAACATTGTTGTTGTTCCAGCTCAACATTGGTCATTACGTTTTCCTGGGAGTAGAAATAAAGCTTTATGGTCTGGTTTTATTATTGAATCTGCAAAAATTAAAATACTTTTTAGTGGAGATTGCGGATACAGCAACACATTTAAAGATATAAAAGAAAAATTCGGACAAATAGATATCTCCATTATTCCTATTGGAAGTTATTCTCCAAGATGGTTTATGCAAGTACAGCATATGGATCCGGAAGATGCAGTTAAAGCGCATATTGATCTTAATTCTAATTTAAGTATTGCCAATCATTATGGAACATTTCAACTTTCAGACGAAGGAATTGATGATCCTATAAAGGAATTAAAAATTCAATTAAAGAAATATAATATTGCTGATAATTTATTTTTAACACCAAAAAATGGAGAGACTCTTTATTATATTTCACTCGGAGGATACGCCGCTGTCGCTTTTCGCGACAGCGACTGATTAATATGTAACATTAATATTTAAGGTGTAGCAAAAAGAGTCTCCTCCTCTTTTTCTAAACGAATTATCTCTTTGGGAACATTACTTATATAGTTAGTTATTGTAGTTTTAACTAAATTGTGAAAGTTAGTAGTTTGCTCACTTTTAATATCTTTATTAGCATTATCTTTTTGATAGTTTTTTGTAATTTTTTTTACTTGTTTAAATAATTTATTGTCCAAAAAAATAGCTTTAATCATTTTTCTTAAAAAATCGATTCTCTCGGTAGTGAGAAAAAGTTTTGTATCTTTCGTTTCTGGCATAACTATAAAACATTGCTCTAATTTGGAATATTTGTTTTCAATAATCTCTATTTTTTCGTTTATGCTTTTATTTTTGCTATCATTATCAAGATTTATTTCTTTATCTGTATTTTGATTAGGGTAATTTTCGATTAGTAGCTGTTGTAATTTTTCATCCCATAATATCGATTCCCATAATTTAATTTTTTGTTGGCGACTTTTTGGAACTGAATCAAAATATTCAAAATCATTTACTTCCTTTAATACCTTAGCACAATTTTGGACAAAATATTTCATATCTTTTATTTGCATTTTAATGTTCTCGTATTTTTGTTTAAAGACATTATAGTTTTGTAAGTCTTTGCCTTTTTCTTCTCCTTCTTCTTTGTTAAGATTGGAGTCTCTGGCCTTTTTAAATTCTTTTAATGATAAAATTAGGTCATTCAAGGAAATCTCTGCAAAAGCTAAATTTTTATCATTATCAGAGATGTTTGCAATTACATTGTCTTTGGGATTAATATCCGATTGAATATAGTAAGATGAATGTTTGCTATCTTTATCTCCGGTGAATTCATGGCGAATTAATTTACCATACATTGGAATAGTATTTGGATCAGCGATGTTGAGCTTGATCTTTGGATTATACTTTGAAATAAAATCTCCATTTTCATTTTTTTTCCAAAATCTCTGCATTGAATTTAAATTAAAACTACTAACGTCCTCAGAAATTTTAAGAAAATAACTTAAGAAGTCTCTTATTTCATCAGCGTTTAGTGGCCATATTTCTATACCATCGACAATTACTCGGCGATGATCTTGATCATCTTTGTATAAATCTTTTTTCCAATGCTTAACCAATGGCAGAAATTGAGTTTTAAAAAAATGCTGAACCTTGCATTGTTTAGTAATATTTATGGCCCCTTCTATTTCATTTGTATTTTTTTTTCTTTTTAAAGCAAATGGAAGAAGTGCCATTGTGGGATTATTTTTATAAATTTTCTCATTATCATTTAAAAAACCTTTAGCGATAGCATTGCCTGAATTAGCAAGGGCAGTTTTTACGTCGTGATTTATTTTTTTTGCATTTTCGCTACCTATTCCTTCCACATCTTCGCTAAAAATCATCAATGAATAAAAAGTATCTTCACTTTGAGAAGAGGAACTCCAAACCTGGATCTCACTAATATTAAACTGTCCATCTTTTACTCTACTTGTATTGGAGTACTTTTTTTTAAGATAATTAGAATATGCAACAAGTTCATTTTTGTTTTTTGCTATTAGATTCCAAGAGTTATTTATAAGGTTAGCATAACCATTATTATTAACTCTGTTGTAAAAAATCTGTAACGATATATCTTTATCAATATTTAATACACCTCCATTTTTACTAGTAGCTGTATTGTCTACTGCTCTAGTTAATAGTTTACTAAATTCTATTGGATGAATGTGTTTTTGTAAATTTTCATTCAGCGAAGTAGTGGAAGTAGTGGAAGTAGTGGAAGTAGGAAAAATACTATCCTCTAATTCACAATTATCAGGTATTTTTTTTATCTCGGGTAGAGATTTTGAATCACATTTCTTTGCAGTACTTCCAACTTCTTTGATGGTTTCACTTAGGCCTGAAATCAACTTTGTAGCATTTTTTACTTGAATCTTTTTTTCCTCCTGCGATCCTTCTACTCTTATAGGTAAAAAGGGACCTGAGATTAAAGCAATAAATAAAAAAAAGATGAATGTTGGTTGATACATTTTTCCTCCGTCTTATCTGTTTCTAATAATCTAGTTAAACAATAATCACGCTACCTCTAGAAAATGCCTATAAACAATATTCCACTAGCGTTCACTATATTGCTTAACTATCTATAAATATTTGAAAATGATTTTATTTGAAAATTTATTCATAAATAAAAAAATTATTCTTGATATGATTTTACCATCAATTTGAAAATCTGAAAAATGGAAAGAAATGGAGTAAAGTGAGTCACTTTACAAACGATCCAATTAGATAATAAATACAAAAAAATTATTTTTATTATTAATTTATTAAAAAACGGAGATTAAAACTATGATGAAACAAAAAAACAGATTATTGTTACTATTAATATTCACCTTTTTTTCAAATGTTTGTTTTTCTTCTAACGAAGAGATGCCTAAGAGCAAATCTGAGAAAGTTAATATAAACAAACACGATGCAAATAATAAAACCTTAACTATTACTAACAAAAAGGGTGTTTCAAAAGATTTCACAAGAGAGCAGATCTTGAAAATTGCCCAAGAGGCAAGTGAAGAACTTGAACTCACAAAAGAAATTGCTAATGAAAAATTATCAGTTAAATGCAATAAATCTGAAGAAATGTTCAATCATTTTTTACTTAAAATGGATTCTATATTTTTGAAGATGGATGATTCTATTTCCGATCCAGTTGGTTCCTTTTTTTCTAAAATGGAAAAAGAGGTTTTAGTAGGTGATACAAGCAACAGGACTTTTGAATATAATGGCGACAAAGGAGTAGTAGTGGATGGAATTACTGAGCACGACTTAGGAGTTACACCTAAAAAAAATACTGATCAAATTTATTATATGTTAAATATTATCAACAAAGTATTTGCTAAAAATAATATTCCATACGTTGCTGAGGGAGGAACTCTTATCGGGGCCATTAGACATGGTGGTATTATTCCTTGGGATGACGATGCCGACATCGATCTACGAGAAGAGGACTTTGGAGCGAAAAATCTAACTGAAAATATAATTAATTATAAATTAAAATTAGGCCTTTATAGATTAGAAAAAGAATTTAATCAGTATGGATTAGGTATTCGACCTACACATATTGGAGCACAAATATATTTTATAAACAAAAAAGAAACAAGTTTTCTTGGATTAAACAAATTTAACCATCCTCATATACCCAAAAAAGTAGAAATACTTAAACAGCTCCATCCTAGATTAAAAGAAGTTAGCAAAACAAGTGCAGGATACAATGATTCTTTTGTAGATATATTTCCAGTTCGAAAAAAAGATTCAGACAAAAATTATACATATTCTTTCAAGTCAACAAGAAACTTATGGCCTAAAGCCTATGTGCCTGGGGATGCATTTACAGGAACAGAGTATATAAAGTTTGGCCATGAAAAACTACAAATACCAATTCCCCCTCTTAAAAGCTCTATAAAATCATTAATGCACTTATATGGAACTAAAGTCTTAGAGGAAGGATATAGAACATTATCACATATGCAATTGAATGGTACTTTTAGTGATAAAAAAATTAAAATCACTGACTTTAAACCGGCCACACCTCCAACTGATTTGGAAAAAATTCCAGATATTACAAGAGAATAAAAAACTGGGCCTTGATTTGAATAAGAGTGATTTTCGTAAGAGTTAACTCGTTCCACTGGAGCATCAAGATGAATAGTGAAGAAAAAGAGCATTAGCTTAATGTTAATAAAAACACAAATAGTGACAATAGATTTTTGTACACAGTAATTTCCTTTTGTGAAAGATGAATATTGAAGAAAAAGATAACATGCGTTTATTTCACAAAGCAAATTTTAGATGGATAGAATGAAAAAACTCGTTAAGTGGTGCCCCCTAGCGTACGATTATCGAACCGCTGTTCTCGAAATCATAGAGTCTAAACTATCTTAATTTATAATTTCTTCGTACTAACGACCATCATATTGGCGGTCAATGCTTGCGTTCTCGGTTTCTTGTTTTTGTTCTCAGAGACACTGCAACATTATGAAGACACAAAGAATAATCTATTGACCATCTATTCTGGTATGACTTTTTTCATGCTAATTGATACATTACTAAAGAGAAATTAGGTATAATATGATTCTATTATAAGCTCACAGGGGAGTTTCTATGGAAATATTGAGAGTTTTTACAGACACATCTGTTTTTGGTGGATGTTATGATCAAGAGTTTAGTGAAACAAGTAGAAAATTCTTCGATAAAGTTCTCAAAAAAGAAATAATCGTAGTAATCTCAGAGTCTGTATTAGATTAATTAGATACTGCTCCTGAAAATATTAAACAAATTTTAAATGACATTCCTGAAGGACAACTTGAAATTGTTACAATTACTGCCGAAATAACTAATCTCAAAGATAAGTACATAGAACATAAGGTTATTGGTGAAAACTCAATTGCTGATGCTGAACATATTGCCGCTGCCTCTGTTGCGAAAGTAGATTTAATAGTCAGTTGGAACTTTAAACATTATGTGAGGTAAAGAATAATGTTTGTTATGTTAATATTAACATAATAAACACATTGTTAATTACAAAAGAATTCGTGGTTACCAAGGAGTGAACTTATTATTAGGATACCCCTTAATCCAAATCTTTTCACCAAGGGAGGTGATTGAAGATGAATAAGAAAAATTTTGATTGTGTAGAAATGAAAAATCAAATTCAAAAAAAGTTATCAGAAGAAAAGAAAAAATACACTAAAGATGAGTGGGATAAACGTAGAGAGGAGCGTTTTTTAAATGATCCAATAATGAGCAAAGTTTGGAAAAATGCAAAGAAGGATCGATTGAAAAAATAATTATCTTCGATTTTAAAGTTACTTTAAGTGTTTTTTTTAATGGAAGAGGATTGAAAATAATGTGGCACAAATATCTCTATGATAATTTCTCTGCAAATCAAACAATTAATTCAAAAAAATTTCTACAAACTGCTAATGAACAAGTTGATGATATCATAAACTTGCTAGGTCTTAACAATAAAAGAGTAAAGATTTTAGATGTTCCCTGCGGAACTGGACGACATCTTGTTCAATTTTGTAAGAGAGGATACAAAATAACTGGCATAGAAATAAATCGTGATTTGATAAATATCGCTAAAGATCTTCTTGCAAAAAAGAAATTAAACGCTCCTATTTATCAAGGCAATATGAATAATTTGAAAAAATTTGCTGGTAAATTTGATCTTGTGACAAATCTATTCAGTTCCATAGGATATTTTCAAAATGATAAAGAGAATGAATATGCTATTAGTGAAATTTTAAAAACAGTTAGACATGGCGGAAAAGCAATTTTCGAAACAACTCATCGTAGATACATTGATAGAGTCTATTCTCCAATAACCTGGCACACAGATATTACAAATAAAACTATTATTGCTGAAACAAGATGTTTTGATAAAAAAACATCTTGCATGGAAGGTATTCAGTCTTTTGTTGATCTTAAAACTGGCAAAACATCATCTCACTATCATAAAATTCGTCTCTACCGTGCAAATGAATTAAAGAATATTATATTGAAAAATGGTGCTAAAAAAGTTCAGCTTTATTCAGATCTGAAAGGGAATCCTTTTGACATTAATCAATCCAAAAGATTGATTCTGATTGCTAGTTTATAACAACTTTGATGGTGCCCACAGAGGGACTTGAACCCCCACGCCTCTCGACACAAGATCCTAAGTCTTGCGTGTCTGCCAATTCCACCATGTGGGCACAATAGAAAGTGAAGCGTATAAATAACTAAATATAAAATATTTTTAATAATGGAAAGCTATTTCTCTTTTAACAACAAAATAATAGTATCGCTTTTTATGGAGATTTGTGGAGATTTATGGAGATTAATATATGAACACAGGTTCGCAGAGTGGAGTGCTGATGCTTGTTCCAACTCCAATTAACGAATTGCTATCACTGGATGTGTTGTCAAAAGAGATAATTGAACGATCTATCAATAATAGTGACAATAACAGTGAAAATAACAAACCAATTTTTGTATTTGAAGAGCGTTCGTGTGCGATAAAACGTTGGGTTAAATGGGGATTTCCCAGAGGGGAAATTGATAATTTTTATTATTTAAATGAGCACAATGAAGGAAGCAAAGGAATTAATGGAAGAGAAAGTGTTGTTGGTGAATTGATTCAAAAGTTAATCTCTGGCCACAATCTTTTTTTGATGAGTGATGGTGGATTGCCTGGTTTTTGTGATCCTGGAACAAATTTAATAAATTTATGTCATAAAAATAAAATCAAAGTGACGGCAGCTCCATTTGCTAATTCACTAATGTTAGCGATTGTATTGTCTGGATTTAGTTATTCGCGTTTTGTTTTCGAAGGATTTGTTCCCCATAGAGAAAAGGATGAGCGAAGTAAATTTTTAGAGAGGATTTTGAAATCAAGAGATATGAGTATTGTAATGGATACTCCCTACAGGTTGTGCAAATTATTGGAGGAGATTAGTGGACTAGAATGTTCTGCTAAACGAGAATTTTTTTTAGCGATGGATTTAAATGATCCGAAAGAGAGAATGCTTAGAGGGAAAATTGATTATATTTGTAAAAATGTGAATAAGAGTGCTAAGCATGAGTTTGTGTTGGTAATTGCCGAAGTTAAAAATGAGAAGAAGAATAATAATAAATAAGAATAAGAAGGAGTAGAGATTAGTGAGCGATAGAAAGATAGATCATATTAAGTTAGCAAAGCTTTCAAGCGTTGAAGGTGTTGAGACGCAGGATCATCGTTTTTATTATGAGCCAATGCTTTCTTCACACCCACATAGTATTAGTGGTAGTAGTAGAGGGTTGATAAAATTTTTGGGTTATAATTTGGGAGCGCCACTTTGGATTTCTAGTATGGTTGGAGGAAGTTCTAATTCTACGCCCTCTGCGTTTGAGATAAATATGCGTTTAGCAAGAGTTGCAAAAGAGTTTTCGCTTGGAATGGGAGTTGGCTCATGTCGAAAACTTTTGGAGTGTAAGTGTAAAGGAAAGGAGAGAAAAGAATATCTGAAGGATTTTGATTTAAGAGAGATTATAGGTAATGAGTTGCCATTCTATGCTAATTTGGGAATAGCGCAAATAGAACAGCTTTTAAAATCAAATTCCATTCAGTCAGTAATAGATTTAATGGATGAGCTTCGCGCTTCTGGATTAATTGTTCATGTGAATCCATTACAGGAGTGGTTGCAGAGTGAAGGTGATCATTTTACTCGTCCTCCGATAGATATCATTAAAGATTTTTTGGATAAGTTGGATAAGGTGGATAAATTTAAAAAATGCAATATTATAATCAAAGAAGTTGGCCAGGGAATGGGACCTAAGTCGATTGAAGAGATTTTGAAATTACCAATTAAAGCATTTGAGTTTGCAGCTTTTGGAGGAACTAATTTTAGCAAATTGGAAATTTTGAGAGGGGAAAACATTAAGAGCAAGAGTAAGAAAAGTGCTATGAATTGTTTTGTGAGTGTGGGCCACTCGGCAGAGGAGATGGTGATGATGGTAAATGATGCTATTTCTAATTTGGGAGAGGAGAGAGCATTGTGCAAGGAATTTATTATTTCAGGTGGGATTAGAGATTTTATGGATGGTTATTATTTAATGAGTCGTTTGAATCATCCTTCGATTTATGGATATGCTTTTAAATTTTTAAATTTGGCGCAAAAATCTTATAACGAATTGCGCTTGTTTGTTGAAAATGAGATTAAGTGTTTACAAATGGCCCAAAATTTTTTAGCTGTTAAATTTTAGATATTAATATATTATCATTTAGAGGTTTGTTTTATAGTGGACTGTTTTGCTATGTGAAAGACAAAAAGCAAAAAGCAAAAAGCAAAAAGCAAAAGATAGAAAACAAAGAAATAGGCAATAGAAACAGGAGAACGATTGTTTTGGATAGGATGGAGATAAAAGGGTTTTCGAAACTTTCGCAAGAAGAGAAAATTGAGTATGTGGCAAAGTGTTTACTTGCCAGTACTAACAATAGCAATCGATCTATCTTTGCTGATCAAAAAGAGATTGTATCTTTCGTTAAGAGTTTTTTTCATTCTGATCAATTTATAAAATCAACATTCAACAGCTTTAGTGAAAACACTATTTCTAGTTATCATTTGCCCTATGGAATTTGTCCAAATTTTTTATTAAATGGTAAAGTGTACACCGTTCCGATGGTTATCGAGGAGAGTTCAGTTGTGGCCGCCGCCTCTAAGGCAGCGAAGTTTTGGTTTAATAGAGGTGGGTTTAATAGTGAGGTTATTTCAACTACTAAAGTTGGTCAGATTCATTTTTTATATCATGGTAGTTTTGAGAAGCTGGAAGTTCTAATTGAAAATAGCAAAAAATTATTATTGGATGAGATATATTATCTTGAAAAGGGAATGCGTTCGCGTGGTGGTGGTGTAAAGGATTTGAAATTGCAGCGTGGGGTTTTGGAGAATCAGAATCAAAATCAGAATCAAAATCATTACGAACTTAGAGTATTTTTTGAGACGGCAAATGCAATGGGAGCTAATTTTATTAACTCTATTTTAGAGCAGTTGGCGGCATCACTTGCTCATGCCATTCCTGGAATATCAATTATCATGGCAATTCTTTCGAACTACACACCAGATTGTTTGGTTCGAAGTTTTGTAGAGTGTAGAGTGGCAGATTTGTGGCATGAGGATTTGCGTGAATTAAATATGAACGCCAGAGATTTTGCTTTGAAATTTAAGTTGGCGGTGGATATTGCTAGAGAGGATAGTTATCGAGCAGTAACTCACAATAAGGGAATCTTTAATGGAGTGGATGCTTTGGTTGTTGCCTCTGGAAATGATTATAGGGCAGTAGAGGCGGCCGGGCATGCGTACGCTGCCAGAGATGGAAAATATCGTTCACTTAGTTTTGTAGATATTGATGTTGTAAAAGATACTTTTAGATTTACATTAGAATTACCTCTGGCAATTGGAACTACTGGAGGACTTACTTCACTTCATCCTCTGGCCAAACTCTCACTAATGATTTTAAATAATCCATCGGCCAAAACTCTAATGAATCTAACGTGCGCGCTGGGGCTTGCGCAAAATTTTCAGGCGGTACATGCTTTGATTACCACAGGGATACAGAAGGGGCATATGAAGATGCATCTTTCAAATATGTTGATGGCCTTGAAAGTTACTGACGAAGAGAAGAGAAGTATTGAGGAATTTGCAGAACAAAAATCGCTCAATTTTGCTGAGATTAAAAGTTATGTTGAAGGATTGAGATATGTGTAGAACTCAAAATTTTTATGGACATGGAAAATTGCTTTTAACTGGAGAGTATTTTGTTTTAGATGGTGCTCTTGGGTTGGCATTACCTGCAACAGTGGGACAGATGCTCAATGTGAAATATCGACCATCATTTACAACACACTTAGATTGGAAGTCTTTTACATCAAGTAATGAGATTTGGTTTCATGCTAAGTATGATCTGTGGCACTTTGATATAATTGAAATGGATGTGCCTCAGGCGCAAACGCAAGCACAGGCACAGAATCAAGCTCAAACACAGGCGCAGGCAGAGGTGTTGCAAAGAGTTTTAAGACAAGCACGAATTCAAAATCCACATTTTTTAAGAGAGCGTGAGGATATTTCAGTGGAGATGCGCTTGGAGTTTCCAATAAATTGGGGATTGGGTGCTAGTTCTACTTTAATCTACAATGTTGCTCAGTGGGCACATATAGAACCTTTTGAGTTGCTTTCAAAGACTATGGGTGGTTCTGGCTATGATGTTGCCTGTGCTCAAGCATCGGGACCAATTATATATCAGAGGACAGAGAGTGGGGGACAAGAGTGGTCGCATGTGGATTTCAATCCGTCATTTAAAGATAATCTCTATTTTGTTTACTCAGGAAATAAACAAAGTACAGCGGAAGCGATATCACAATATAAGAGTGCTAATAATAATAGAGAAAAAAATAAAAGTATAATTGAAGAGATTGATGAGATAACAAAAGAGCTAGCAGTTACCAAGAGCTTTATTTATTTTAAAAAGTTGATTGCTGAACATGAAGATATATGCTCTAAATTTTTAGAGAGAGAAAAGGTTAAGAATTTATTTTTAAAAGATTTTTCAGGAGAGGTTAAGTCCCTTGGTGCTTGGGGTGGAGATTTTTGGCTTGTGGCCTCTGATATGACTCCTTCTGATACTACAAATTATTTTTATCAAAGAGATTTTAAGACAGTTATTCCATACTGTGAGTTAGTTTACTATGCCGAATCCAACAAATCCGAATCCAAATTCAAAGGATAGAGGGCGTTTTCAGTGGCGAGCTCCTTCCAATATTGCTTTAATTAAATACTGGGGAAAAAAGATTAATGTTAACGTTAATGTTAATACTGATCAGTTACCAGCAACTCCTTCAATAAGTTTTACTCTTGAAAATTCGTACACGGAAATTGATTTTTCCTATGAGAGAGATGAAAGCTTGAGTGAGTTCTCAATTGAATCAATGCAATTTTTCTTTGAAAATAGTGAGCAACCAAAATTTCAAGATAAGATTTATAAGTTTTTAAAAAAGGTGGAAGGGGAATTTCCTTTTTTAAAAAAATATCGCTTAAAGATCAAATCTTCAAATTCATTTCCTCATTCGGCCGGGATTGCATCCTCTGCTTCAAGTATGGCAGCACTAGCGCTTTGTTTGCTTTCATTGGAGAAAGTTAATAATAATTCTACCAATGATGAAAAGGAATTTTTAAGACGAGCTTCTGAGATTGCACGATCTTTTTCAGGGAGTGCTGCTCGTTCTATTTATGGTAATTTTGTATTGTGGGGAGAGAGTGAGTTTTTTCCAGGAGTGAGTAGTGATCATTGGGCCATTCCTTTGAGTGAGCATTTGAAAATTCATAAGAATTTTTCTCAGATGATGGATGCAGTATTGATTGTCGATTCATCAGTTAAGAAAGTCTCTAGTAGTGCGGGACATGCCTTGATGAATGAGCATCCCTTTAAGGAGGGTCGCTATCAGAGTGCAAATAAGCGAATCGGTCAACTTGCTAAGGTTTTAGAGAGTGGTGATTATGATGAGTTTATTGAAATTGTAGAGAGTGAAGCGCTGACTTTGCATGCTTTAATGATGAGTTCCTCTCCATATTATCTTTTACTAAAACCAGAGAGTTTGGTTTTGATGGAAAAGATATGGGAATTTAGAAGGGAGAGTAAGATTCCTCTTTGTTTTACTATCGATGCTGGACCTAATATTCATTTGATATATCCGGCACAATATTATCAGAGAGTAAGAGATTTTATTGAATTGCAGTTGGCCCATTACTTAGATAAGAGAAATTGGATCTGTGATGAGATGGGGACTGGTCCTGCAATGATCATAGAAAAGTAGAGAAGGTAGAGAAAAGTTAAAAATGAAGAATGAAAATACTTTAAGTAAAAATCAATTTCCTTCCAAGGTGTTACTGTTTGGAGAGTACAGTACGCTACTGGATTCTTGGGGATTAGCGATTCCATATCAAAGTTATAGTGGTGAATTGAAATTTTACGATTCAAAGGGGAGTGTAAAGGGAAGTAGAGATGGAAGTGAACAACTAGAACAATTAGTTGTTAAGAGTAATCATAATTTACTTTTGTTTAAGGATTATTTAGGAAAAAATATTAAGCAGCTGCCACTTTTGTTTGATCTGCAATCTTTTGAGAGGGATTTAAAGAATAATATCTATTTTTCCTCTTCAATTCCTCAAGGGTATGGAATTGGAAGTTCAGGAGCGTTGGTAGCGGCCGTCTTTGATCGCTATGGAAATGGAAATGAAAATAACTTAGTGGAGTTGCGAAATATTTTTATTCAATTTGAAAATTATTTTCATGGTACAAGTTCAGGCATTGATCCATTAATTAGTTTTTTAAAGGTTCCTATTTTAATAAAGTCTAAAGATGAGTGTGGCCCAGTTACTCTTCCGGAGGCGGCCCTTGCAAATAAAAATGGTCCAGTCTTTTTCTTAATTAATACTAATCGGGCCAAAAAAACTGGAATGTATGTCTCTATGTTTATGGATAAGTGTAAGGGCGATAAAAGTTTTGATAGATTGATGCGTGAGGATTATATTCCATGGAATAATCAAGCGATAACTACTTTTTTAGAGGAGAAGTGGCAGAATTTTTATATAAATTTTTATAATATTTCAAAGTTTCAATTTGAAAATTTTTCACCGATGATTTTGCCGGAGTATCAACAGTTGTGGAAGAGTGGTCTTGATTCAGGTGAATTCAATTTGAAATTGTGTGGCTCGGGAGGAGGAGGATTAATCTTGGGAACTACAAAAAAATTGCAGATGTTGGAGAGGGTTAGAAGTTGTTCAGAAGTGATCTTGGTATGGAATTAATTTATGAATATAGCATCCTCAGAATTTAGTCCTGTAATTGTTGGAACGATTATTCTTTTAGCGAGCATGATTTCTTTGCGACTAGGAATATCAGTGGCGATAGTGGAGATAATTTTAGGTGCTTTAGCGGGAAATTATTTACACTTAAAACCAGAGGAGTGGATGCTTTATTTGGCCAACTTTGGAGGAATTGTTTTAACTTTTTTAGCGGGTACAGAAATTGATACCAAAGTGATGAAGGAAAAATTTAAGGCAAGTTTTTTAATTGGATTTTTTTCTTTTCTCACTCCAATGGTTGTAGTGGCACTTTATACATATTATGTTGCTGGATGGTCTACGCAGGCATCATTAATTGCAGGTCTTGCACTCTCAACAACTTCACTTGCGGTAGTCTATTCGGTTTTAGTGGAGATGAATTTATCACAAACTGATATTGGTAAATTGTTAATGGCCTCAACATTCGTTACCGATATGGGAACAGCAATAGCACTTAGTCTTTTATTTATTACTCCTACAAAATACACCGCCATTTTTATAGTTGTATCAATTGTTGTAATTGTTATCGCTCTTCGCTTTTCACATAGAATTTTTGATAATCTAAGAATAAAAAACAAAGTTATAGAACCGGAGATAAAATATATTTTTTTGTTGCTATTAGTGCTTATGTTTTTTGCTAAAGTAGGAAATGCTTTTGCAATATTGCCAGTCTTTTTAATGGGACTTTTGATGTCTAATTTTTTTGCACGAAGATCAGGATCAGATGGCAATTACATTAAAAATAAATTGCGAACAGTTGCTTATGCTTTTATTACGCCGATTTTTTTTATTGTGGGAGGATTAAAGGTATCTTTTCCTATGATTGCAGGAGCACTCTCTATTTTTATAATTCTTTTTTCTTTAAAGATTATAGCTAAATTTATTGGTGTCTATTTCTTTGCTAAAAAATATGTGACCAAATCTCCAACCTATTTTACTTTGCTTATGTCAACAGGTCTGACTTTTGGAACGATATCTTGCATGTGTGGTTTGAATTCAGGAATTATCAATCAACTTCAATATTCTGTTTTAGTGGGGGCGGTGATAACTAGTGCGGTAATACCAACTTTCATTGCTCAAAAGTGGTTTGCACCTAATAGAAATGGATATGGATAAAGAAATATTAAAGCATTTTTGCTTTAAGTGATTTGAGAGCGTTACTTAGTCCATTGTGAATTTTTTGAACATCAGCTTTATTCCACTTGCTCTTATCTTCACGAACAAAAGTTGTTAGATCTTCGCGATTATCAAATTTAGCAATTGGAAGATGATATGCTTTTGTATCGTACACGCGCTTGCCATTTTTAGTTGTTTCAAAAGCTTTTTCAACTTTAATGGTATCTTTTTTATCTGAGAGTGAGATTAGATAATCAATATCATCACAACCATATTGACCTAACATAACTTCCAAAGGAACGCCGTGATTTAGAATTGAACTTTGACCATCTGGACGAGCACGCTCATAATTTTTTTGGCGACTCTGCTCTGGTGTTACCCAAATGTACAAAATACCTGAACGTGAAAGAATATCATGAGAGAATTGAGTGATTGAATATTGATATCCATTTGGAGGAGTGACAGGAAATGCTGATCCATTGACTGCTCCTCTGGCCATTTCAATTACTACTGTTTTGCCAGTTTTATCTTGCGCACTTACTTTATTTTTTTCAATCAAGTGCTCACGTGTTTCAGCTTCCATTGCTTCTGCTACATCTCTACGAATGCCGTATGGTATTTTATCCATTTGGCGTTCAAGTCCCACCTTCGCCATAGCATTGTCAAGACGATCAAAAAGGAATTGTGCTGCTGAAGGAACTTCATAGATTTTGTTTTTTAAAAGATCATCGTAATCTTCATTTAATAATTCAATTAATGTACCCCATGTGAAGGCATCGAGGAAAGGCCTTTCAGGGCCACCATAAAAGATATAATTCCATCCGCGTTTTTTAAGTTCATCATCTATTCTGTGCATGAAATGAACATAAGGATAATCATCTAGCTGAAGTGTTGGCCCCATACACATATCGTTTTTACATTGATCAGGAGTTAAAGATTCCATGTAACGACGAGTTTCTGATTTGCCTGAGGCCGGAAGTGCTAAAAGAAGAATAGTATCAAGAAATGCAGACATAAAATTTACCTCTCAAAATGTTTGTTAAAGCTTTTGTTTTTTTCTTGGATCAAACACTATAATGGAAGTAAATAGCTGTCAATAACCGTCAACAATTATCCGGAACTTCATTTTTTATTATAGATACGCTCTGCTTTTTCGCAAATATCACTATGGGAATCTATGTAATCTTGAGGTAATTTTAATCCGTGCTCATAGGAGTGACCATTTTGATCTACGCTGACAAAGGTTGCGCTACAGTCAATAACAACCTCGACGTTTGTATTTAAATATGCCTTTGCAATCACGGTAATACTTTTTTTTCCTACGTGTCCTACTTGAGTTTGTATCTCTACTAAATCTCCTCGTCTTGCAGGTTTTGTAAATTTAATTCCATGAACTTGTATGCAGACAATATCTTCAGGGCGTCCGAGAAAACGAGCTGCTGCGATAAATGATGTCTCCACTAACCACTCTGACATTTTTCCAGCGAAGAGTGTACCATGATGATTTAAATCGCTATATTTAACTAAGTGGGCGGTTTTGGTTAATCTTAAATTTGCAGGTGTGGATGATAATATTTTATTCATAATTTTTATTTTTCTCTATTTATTTATTTTTAATTTTATTTGTTATTAAAATTGCATGCATTCTCTGCTGCCGTTGCGGCCATCTTTTGAGCATCTTGTTGGATGATTTTATATTCTTTATCTGGATTTTCTGCTTTGATCTTTATTGCAAAATCAGATATGGCCAAATCGGTGACCGCGTCTTTCCAAATACGATCTTTGCCCAAAACTTTAGCAACTCCCCATTTAGCATCAAAGTAATCTTGCTCCCAGTACTCTGTTGTGTTTGCATCTTTTTCACGAATGTAAATAAAGCCATCACTATTTAAAATAGTTCCTCTATTTTTTAACTGATATCGAAAGAGCCATGATTTTTTTTCACTGGTGTTGGTAGTGGTGGTGGATTCCGTTTTAGATGCACTTTTAGTAGCAACTGCGATTGTTGTGGTAGTAGTAGTTACAGTAGCAGTTGTAGTTATTGGAATAGGATTTATTTGATAAATCATCTCATACTTAATATTGGGGATGAAAAATATTGGTATGATTTGTTCCCAATGAAGTAAATAGCGATTGCGATCATTAGATACTATATGAATATCTTTGAATCCTGGAAATAAATTTTGATAATTTTTAAAATCACTTATAATGCTAAATACTTTGGAAATAGGAGCATTGATGTCCATTCGTTGTTCGACTCCAATGAAGAGATCATTGTCGGCAGTAGTTATACATCGAAGATCGAGAAGGAGAGAATTTGAATTTTTTATAGGGAATGAATCTGTAGAGGAAAACACCTGTTGCCATTTTTCAGAGTATGGAGAATCTATTCCTCCCAAATCGGAATCATAGGGAAAGGAGTTTTCTCCATATGGGTCTGTAACTGCATTTGCAGCTACATTTACATTTGCAATTGCAATTGCAGTTGCAGAAAAGATAAATAAAGTTAGAAAAAATTTATAGGCGTAAATTGCCCATTTATTAATTTTATTGCGATTCAAATTTACCTCCATTACTATTTATCTATATATTTATGATGGCAATAGTTATATACAAAAACAAGTTTTCTAGACAAAATATATCGAGCATGCTTCGGATGTTGGGATATAATACTGTTTTAGAGGCAATGGACGTCGAAGAGGCCGACTATTTTGTTTCGAGGGAAAAGCGCAAAGTTGATTTGTTGATTTCAGAGTACAACTATAGTTGTAGTGATATTAGTAGCACTATTAGCACTAGTAGTACTGAGAAAGACGAATTGGATTCTTCTATTTTGCGTTTATTATCGTGTAGATCAAATTTGGATCTAACTCCACTTTTGCTAATTAACACTGATCATAGTTTGTGGTATTCGCTTAAAAATTTAATAAAAAGATCAAAAAATAAGAGTAGTGATTTTTTATCTAGAATGGATAATGTTCTCACACTTCCTTTTGGTCTAATTCAACTTAAGAGTGCTGTGTTGGCAGCTTATCAACGTCGCCAATCTTGCAGAAAATTTTTAGTATTAATCACAAAATCAAAAAATGATGATTTTAATTTGTTAGTAAACAGCAATACTCATTGGGAAAAAATTATATTAGCGAGTTCTGTAGAGGAGTTGCCATCCTTAACAGAAGAATATGGGTATAAAATCGGCGCCATTGTTTTAGATCCAGTAACATTTGAAAATCCTGATTGGAGTACCTTTGTAAAATTTAGAAAGTCTCCATTAGGTTCTACTATTCCTTCCGTCTGCTTATCTAGAGATCCATTGATAATAGATATATTACGAACACATTGTGATCTATTTTTTGAGATAGATACTACCTCTGAACATATAGTTGGCAATAAGGAAAATAATAAAGAGCATTGGTACAATATTCAAAAAGCTCTCTCACTAAGATTGCTGAAGAATTTAGAATTTCAGATGGAGTTATCAAAGGGAATTGAATTTATCAAGAAAGGTAAAAAAGGTTCAGCAAGTAAAGTCTTAAGAAAACTTGATCGAATTGATTCTAACAGATGGGAACGTCATCAGTTTGCTGGTGATTTATATCATATGAATAAGCATCCGGGGGCGGAAGTTTTATACTTTCGAGCATTGGCCGGCAATCCATGTACTCCTCATGCTTATTTAAAACTTTGCCAGTGTATTTCAGCTACAGAAAAAAGAAAGAAGATTTTAGATCTGGCAACTTTGTATTGTCCACATCATCCGCAATTAAAACAATTAAAGGAATCATTATAAAATTATAAAAGATAAAGGAATTTTTAGAAAGGAACGATAATATTGGGCCAATCATTAATAAGCGTAGATAAGGATTTAATTTGGAAATCAGTGTGGAATGCAGTTCACAATTATGGGACTAGTAGTATATCTTTTCTAACTCTTTATAATGGATATAAATATTGGTTGTTAAATGATATCATTATTCCTTACTGTGAAAACAAATATGTTTTAGCTGGTGCTGGAAATCCTTTATGTGCACCATCTTTAACAGAAAAAGCATTGCAGTTATTTAAAGAGGAGAGTGAGAAAAAAGGAAAAGTGGCGATCATTTTTCCAGCATCTAAAGCAGTTGCAGAGTTGGCATGTTCATGTGGGTACGCGGTTATTCCTTTAGGAAGTGAGCCATGGATTGATCTTCAAAATTTTAAACACTCTAAGGATGAATTACTTGATCGTATCCAGGTAGCAAAACGCTTGGCCGCAAAAGATGTTAAGGTGGAAAATTTTATAGCAAAGGATTTAGATTTTAATAATTTTTCTCAATGTAAGAAAATAATGGCAGAGTGGCTTAATAGCAGAAAGAGTGCGCCCCTGGCTTTTTTAAATCGTTTAGATCCTTGGTTGATGTCGGAGCAAAAGAGATATTTTAAAATTTCTTTAAATAATACTGTTTTGGGATTTTTAAGTGCAGTACCAATTCCTGTTCGTGGTGGTTGGTACTTGGTAGATATTTTACGTCTAAAAAACGCTCCTCCAGGTACTACCGAATTACTTATTATTAATGCAATAGAATTTTTTCATAATGAAGGTGCAAAGGAGATTACACTAGGAATGTCTCCGCTTGCTAATCTTCTGCCTTTAGAAGGTTCTACTTCTAAACATTCTATGTATATGAAAATTGCACCGTTAATTTTTAACTATGCGAATATTTTTTATAACTTTAAAACTTTATATGAATATAAAAATAAATTTGCGCCATCCTATTGGGAACCACAGTATTTACTTTGTTCTTCGGGATCATTTGCGCTCAAGGAATCGATTGGATTAACAAAAATATTATATCCTAATGGTGTTAGTTCATCGTTATCAAAAATGATTTTTAATATTCTTAAGTTGCAAAGTGTGTTCGAAAAGTTGCAGTTTCTACTATCTAAAAAGATCATAACTAAAAATTTTCCTACTAGTTGGTTACAACTTGTCTATAGAATCAAAGTTACTATAGCATTAGTTTTGGCCCAGCTTGTGATGTTTGCAGGTACAACCAATGCGGATATTGGTGTACTATTAATAATTGGTGGTCCATTGGAGATAATGTTAGGAGGATCGATTTTATTAAGTTGTTATCTTGCTGGCACCTTGCTGGCCAATCCGATAATATTGTTGTTAGGGGATACCATTTTAAAAAATATTTTTCCAATGCTTAATTTGAACTTTATGCAATCTTCATTTACTAATTATAATTTAGGAATTTTTTCTTTATTAGGTTCGCTGGTACTTTGTACTCGCTTTACTAAATCACTTTTATTTTTAATTATTATCTTGAGTATGAGTTATATTATATTTATATCCCACAATTTGTTGGATGTAGCACATCTAGTGGCCCTTGCTTTAGGATTGATATGTACTCGCTTTTTAATCAAATAATATTTTTATGCTTATTACTGGTAGTAACACTTAATTGTGTTTTGGCCAATGAAAGTAAAAATGAAAATGAGAGTGTAGCTAAAACTGATTTTAAATTTAAGTTAGTTCCCAGTTCGAGACATCATCAGATAACAACAAGTGGATTATTTATTGATCAGCACTCATCTGTTGTTGTACTAGATTCGAGGCGTGCTTTTGCAGCGATTGCCGCCGCTATTCCTTTGTTTGAGATTGAAAATAGTAAGTTGACACCGCAATTGATTCTTTTTGGTTCTTCTGCCGCTACTTTTAGATTTAGTGGTAGTTTTTCTACACTCTTTACAGAGACTGTAGATGCAAGAGTAGGATTATCTTATGATCTCTTCTTCTCAGCAAAATCCAGATTAGCATTTTCTTGGACTCATCAATCAGGACATACCTCAGATAATCTTACAGATCTAAAACTCTTTGGCCCTAATGTTGGTTATGAAATAATAGCTCTTCGATATGTTTTTGATGTTGAAGATCGATTGCGTGTTGGAGGTGGTCCGCGAGTATATGCTGGTTCAGATCCATATATGAAACCATTAGCGGGCGAGCTTTTTTTAGAATATTATCCAATAGGAGCATCGCTATCTGCTCATCAATTTTCACCAATGGTAGCAGTAGGAATAGAGGAGTATGGTAATTTACATTACGATACATCTATTCATATTCAATTAGCTATTAGTAATAAAAATCCTTTCAAATCTATCCACTATCCTGCTCTTGGATTAGTAGTTGGTGGATATAAAGGTCAAGATATTTCTTTAAAACATTACAGCTATAGACATCGCCATATTGAATTTTTGTATGCTGGTTTAAATGCAGAAATTTAAAAGCATGTTGAGAAATTAATGTTGTTCCTGTTTGCCGATACGGTTATTCTCCTTGCTGAATTTTATTATTTACCCTGACTTATTGAGTATGGCTTATTGAGTATGCCCTATATTTTTGTATATTTTGTTTGTAAATAATTTATTTTTATTGTTTTCTTAACTAGTTGATTTAATGGAAAAAGAAAAATAATAATAATTTATTTTAGTAAGTTGATACTTATGCTGACATATAATTAAATTGATAAAAAATGTATTGGAAAAAAAATATATTTGGTTTGGAGTAGATATGAGATATTTTCAAAAAAAGATTGTAATTGTGACAGCTGTAATTTTATTTGTAGTCGTATTTGCATTTGTAATTGTAACTGTAACTGGTGGAATTGCGATTGCATCTAATGAAAGTGATGTTGATTCTAAGATAAAAACATCCTACATTGCCAATAAGAATATTTTACCTGATGATATTATTTTCAATGTGATGAGTTTTTCGGATCCATCTATTGTTTGTAATATGAGATTAATAAACTCCGACTTTCAAGATACTGTTATGAAAACATTAGAGACAATAAAAGACTCTAAAAGCAAAGAGGATGTAGAAAACACTAAATGGGTTGGAAAAATCATGGAGAGTACAATTCGCACTAAAATTAAAAAATTAAATAGTGAAGTTGAAATAAAAAAGGAAACACGAAAAGTTGATAAAGAAAAAATAACTGAAATGTGTTTGACCAATGTAGAAGGTATTGTTGTAGATAAATCATATTGGGATTTTTTGAAAAATATTATTAGCTTTGGTGGCGTGTTTGCACATGATGAAGTAATTTCTAATAAAAAAGATTATTCAAGTTGGTTGTTTAATTCTCTTGCGTTTTTACCATTATCTACAATAGGAGTACTTAATCGTTTAGGTTATTATGATTCGTCTAAGGATTCTTCTAAAGACTCAACGGAGGTTCAAAATAATACTAAGGAGACACCAGAAAAGGTTAATTGGATAGATAGATGGATGAGCAATATAAAAAAATCTATTGTCCCAGTTGGAATATCACTCTTCTTTGAACTTCCACTTTTGCCATTGAGCATCCCCTGTTCATATATTGGCAATCAGATAGGAGAATATCGTAAAGATTTATATTTTGAAAGTGAACAGCAAAAATTAGAAGAGAGATTAAAAAAAGATTTTGGGCCATGGAAATTTTTTGTTAAAGAGCAAAAAATAGAGTAGTTAAAGAATAAAGTAGAAACTATATACGTGAAATCAACTTGTTTAAATAATACAGTATACGATAGAATGGAGTTTGATTGTTGGAGTGATTTTCAAGATAGTTAAAGCTAATCTTTTCTAATTTTTTACGGTCATTTTCTGATATAGAAATTTCTATTCCTTGATTAGGATTAAATATATGCCACTCATTGCTTATTTCTACATAAGTAGGATAAGGATTGTCTTTAGTATGATTATAAATACCATCTGGATTTAAAGTGTAGAATGCTCGAAATCCAGCATAGTTGCATAAGGTTGCAAAGACATCTGAGATTTGGTCTTTGGCGCCATACCCACTAATGATAACATTCCATAAATGATCATCTTTAATTGGAAAACCTTTAGGAACTGGTCGGATGTTTTGATAGGTCCAATTAAGAATATTTTTAACTTGTGCTTGTGATGTTGATTTTTCGTTAATAATTCTTCTGACTAAAAACTTATAGTTGTAGTGACGATAGAAAAAATTTAATGTTTTAAGATAGAGGGGAATTTGATAGGAACTCAATTGATAATTTACCCCATATTTTACAGTTGTTGGAATATTTAAAATTAAAAGAAAGATACAAATTATAGTACCAATAAGAATAATTTTTGAGCGAATAAATTTTTTTATCATAATGTAATTAAGAACAAGGACTCATTTCCTTGGGAAGGTTTTTTTCTATTTCTGCCTTAAAAAGATTTAATGATTCCTGTTCTGAAGTGTTCTCTCCTTGCATTTCTAATTGTGATGTGACAATTGCTTTTTCTTGGCCATTATCTTTTTTTATAAAATCAAAAGTCATCTTTAATTGAACACTTTTAAAAGTGATATAATCTTTGTTTTTAGAGGTAAGTTGCCAGTAATGGTTTAGTCCTATAAGATATTGGACCACGGTTAAATCAAAAGTTTTACTCATTTCATTTAGTTCGTTAGTATAACACTTAGGAATAGGTATAATTAATAGTGGAAATGATCTATCATCAACTTCTACAGCATAGACTATTCCATCCCAGCCGACGCTCGTATATCCTGTTGTCTTCATCCATTGAGTAAGAGTATTATTGGCATCTTCAATAAGTTTTGTAAAGAAATTATTAGTATTGGCATTTGAATCATCTAACGATGTTTGATTACATTTTTGAAGTTCTTCTTTTGTTGGTGAATAACCACTGAGAGGTAGACATGCAAAATTAGTTACAGAGGTGATCTTGGACATTTCATTAGTGCCATCAATCAGCCAATTTTTCCATGGAATATCAATGATTGATCCATAAGCATCGTTGTCTCCTTCTATTCCGGGACTAGCGTAAATAATTCCGTGAACTTTTCCTTGTTGATCAACAACAGGGGATCCGGAATTACTAAGAGTTGTTTTACAATCAGAGAGTGCAGAAAGCCAGGTTAATGGATTAGAAGAGCTTGGTACAATAAGTGTATGTAATCTTGCTTTACAAGTGATATCCTCAAGTGTTCCTAAGATTTTTGTATCACTACTCGAGGTAGTGATTTTATAAACATGATATATTTGATTATCAATAAATCCTTCTCTTGAAGGTTCTAGGCCAAGGCGATTTACCTGTCCTTTTAATCTAATAAGTGCATAGTCAGGATATTCATATGAAGAAGATTTATCTTTGTTAGTTGTTTTTGTTGCAAATTCAATTGAAGCACAATCAAAATTTTCTGCAGGATAATTTCCAGCTGCAGGAAAAAATATTTTTATTCGTCCTAGACAATTGTTCTTGTTGTTTGCAGTTTTTAAATCGCTAGGGATACAATGACTGTTGGTAACTATTAATCCATTTGATAGTAAAAACGAAGTACAAGAATAAAGATCAGTGTCAGTTTTACTCATTATACCTAGGAGCATTCCTACTGAGGGAGAACATGAAGTTGAGTCAGAGTTATTAGCACATGATACTTCAATAGAATCTGTAATTTGTTGAACGGAATTGAATTGTCCAAAACGAAGAGAGCTAAGGTCAGTGAATTTAGGAGCGGAGGAATCGGGATTAGCGCAAGAAAATAATGAAAATAATGAGGATAGTAATGAGAGTAAAAGAAATGGTGAGAGTAAGAGTTTAAGATATTGTAAAGTACAATGAATCATCAACATTCCCCTTTGAAATTAGTCAGTTTAAGCAATAGGTGTATGATTTGATTATAGAGCTTATTTTGATTTTATATAGACACCATTTTGATCCTCTAAATTAAATTTATTTAATTTTTTTGACAAAAAAAATACACGCAAAGAAGGAATATTTACTAATTAAAAAACAACTAATGATAATTTATCTACTTGAAATTCAATTATCAAAAGATAATCAAAAGATAATCAAAAAATAGATTAAATAAGAGAAGCACACTAGAGGTAGAATAATGTAGACATAAATATATGTGATTAACTTGTGAGGATAATCAAATGATAAAGTTAGTTTCACCAAAATATTATCAAAATAAAATTTTTAAAATACTATCAGTTTTATCAGTAATTTCTTTTTCTTTTGTTTTTTGTTTTACAATTTCAATAAATGCGTATGCGGATAAAAAAGCTGATGACAGTGATTTTCCAACATTAAAACAGTTTGAAAAAGCTATTAAGAAGGATAAGTTTTATTTAAAAAATAACAGAGATGAATTGTTTAAAGATACATCTGAAAATGTTGTATCTGCCATTGAAGATTTTGTCGATAAAAAACCATTGGAGGGAATTTGGAAATTAGTAAAAATCCCATTACCTTATACCAAAGAGGTTGCTAAAAATATTTTAGAAAAAGCTTATAAAACTAATACCAAAATGCTTTTGTATAAAACAAGGAAATTATATAATAAGATTGTTTCATTACAAGAAAATTATAAAGGTACAGATGGAAAAAAACATATAGTACGTAATAAATTTCTTGATGAATTAAAGGTGTGTTGTGCTAGGTTAACGAAAGGTTTAGTTTATACAAAATATGAAGAAGAAAAAGGGATACAATATGGTATTGCTAATTTGAATAGTGAAAAGGTTAAAATGTTAGAACAAAACATTGAATGTTTAAATGAGAAATCTAGCACATATAGAGAAGCAAAAAAGTATATAATAGAGTTAAGTAAATTAGCAGAGAATGAAAATAAGAATGAAAATGGAAATAAAAATTTAAGTGTTAGTGATCGTAAAAATAATGTGGAGTTTATATCACAACTAGCATCTAAGAAAAGTTTTAAAAAAAATATGTTGGATCTTGGTAGAAGTGGAGGAGGAGCATTTGTATCTGGAGTTATAAAAGGCACTGGTGGAATTGTTGGTAGTGCTGTAGGAGGTGTAGTTGGTGGTGCTGTTGGAAGTGTGGTAGCTCCGGGTGTAGGGACTGTGATTGGCGGAATAGTTGGAGGAATGGCCGGTGCAGTTACTGGTTATGGTATTAGTACAACTTGTAATGTACTTTCTTACCCACTTACTAGTCCAAGTTTTCAAAACAATATTAAAAATATTTTAAATGTTGCTGATAATTTAAAAAAAGGTGTAGAAAATTCTGTTTTAGATTTACTAACTTGGAGTACAACTAGAAAAGATATATCAAAAGAAAATATAAAAATTGCTTTTAATAAGGGTATATATGGATTAACTGGAACATCAGGAACAATTACACTCAATTTTCCGAATGAAGATCAATCTATGCAATATAAATTTGATAATAGTAATAAAAAATCCAAACAAGAACATATGAAAGAGCAAAGAGACTTGGCCATTCAATTTATTTCAGAGGTAGAAATTAGTGTGATTACATATGAAAATGATCGCCAAAAGCTTAATCAGCATTACAAAATTTATAGACAAATAATCAAAGCACTTCGAAAATCAGCGACTGCATATAATGGAAATAAGTTTTTATTTAATCAAAAGATGTTAGATCAGATGGAAGGTTCTTTGAATGATCTCTACTCGCATTTATTATAAATCTAATATTATCCCTCTTATTTTGACTAAAGTTTGAGTGATTACTTTATTTAGTGATCCTTTTATTATAGCTGCTGCTGAATGATTGTGTCCACCGCCACCAAGATTTGCGGCCATTTTTCCTGCATCTAAATGCTCTTTTTGAAAATTAGAGCGAATACTTAATTTTATATATCCTTTGGGTCTCTTTAATTCTCTAAATAAACAAACTATTTTTATTTTATCTAAAACCAATAGATAATTTATATAAGAGTAGGTGTCCTCTTCGTCAACATCATATTTACCCAGCAATTTTTGTGGAATTATCAGATAAGCGATCTGTTGATCAGAGGTGATCTTAACATTGCCAAGTATTTTTCCTAATAATTGAAAGTGCTTTGGAGATTTGGCACCATAAATTTGATCATAGATTACTGCAGGATTTATTCCAGTCTTTAATAGTTCACTAATTAATTTATGAGTGTGAAAAGTAACATTGGGATAGCGAAAGCTAGAGGTATCTATGATAATTGCTGAATAGAGTGCTAGGGCCATCTCTTTACTATATTTAATATGCAGATGTTTGATTAATTTAGCAATTATTTCAGCTGTAGCAGCGGCAGTGCTATCAATAAAGTGAGTTGTATTTTTTGTTTTGTTGATGAGGGAAAGTGGATGATGATCGATACATATAAATTTTTTTGAAATGCCTAATAGATTTTGCATTCTATGACCGATTCGTTCACTTGAATTGGCATCAATGAGAATAAAGAGATCAATAGCATTACACTTATTACATTTATTTTTTTTATCTTGCTTGAATTCTTGTTTAAATTCTTGTTTAAATTTTTTATAAGAGACTGGAGATAGATCTTTGAATATTTTTTTCCAACGCTGATGTAATGGTTCTTCGTTAACAGCAAAAACTTTTTTACCTAAGAGCTTTAGTGCTTGATAGAGAGCAACTTGACCTCCGATACCATCAGCATCAGGGATTATGTGGGTGGTGAGTATGATAGTATCAGCATCGTATATTAATTTTTTTAGATTGTTTATTTGTCTCATAAACTCTTATCGGAGAGTCAAAAGAAAGCATAAAACTATAATTAATCTTTTAATTAATCTTTAATTGAAATTGATCTTTAGTGTACTGATGAGATAGGATTTAAAATAAGGGAATGTAGGGGGAATTTAGAATGAAAAGAGAGATTAAATTTAAAATAATATTTTCTTTAGTAGTTAGTTTTGTTATCTGGGTGAAATTAGATGCAGGTTATGCTGAGGAGAAAACTCAAGTATTAAAAAAGGCAACAAAGTTGAATGAGGCTTCTAATAAAACGGAAAAGATAGTTGATGAAAATTCTTTTATTAAGAAAACTCGTTATCAAGTGATGATTAGTACTGGTGTTGGATCAGAGAAGTTGATTCTTGACTCTGCTAATAGTGTTAATGATCATTATGGATATATTGGTTACGATCTTGTATTTCAATATCCATATGATGTTAAATGGTGGCCATATATTTCACTTAAGGGTAGCAAGATGTTTGCATCTAAAAAAGATGAGAGCTCGCTGATGTTATTATTTAGTCTAGGGGTAAATAGAATTTTTGGTGACAAATGGATTATAGGTCCGGAGTTTGGTTTTAAGAGAGTAAGATTTATTGTTCACAATAATAATAATGAGGAACGAATAATTAGAGAGAATAATTTTTATTTATCACTTAATTTGGAGAGATTTATTTTTCATAAAGGGCCATATTTTTCTTTGTGGGGAATAGCTGAAATGGGAATACTTTTTCCTAATAATCTTGATTTTAATAATAAGGTGGGAAATTATTGGATGTTTGGATTTAAGATGAGATTTAGTATGCAAAGTCATTTTGAACAAAGTAATGATGTTTCGGCCGTTGCTTTAGTATATGATGAAAAGGATAGAGATAATTATATAGTTTCAATTTTAATGGAGAGAGAACGAGTTTATGATAATAACTTTGATGATTTGAGATATTCAATTGCGCTGAAATTAGGTAAGGAGTTTTAATGTCATCACATCAGATGTCTCTTCAAACACAACAACAAATATCTTTGAAGGTTGAAGATTTAAAAAAATATTATCCTGGGGTTAATGCTTTAGATGGATTGTCCTTTGAAGTGAATGCTGGAACCATTCATGGTTTGTTAGGAGCAAATGGAGCAGGAAAGACAACCACCATGAAGATCTTAACTGGTTTGCTTAAACAAACTTCTGGAACCTATGAAGTAAGAGGACAAATTGGATATTTGGCCGAAAATCCTCCGCTCTATCAAGAGATGATTGTTAAAGATTATTTAAAATTTGTAGCACAGATTTTTGGAGTGGATCGAGATAGAATAAAAAAAAATGTAGAGGAGATAATTGCAAAAATAAAAATTGAAAGTATTAGTGGGCGTTTAATAGGTAATTTATCAAAAGGTCAAAAGCAAAAGGTTGGAATGGCGATGGCGTTAGTTCATAAACCAAATATTTTAATTTTTGATGAACCAACGGTAGGACTTGATCCAACTTCTGTAATTGATATTCGAGAGATGTTTTTAAATTTAAAGGGTGATCATACTATTTTATTATCCACTCATTTACTTCATGAGGTAGAAAATATTTGCTCCCACATAACTGTTATTAATAATGGTCGTGCGCTAATAAGTGGGGCCATCGATGAGATTCATCAAAAAGAAAAAACTTCTACATTAGAAGATATTTTTTTAAAAATGGTGAAGGAGAATGAGAATGCGAATTAATTTTGCTAGGTTTGCGAGGATTGCTAGAATATATTGCTTATATAAAAAAGAGATTAATGCATACTTTTTTTCACCAACTGCTTATCTATTATCAGCTTTTTTTATTTTTTTGATGGGTTGGATTTTCTTTCACTCACTACTTATTTCAAAAGAAAATTATAGTGTATCATTAACTAGTGCTATAATCAGACCTATTTTTGGAAATATGAATTTTCTTTTTTTAATAGTTATTCCACTTATAACTATGCGACTCTTTACGGAGGAGAAGCGTGATCATACCATTGATCTGTTATTGGCATCGAAGTTAACTCATTTGGATATCATACTCGGAAAATTTTTAGGTGGATTTACAGTTATATTTTTTATGATGTTGCTTACGATGATTTTTCCATTAATATTAGCAATAGCAGGGTATACTGATTGGCCAGTAATAATTACAACCTATATTGGAAGTATATTAAATGCTATGTGCTTTTTATCGATTGGAATTTTTATCTCTAGTATTACAGAAAATCAAATTGTTTGTGCTTTAATTACTTTTTGTATCTTAATTTTTTTACTTATTATTTCCCAATCAGCAAATGTTATGACTAATTTTATGTTATCCCAGATAATCTCCTACTTTGGAGTATCCTCGCATCTGGCAACCTTTACTAATGGAACAATAGATCTTTCAGCATTTATTTATTATGGCACTTTTGTTGGATTTTTTCTCTTTTTAACTCATAAAGTGCTTGATTCAAGAAGTTGGTAAACATAGCAATGGATAATTAATATGAAAGCAGCAATAAAGTATATCTTATATTTTGTTAATATTTTACTCTATATTACTAGTTGTGTTTGTTGGATTGTTATTCCGGAATTTTTTGTCTTTAATATTTCCCTCTCAGCAACTGCTATAGGAATGACTTTGCTTCTGATGCTTCAACATAGAGAAAGATTATTGGTATATACTAATAGTACTCAATTTAAAAATTTTACTTCCACTGTTATTACCGCCATATTACTTTTTTTTATTTTAGGTCTTATTAATTATCTTGGTTTTAAACACAATAAGCAATGGGATTTAACCAAAGAGAAACTTAACTCACTATCTTCACAATCACGAGAGATAGTTTCACAAATCAAAGGGCCACTATCTATAAAAGCATTTGTAAGAAGAGTTGATAAAGATAATGTGTTGCCATTATTAGAACTCTATCGTCTATATAAAGGAGATATTTCCATTGATTTGATTGATCCTGATATTAAACCAGCAATAGTAAGTGAATATAATGTAAAACAATATGGAACTATTGTGGTGGAATACAATAAAAGTCGTGCTCAGGCATTGGAGGTTTCAGAGGCGGCGATTACTAAAGCGCTATTAAAAGTGATAAAAAATCATAATCCACTAGTTTATTTTATTAAAGGTCATCAGCAAGCAAACCTGGAAAATGAGAGACCCGAAGGATTTTCTTATTTAAAAACCATGATGATTGAAAATCAATATGATTTGATAGAGCTTAATTTAACCACAATTCCAATAATTCCCTCTAATGCAAGTGCCATTATAATCTGGGGACCAAAACTTGCTCTTTATAAGGATGAGATAAATAAGATTGATGAGTATTTAAATAATGGAGGACATCTGCTTTTGGCAATAGATCCAATCTTTGCTAAATATCCACACTCTGATTTTACTCAAATATTTACTAGTAGAGGAATTAATTTTAACAATTTTTTAGTAATAGATACTTCTAGCTATGTGGATAGCTCTAAGTTTACGGTGCCTTTAATTGTAAAATATAATAATCAACATCCAATTACTAAAGGATTTGATGCCCAAACATTTTTTCCTTTAGCAGTAGGAATGACTATAAATAGTGATCAAAAAGTAAAAGATAAATATGATGTTTCGCCATTAATATTGACTTCAGATTTTCCTAATAGTTGGGCCGAAAGTAGTATGGATGAAATAATGAAAATGAAGTTTAAATTTGATGAGGGAAAAGATATTCCCGGACCAATTCCTCTAGCGATAGCAGTAGAAGGTGTATCTGAACAAAATAAAAAGCTGAAGATAGTGAGTTTTGCAAACTCCACTTTTGTAAGCAATGTTTATATTAATTACAAAGCAAATTTTAATTTATTTTTAAATAGTTTAGCTTATGTTTGCGATGAAGAGTTTTCAATTTCTCAAGATCGACCACTTACCAAAGAGAGTCCAACATTTTTGAGTTCTCAAGAGCTAGGGATAATTTTTTACTTTTCATTAGTAGTAGCACCACTTTCACTAATTGTTACTGCCATCTATCTCTATAGGAGACGAAGCAAATTATGAAAGTTAATTTGATGTTATTTGCTTTGTTATCTATTATATTACTCTTGATTTATTATTTTGAAGAAAAGAGAGGAGTGGAGAAATTAAGAGAAGAGAGAATAAAATTTGCTTTTTTGGATCCTAGAATTACTTTGCAAAATATTGATGCAATTTCCATGAAGAATTTTTTTTTAAAAAGTGGTTCTTGTGAAAAGGGAATAGAAACAAAAAAGGGCCCACTAACAATTAATGACAAGTGTTTTTTTATTAAAGAGGGTGGAGGATATGCCGCCGATTCAGCTCATATTCAAAATATGTTAGAGACACTTTCGAAATTAAAAATTGAAAGATATTTAAGTGAGGAGGAGATTAAAGGATTAAAGAGGACCGATATTTTTACTGATGAAGCAATAATTTTTTATTTTGATTATTTAGGATTACGTACTACCTATACATTGGGTAAGCGCTTATCTTTTGATGAGACATTTTATGTCGAGATCAAAAAATCTGCAGCTGCGGCCACTGCCGCAGCTGCATCTGTAGTTTGGGCGATAGTAAAAGATGAAGCTCCCAAAAGTGGACTTTATACTAATGAAGAAGATATAAAACAAGAATCTTATCAAAACATAAAAACTATTCTCTTAAAGAGAGCAAGCGATTTTTTTGATAAGAAGATATTTTCTAAACATTATCTCCATGATCAAATCGCAGATTTTAATATTCAAAATATGGAAATCAGCAATAAGATTAATCGCACATTTTATATAAAGTGGAATGCAAGTAATGAAGTGGTTACATCTCCAGAGATAATAAAGGGACTTAAATATAAAACGGATGAGTTGTTAGAAATAAAAAAGCGATTATTAGATTTGGCCGGAGAAGATATTTATTTTAAAGATATCGATGTAGGAGTAGATGTAGGTGGTGATCTAGTATCAACTATTAAGTTAGATCTTCTAAAGGGGAATAAGTTTAGAAGAGTTGAGATGAAGTTATATAAAGAAATGAAAATAAAAAGTGTAAAAGCAGTTTCGAGAAAGGGTTATTTTTTACAAACTAATATTAGTAATAATATCTTTGAATTATCAGAGAGTGATGCCAAGATCTTTTTTTTAAATGTTCAAGATTTTTGGGATAAGAGAGTTATAAATTTTGTACAATTAAATGGCGGTCTATATTCAAACACTATAAGTGAAAATAAAGTTCAAATGATTGATTTTGAAATTAAATTTGATAGTGGGGAAATAATAGCACTCTATCATTTGCCTAATAATCTTAATAATCTTAATAATCTTAATAATCCGAATAATCAAAATAATAACCCTAAATTTAATTTTAAAAAATTAATTAAGGGTAAACAAAATATTAGATATGTACCAAAACAAAAAGCATGGGAATGGCTATGGAATTTTCTTTCTGGTAATGGAGAATATAAAGAGGCGCAAAGAGTATCGCTTTTGAGTGATACATTTAAACAGATAGCCAATGATAGTCCAGGAATAGAGCTTAAAATTAATCAATTAATACTACGGATTAATATTGTTGCAGATGAAATTATTGTAAGTAATTTGACGGAAGGGTATCGTTTACATTACCTTATGCCTAAAAGATTTAATTTTAATTTAAATTTTAATTTGGCCACATTTTTTTATTTATTGACGGAGAAAAATTAAAATATGAGAGGATATATAAAGAGCTATTTATTATTTGCGGCCCACCCTTTTAAATATCAAAGTTATTTAAGAAAAATACGTTTAGGAGATTTACCAAGACGTGAAGAAAAACTAGATGGTGAATGTGAATGTGAATACGAAAATGTTCCAACACTACATCTTGGGCCTGCAATTGCAATTGCTTGGATATTTGTAATCTTAAAGTCGCTTTTAATTATTATTTTCTTAAATATCTCCTATGAAGGTTTTGTAAGAGAGTTAGGATCATTTGAAGAACTAATACTTATTTTTAAGGGTGGAGCTAGTGAAAAAGAGATAATGCCTATCGTGGCCTTTTCAATTGTCTTTTTTCGAGCAGTATATGCAATTTTTTTCCCGGTGATTGCATTTATTCATGCTTTAATAATGGAAGCAATAATCTCTTTTATGGTTAGATTGAGTGGCATTCATGAAAATGTTAGATCTAGAGATGATGTGATCGCTAATTTGTTTTGTTCCTATCTTTTTTGTCCGATTCCAGTAATAGGAAATTTAGCGCAGAAGATAGCATTTTTTGTTTACTTGTATGCTGGATTAAAAAACAATTATAAATTCTCACTGGCCTATATGTTTGTAGTTATCTGCATTCCATTCTTTCTATTACTTGCTTTTTTTACATTAGCAGTGATTTTCTTTAAGTTAATAATGTAACTTGCAATATGAAATATTACAATAACTATGAATTAACATATAGAAAGTTATATGCGGAAAAAAAACAAGATCAAAAGCATGATTTAAAGCAAGATCAGCAAAATTCCTATGAATTTATTGAAAAAATTTTTTCCATGCCGATGTTTCGTCATCTTAATAATATTCATAATAATGATAATATTCCCTATGATGTTTTAATAATAGGTATTGGTATTGGTGATTTAGGATTTTGGATGGCGGCCAAAGGTTTTAATGTTTGGGGTATTGATGTATCTGCAACCGCCATTGATATTGCTAATCAACGTTCACTTGCTTACGATTACGATTTCAGGCAACGATTAAGTTTTTTAAATATGGATGTCACCTCATTTTCAATTGATAGTAATCGTAAATGTAATCGTAAATTTGATCTAATAATTGATAATCATTGTTTACATTGTTTAGTAGATGACGAAGACAGGAGATCGTACTATCAACAAGTGAGAAATCACTTAAAAGAAGAAGCAGCTTTAGTGATAGAAACCATGGTTTATGAAGATAATTTCATTGTAAATAAATCAACTAAATCAACTAAATCAACTAAATCAACTAATTCAGCTGAATCAGCTGATGAAAATTATATTCTTGATGATAATCGTACACTATGGCAAAAAACAAACATAAAAGAATATTCAAATATAGTTAAACATAATGGTCACGATTATATTCCAGTAAGAAAAATTTTAGATGTCTATCAAATTGAACAAGAATTCTTAAAGTGTAATTATAAAATTAAATACTTTGTCTTTCGAAGTGATCTAAGAATTAAATTAGATGAATATCAAGCTGATAATCTAACTTGCAATAATTTACCTCCAGTATTAAGAGCAGTACTTTATTGATCAACTTAACTGATCAACGAATAAAAATTTTCAAAAAACTATTAATTTTTCTCCGTTACTGTCGACTAGTGTAAGTGGTTATTCATATAAAAAAATTTTTTAAGAAAATAGCGTACATGTAACAAGTAATACGTAACATGTAGCAGGAACACAGTAAGGAGATTTACTACTATGAGGAAAAAATCTAATTTTCATTTAATATCCAATAACAATGTTTTAAAGATCAAGGATAAATCCAATCTATTAACTGCAAGTGCAAAAATGCGTGAGTCACTTCAAATATTAGATCAAATTAATGGCAAGGCAAATTTGATTGCTTTCAATGCTGCCATTGAAGGAGCACGTACCAGAGGAAGATTGGATTCATTCTCCATTGTGGCCGAGCAAATTCTTACTCAGGCGGTGAGGAATGTGGAGTTAAGTGAAAAATTAGGTCAGTTGGTAAAAAAATTACATAATGTTGCTTTAAGATCTACTGCCGCCAGATACTATGAACTTTCAGAAGACTTAATAGATAAGTTAGATAGAAATTTGTTTGGACGAAATTGTGATGTTCAAGCATGGGCAGTTTTTGAAGCAAATATTAAGTGTCTGCATGAGGTAAATAAATTACGAAGTGAACTTGATTTTAAAAAATTACCAGCAGATGAACTTCATCAAAAATTAATTGCTAATGATAGAGTGAAGTGGGTTAAAGATTTACTAGATAAAGTGATGAGCATCTATCATGTCTATTCAGATATCGTGTTAGTGGATAAAGAAGGATTAATTGTTACTTCCGTAAAACGTCCTAACTTAATTGGTAAACAAAATGTTAGCGATACTGATTGGTTTAAGGCGGCGATGGCCGGTGAATTAAATGTTTCAGATATGGATTGGGATATGAATATCAAAGCATTTGTAGTTCGTTATTCAGTCCCTGTATTAGATGAACATAAAGAATGTATTGGTGTAATCTCTACTAGATTTAATTGGGATTATGCTCAGGAGATGATCGATAATGGTCACTATGATGATTCAGTTCAAGCATACATTATAAGTAAGCAAGGATTAGTGTTGGCCAATACAGACACCAGTGGACTTGGTGTTTATCGAGAGCCAATGAACTGGTTGGATGCGGGTAAAGATTCTATGAGTGGTTATTCTGGATACACGATAGAGACTGCTCGAAATGGAGCACCTGTAGCATCTGGTTATGCTAAAACGAAAGGTTATAATACTTATAAAGGAAAGGGTTGGACAGCGTTGATTCTTTCTCGTTTAGGAAATGTTGATTATGAACATCTATTACATCGGGTGAGTCGCAATGGTGTTACAAACTACAATGAATATGAATATGAAGAGGATAATGAAAAGTCCGAAAGTATTGAGAGTATAAACAATCATGAGAATGATAAGAGCATAAAGAAAAAAATTGAATCAGAATTAGTAAATGATGAACTTATCGAATGCATGCATAATATTAATGAATTGGTTGATCAAATAAATACTACCAATCATGAAACAAATATGTTGGCCATAAATGCGGCCATTCAAGCAGGTATTGCTGGTACAGAAGGTGAAAGTTTTGGAGTGATTGCTGGTGAAATTGGAGGATTAGCTGAAAAGAGTGTTGCTTTTGTTAGTAAAGTAAATATGACGACTAAAGATTTGCAGACAGCGGTTACTTCTACAGTGGCCGCCCGCTTGAGTGATGCTGCTCGAGATGCTGCTGATAAAATAGATCGTATGCTCTTTGAAAGATTTTGTGATATTCAAGCTTGGTCTCAAATGGCAGTTTTTAGAAAAGCAACTGAATCAGGATCAGATCTTAATTTTCAGGCCAGTGATTTACTTGCAAAGATTCAGAAAATCTATGAAGTATATCATGATACATTTTTAGTAGATGCCACTGGAAAAATTATAGCTTCAGCTCTAAGAAGGGAATTGATTGGTCAAAATCAATCAAATAGAAAATGGTTCCAAGATGCTATTCAAGGAAATGTTTATTACAGTGATGTCTACAGATCAAATACAGTAAATGCTTTAACTATGACTTTTTCTGCTCCTGTTACTACTTGGGATGGAAAAATTGTAGGAGTAATTACCTCCAGATTTAATTGGGATTATATCTACGACATCATCGATGCAGTGATTGTAGATTCCAAGAGTAGAGTAAATTTAGTTAATAGTGATGGAATATTAATTGGTTCATCTGATAGAGAGCAAATTTTAGAAAAATCATTTAAACATTTAAAGGCATTCACACTTCTTCATCAAGGCCAATCAGGTGTACACAATGAAATTGATAGCAGTGATGGTCGGGAATATTCTGTAGGATTTTGTAAAGGTAAAGGACATAATGCTTACAGTGGAAAGGGTTGGAGTGTAATAATTCGACGTTTAAATGAAAGAGTTAAGGATGGAATTGCTACTTTAGAAGAGGATAAATTGCAAGAGGGTAATGTATCTCATAATCATAATAATGATAATGAATTAAAACTCAAGAAAGTAGGATAGGAATATTTATGACCGAAGAAAAAAATACCAATAAGGAAGATATAAAGGTCTTTGTTGATGAGATTTTAACCAATATGGTGGATATTGAAAATTTGTTAGTAAATATCAACGATCCAGAGGTTTTTAATGCTGAAAATGATATAGCAACTTTGTTTAGATATTTTCACAATATAAAAGGCGTTTCTGCAATGTTTGAGTGGGAATCCACTAAAGAAATTTTTCATATGGCAGAAAACCTCTTGTCTTTTTATAGAGAGAAAAATACTAAACCATCTCAAGAGTCAGTGGATGTGTTATTGCAGGCACTGGATTTTTTTAAATCATTTTCAGACAAGTTATTAAAAGCAGAGATGGATGCCAATGCTGTCAATAAGAGACCGTATAAATTACTTTGTGCTCTAGATGTGGTTCTTACAAATGCTTTAGCAGGAAATGATAGTGGAACAAATGAGACTAATAAGAAAAATGAAGATGCGGAAGATGATAAGAAAAAAGATGTAAATGAATCAATCAGGATTACAGGCACTCAAGCAGCAAAACTAATGGAGATAGTCTCTGACTTTATTCAATTACAAAATAGAATTATTCCAGAGTTAACTTCTCATAATGATTCTTTAGGGATGATTAATGATATTAAGCGATTTTCAAATCATTTACAAAATTTTGTTTTATCTATTCGTCTTTCTCCTTTAAGACCATTACTTTCCAGTTTAAATCGAATCATCAATACTACGGCCAGGGATTTAAAGAAGAAAGTTCATTTAAAAATTTTAGGTGGAGATACTCAATTAGATCGCAAAATGATTGAGATGTTAAGAGAGCCACTAATTCACATGGTAAGAAACTCTATCGATCATGGTATTGAAGTGCCAGCAATTCGTAAAGAGGGTCGTAAGTCAGAGTATGGAATAATTGTAATAGAAGCTTCTCAACAATCAGGGCAAGTTGTAATTGTAATGACCGATGATGGAAAGGGTATTGATCCTAAAGGTATTTTAAATAAGGCTTTAGAAAATAAATTAATAAAAGAAGAGGATGCTTCTAAGTTAAGTCAGAAAGAAATTTTAAAGATGGTATTTTTACCGGGATTTTCTACTGCTAAAGAGGTAACAGACGTATCAGGACGTGGAGTGGGAATGGACGCAGTAAAAACTACCATTGAATCACTAGGTGGAACTGTGGAGATAAGCTCTGAAATAGGAATGGGAACTAAAGTTATCCTAACACTACCTTTGACTTTAGCGATAATTAAATCCCTCTCTTTTTTGGTTGGAAAACAAATATATGCTATTCCGCAAGTTAGTGTAGAAGAGGTGGTGACCAGAGATGCTCTTTATAGCAATAAAGAGGTCTCCATTTTAGAAAATGGTCAAGAGGTTATCCATCGAAGAAAATTAGTTATTCCAATAGTTGCTTTAGATAAATTATTTAATGTAAAAGAAAAAAACAAGAGTGCAGTATATATTATTGTTAAATATCGTGGTGATCGTTTTGCACTTAAAGTTCATTCTATTGTTGGTACCAATGATTTTGTATCTCAACCATCACCTAAAATATTTTCTAAAATTGATATCATCAATGGTGTAAGCCAGTTAAATTCAGGAGAGTATATTGGGCTCTTGGATCTATCGAGGATTGCTGATTTAATTGAATCCAAAATATCGAGTAATCAAAGAAATCTTTATAATGAACATGACAGTACTGTATCTGATGTATTTAGAAGTCAACAAAAGATGACTTTTATCGAATCAGGACGTCCCTTTGCTATTCCAGTTCAAAGTATTACTGAAGTTTTTGAAATGAGCGCGGAGAAGATTAATTATCTAAATGATAGAGCATACATTACATACAGAGAGAAAACGCTTCCATTATTAAGAATCGATCGTATTTTTGGTGAGAAACGATTGGAAAAAAGTGATCGATACAAAATGTTACTGCTTACCTACGATAATATGCAGGCAGTAATTGCATGTAGTAAGTTTCACGGGATTCAACGTCTCCCTCGAGAATTCGATGATGCTTTAAAAAGCGATATTATTATGGGAACAATAACTAATGATGATGAGACATATTTGGTTCCTAATATCAGAAATGTATTCACTATAGATTTTCCTGAAAAATTTTCAAAGAAGATTAAACTTACTGAAAAATCAAAATTTACTGTATTAGTTGTTGAAGATGATAGATATTTTGCCGCTAATTTAGGTGATTTTTTGGCAAACAATGATATTAATTATCATATATGTGTTGATGGATTAGAAGCAAAAGAATTTTTGGCCAAGATGTATATTGCTAAAGAGACGATTCCAGGGATTGAAATAGTAAATTACATTATTGCTGATTATGAAATGCCTAGAATGAATGGACTTGAGTTGCTACGTTGGATTCGACTTACTAATGAAGTAAAACATCTTCCTCTTTCGATTTGTACAGCAGTAGGAGATGCGGCGGTTAGAAGTGAAGCAGAAAATTTAGGAATTGATACTTACGCTGAAAAAGTTAGATATGATCAATTTATTCAAATAATTTTGGCACATAAAAAGAAATTTGATTTAGGAATAGATGTACCCGCCGGTAATAAAAAAATATCAGATGAGAAAAATTCTGACATTGAAAATTCACGAATACTAACTTTCCTTATTGAAAATAAGTATTATGGGATAGCCATTGATTACATCAAAGAGATTTCTGGTTCGTTTTTAGCAACAGAGGTACCAGGAATGATAAAACCTGCCTCACAGATGATAAGTTTCAGAGGAAATCCAGTAGCAGTAATTGATTTGCGTAGATTTAATAGTAACATTAACAACACTGTTTCTGCTAGTGGGGCAACTACGATGGTTAATTCTGCTAGAGAGTTATCATCTAGACCTGAACAGATTGTAGCGCAATTTGGAACTCATACTTGTGCTTTGTGGGTGGATAAGGTTTGCAATGTTAAGAGAGTAAATACTATGGATAGGGCCACAGGAATTGCTCGTAGTACATTTGGTACCCTTTCATCGCTATTAGAAGATATTATGTGGGATAAGAATAAAGATTGTGTTGCAGTTATTGGCCCAAGGAAGGTTGAATTATTAATTGAAAAAATTATTAATAAAACAAATAGAATTGGAATGGGTTTTGAAAAGGAGTCAGAAGTAAATATTAACAATGGCAACAATGCTAGCAATGATAATAATGCAAACAATACGAATAACTCTGACAATGCTAAGATTACTAATAATAAAAAAATTGCATAAACAATAAAGAGGTGTGAGAACACTTTCAGATTAACAAAGGCAAATGGTGATGACCCCAAGAGAAGAAGTAAATCCTTACGAGAATACGTTGTTATATAGGTTACGAACATTGATTGTGTCGTCGAATAAAGTGTTTATGGATAAATTTAAAAAGAGTGCCATGTCTTATAAAATAGAGGGAATTCAATATGAAAATGATGTAAGGGTGATGAGAACCAACATGGTTAATCTATTAAATGTAGGGCATAACTATCATGTTCTTATTTATGATTATTATCCTGGTGATGACAACTCTAAGACATTTGCAAAGATTTACAAGTTAATAAAGTGTGATATACGTTTGAAAAAATTGCCTATGCTTTTTATTAAAGATGCTGGCATTCAATTTTCAGTAGAAGATCTTTTTACAAATTTCTTACAATCATCAAAAGAATATGCAGGAGATGGAACCATATCAATAATTGATCGAAGTGATTCCATGGATAATATTTTAAATGCTATTAATGAATTGATGAATGTTCACTATAATGAGACAACTTCGTTATTTACCATTGAGGACAAAGGAAAGTATTTAATAATAAATCTTCCACAGAAAATGGATAAACTTTATATTGATGATTTGAAGTTAGTTGCCAATAGGATATTTGCTGAGAATGAAAAGAAGTTAATTATTTATAACTATAAACATTATGAGGACGTTAGTCCTAATAATTTAAGAGAAATCTTCAAAGTAATCTTTAATTTAAATAAACAAAAAATAAAGTGCTACTCCGTTTTTGTAAATGAAGAGACTTCAATTTTAATGGAAAAATCTGGAGTAATAAATGCTTTTAGAATTAAAAAGAGTTTGAAGGATGTTTTAAAAGAAAATAATTTACCAATAGAAGCTACAAGAGCAGCATCTAAGTTTGTTTCCTTAGATGTTGAGGTAGTGAATCCATTTATAGTTGCTACAGTAAAAGCATATAAAAAGCACTTGGATGTTAGTATGGGAGCGCAGGGACCTAAAATTAACAATAATTATGAGTGTGGAAATGCTGCTTTTGCCATAGTAATTAATATTCAAAGTGCAAAATTTAATGGAACTATTTTACAAATTTTCAAAACAGATGTTTTTTCTAATTTCATGAAATTAGTGAGAGAGAAACATCAGTTGTCTGATCTAAAGGCATTTGTTGAATTTACCAATAAGATGTTGATGGAAATTTTCGAGATGGCCAAGAAAGAGTTAATCAGAAGTTCAAATTATGAATTGGATAGTGCCACTCCTGAAATAATTCAGAGATCAGAAAATATTCAGAAGGCGATTAAATATGCTACTTCTATTAACATTTCTCTTAATTCACCTATAGGAGCGGTAGACTTATTAATTAATCCTGAATCACAGAAATAAAATCGCAGAAATAAAGAGTAGAAAGATTTTTAGTTTTTAAACCAGCATGCAGGTCTTGGTAATCTTAAAGCTCCCGCAAAGTAAGTATCTAATCTACATTGAATAGTAGCTGGATAACTTAATTCAGTAGTACTTACTACTGTTGGATCTGGAGTTTCATACTTTGGAGTTGCTTCATTTTTTAATTGAGAAAGAAGATCACCAAGAGAGAGACCACCCTCTAAACGTGCTATACAATTTGCGTGTGCAATTTGATCATTAGCAAATGTTTGGCATTTCATTTGAATAAAATCACTTGTATCAACTATCTTTGATAACTCTGGTACTCTGGCCGCTATTTGATCATAGCAAGTAAGTGTACTGTAATAATCGCTTTGTCCTTCTGCTGACATGTAAAAAAGTGGCACGCTTCTAATATATGGTAATCCTCCATAAGCATGGCCCAATTCATGACATAAAACCAAACTAAAACCCTCAGGAGTAATCTCAGGTCTACGTGCTAATCCACCATACATGTTGATGGTTACGTATCCAAATGCCCTCATGCAATTTGCATTTACTGTTGAATCATCCCAATTGCCATTAATTGTTGGTTGATCAGAAGCATAGGCATCTCTACCTGCTTGAACAATTTTATCAAATAATTCTTTGGTTACGTTTGGAACGAATTGTTTTAAATAACCATCTTCTTTCCACAAATCGTTATCTGGCATAAAACTTTTTGTGTAAATTGCAGTGTCTTTTAAGAAGAGTTGATCACTGCTACTTTGATCGTTATTTGCAAATACTGGAGTGATGATTGCACATACTAAGAAGAAAAGTGTAAACTTAAGTAAATTGTTTTTTCTAACCATTCATTGACCTCCTTGTCGAATGTATTGTTCTAGATCCTAAGGAACGAGAACTAAATAAGCTTTATTTAATTGTAAATGATTTTTTGATTTGATACCAAGAACTTTCAAGCAATAGCAAACAAACAACTTCTGACAATTGCATTTTGATGTGACAAAATTTATTGACAATAAAACTCATTTAACAACTTTTGATTATCCTTGGAAATTTTAATAACCACTTTGATTTATTAGAAGATATTAAATAGTTAAAAAATCTTTCAAAATACATCCCATTATCAAATTAAAATATTCAATATTTACTACTGTACGAATTTGATCAGGAAGCCATAGGAATTTATTAAATGAATAAATCAATATCAACACAACTGTTATTCCTAATGATGATGTTTATGATGATGTTTACTTCTTGTGGAAAAAAATTTAAAGAGGTAGGAGATTTTAAACATCCAGATGATTTTTATATGGTGATAATGTCAGATCCGCAACTCTATTGGATGTGTGAGGATTCATCAACTGGTTGTGCTGATGTTGCTAAAAATGCTCAAAATTCTCCAAATGCTAGTGAAGAACAACAAGGTGATTTGAGCAATAAATGGCAAGTTCAAAGTATTAATTCTTTGATCGACAAATATGGTGAAAGTTTTTACTCTGTTATTATTAATGGCGACTTAACAGCATATGGACACGAATCTCAATTCAATGCCTATTATGGTTATTACGAATCGATGCTTAAAAGAGTTGTTTATCCTGGGCTTGGTAATCACGATTACGAAAACAATGCTAATGATACTTATGAAAACCATGCTGCACTTAGAATGGTAAAATATATCAGAGATAAGAGCAAGGTGCTTAAGCTTAAAAGTTTTGATTTTAAAGAAGGTGGTGTTTATTATAATTTCCCCTCTAATCACAAAGAGTATCGTGGAAGTATGTCATATTCGTGGGAAGTAGGAAAAGTTCACTTTGTTCAATTACATAATTATTCTGGGTATGAGAAAACAATTGAGGGATGGGACTTTGCTGAAGCACTAAAATTTCACATCTATATAACAAACTCTTATGAGTGGTTGGATAAGGATTTAGCAGAGGCCACGAAAATGAATAAAAATATTATTTTAAATGTACATGATTTTCAAAAAACATATGATGAAAAATTTCATAAAATACTTCAAAAATACCATTCAAATGTAAAAGCTATTTATACAGGTCATCTTCATGGGCGCCATGGTGTCTTTTATCATATTCAAAATATTCCTGTTTACTACACTGGCGCATCTTCTGTGAATTCGTATATGTTGCTACACTTTTTAAATGGTGAATTAGATGATTCTAATCTGATTCGTAGTTCATATGGAGCTGTTAAAAAAGAATCTTATTCGGCCACCTCTTCGCAAGTGCTAGAATAACTTCTCTGGTTACCAGTGATGCAAATGATGACGAGTTTTGAGTTGGATCAATCATTGGCGATAATTCTACTATATCAGCTCCTACAAAATTTTTCCCTCTTAAAACTTTTAAAATTTCAAGCAATGATTTAAAACTTTCACCACCGGCCTCGGGAGTGCCTGTTCCCGGAAGATAAGCAGGATCAAAATAATCAAGATCGAGAGTTAAATATATTGGTCTTGAATCAGAAACATTTTTTTGCAAGTGTTGAATTAGTTCGTCTAGCGAATTCATCAGCATCTTGTTGTTTGTTTTGTTTTCTTTGATAAATTTAAACTCATCTCTAGTGCCAGAGCGAATACCTTGTTGAATGATGTTTGCACCCTCTGGTATAATATCTAGCACTCTCCTTATGATCGCTGCATGTGAATAGTGATCATGTAAATATCCATCTCGTAAATCAGTGTGAGCATCAAGATGAATAATTAAGAGATCAGGGTAATTATGATTTTTAAGATATAGTGATATCGGAGAAAAAGATATTGAGTGCTCACCTCCCAAAGTTACAATTTTCACTTGATCTGTTAGTAAATTGATTCCTTCAAAAACTTCAAAAAAATTCTTCTCCATCAGATCTCTGCGAGAGGGATAGAAGGCAATATCTCCAAGATCTAGTATGTTATTATAATCTTCAATATCCAGATCAAGAGTAGGAGAGTAAGTTTCTATGCCGATAGAGGCATCTCTAATGGCCTTCGATCCTAAACGAGCACCTGGCCTAAAGGATGTAGTGCCATCGAAGGGAAATCCTATCAAGCAAGTGCTGCCTTTCATTGGAACATTTGATTCTTTCGTTCCAATAAATGGCATAGCAGTTCTTTCTATCAATAAGTTTGAAGAGTGCGAAGAGTTCGAAGAGTTCGAATGAGTAGTCGTCATCATATTTACATTCCTACTTGTTTACGATGCAAATTAGATAGAGCAAAAGCGCCTACATGCCAATTGCTATTATACCATTTACAATTTTTTTCTATCTGAACTAATCTTGCTCGTTTACTATTATCTTGATTTAGATCTGTTCCTCGGTAGCGTTTAGAGGCAAAAGCAAAACTCCAGTATACTCCTGGATAAATTATTATAGGAGCTGAAAAGGATTCCACCACTGGAAAAACCTCTCGTAAATTATCATAAAATTGTTTAATACCAAATTCATCTAGAATAGGATTTTCAGTTTGCGCCATCATAATTCCATCTTCATTTAATGCTTGATGAATTTTCGAATAGAATTCTTTAGTAAAGAGCCCGAGTGCAAAATCCTCTGGATCTGTAGAATCAACAATTATGATATCGTAGTAATTTTTCTTTTCACCTATAAATTCTGCTCCATCTCGAGCATGAATTTTTACTCTTGGATCGTCGAGTGCCGATGTACATTGTGGAAAATATTTTTTGGAAACGGCGATCACTCGCTCATCTATTTCAACCAAATCGATCGTCTCTATGTCACTATGTTTTGCAAATTCTCTAACTACTCCACCATCGCCACCGCCAATGATTAACACCTTGGAATTTTTTCTGGCAACCGCACAAGGGACATGCGCCATAATCTCATGATAAATAAACTCATCGATCTCTGAAACCATTGTCTTGCCATTAAGAGTTAGTAGCTTCCCTATTCCTTCTGTGTCGTATACATCGATCTTTTGATACTTTGATTGTTCTGAGTGTAAGATATCTTTTATTTTCACTCTAAGCCCTAATGTCTGATGATACCAATACTCTGTAAATTCTTTGGATTCTTTGGATTCTTTTTCTTTCATTCGTAGCAGTCCCTTTTTTTTTATTGTTTTAGGTGTATAGTAAAACAAAAGAGTTAAAAAGTAACATCAAAAAGTAACACCACTATGAGTATGAATATGAATATGAAAAATCGAGGAACAATTATTATTACCGGAGGGGCGGGATTTATCGGTAGTGTTTTGTGTAAGGAACTTAATGATCAAGGATACACCGATATAATTTTAGTAGATCGTTTGCGAGACAAGAGTAAGTGGTTAAACTTGAATGGTCTAAAATTTTGTGATTATGTTTACGCTGATGATTTATTTTCCTACCTAGAAGAAAAACTAGAGATACAAAAAGAAATCCATACCATTTTTCACATGGGAGCATGTTCGACTACTACTCAAAAAGATGTTGATTATTTAATGAGTAACAATTTTTTATACTCTAAGAGAATTTTTGAGTTGGCCACTAAACTAAAATGTAATCTAATATATGCTAGCTCAGCGGCCACATATGGTGATGGAAGAGAAGGATATAGTGATGATCATGAATTGATTCCTAAATTGCGTCCTCTCAATCCCTATGGATTTAGCAAACAAATTTTTGATAAATGGGTATTAGAGAATGCTGCTTCGGCAGCAGCAACAGCAATGGTAGTGCCACCATTTTGGATTGGACTAAAGTTTTTTAATGTCTTTGGCCCTCAAGAATATCATAAGGAGAGTATGTCATCGGTAGTGTTCAAAGCATTTGAACAGATTAAATCTCAGGGTAAAGTAAAGTTGTTTAGGTCTCATGACCAAAATTATTTGGATGGAGAACAGATGCGCGATTTTATCTATGCAAGAGATGTTGCTCGGGCAATGATAGAGTTATCAATGCTAATGCTTGACCAAAATTCCAAAGTTTCTGCTAACATCAGTGGAATATACAATATGGGAACTGGGATCGCTCGTAGTTTTAAGGATTTGGTTTTGGCCGTCTTTAAATCCATGAATATTGATCCAGTGATTGAGTATATCGATATGCCTGCAGATATCAAAAATCAATATCAGTACTATACTAAAGCTGAGATGAAACGATTTAATAAACTTATTCCAGGATTCAAATTTACCTCTCTCGAAGACGCCGTTGATGATTATGTAAAAAATTTCTTAAATTCTACCGATAGATATTTCTGAAAGTGAAAGTGAAAGTGCCATGCTCCTTTGGTTCTGCAATTGCGAAACAAAAAGAGCATGGCACTTTATCAATCGGATGGGATTTATTTATGTCTGCAAAAAATGCTAACAATAATAATAATGGTAGCAATGTAATTAGTATCAATCGTAAAAAATCTAGTGAAAAAATCAAATTGAAAGGTGGAGGTATTGAAGAAGCTGCAAATGTTTTAAGTGCTCTCTCGAAGAAGGAGCGTGAACGTTTATTTGAAGAGATGGTGATTAAAGATCCAACGCTTGCAGAGAAGATAAAGCGTCGAATGGTGACCTTTGAAGATTTACGATTTTTAACTACCAATATGATTGTATCACTAATGAAAGAGATTCCTTTACGTATGATGGGAGTAGCATTAAGAGCATCATCTAAAGAATTAAAGGAACATATTCTAAAAAATGTATCAAAAAATGTTCATACAGATATAAGTGATATTTTAAATGGCCCTGCGGTTAAGGTATCAGAGGTTCAAGATGCCCAAAACAAAATCGAAGAGCTCTTAAGAAAAAAAGTTGAGAATGGTGAAGTTGTAATTGATCGTAGTGGTAAAGAAGAATTTGTGTAAGTAAAATGTAAATAAAATGTAAATAAAATGTAAATAAAATGTAAGTAAAAATTATATAATAAATTGATATCTCAAAGTATAAAATATATTATAAATTAAACCTACTAATCTAATAGTACTCTAATAGTACTCTAATAGTAGACTAAATTAGGAGATATTTTATGCTAAAAATAACTAGATTTGATATGGTGGCCAAATATGTAAAAAAGATGAAATCAATTATCATCTTTGGGCCGAGAGGGGTTGGCAAAAGCTTTTTTTTAAAAAAACAGTTGTTACCTACTCTAAAAATACCACACCTATATATTGATCTTTTACGTTCAGCTGAATACGGAAAATTTTTAAAACATCCACAGCAATTTGCAGAAGAAGTAGAGTCAAAATTAAAGATAAGTAAAAAGTTACTAGTAATTGTAGATGAGATTCAACGTCTTCCGGGACTATTAAATGACATTCAAAGTTTGATTGAGGATCATAAAGATAAACTTCATTTTATTTTAACAGGTTCGAGTGCAAGAAAATTAAAGAGAGGTGATGCTAATCTATTGGCAGGGCGTGCTTATAAAATTTCTTTTACAAATCTTTCTTTTCTTGAAATTTCTTTTAGGGATAATCTTTATAATATTTTACAATATGGACTACTTCCACAAGTCTATACAGAAACTGAAATAGAATTCAAAGAGGAATTTTTAACAAACTATTGTCATACGTATCTTAAAGAAGAGATTCAGCAAGAAGCACTTGTACGCAATTTAGAATCGTTTAGCAAATTTTTAGAGTTGGCGGCCCAATCTAATGGGGCACCAATAAATTGTTCAAAAATTGCAAATCAAATTAAAGTTGCACCAAAAACGGTTAATGAATATTACAAAATTTTAGAAGATACTCTTTTGGCCCATAAAGTGCTAGGGTGGAGTGAATCTGTTCGCAAGCAACTGCAAACTGCTCCTAAATATTATTTCTTTGATAATGGTGTAATAAATGCTCTCAAGGGAGAGTTAAGAACAGAGCTTCGCCCAAGCAGCTATCGCTACGGTATACTTTTTGAAAATATGATTATTAATGAAATTATAAAATTGATTAACTCAAAACAATTGTCATGGGAAATTTATTATTACCGAACTAACAATGGTGGAGAAATTGATTTGATTTTGAAAAAGAAAGAGAAAGAAAAAAATAAAATTATCGCTATAGAATTCAAATCAAATGATGGATCCGAATTAACAAACGAAAGAGATTTTAGAACACTCCTTGATTTTAAAAAAGAATTTCCAAAGGCATCGCTGCAAGTATGGTGTTTAGCTAAAAGACCATTCAAACGTTTTACAATTGATTTTATTCCATATATGGAAGCTTTAGAGACATCTCTCCTCTGATTCTTTATGCTATGAACGCAGATTCTCGGCGTCTAAAGCAAAACGATCTACTATCTATTTTTTTTATATTTCATTTTTATTTTAATTTTTATTTTCCCAAACACTTGTCAAAGAAAAAAACACACATAAGTTGAAGGTGTGAGAGAGATCGAAGAGATCACAATATCACACTGACTTAAGTAAGGTAAAAAATATTAACAAAAACAATCGGAGGATACTTATGAACACACTAGCACTAATTAACAACATTTTAGAAGATGTTTTTCCAGCTACTACTGACATTGGTCCTAGCAATCAGATGACGAACTATCACTACTGGCAACCTAGAGTGGATTTGCATGAAGAAAAAGAGAAATATATTTTAACAGCAGATCTACCAGGATTAAATGATAAAGATGTTAAGATTGAATTTGATGATGGTGTGCTAGCTATTTCAGGCGAGAGATCAACTGAAAAAGAGAAGAGCGATAATAAGAATAGCTATTACTATCGAGAAAGAGTCTATGGAAAATTTGAGCGATCATTTAATTTTGGGAATAGTGTTGATGCTGACAATGTGAAAGCTTCTATGAAAAATGGAATCTTAACTGTGGAGTTGATCAAACGAGAACCAAAGAAAGTTAAACTTATCACTATTGAACATTAGATCACAAAGGTGCCGGCCGGCACCTTTTGCCTTATCGATTTTCTATTAACCATTCTTTAGCATCTATTTCATTGTCGAAAATTCTAACACTTTTATCTCCAGTAAAAAGAAGATAACCTTTAAATAGTAATTTTTTAACATTTGAATCGATTCCAATTGTAGCGGTTTTCTTTGTATGACTAGAATATTTTTTAGCAACTTTTTTAAGTCTTTGCAATCCTTCGTTAGATATGTAGGCATTTCTATAATTAGAGAGAATATAAATCTCCTCGGAAATTGTTTTATGCATATTCTCACAAACTTCTATAACATCAATAGTCTCTTGAATATTTTTAGTATTACTAAAATCAATATACCAAATTTTTTTACCTTTATATTCTATCCATGAAGCTCCCATTGATTTACCTCATTATTTATTTAATATTTAATTTTAGTATATCTTTGATTTAAAAATAAATCACTTCCAAAAGGTGGTGGTCAAAAGGTACCTTTGGTGGCATTTCTTAAAAGAGTACTAAAATAGTCCTATGTAAAAATCACTGATCTAAATCTATACCAGCACAATATTCATTGGTGATTTTTAATAAATCAGATGCATATTTTTTTATCTTCTTTTTTCCTAAACCACTTATTAACTTTAATTCTTCATTTGTTGTAGGTAGATGATTACATATTAATAATAAATTTTTCTGCGATAAAACCATAGGTTCCGTTGTGTTTAATTCTCTGGCCCTAGTTTGTCGCCAACTCTTTAGTTTATTAAAAAGTTTTGGATGTTCGATATCTAAATTGGTCAAGGAGGTAGTTGCTTTAGAAGTGATACTAGTAATTGCAGAGATAGAAGTAGAATTAGAAGTAGAATTAGATTTTAAGCAATCAATTACGGCATTGGTTTGGGCCTTCAAATAATTACTAACATAAAAACCATTATTACAACTACAAGCTTTGAGGCAACTTAGTTTAATAGTGGTCTCTTGTTCTATCTTTCTTAAAAGATCAAAGAATGCTTTTTTAACTTTTTTATTATCACTCTCAAAGGCAAGCTTTTTAAAAAAATCCTCAATTATTATTTTTGATAAATTTTCTTCAAAATAGATAGACCCTTTAGTAATTCTTTCTTGGAGAGGGAGATTTTTTTCTATTTCAATATCTATTTGAGCAGCAATATGTCGCTCGATCTCTTCTTCAAATTTTTTACTAACAACACTTAAATGTTTTTTTATGGCCTGAATTGTTTGATTAAGTTTTTCTTCTATATTTACATTGGTCGCAACAAAACTTGTTTTGTGTTCGTTATATAATTTTAGAGATTGATGAAGGGGCCTAATGATCGAAGAAAAATCAAACAATTCTTTTAAAAGCATTTGTTGATAAATTATCTTTGCTTTAATTAAATCATCGATACAGGGAAGATTTTGTTGCATTTTTTGATTAAAATTTACCACCTCTGGATCTAGAATAATACCAGCGCTTTTGATAGGAGATCTTAATATTAATCCCTCAAGTGTTCTGCATCTACTGAATGCCACATACACTTGGCCATGAGCGAATGCTGCTGCTGCATCCACGATTAGTTTATCAAATGTTAATCCTTGACTCTTATGAATGGTAATGGCCCACGCTAATTTAAGTGGATACTGAGTAAAGGATCCAATGATCTCTTCTTTGATCTCTTTTGTTTCATCATCGATAACATATTTCACATTATTCCACTCTAATCTCTCGAGAGTAATTGGAGCTAAATCATCAGCAGATTTAACTTGGATAATATTATTTTCAAAATTAATATATTCAACAGTAGCAATTTTTCCATTGAAATATCTTTTCTCCGATGATGAAGTAGATGGGGACGGATCATTTTTTATAAACATCACCTGTGCGCCAACTTTTAATTCGAGTTTTAATTCGGTTGGATAGATATGCTCTGGAAAATCACCACTAACAGATGCTTTAAAGAAGAATGATTTTGAGTTTATTTTTTTTAACTGACGATTATTTATAGTTTGTGCTTGATAGTTGTGAGTGGTTAAAGTAATAACTTCATTAATATCGTTATTGTTGTCTTCAATTCTATATCTGCTGTTAATCTCTTGAAGAGAATCAAAATCAAGCTGCCCATCACGAATTTTATTTAGCAGATTGATGAATTTTTGATCACTTTGTCTATAAACGTGCTGTAATTCAATAGTCACATAATTGCTATATCGTAGAGCTAAACTAGCAAAGAAAAAAGGAGTTTGATAATACTCACTTAAAATACTCCAATCCTCATCTTTTACAACTGGAGGAAGCTGTTGCAAATCACCGATCATTAATAATTGCACCCCTCCGAAGGCAAGAGAACGATTTTTATATCGACGTAAAATTTCGTCGATAGAGTCGAGTAAATCGGATCTAACCATGCTAATCTCATCGATTACCAAGAGATCAAGCGTTCGGATGATCTTGATCTTTTCTTTGCTTAAATTAAATTGCATTTTTGAGTTTAAGCTAGGAATAAAAGGAGTGAATGGTAATTGAAAGAAGGAGTGGATAGTTACGCCTCCAGCATTAAGTGCTGCTACGCCAGTAGGTGCTACTACGATCATACGTTTGCAAGATGTATTTTTTAAATTACGAAGGAATGTTGTTTTGCCTGTACCTGCTTTTCCTGTAAGAAAGATATTTCTATTGGTGAAATTTACAAAATCAGAAGCGATTTTTAATTCTGGGTTTAATTCTGGGTTTAATTCCTGATTCACTATACTACTCGATTATAGACTAGTTTATATCACAAAAATTTGCCATCAATAAAAAATGTTGAATAAGCGTTTTACTACCTAACTAATTTAAATTTGGTTAGAGATAGAAGTCTCAGAAGTATCTTTGCAAAGAAACATCTCGTTAATGATCGGCAGTGATATACTAGATGAATTAAAACAAATAGGCAAATAAGCACAAAGGAAAATTGAGTTATGACAATTATATTTTTAAATATAAAAAAAATATGTTTATTTTATTTGATATTCAGTTCAATCATTTTATTTTCCCATGCAGAGGAGAAGAGCAGCTGTTCTGATGGACATCTTGTGATTGGTGATTTGCACGGGAGTATCGGTGGTCTAATCAAGAGTTTAAGGGAAGCAAATTTAGTAGATGATAATGGTGATTGGATTGGTAAAAAAGATACTTGCTTGGTAATCCTTGGAGATATGATTGATAGAGGAAAACACAGCATACAAACCTATGCTTATATTCAAAAATTGCGAAAAGAAGCAAAAAAAGGATCAAAAAAAGGCAAAGTTATTCCACTTCTAGGAAATCATGAATTAACTATTTTGCAAAATAATATAGATTTGGCAATAAAAAATGGTGCATGTTTTTGGCTTGAAAATAAGAGAGATAGAGATGAGTGTTTGCTTTTAAAAAATGTATTAAATAGTTCTACAATTATTTCTTTATCCGAATCAGACCAGAGATATAGAGATAAACTCAATGAAAAATTTCAAATTTTTCGTCAGCAAATACAAAATGATATTTTAGAGGGAGACCTATTTCCAATTTACACAACTTCTGATGGGATAGTGATGACTCATGCGGGAGTATCAAATGAGATAGCTAAAGAATATCTTATAAATAATAATGATGACGATTATTTTGAAAACAACAAAAAAATTGATTCGCAAAAATTTAATGATTGGATAACTAGAAATTTTTATAAAGGTTTTGAAGAGGATGATTATTCAAATTCAATATTTGGACACAATGGAATTTTTTATTTTCGATCGCAAGAGAATAATGCAAATTTTTTAAATGATTATTGTAGTGATTTTTCCCAATTTAAGGGACATGATATCCAAGATGAATTACATCAAGATTATTTTCCAAAGTCATCTTCGGATTTACAAAAATACATATGCTTTATGGATATTGGCCAATTTGTAAATAAAACCAAAGGAAGTGCATACATTACAAGTAAAGGTAAGGTGATGCTAATTTCATTATTAGATTTATCCAAAGAGAGGGCCTTAGAGTATTCAAAAATAAAAAAGAAAATTTTGAAAAAAGATGAGATAAAAAAATTCTTATCAAGACCATCAATAAAAATAGTATCGTCACCGCCGCCACCTTATCCTCCACTACCAGAAAAAGAAGATAATAATATTTGCAAAACCACAGAGGTGAAAGAGGTAATATATGACACAGGACCGCTATTAGATTTAAGTGATTTATTAAATGAAATGAAATGAAATAAAATAAAGTTTATTTGCTTATTTAGATGTTTTAACTAATGTAATTAGGTAAAAATTACAAACCAAAGTACACACAAACTAACAAATTATTACTTTAAAAAATACTACTCCTAAAATTAAAGTTATTTCTAATTTTCCCGAAATCAATTGTAAAGAAAGAGATAAATTTTCTTTTAAATTACTAGAAGTGTTCCAATATTTTCTTATATTTTTTTGGAACAATAACAAAAAGTAACGAGGGAGGGGAAAATGAAAACGAGAGCATCTAAGCGTATTTTGACTTTAAGTTTTATGGCCATGTTTCTGTTGGTTTTTACTATGAGTTCTGCTTTAAGTATTTTAAGTATGAACAACAGCTATAGTAGTGAAAATCAAAATGAAACATATCCTGTGATTACTGATAAGTTTAGTGATCAAAAAAAAATTGAAGATAAAAAATTATTTATTAAAGAAACAAAAGCAAACAAAGTGCAATTGTTTTTAATTGATAGTAATAACAAAAAACATTTGATTACAATGATGCCAGGATATAGTGTTGAATTTAGAAATGATAATCTTTATTGGATTGAACAAGATGTAATAATTGGAGGAAAGGATTCTAACGTAATTCATATGTGTGATGGTTATTTTCATGATGAGTGCGAACTCTTTATAATACGTAAAGGAAATAGTATTGAATCACCTTATGTTGCCACTATAAAGGTTGTAGATGAGTCTGCTCCACCAAGAGATGATTCGCAAAAAGATTTAGATGTATCAAAAGAGGAACATCAAGAGCAATATCATCAACATTTAAATCAAAAAGCAACATTACCTACAAGTTTTAATGATATAATCCAATATGTGATTCCTGTTCCAGATCAATTTGATGCTGGTTCATGTGCCTTTATGTCTTCAACTGTAATAATGGAAATCTTAGCAAACAAATCTGAAAATATTCAAAATCCAACATCAAATAGTAAGTATGATTTATCGGAAAGATTTACTATGAATTATGAGTATTATTATACCACACCATCAGTTAAAAAATTTTTAAGAGATTTACCACTTACCTTTAATGATGCTAGAGGAAGTGTGCCCATTGGAATTTTTCCCTTTAAGATGAGTAATGGCAGTACATATATCAATTGGGATAATGCCATTAAAGCTTCTATTTTAAAACAAAGGATGACCTTACCTAAAATTAGCAAATTTAGTATTTTTTATGATTCTAGATTAGATACCCAAGGATATCATGTTAATGGTAGAATGAAACAAGCACATATTGATCAAATGAAGGCAGAATTAGTTGAACATCAATCTCCGATTTTTTATGTCTATTATCCAACAGGAAGTTCTTGGTGGCATGCAGTTGCTATAATCGGATATGACGATACAAAGGGAAATTTTATAGCGATTGATTCTTCATTTGGAAATAAGACTACAGATTTATATTATTATGGACGTACTACAAGTACTGCTAAAGGGTATCCTAGATTAAAAGATACAGTAAAGTATCTTAGTTATAAATCAGTTCTTAAGTATGGAATTGCAGCGACATTGTATTATTTAGAATAAGAATGATAAAATAAGAAATAAGTGTGATATGATAAAAAAATGTAGCAAACACAAAAAATTTACAAAAGATTGTCTTGAATGTCTTAATTATTATTTTTTGAAACCAAAAGTACGTATGCCAATTAAAGCAACTAAGATAATTAAGGATAAGAAGACGTATACTAGGAAAAAGAGAATAAAAAGTGAAGTTGAAGATATTTGATGATTTAATAATTTAATGATTTGAATATGCCAAAAGAAAAAACACATATAAAGTTTAATCTATTAATTGGAATGCCTTTGGGCATCTTGATTGTTAGCTGTGTTTATTTATTGTTTTATAAAAGTATTCCTAATATAAATATAATTGCTATATTTACTTTAGCACTTCTTTTTAATACCTTTATTTTAAATCCCGATTTAGATATGGCCAATTATCACAAATTAAGATCATTAAAGGGTTTTATATTACTTCCATTTTTTCCCTATTCTTTGATTTTTAAACATAGAGGAATTAGTCACTCTATTTTTTTTGGATCAATTACACGAATTGTATATCTTATCATACTTGTTTTTGTTGGGTACGAGATAGTATTTTTTTACCAACAAGAGAGTTGGCCATCAATTTCTCAAATGAGAAGTCATATTGATATAATATTTTCTCTTTCATATAATCCCATAAAAGAAAATATTGCTAATATTTTATTGGTGATAGTTACACTCTGGTATGGGGACCTCTTGCATATTCTATTGGATCATAAAAGGAAATCTTTAATGCTATCTTTTTAGAGTTTTTTAAAATAAGATAAGATATTTTGACTCTATTTAAGTTAAGGGCCTAAGGTAAACTAATGGAAAAATTTATTGGTTATTTGATTCTAGCTACGATTTATATAATTCGACCTACATATCGTTTTATTTATACAGGAACTGAGAATAAGACTGATGCCCAAAGTAGCGGTCATTTGGGTGGTTATGCAGTTGCATTTCTTCATGAAAATTTATTTGGAATAGGAGTAGGTCATCGTGGTCAGAAATACTCCATAATGGTTAGTTCATCCAAAGATGGCGAGATAGCTTCTACTGTTGCTCGAGGATTTGGTTTCGTGCCAGTTAGAGGTAGTTCTACTAGAGGTGGTAAAAAGGCCAAAGATGAGATGCTAGCTCTTTTAAAAAATGGTGTGCCGGCGGCACTGACTGTTGATGGACCGAAGGGACCACGAAGAGTTTGTAGAGCAGGAATTATTGATTTAGCTTTCAAAGCGAAGGTAAGTATTCTTCCTATGATTGCTGTCGCTAGCAGTACTTGGATTTTTCATAAAAGCTGGGATAAATTTAAATTTCCTAAACCATTTTCTACAATAATAATTCGTTATGGAAAACCATTAAATGTATCGGCATTGTCTGATGTAAACACACAGTACGATACTTATCAACGAAGAGTGATTGAAGAATTAGAAGATGCAGAAAAAAAAGCATTTAATGATTTAAAATGCTTTTGATCAGAACATTTTAGTTTTATCCGTATTTAATCTAGCGCTATTGAATTTAATAGTTTTCGAACAGGTCTTTCATTTTTTGTGATTGCTAAGCTCCAAATTGGTTCTTTAAAACGTAAATAATCATCCATATGTTTTATGAAATCAAGTAAAGAATCATTATTAAAAAAAGATGTCATGCCTGGATGTTTTGAAATTTGTTGTTCGCGATCTTCTGGCCTAAAAAGTCCTTCTGATAATTCCCTAAAGTTAACTAGTGCTCTGAAAAGATTAAGAACTGTTCTTTCATCTAATTTATTTAAAGTGTCGTAAAATTCTGAGAAATATGTTGCTAAAACAACAACTAAAAATCTTTTATATTCATCTTCATTTCCATTGTAATAACTTGACTGAAAAAATAACTTCTTTAGAATTGATTTTAATTTTCTTGGATTATATGGGAGTATTTGAAAGGTGAATTTCAATTTTTGAATGTGCGAGTTATCGTTAAATATTTCCAAGAGAAAACGATCTAGAAGTTCATGATAATAAGCTTCTTTGTATTGAAAATAAAATTCATAAGGAAATATTTTTTCAAGGTATGAATTACCGAATTGTTTTCGATAAGAATAATAGGTATCAATTGATTCTTTAACAACGTCTTTGTCCATACCAATAATATAAACTATGTTATCAGCTGTGAGAGTATTTTTTATAGTTTCAAGAATATAGATAACATTTTGCGAATGGCATCTGTCGAGATCATCAATAAAGATCAGCAATTTTTTTCCATTTAAATTTATCTTTAAAACCTCATTGAATTTATTTCTAAAATTATCGATTTGATTTATCCAATCACTGTATTCATCTTTTGATGATTTTAGTAGAGTATCTATTTCTGAGACAGACATCTTCATAAACGTTTGAATGTAAGAGTGAATGAGGGAGATATCTTTTACGTGTGCTTTTAAAGATAGTTCGATCTTATTTAAAAAACTTATGGCCATATTGATGGGTTTATTTTCATATTGCCAAGAATCGAACCAGCAAGTTATAATCTCTTTGTCGTTTTGAAAATGTTCATACAACATTGTCATAATGCTTGTCTTGCCACTTCCCCAGGGAGCATAGATTGCAATATTTCCGGAAAATAAATCCTCATTCTTTAAAAGATTTATCACATTGGTAATTATAGAGGTAATTTCATTTCCACCAAGACAATCTGAATCTTTATTAATGGATTTATCTTGAAGAATATAACTTAGTAAATCCTTGCGAGAAATGTTTTTAATCTTATCAATCTTATCGTTCTTATCGTTCTTATCGTTCTTATCGTTCTTATCGTTCTTATCGTTCTTATCGTTCTTATTCTTTACATTGCTATCTTCATTCATAACCATAACATTTCCCCCTACAAAAAGCTTATACCATTAACCATTATAGCACAAAAAATCAGATGCTTAATCCAATATTTAAATGATAATGAAAGCTTTTATCATTAATGTTTCTGGCCAAATCTATAATAATGGCGGGAATTGAAATTTTTTTAAAATAGTATCTTGCTCCTATTCCAACGGTGTGTTCACTTAATTTTTTTCCATTTAAGATTGTTTTGATAAGTTTTATTTCATTCCATTCATAGAATGGTGATAGAAAAATTCGATTGCTTAGATATTGTTGATATTGGGCCATAAATCCATAGCTGTATTGAGATGGAGTAGATGATCTGTCATATCCTCTGTAACCATCTTGTCCTCCCAAAAGTTTAGTGGCCAAGTACATATCATCATTTGAGTAATGGCCAAATACATTTAGATTGATAAAATTACTTCCTGTTGGAAAACAATTGTCAATCCATCCTTCATGAAGATAAACATTTTTACCGCTTTTATCTCGAAGTACACTAAAGTTATATGTTGTTACTGTTCCGTCATATTGAATATCTAGAGTTTGGTATGCATTGAGGTGATGTCTAAAGAATAGTCCAGTTCCCTCTTCAAAAAATAATTGCTGGCCATCAGTAGAATAGATTTCTTTTTTTATATATAGAGGACCACCTTTGAAAACTTGATTTTTATAAAGGTAATTTGGAGTAAAAAGAATTGTAAAAAATCGCGATTCAAAACTGTTTTCAAGGTTTTGTCTTCTTTTAAATTGTACTAAATCAGATTTTTTAAATAAAAGTATTTTAAAGCCCGTGGCAGTTGTAAAAAAAGTTTCATCTTGGTAATAGAGAAGAGCATTTAGTCCAGAGTTGGTTGCTGCTGCTCCAATAGCGATAGTTCCCATAGATCCTAAAAAATTGTTATCATATATCAACCCGCCTCGATAATAGTAATTTCCGGATTGGGTTATCATTGGAACTGGAAATAGTGACCATTTATCTTCAATATCTAGGTGCAAAATGCCATTTGTGAATTCAATCTTTAGAAGATTAAATTGATGATGACGACGTAAATTCTCTTCTATAATTTTTAGCTTAGTATCATCGATGTCATCGCCAATTGAAACTCCAGAATTTATTAAAATAGCTTTCGGTGTGGTTTTATGATTACCAGTTACCTCTATTTTTTTTAGTACTTCAGCTGAGACAGAGGTAAAGATGCCAAACAAGATACCAAACAATAAGAATAGAGATATAAAAAAGATGAATTTAAAATTCTTTATCCACATGTCAATTTTTTCCGAAATATTTATAATTGTAATTATAAGTGTAAAAAATGTGATTATTTTTATATCATTTTTCGTTGTTAAATGAATACTGAAATTATAATTTTACCTTTTTTAAGATGAATTACACATTAAGACAAGTTTTTTGAGGAGTTTTATCTTGCATTCTTTAACGTCGAGGAGTATCTAAAAAAATTACTATCTTTCAAGTACAATTTAGCAAAATAAAAACAAGGAGAAATCAGAATGAAAAGAAAATTAATCCCATCTGTTTTTTTTACCACTTTTTTTCTATTAATAAGTTTTAAATCTATCGCTGCTATTTCCGACTCTAGTATTATTGATGATCAAATTAAAATAAACAATCAAAGTTATTTTTCACTTTCTGAGCAAATAGATCGTGAGGAATACCTTAGCTCTTTTTCTAACTCTACATTAGATGAAGAAAGAAATGAATTTGTCGAATTAGTTGACAGTGTTCTTCTAGATATTCTTCGATTAAGAGAGAAAATAATAAACAAAGCACAGACAATAGATATTAATAAAAATTTTGTAAACGCTTTAGGTACTAGGGAAAAATTTGCTACAAATGTAGAAGCAAATCTAAAATTAAAGGGACATAGTGATCATTTTAGAGGAAATGCTAGTGCTAAAGCAGAAGCATTTATAATTGGTAAAAAATTAAACTTATTGGCCGGGGAAGCTCAAGTAAAAGCTCCATACAATCCTCAAGATGATAGTACTGCCAATGTAAATTTATATGTTTTAGGATTCAAAATTTATACTTTGGAAAAATCTAGTGCAGACTTGATTGCTTTTGATCTTTGGAGCAAATCACTTGATTTAAGTTATCCTATTCTATTCACAATTGGAGTTATTCCAGTACAGATAAAATTTGGAGTATTGGGAACAGTAGCGCTTGGATTTAGAACAGATGTAGTACCATTTCGTAGTGGTGTTACTTTAATTCCAAGAATAAGTGCTAATGCTTATACTCAAGCAGGTGTTGGTGTTCCTGTCTTTAGTGCTGGCGCTGGAACAGATTTATTAATTTTAAAAGATGAACTCTATTTACAAACAAAGATTGCTACACTTTATGATAAGGAACAAGATAGACCATATTTTAATGCTAAGTTAAAAGGATATAATAAAATTTCAACGTTAGATGGACGTGCATTTTTACTTGTTGATACTTATCTTCCAAGCATAAGTATTATTCCTCTAGAAAAGAAAACTTGGACCCTGGATTTTATTAAGTTAAAAGGATTTACGAGAGAAGATCCTATCTTCGAATACAATAGGGATTTTTACCTGTAGTTCTTCAGTTATAATTTATGAAATATTTAGTCTTAGTACTATCTTTGTTTTTAAGTTATTTTCTAGCTTCCTATTTTTTGAAATATATCAATGGGAATAAAAGTGATAGTGAAAATATTGATAACAAAACAAATGTATTTTTCTCTGCAGATAGTACTTGGAGACAATTATCTTATGATATTTCTTATCAAGAGGATACAAAATATACTCAAGGAAATTTAACCAACACACTTCCTTTGCACATAAAGAATTTTAAGATAAATGTGTCTTCGCAAGTAGATATATACTTTCCGTCAACTACGTCAACTACGTCAACTACGTCAAAGAAATCAAAAAATAGATTTTATATTTTTCTTTTTTCTATTAATAAAAATAGTATCAACAGTGAAATCCCCAACTTTCCTGTTGATGCTATTATACGTGATCTCTCACATCCAATAGTAGTTGAGATTGAACCAGCAATTGCATCATCACCATCAGAGGTATACTTTTATCATTCAAAGAGTATCTCCCCTCTCTCATATAATATATTGGTAGATTTTTTGTCGCAATTTAATATGTTTATTTCTTTTGAAAATATCGATGCTCGAAAATTTTCTGAGCGTGTACTTGAGCGTGATGCCAGAGGCGTTTTTGAAGTTAATTATCATTATGATCATTCTGCAAAACTTCATTTGATAAAAGATGACAAGAGATACCTGCAAACAGAGCAAATTATAAGTAAGTTAAATGCCACAATTACCTTGAAGGAGGAAAACTTTCCTTTTTGTCAAAAGATCGTATCAACAGAAGAGAGAGTTTTGCAAATGAATAAACTTCAAGTTGCCACTAGTATGCTTCAAGTGTTGATTAACTTCAAAAGTAGTTCGATGATTAAAAATTTGCAATCTTCGATTATACCAGCTACGTATTCAAAATTACTTTCTGCAATCAATATGTTAAATGATTCTACATTAAAGGAAAAATGGATTGATCTTTCTACAAAATCAAAATCAAAATCAAAATCAGAATCAGAATCATTATCATTATCGACGAAGGCCTGGAAGGATAATGATTTATTTGAAAAGAGTGTGCAACAACAGGAGTTGGGTAATCTTAATTTAAGTGATTTACAAAAGATGTATAATGACAGTAATGATGATGAAAAAAATTTAAATGCTCTCTATCTTAAATTTAAGGCACTTTTATATCTTTATCCCCAGAATGCACAACAAATTGCAGAGATGATGGAAAAGTATGGTGAGAATTCTAAAATATTTCCATTGCTTTCCAAGGCGCTATCAACTGTAGGTAATGAAAGTGCGCAAATAGCACTTCAAAAATTGATTTATAAATATCAAGAAAATTGGAAAGCGCTCTCAGTTTTAATTCCCGATCTGGGATTACTTAAAAATCCTTCTAAAGAGAGCGAGTTGGCCCTTCGAGAAACTATTAAGAATTCAAATAATCCAAATATTATTACAACTTCGAGTCTCTCTCTTGGGATTATGGCCAACTCTCTAAAGAGCAATGATCCTTCCAGAGGAGAGGCAATTGTAGAAGGTTTTCTTAATGATTACTCTCATGCAAAGACTTTGAAAGAAAAACGCCTGCTATTATCTGTTTTAGGTAACACTGGTTCAGAGAAGTTACTTCCAATGCTTACATCAATAATCTCATTACAAAGAAATCCTGAATTACTTAATGATGCTATTGAAAATGTACGTTTGATTAATAACAGAGAGGCAATTTCACTTCTCAATAAAGTAATAGAAAATAAAAATGAAAACAAGGTTAAAAATTATTCTGATGATAATCGTTTAAAGGCAATTTGGGCCCTATCATTTAAAGTTGAAACTACAAATACAAACGAAATTTTAAATGACAATGATCGAGCACTCTACAAAAAAATTATTTCAAATGAAAAATCAGAGGATGTTAAGAGAGAACTTTCTAAGTTTATATTAAATTAAGAGTCCATTTAAAGAAATAAAGAAATAAAGAAATTTTATTGAATTTATAACTATTGACTGAAATCGGTCGAAATACGACATGAAATCGACGGAAATTGTTAAGGTATTTGCTGTAAAACAACCGATATATAGAATAGATGTAGATAAGAAAACTGAAAAAAAATGGGTGGATCAAATGCTAATTAAATTTAATTTATTTACTATGATTTGTTTTTTTATTCTTTTTGTCTTTAGCTTTTTTAGTTTTAAGTTGTGGGCGGAAGATAAGTGTCTTTATGCTGGGTGGCCTTCGCAATGGATTTCATTACCTCCAAATAGTCCTAACATTGCTGGACCATTAGTTTGTGAGGATCCTCTAAAAGTTCCTCCGGAAAATAATTTTATAAAAGAGCTTAATCAGGGATGTAAAACTAGAATGAATGATAATAGTAAGGAATTTTATAGTTGTAATCCGATTGTATATGGAATTGATGTATGTATAAAAATAGATGAAGATTCAAAGAAGGATTTGGAAAAAGCATGTTTGCAAGCGGCAAAACAAGTGGCCGATATTAGTAAGATACCTAAATTAATATTGGATAAATATGATGATAATAAGATTAATGGCGTGAATATTTTTAATAAGACATTTTTGTTAAGAGAAGAGTTAAAGAAAAAAAACAGTGAAGAAAAGAACAAGGCAGAGCTAGCATTGTTTTCTAAGGAAATGGATGAAAGATTTAATCTTATAGCTTTAGAGTTAAAGGATATTTATTTAGAGAAACACAAAAATGATAATTTAAAAGATGGTGAGAATTACAAAAAGCTAGAGGAAATAGTTAAACATATTAAGGAAGAACAAAATAAGAAAACAGGAGAAAAGGACAAGGATAAGGATAAAGATGATATGGATACTTTATCCTCGGAAGCTATTAATAATTTATTAGGAGATGCAAACATTGTTAAGCTTAATTTATCCATAATGAATATTTTAAAAAGTAATTCTAAGTTAGAAAAAAAGATTGTGGATTCTTTTACTTGTCATGGAAAAGGAGTTTTAGATGCGAGATTTAGTGGACTAAAAAATGCGTTGGAGGATATTACTGATGAAGTAAAGAAACCTAAAAAACCTAAAGATGCAAAAAAACAAACTAAAAAAACCACAGTCAAGGGAAGAATAAAAAAGTTAATAAAAAATAAACAACAAGTTGTTTGGTGTATGAATAGAGCAACTAAACAACCAATTCTGTTACACCATGGTGATGTGTGGGGACGTGCAAATGAGATGGTAAGGAGTACATTCAATCAAGAATTAAATGATGAAGATTATGCTCTTACTAGTAGATATCATTTTGCCGTGAGAACTGATATTCCTGGGTCTGAAGGGGTATATCACTTGTGTGATTTTTCCTTTAATGGAACACATTTGTTGGATACCGAGGGAAAAATGATTTCAGATCCCAAAAAGAGAAATGGATGTAAACGTTTAAAGTTTAGTAAAAAATACCCTGTCCGTTCTTTTATGATTGGAAGACAAATATATATTTGTAAACCGATGGAAAATCCTTCAATAATAAATGGTGAAAAGAATAGTAATGATAATGCTATTGCAAATGCAACTACTGAGACCTTGAAAGAGCTTGCTAAGTACAATGTTGTTGTTAGTGATAGCAGTGATAGCAGTGATAGTGGTGACAGTAATATTAGTAGTAAGGATGGAGAGAATGCCATTAAAGAAGAAGTTGAAGAGCAAGTTAAAGAGAATGATGAAGAATCAGTTATAGAAAAAGATGATGAGAAAGAAAATTAATGATTATTTTGAATTACTTTAAATGTAAAGAATTAGCTAGATCATCGCTATATTCTATATTGTGATATACTTTTTGAACGTCATCATCATCCTCTAATTTTTCAATTAGCTTCATTAAAGTATCAAATGTCTTCTGTTCAACTTTCTTAGTATCAGAGGGAATTCGTTGTAATCCTGATTCCTTTGGTTCAATACCTAGTTCTGCAAATTTTTTTTGAATTTTACCAAAGTCCTCCATTGCAGAGGTAACAGTGATAGCATCGGAGTCGCGATCAAATTCTACATCCTCTGCTCCAGCATCGATCATCGTCATAGTAAAATCATCTTCATTAATTTTACCTATAGGAAGAGTAAATACTCCTTTACGAGAGAATACAAATTGCAGACAACCATCTTTTCCAATAGTGCCACCATATTTACTAAAACTAGAGCGCACGTTAGCGACAGTTCGAATATTGTTATCAGTTGTACACTCTACAAAGATAGCAACTCCACCCGGGCCATAACCCTCGTAGGTGATCTCTTGCAAAGTATCTGCATCTGCTCCCGATGCTTTTTTAATTGCTCGATCAATATTATCTTTAGGCATGTTAACTGCGCGAGCACTTAAGAGTGCAGATCGAAGTCGTGGATTTGCTTCAGCATCTGCTCCTCCTGTTTTTACTGCTACGGTGAGCTCTTTTATTATTTTTGTAAATGCCTGCCCCTTCTTTGCATCTTGAGCTCCTTTTCTGTCTCGGATGTTTTTCCATTTACTATGTCCGGCCATCTTCTTTTAATCTCCTCTAGAGTAGTATTTAGTTTGTCTTTTTGTTTTTTGTTGTTTTTTTAGATGATGTCGTTATTTCTATTGAGATTTAAATACTCAGTGATAAATTTCCTATATTCCGCCAGCAACTTCAATGTTATAGGACCAGGTGTTCCTGATCCTATTTTTTGATCTCGAAGGTCGGATACTATTTTAGTTGCAGGAAAAATCATTCGAGTTGTGCTAGTGATGAACGCTTCATCAGCATTTATGATCTCTTTAGCAGTGAAATTTTCCTCTAAGATTTCAATTCCAATTCTTCTTCCTAATTTTATTACAGTGTCTCTAGTTATTCCTAACAAAATTCCTATTGATGGTGCTGGGGTGTAGACTCTCTCATCTTTGACAATCCAAATGTTACTGGTACTACATTCAGTAACCATTCCATCAGCATTTAGCATGATTGATTCATATGCACCCTTATGTTTTACTGACATATAAGCAAGAAAGTTATTTAGATAATTTCCAGTTTTAATTTTAGGATTTAGAGCGCGTGCATCGTTTCTGATAACATCTGCAAATCCTAATGTTATTCCCTCAGAGTAGAATTTTTGAGGATGACCATTGTGTTCATTTGCGATGATTATATAATTACCCTTGCAAGAGAAATCACAATCCAATCCAAATTTTAATGCTTCTCCTCTGGTTATCATTACTCTTAAATAACAAGTCTTATCTAACCCGATCTCTTCTAATGTTTTCATTATTTCGTTGGCCAGTTCTCTCTTGCTAATTGGGATTTCCATATAAAGTCCCTCAGCAGAGCTCCATAGGCGATCAAGATGCTCTTTCAATAGAAAAACTACTCCATTATAGCTTATGGCCACTTCGTAGATTGAATCACCATAGAGAAGTCCTCGATCGAGTACAGAAATTTTTGCATTTTCTTTATTAGTTATTGTACCATTTATATTAATGGTGGGATTGTTCGACATGCAAAATCCTTTGTTATTTAAGTATCTTTGTCATCTATTCTATGTTTTGGCCAGAGCGATTTAAAGGATTTTTTTTGGAATTTTTTGGGGGAATTTAGGAGGAATTATATGTATAAATTTAGTCAACTTAATCAACTTATCAAAACTTTTATTAAAAATTTTTTTTTAGTTTTCTTGATGTGTGGACTTGTTGCTATTAGTAACAATTGCAGTTCCTCTAAGATTGAAAAGATTGAAAACAAATTTAGCTCTGGTAATAACAATACCAGCAATGTTTCATCATCCAATAATAATTTAATCCAAGATACAAATATAAATGAAAAAAATGGCGCATACATGGTCCCAGAATACAATTCTTCTGAAAAGAATAGAGGTGGCCATGAAACCTATGCGAATAAATATTTAATTGCCTCTCAAAATGCATATGCAAGCGAAGTGGGGATTAAGATTTTTAAGAAGGGAGGCAACATCTTTGATGCTGCAGTTGCCATCAGTTTTGTTTTGGCAGTTACAAGGCCACAATCAACAGGATTAGGTGGTGGTGGTTTTATGCTCTATTATACTCCGAAGATGAAAGAACCGATGGCCCTCGATTTTAGAGAGAAAGCACCAATACTTGCGACTGAAGATATGTTTGTAAGTAAAAATGGAAAGACATTAAAGAGTAAATCCCTAGATACAATTTTTGCTGTGGCCATACCGGGAATGGTGGCCGGACTAATGGAAATTCATAAAAAGCATGGTCGTCTTTCGAGAGAGGTAGTGCTGGCACCCGCGATTAAAATTGCCGAGGAGGGTTTTGATGTTTATGAACATTTGGCCTTATCGATAGAGAAGCGACAAGAGATTTTAAAATTATATGAATCAAGTCGAGAGATATTTTTTAAGAGTAATGCTACTGGTGAACAACAACCACTAAGAGTTGGTGATAAATTTATACAAAAGGATTTAGCAAAAACTTTGAGAGCGATTTCTAAGAATGGACGTGATGGATTTTATAAGGGATGGGTGGCCAAAGCAATTGTAGATCAGAGCAGAGTACTTGAGGGATTGATAACTAAAAAGGATTTAGATTTATATGAAGTAAAATATAGAAGAGCAGTTAGTGGAACATTTAAAAATTATAAAGTCTATTCGATGTCTCCTCCTAGTTCCGGTGGAACCCATATCATTCAAATGTTAAATATGTTGGAAGCAGATGATTTGAGAGCGATGGGAATTCATTCAGCAACAGCAATTAATTTAATGGCCAGTTCTATGCAATTAGTATTTGCAGATAGAGCAAAGTATATGGGTGATAGTGATTTTGTGAAGGTTCCGCTGGAAGGTCTGCTTTCTAAAAAGTATGCGCTAGAGTTGAGAAAAAAAATTTTAAAAGACAAAGCTTTGTTACAAGATAATGTTGTTCCTGGAGAACCATCACTATTTGAGAAGGAATCTGCAGAGACAAATCACTTCACCATTATGGATAAAGATGGAAATGTAATCACCACTACTCAAACAGTAAACGGACCGCTTGGTTCAGGAGTAATTGTTAAGGGAACAGGAGTACTTTTAAATAATGAGATGAACGATTTTACTGCTAAACTTGGTGGATCGAATTTGTTTGGTGCTATCGGTGGTGCCAATAATATGATTGCTGCTCAAAAAAGGCCACTCTCTAGTATGTCACCGACTATTGTATTTAAGGATAAACGTCCGATTTTCGCTCTAGGAACAGCAGCAGGAACAAGAATTTTAACTTGTGTTGCTCAAACAATTTTAAATTATCTCGAGTTTGGATTGCCTCTCTATGAGGCGGTGGCAGCAGTACGATTTCATCAGCAGTGGTATCCAGATGAATTGCGAATTGATGGGCCATACTTGCCAGTAGATACTATAGAGAGTTTAAAGAGTATGGGACATAAAATTAACTATGAGGATTTAGATTGTAGAATTCAAGCGGTGGCAAAAGAAAATCGAGGCCGTGAAGGCGGTCGTGAAGGCCGTGAAAGTATACTTCACGGAGTATCTGATCCGCGCTCGGAAGGTTTAGCTTTAGGAGAATAAGTTAATAAGGTGATTATTATTATGATGATGGTTGTGGCGGCGAAGATTGTGACAATCAAAAATAAATTGTTGAGCAAGAAGTATATTGTATAAGCAGCGGCCCTTACAAGAAATGAAAGAGTTTCACTCTTATAAACTACCAACGCCCAATCAAAAGCAAATGAATAATAGAAATTCACAAATGCTCTTCCAAGAGAGGATTGATTCAAGTAACTGTCTCTAATCATTCTGAAGTAATCGAGAACGTAGTGATTACGTTTAAAGCCAGCGGAAACAAGATAGCATCCTTGTTCCTCTAAAAAATTTAAAATCTCGATAGGAGTTCCTTCAGAGGAAGCAGAGACTTTAGAGACAAAACGATATTTATTAACTATTGCCACGGCCACATGGTATGTCTCTCCATTTTTTAAATCATTGGCCCAAATGGCACCTGAACTAAGATTAGTTTCAGTATTGTTAACTGATCCGAGGGGAATAGCACTTTGATAGCTCATAGATTCTTGGGGATTGCGATAGATTAAGAGAATAGTTTTACGATATTCGCTTGTACCAATAATCTCACTACTAATCTTTGAGGCAGAATAAGAAACAAAGAGTTTGCTATCACCTTTAGTAACAGAATTGATTGTAGGGGCATTACTACTATCGTAGTTGTTAGAAAATTTTAATTCAAAGTGTACTCCATCTTTATATTCGTTGAGAATATTAAAAGTAGTGGGTTTTGAATCAGCAGTAAAGATATAGATAAATTGACTCTGTTTTACACTAGTGGTGGTTAGATTTAATTTCGAGTAACTGCCAAAGTCTTTCAAACTGAAAGTAACAACAGAAGCGGCATCAGAATTTGTAGAACCATTTACACTAACACCTTCAGTAATAGTTGTATAGGTGTCGCCAGAACTTAAGATGGCCACATAGTAATTTGCTTTGTGGTCGGTATCACTATACAAATTGAGTTGCACATAGAGATTTTCATTAAATAGTGGAAGTGGTGAAATCTCATTATTGTTTTGTCTCTCTAAATCTGTGGCATCGGTGTTGACTGGAATGTAAATCTTATGTGGATTACTTACAGAAGTGCCCTCTGCTTTTTCGGCAAAGACATCAACACTAGTTGGCCTGGAAGTTCCATAGATATATGCTTCACCATTAAAAGTTGTTTTTGCAAAGGAAAAGGATATAGAAGTGATGAAGAATAGAGAAAGAAATAGAGAAAAAAATAACAGACGCATTTAATGCCCTCTTAATTTGAGTATGAATTTAAAAATTAAATCCACTTGGAAGAGGCATTATATATTGCATATTCGAATGAATCAATGTTTGTATTCGCTTATATTCATCATCGCTCATCTCTGATGGAACATTTTTAATCTCTCTTTGCGCTTGGGCGATTGCACTGGAAAGTGAAATATTTTTTGAGAGCTGCGCGGCCCGAGTGGCGCGATCACGATTTACAATACCGGAACTTAAAACTTTTCCCGCAAGAAAACTTTTCACGTCTACAGTTTTAATTAATATTTCCTTTATCTCTTTAGGAGAGAGTTTAGGATTTTGTGCTACAATCTCTGCTGCAATATTAGATACGAATGGTGCCGCTTGGCTTGTTCCACTCAATCCTAAATACTCATCTCCAGGAACAGCAGAGGTGATGTTTACTCCTGGTGCAGCTACTTCCACCATTGCCTTGCCGAAGTTTGAAAAATTTGCCAATCCTTTGCGCTCAATAGTTGCAGCAACAGAGATAGTATTGTTTCTTTTTATATTGGTAGGAGAGGTTGGATAGATGTCATTGTTGGAACCATCATTTCCAGCAGCAAAAACAAATAATGTGTTTGCTGCTTTTTCAAAAGCTTTTTGGCCATAACCTAAAATCTGTTTTAATAAATAATTTGTTGCCTCTCTTGCTTCTTCTTTGCTTATTTTTCGCTCTAGTGCTGCTTCAGCAACGTTAGTCACTAAGCTCTCTGCTTGCGTGTATCCAATTCCAAATGAACCATTGGCAATTTCGATCTTATGAAAATTAACATAAAGAACTATTTCGCTCATTCCTTCCATTTGTCTTTTTGCGATTCCATTTAAGATGTATTTTACAAGATCTATATTGGTAAGACCTTGTGCCAGAGCATCTTTGTAGTCAGTGTAAATTGGACCATCGCTGGGATCAATTTTTTTAGGTGTGGATTCACTTTCGCCTTCGCCTTCGCTTTCACCACCTTCACCGTCATCGCCACCGTTATCACCGCCGCCTGCATCTGTAGCAATCATCTTTATCGCTTGTACTTTATTGGTTGTTGATTTATCAACACAAATGCCGGCCACATGTGTTCCATGAACAAAATTTCCAAAAGCAGCAATCTCTTTCATAAATTTTTTATCTTTGATTTTTTGTTGTATCCAAAGCAAATCCTCTCTGCTGGCATTATTACTTGAAAATTTTGCTTGTATATCAAAGAATCTTCGATGATCAGAATTAAAAATGTTCAGATATTTGTAGTCAATAACTTCGCTATTATTTTCAACAAAGTTCCAGCCGCTAATGTCATCAATGTATCCATCTTTATCATCATCACGTCCATTAATTTGGTAATCAAGTTGATCAATCCACTTGTGTGTAGAGATTTTTTCATGTTTCATATCAGTGCCGGAATCTATCACAGCAATAGATGCGGAGAAGGATGATTGGATAGTTATAAAAATAATTGAAAGTGAAAGTGAATATGAAAGTAAAAACTTCATTTAAGATACCTCTCCTGTTGACTATATCTAAGATAGATAGATAGATAGATAAATAGAATTTAAAATTTTAAAATGTATAAATATCTATTTTTTAAAATAGGTTAACAAGTGTCAAGATTGATAAACTAAAATCATCTGTCATTTTCATTCTACATCTTTTTACTTGTGTCATTAATTAAAAAATCATAATATTCATTATTCAAAATTTTGTATTCTATTTAGTAATTAAAGTTAAAGGAGTCTTTAAAATGGTTGAAAAGAAAAAGAAAACTACAATAGGAAATCGTACGAGAAGAAATATCAATTTGAATGCCTACAAGAAAGAGTTGGCAGATTTGATGGAGAAAGGAAAAAAAGAGTACGCACCAAAAATTGGAAGAAAAGCTGCTCAAGTTAGAAAAAAGATTCAAGAGTTAGAAAAATAAGAAGGGGGAAGAAGGGGTACCGGCCCTTAGAACCCTTATTTCTTTTTTTTAACAAAAAATACTGGATAAGCAGATTTTTTATAACGATCACTTAACATTTTAAAAATTGATTCTCGTCTTTTATGGCCGATTTTTTGGCCTTTTAGTGCGCGAAGGTTTTGTTCATCTTCAGCTTTCTCATCTGTCGTGGTTGGGTTAGCAGCTTCATCAATTTTTATTTCACTATTAAGAAATTTGCTGTAATCATCCCAATCGACTCCATCTTCTTCCTCATCACCATCTTCATTCCAATCCTCATCATCCTCTTCGTCACTTTTTTTCTTTTTATTATTTAGGTTATCTTTATTTTCTCCTTTGCTTTTGTCATCACTCTTATCGCTTTTATTTTCATCTTTAGCATTAGCTTCATTTGCTGTACTACTGCTGTTGTTGTTATCTTTTAAATCTGCATTGCTATCTTTTTTTGCTTTTAAACGATTAGAGGTATTTATTCCAAATTCTTTTGCTAGTTCTTTCATTTGAGCATCGGTAATTCCTGCTGTTTTTAGTGCACTTTTTGATTGATCGATTAAATCTTTAAATTGTTTTCTACCCTCTGCCATTGGATCAAATGGTTTTATCTTTGCTTTTGCAAGCATTTCATTGTGCTTGTTTTTCATCTCATTAAATTCTTTTCTTAATTTAAGTGCATTTTGATATGCAGATCTAGCAGCAGAACTTGCTCCCTTCATATCTCCATAAGAAATTGAATCCGCCATGCTTTTCATGGAATTAAAAGCGGTAGTTGCTTCTGGAGCATTAATAAAATTACCAATTGGTTTCATTTCATTTGGAACTTTATAGGAGCAACTAGTGCTCTTTTTGCATTCACAGCTACTATCAGTTTTTGGTGGCATGACAGACATATTTGTACAAGGGACACTACCAGATCCAGCAAATGACATATTATTCATTGGTGCTTCAACCTGAACAGTTAGTGAAGGCAGTTTAGGCATATTAGGAAGATTAGGAATATTGGGGTTAAAATTAAAACTAGGTGGAGTAAAATTTGGTAGAGGTGGAATTTTAGACATCTCTAACTTCATAATAATCTGATCGATCTCTGAAATTCTATCCATTAATATTGATATTTTAGCGGAGGTGAGTCCGAGTGCTACGGATGCTCCAATACCGGCAATAGCATAAAAAATAGCTCTAGTGGCAGCTGACATTAGTTGAAATTCCAAAATTTTTTTAGCACCTATCTTCAAAATACCATAAATTGCAAGGCCGCCAGCGCCTCCAGTAATAGTACCAAGAAGTGCTCCACTTAAAATAGATACAATATCTATTGTAAGTCCATTACCACTTGTAGCAGTTGGAGCTGCATGAGCATTTTTAATAATAATTTTTACTAACTCACTTATTGTAAATGCAAGCATGGAATTAAAGCTGTCTGTTTTTTGTTTATGAAAATTATCGATCAGAAGTTCATCTGCTCCTGGTGGTTTCGTTGTGGATGAGTCAGGTTTAGTACATTCAGCAATAGCAGCAGCTATCGCGGCCGCAATTCCAACTCCACCACCTGCTCCCTTGTTCCCAATGCCTCTAATAATACAAGTTATGAATTCAATACCAGCAATTCCTGATGCTAAAAAGTCAGCAGCAACAACACCTGAAAGTAAAACTACTTTTATTATTACAAAGTCTTTGTAAGTTTCAATGGTGCGCTTGAGAGTTTTTAAGGATTCTATTTGCATATCTACATCTTTTTTTTTGATAAACTCTGTAAGTGCAATAGTGTTGATGGCCTTGTAGCTGGCGGCCGATGCAATTTCGGTAGCTAAAAAAACAATTGATCCAATTACGTAAATTATTGTTGAGGCATAACTTGAAATTTCTCCTTTCCAAAAAATAGTGATTTCAACTCCAATGACTGCTAAAATTATTTGTAATAGGTATGCGACCATTGTTACGTAATAATCAGCTTCATATTCACTAAATGCGGGGAAAAATGTTTTAACATCAGTAATTTCTTGTGCGCTTGTATCGGGAGGAGCGATAGTCGCTACCGGTGTTCCTTTATCTTGGACGACTCCTGATTGTGGCGATGCTTTTGCTTCAGCTGACTTTGATTTCATCGAATCATTAAATTCTTTTGTTGTATTGTCTAAATTGGTCATTCCCAATTTACTATCAGTGGCCGCTTCCACTTTGGCCGGAGAGAGTTCATTTATGAGTAGAATAAAAGTAGTAAATAAAATGATAAATTTTTTTAATTTTATTAGTGTATTCATATAATATATTTTAATGAATACTTTAGTTTTAAACAACAAAAACAACTTAAACAACGAAAAGATCCTAGACTTAAACTTTCTTAGTAGAGCTATATGCTTTGTTAAAGATACTAGAGAGATTTTGTTGGAGAGTGGATTCATCGGTAGTGATTTTTCGTAAAAGGATTTCTTTTAGTTCACTGACCTCTTCTGCTTTTAAGGCGATCAATTCTTTAGTTGTATTAGAGTAATCTATTTTGGTCTTTATTTTTTGAGTAAAGAATTGAACGATTTTTTCTAAACGAACTCTTTCATTTGTTAGGTAATTAAAGAAGGCCATCTGGCCGCGTTTGATTTTATCAAAATCTTCGATATCATATTTGTTATTTATCTCTAAAGATTCACGGATTATGTTCTCTAAATTTTTTAAGTTTTTTTTATCAGAAAAAAATTCTTCGTCAGCATCTTTAGAATTGTCGATTATAGAGAGACCTTTTATCTTGTATTTGCTGTTAATTTTATTGTTGATCATATTGTTACAATTATTTTTTTGGTAAATTATTGATAATGTCTATATAAAAATCCTCTTCCCTAAGTAAATCATGAAAGATTTTTTGTTCTTTTTTGATGGTTTTAATCTCTTTTATAAATCTGTCAATTGGAGAGGCAATTAGATTATTTTTTAATATATTTATCTTTTGAATAATGGTTTTTTCAGAGGGAGTTGGAACTTTCCAGCGAAAATTAAAATAGGGTGGTAACTCGGCCTTACTATTGGCCAAAGGAATAATGTCACTCTTTAGTTTTTGCTCAGTTATTAGGTAGAGCGGATATGGAAATAGAGGATTAATTTTTAGATTTTTTAATGAAATCTCCATATTTTCTAAAATTTTTGAAAGAGAAGTAGTTTGTAGTAATTCAGGATTAATTATAATGTAAACAGGAGATTGACCAACCTTGTTTTTAATCCACAGTTTTTCGAAGTAGGTGATCTCATTTTTAAAAATTTGAATTTCTTTAAACATAATATGATAATATCATATTATTAGATAGTAAGAATGATATAATTATATATATCTAAGATACATATAATTATATATAGATTTGAATGATTTTATGATTAAATTACCAAACGTCTATTTACCTCCGGAATTTTCGAAGTTACTTCAATTTAATCTACATCAGTTTGATAAGATGGATAGTCTAGAATCAATATATGACAAAATTGATCTGTCTATGCATACCAAATTAATAATTGAAAAATTTTTTCAACATATTACTGGTAAAAAAGGTGTACATAATTTTTTAAGATATTTAGGATGGATGAATTTTCGAGATAGATTGGGATCGGTATACATATATTTTATGCTTTATGATCGCTATCCAGAAGTAACTGATACAGAACTAGTGAGAGATATTTTAGATTTAGAAACACGGCTTGCAAAGTTTACGGTAGATGGACACTCAAGATCTTTTCTACTCTTTTTTTATCTAAAGATGGCCAGAATATATATATTAAAAAATAAGGTTTTTGAGGATAACAAAATAGAGGGACTAACAGAATTTTTCAAAGTACCAGATAATGTATATAAGCTGCTCGAATATTCTGAATTAAAAAATTGGTATATAGATTGGATGGTTTTAATTTTGTGGCATTTTCAATCCTATCTGGGCATGGATAAAGTTAAAGAGTTTATTGAACAACACTGTCGTGAGAAAAAGAAAGTTATAAATATTTATGGCCAATTTTATAATGAACTTACGATTGAACAGAAGAGTGAATTTGCTCTCAATATGTTAGCATATGGCCAGTCAATTGGTTCTAAAGATATTTTTTGTGAATCACTACGGGTTTAATCACTTGTGATTAAATCACAACTTACTCAACATTTGATGACGAAGGAAGATCAAAGAGAATTAGATATTCATTGCTGTCCATAGCTCCCAGATTGTCACGAACTAATTTTATCTGATAAGAACGATCATTTTTTATTTTTTCAATTTCCATGATAAGTGATTCATTTTCACTTAGAATTCCTTTGAGCATATTTTTTTGTTCGCTAATTATTTTTTCTGTATTTAAATAGTCCATTATTCCTCTGTCGGCGAAAATAAGCCGAAGAAGTAACAAAAGAGTTGCACCCCAACTTATTTTAATGAGTAGACTCATCCATGATCCTTAGTTACCAAGACATCTTGTTCTTGTTTTTAGGCCCTTAGTTATAATTTTAACATATGAGGTAACACGCTCAATAAAAATATTTGAAATATTTTTTGATATGATAATAGATTCTAATTTATACTATCATACTATACGTCTGGTTTTTTTAAGTTTACTTTCAACATCTATCCAAAATCTTCTTGTTCCTGCTAACTCCTTCAAATAATAGTATAAAGTTTTACTCAATTCTTTTTTAAAAATTGTTTCTAATTCTGGTGGTTCTTGACCTGAAAGGAATAATTTTTTTATTCCATTAAATGAGTTTTTAGCATTTTCATCAAAGTTGTGACTACTTTCATCTATAATAATACTAATCTGTCGATCATCAACAATACTTTGCTTGATAGGAAATAGAGTAGTGGCATAGGTAAGTAGCCCTTTAAAACGTTTTAGAGCTAGACTGCTATCACCTATCGGACCCAACTTACTATGTTGATCTGAAGAGTTCGTACCGTGAGAGCGGAAGCAAACTTTAAAGGAGTAATCACTCTCTTTCATCCACCAACTGAAACCAGGATCACTTAAGTTACATACATCTTCTTCATAGATAGGAAAACGTCGATTTTTAATTTGATCCGTAATCACCTCTGCTAATTCATAATATTCAGTAGTGAAGTAGTTTAGAGAATCAAAATTTTCAGCAAAATCACAAAGTGTGCTACTAGCTGCTGTCTTAATAGAATTTATATAGTTTCCGATGTTTTTAACTGCCTGAGCTTTAATAGTAAAGGTACTAACATTTTGATTAATGAAATAAACTATCCCTGGATTTTGAGGGTATAGTGGAAGAGTAAGTGGAATTGGAAGCGGAAGTGAAAGTGGACGTGGAAGATTCTCAGCGGGTTTAGAATCTTCTTGATCCAGGAATTCAAATTTAAAATCTGGAGGTAGTTCATCGTCTTCTAGATTATTCGTATTCGTATTCGTATTCGTATTCGTGTTCGTATTCGAGTTTGTATTCTTTTCAGAGTATGGATCACGGTTACGATTACGATTACCATTTTTACAAATGGATACGGCATTAGTTAAATTGATTGTTTCTTGAACTAGCATGTCCAATGGATCTAATGTCATAAAATGAACCTCTTTGTTTTCCCTGTAGATTTAGTTGATGTCACTTTAGGTGTGGTCACAGTAGCAGCTGTGGCCACAACTGCTGCTTCCTTTAAAGCTTTTTGTAGTGCCAGAAATTTTTTTAAGTGTGCTCGCTTAGTGATTTCTCCATTGATAATAGACTTTTCCAAAGATACTCTTTGTGGGTGAGTGCTTGGTAATTCATCAAATTCAATTAAAACATATTTTTCAATATCATGCATTTTGGCAGCTTCTTTTAATTTTGATGGTAACTTTGCTATTAAGATACTTCGATGTACCTCTGATTTTGATATTCCTAAATCAGTTTCAATTTTTCTCTCTGAGGATCCAGTTGCAATTTGATAATTATATATTCCATCTGCCTTATCGATATAGTGTAGCTCTTCACGAGAGGAGTTTTCCGAAAATTGGATGGCCAATAACTCTTCTTTACTTTTTCCCTCTAAAATAAAGCATGGTGCCCGCTCTTTATTTATCAAGCGCATGGCCCTGAAACGACGTTCTCCACAAAGGAGTACGAATTTTGGTCCCTCTCGATGGATTACTAGTGGTTGAATTAATCCATTTATTTTTATGTTCTCTGCTAGCTCCTTTAAGGAATCCTCATTAAATTTGGTACGTACTTGTTCTCTAACTGTGATCTCAGAGAGTTTAACTTCGCTTAGTTCCGCTCCCTTTAATAATTTTTGATCATTATAGCGAATGAGATTTTGTAGAGAGGAACTGCTGTGAATATTACTAAGTATTGTTCTTTCTTTTTTGCTGGTTCTAACGGCAAAAGTTTTACTCATAAATTTTTCTCCTCCACAAATTCCTAAAGTTTTAAAGATTCCCATAGCAATTTAAAATCTTCAGCACCTTTAGAATTTTTTCCCATTAAAAAAATTGGTTTTTGCATGGAAACGGACTCTTGAATTTGTACTAAATTTCTAATCACCGGTGTGGTTTGAAAATTTTGAGAGAGTTCTTCTAAACGTTGCCTCTCTATTTTTCTTCTAGGATTTACCATCGAAGGAATAATGGCAAATTCTAATTGAGGATTTTCTGTCTCTTTTATAATTTCAAAAGTATCCATTAACTCTTCCAGACCATCAATAGAATAATCCTGAGCCTGGGTAGGCACTAAAACTCGATTTGAACTAACCAGAGACATTATCAACTCATCTCCTAACATAGGTGGCGTATCAATTACGATATAATCATATTGATTCTCAATCTCTTGAAAGCGTACTTTTAAAAGACGCTCTTTTCTGCCTGCGCACTTTCGAACTTCACTCTCAGAGAGAATTAAAAGTTTAGATAAATTTGCTAGATGTCTGCCAGCTGGTATTAGAGAAATGTTTTTGTAAAAGTCTCGTTCTCCTTCTACAGAAATTATTACTTCATTAATACTGACATCTCCAATTAACCATTCCGGAATTAGAGTTCGCTCAATATTTACTCCGAAAGTACTGCTTAAGTTTGCTTGAGAGTCAAAATCAATAACCAGCACTTTATGTTTTTGGTTGGCCAAATGGCAGGCCAGCTGATACGCCTGCATAGTTTTGCCCACACCACCCTTGTTGTTAGCAATTGTGATTATTTCCATTCAGTTCCCCCCTTTAAAATGAAATGATATGTATTTTAATCAACAATAAAATAGTACCAATATAAATATTTATTAATAATAGTAATGATGTCCAGCTATTTTACCAAATATCTGACAACAATATTAAAGTTGACTATTTAATAATAGAATAGCAAATAAAAGAGGATAAATAAGATAGATGAATAATAGGAGAGTTTTATGGTAAACTTTAAAGATATTTTTGGGATGAATGCTGATCAAGTGAATCAAAGCATAGATGATTCAGAAATAAAGCTTGATGATACTTCAACACTCAACTATTCAGATGTTTTAAAAGAGATAAACTTATTAGATGCTGATGAAGTAATGAAGCAAATAAAGGATCTTAAATCGGAGCTGAAGGATCAAGTAACAATATTAGGTCATCATTATCAACAAGATGACATTATTTCATTTGCTGACATAACTGGTGACTCACTTATATTGTCACAAGAGGCTTCAAAAATTAAAAAACCCTACACAATATTTTGTGGTGTTCACTTTATGGCCGAGACAGCTGATCTACTATCACAAGGTAGGACGCAAAGAGTGATTCTGCCAGATTTGTCCGCTGGTTGTTCAATGGCGGATATGGCCTCTGCAGAAGATGTTGAAGATGCTATTGCTAAAATAAATAAGATAAATCAAAAAATTATTCCTATTACCTATGTAAATTCTAGTGCGGCCATAAAAGCTTTAGTTGGAAGATATGATGGTTATGTTTGCACCTCTTCTAATGCAGAAAAAATTATTAAAGAAGCATTTCGAGTCGCAGGTAATGACAGTAAAATATTTTTTCTTCCCGATCAACATTTGGGACGAAATACTTGTTATAAGATGGGAATTCCTTTAGAGGAGATGTATTTATATTCTCCTGATCTAGAGGTAAATGAGATTGAAATTAAAAGAAGTAGAATTATTTTGTGGAATGGTTATTGTTTCGTTCATCAAGGATTTAGTGTACAACAAATCGAAGCAATTCGCAAAACATCTCCAGAGACAAAAGTAATAGTTCATCCAGAGTGTCCTTTTGATGTAGTAATGAATAGTGATTTAGTTGGTTCTACTGCTTATATTGTAAAAGTAATTAGTGAGGCAGCAGAGGGTTCGAAATTTGCGGTGGGTACGGAAATAAATTTAGTCAATCGATTAGCACAAAAATTTAAAGGTAAAAAAGAGATTAAATCATTATCACCATATCAATGTATCTGTTCAACTATGTACAGAATTAAACCAAAAGCATTGCTACTTGCTCTGATATCAATAAAAAATAATAACCCGATAAATGTTATTAGAGTAGAGGAGAAAATCAGAGAAGATGCTTTGAAGGCAATAAACAAAATGCTTTCTATAAAATAGGGGATAATTAGGAGGTAATAATGAATGCGACAAGAAAGATATATGCCGATTATAATGCTTCAACACCACTGCATCCGCAGGTAATAAAATATTTAAAGGAGAGATTGGATTTAGATCTTTGGGCCAATCCTAATTCTCATCACAAAATGGGAAAGATGTTATTAGATGGAATTAATCGATGTCGTACAATTTGTGCTGACTCTTTAGCTGCGGATACTGATTCTATTATCTTTACCTCAGGTGCTTCAGAGGGAATCTCTACAATTTTTCATGTGATCTGTGGCAATAGAGATAGTAATAAAGATATTTTATTAATCTCATCGATCGAGCATCCAGCAGTAAGTGAGAGTGCGAACTACTACAAAAAATTTGGATATAAGGTAATTAAGTGGCCAGTTAATCATCATGGAGAAATAGATTTAAATTTTATTAAGAGTGATCTTGATAATTTTAAAGAACGAGTAGCAATGGTGGCGATCATGGCCGCTAATAATGAGAGTGGAGTAATTCAACCAATTGAAGAAGTAGGTTTATATTGTGAGCGTTACTCAATTCCCTTCTTTTCAGATACCACTCAATTGATTGCAAAAGAGGAATTTAATTTTAATAAATCTGCAATGGATTTTGCAGTAATATCTGCTCACAAATTCTCAGGGCCCATTGGAGTAGGAGCAATTCTTTACAAGCATCACAAACCTCACTTGAAAAAAATATTAAAGGAAAATGCATTGATATTAGGTGGTGGCCAGCAGGAAGGGCTGAGATCTGGAACTCAAAATTACTTAGGTATTGAATGTATGAGTGTTGCTCTTAGAGCATCGATAGAAGATTATAAAGAGAGTAAAAAACTTTTGCATAAGTATCGTATGAGATTTGAAAATGATCTATGTGCTCAATTTAAAAATTTAATAATCCTTGGATCAGGAGCGAGCAGACGACTTCCACAGACAACACTACTATCTTATCCAGGAATATATGGGCCAATAATTCAACAACAATTAGATAGTCAAAATATCTTTGTTAGTACTTCAGCTGCATGCTCGGATCACTCCAACTCTAATCATCAGCAAAAATCTGCAGGTATTGCTCAATTGATGGGTTACTCCGAGGATGTGGCCAGAGGAATGATAAGAGTTAGTTTGGGTGGTTTGGATATCGTAGATAACAGCGAAGAGATATACAAATTATTACATTTAAAGTTTTCACAAGCTATTTTAAAACTTGCTAAGGTTGGTGAGTGGTAGCTTAATTACAAAAGCAATCTCTTTATTATATTTGTTATCAGCATCTTGTATGTTTTGTAATTCTATATGAATATCTCCTCCTAATTGTTTGATAGTCTCTTTGACCGCATCCATTCCTACACCTCTGCCGGAAATGTCAGAGATGTTTTTAGATGTTGTAAATCCAGGAAGAAAAATTAATTCCACTAGTTCATTATCGGATAAATTATTTATTGAATCACTTGAGATGAGTCCCTTTTGGGCCGCTATATCTTTTATTTTGTTCAAATCTACACCTCTACCATCATCTTTAAATATTAATTGATAGTGATCATCATCAGTACTTTTAAAAAGTTCGATAGAGATGTTTCCGACTGGTTTTTTTCCTTTCTTTAAACGTTCATCAGGTGTTTCAATTCCATGTTCGATTGAATTAGTAAAGAGATGGAGGAAAATACTTTTAAGTGAAATTATAATGTTTCCGTTAGTAATTTGCAGGCCATTATCAGTGATTTTTACTTCTGGAATTTCTTTGCCTAATCTCTTAGAAAGCACAGAGAGATCCTGCAAGTTATTGCTAATTATTTCTGCAATTGAAATTGAAATTGGAGTAGAGGAGGTAGTGTTTTTTTCTTCAGTGACATTCAAGTTCTTTAATTTATCATTAAAGATTTTTTCATATTTATTAATCAATGTTTGTAATTTGTTAAAATTTTGCAAATCGCTTTCGCTTTGATGGGCCAAATCCTTTATTTTTTCGAATCTACATTGGCGGGCCATTCCTTTAATGGTGTGTAAGTTTCTTTTTAAATTTTGTTTATTTGTTTCACTATCGCTTAATAGATTTTTAGTGAAATTAAAAAATTCTCTGCTCTGAGTATGAGGGATTGATAAAAGTTGACTTAGAATTTCTAATTCCTCTTCTTTTTCCTGTGCTAATTTTTGTAATTTTCTAAGGGCCGTAACGTCTCTTATGGTGATCATTATTTTGACAATTACTTTATTTTGGATGATAGGATTCCAGTCTAGTTCTAAAGTTTTGCTTTTGCCATCCATGTAGTTTTTTACATACTCTTTTGGAAGTTTTGTTTTATTTAATTTAAAATTTAATTCGCTACCACCTAGGCAAGAATTAATAACACTTTTGATTTGGTTAATGTCATCACTACTTAAATTACTATTTAAAAATAATAGTTCATCAACATTTTCTTCTGCGATTTGAGTGGTTTCTAAGATCTCTTGTAGATGTGTTGAATATTCACTATGAACAATACCCTTTGGAGGTAGGATAGAAAATATTCCTTGTTTGATATTTTGAAACATGAAACGGATGTGTTCGTTTTTTTCATTTAAAAGAGCACTTTTTTCATTAACTAATTTTTCCAAGTTTTGATAAATTCTACTGTTAGTAACAGAGACTGCAGTTTGCGCAGATAATATTTTTAATACTGTTATTCTATCTTCAGTAAAAATATTTTCTGATAAATTATTCTCAAGATAAATTACACCTAAAACTTTGCCTTGATTTAGTACGGGAATACAAAGAATTGATTTTAATTTTTTATCATAAACAACTGGATCATGAATAAAGTCACCACTTGCAGATGCATTCTTTAAAATTACACTCTCTCTTCCTCTGAAAACATATTGAATAATTGAAACTGGAACATCAGTTTGTGTATTGCTGAAGATATCTTGGTTTTGCATAACTTCGGCGTGCTCATCTTCTATTTTTGCTTGCAAAAGTAATTTGTTAGAGAGTTCATCAACTAAAAAGAGAAGACCCTTTTTAGCATGAGCATTTTCACAAATTAAAAGGATTAGTTTGTGAAGTAGTTTTGAAAAGACTACTTCACTAGAGATATCTTGAGATGCTTTAACAATTGATACTAGATCAAGATTTGCACTCTCTTGTTTATCTTGTTTAGTATGAAAACCCTTTGCTAAAAGAAAAGGATATCTTTTATTTAATTGAAGTACTTTTGCCTCTGCTCCCCATAACTGATATTTTTCTTTGGCGATATTTAAATATGAGTAAGCTATTTTATTTCTACTTCTTTTTAAATAATAAATTCCGGCCAATTCATAAGATAATGCCTCTTCTTGCAAATATTCATTTTGGGCCGCTAGATCTATGGCCAAATCATAAAACTCCTCAGCTTTTTTCCACTTACTTGCCGTTCGTGCTAATTCTGCTTCAATAAGGTAACATTTATGTAGAAAGTTTTGGGGAGAGTATTTGGCACGATCACGAAGTTTTTTTAAATTTATCTTTGCTTCAATTCTTCTGAAAAAAGTTTGATTTTCATCAGCTAGCAATATTAGTGAACCATAAAAGAAAAGAACAATTTCAGTTATACTTGAAACGGCAGCATCTTTATATTTACAAGCATGATTATAATTTTCAAGTCCACTCTTGTATAAACCAAAGAACATACTGAGTGCAACTTTATTAATGTACAATACACTTAAGCATGATTTATTATTTTTTTGAAGAAAATCTTTTAGAACTTCTTCTTCATTCATCACCGATCCAGTTAGGATATCTCTTTTCTCATCATTATCATTATTAATATCCGATAGGTTTAAAAGGTTTTGATGAACAATATTATTAAAGCTAACGTAAGTATATTGCTTTAAGTTTTTCATTATATTGGAATGATTTTGCATATCAGTTTGTAATTTTTTTAATTCCAATCCTGACCAAAAACTATAATCTGATAAAATATATAATGATAGGGCCGCGAATTCAAAATCCCCTGTCTCTAATCCCGTTAGATATCCGTGCTGTAGTTGTTCCAAAGTAATTCTTAGTGGTTTATCATAGTGTTCACAAAATAGATTTTTGTATAATATATTACTGGCCCTAGTTTCTGCTATGTCGTATTTTTCACTAAGCATGTAATAGACATCTCTCCACTTTATTGCAGATTTAATATCTCCTAATGAACACATAATCATCATATAAACTAAATAACTTCTTCCTGCATGTTCATTGTTTCCGTATTGTAGAGTTTTATTTATTATATTACAGGAGGCAATAAGTAGTAGATTAGGGGAAGCAATATATAGAGAAGAAAATACACCATTAAATAAACGTAGGGTATCGAGAGTGTTTACGTCGCAAACTACTGGTAGCTTTTGAATATCACTAATGGATTTATTAAAGAGTTTGCTTTTAGTCTTTAAAACATTTGCTAATACATGTAACAGAGTAGGATTTTGAGGAAATTCTAATTTAAATTCTTTTAAAATTAATTTAAAAATATCAACAGCATCTAAACGTCGATCTTGTGCTTGTAGTGCTTTAATTTTAATTTCTAAAATTAATACCTTATGATGAATTTTGCTAAGATGAGGTAATGTTGATTCAATTAAATTATAAGTTTCATTAAAATCACCATTGAGATAGGCAGATTCTATTGCTCCTGTTTGCAAGTCAAAGATAAGATCATAATCTTCATTCCAAGGATTAGAGTTATTAGATTTATTAATTTGTAATAATAATTCAATACCTCTCTTGTAATAACTAAAAGAAAAATCATAAGCGTTGGATCGTCTTGCATTATTACCTGCTTGCAGATTTAATTTAATCAATTGTTTTATTTCATTTTGTTCAGTAATTAATTGGCCACCGATATTGAAATGATTAACAATATCAAAAACTTTATCTTCAACATTTTCACTTTTTAAAGCACGTTTTAAAAGTAGGCGTCCAATTTTTAAATGATATTTAGGATATTCATTACTATCAATTAGAGCGTAGGTACTTTGTTGAACTTTATCGTGTAGAAATTTAACTTCATAGTGGGTAGTATCATTAGTATTATTAAGAGCTAAAATTAAATCATCACTAAAAGCAGGAAGTAAATCGTTTTTAGTTTGATCTATAGATTTTTCATAAATAATAGAGAGTGTTTCGATATCAAATTTATTTCCTAAGCAAGCGGCCAACTTTAAACAATCTCTGGTTTGAGTTGGAAGTGTAAATAATTTTTTTGTTAATAATTCAACAATATTACTAGAAACCTCTTTTTTTTCAATTTCAAGAAGGTCCCAACACCAATTATGAGTATCATAATCATAGCGAATTAAATTTTCATCATAAATAGATTTTAAAAATTGAATTGCAAATAAAGGATTTCCTCCTGTTTTTTTATAACAAAAATGGGCCAACGGTTTAGTTGATGAAATATCTGATTTTAAACTATCGGCCACTAAACAATTGATATCTTCTATTGAAATTTCATTTAACTTTATATTTTCAATATTAGATATTTCTTTAAGAATTGAAAATAGTGGATGTGATTTATCAACTTCGTTATCGCGATAAGCTCCAATAAAGAAGAAATTTTTAATATCTTTATTTGTAATAAAAAGATTGATTAGTTTAAGTGAAGGATAGTCGGCCCATTGTAGATCATCTAAAAAAATTACTAAAGGAGAATCAGGGGTAGAAAGGGATTGAATAAAATTTTGAAATACCAAGTTAAATCTGTTTTGTGTTTGAATGGAATTTAATTGCGATATAGCTGGCTGCTTGCCAATTATTAATTCAAGTTGTGGGATAACATCTACTACCACTTGACCAATATTTCCAAGAGAACGCTGAATCTTTTTTTTCCAATAGGCGATGCGATCATCTTTTTCCATTAATATTTTTTTTACATACTCTTGAAATGCCTGAATTATTGGAGCATAAGGGATAGATTTTTTTAATTGTTCGAATTTTCCACTGATAAAGTAACCATTATTTTCATTCACAAATTTATGCAGCTCTTTAACCACCGATGATTTTCCAATACCAGAATAACCTGAAATTAACAGCACTTTATTATCATTTTTTTTACAACACTCTTTAAATAAAGTTTGTAATTTTTGTACGTACTCCTCTCTTCCATATAAGCGGGTAGAGATCTCTAAGCGATCGAAACAATCTTTTTTTCCTATAGGAAAATCTATCATTGCATGGCCATTTAATTGGCGATGAAATTCTTCATAAAGTTGCGAGCATTTATTTAAATCATAAAGTAATCCATAAATACTTTGATATCTTTCAGAGGGATGTTTACTAATTAACTTCATTATTATGTTAGATATAGCTATAGGAATTGATGAATCAATTTCGTCGGGTTTAGTTGGATACTTAGTTAAATGCAGGTTAATTATTTCTAGTGTATCATTAGATACATTGTTAAAGGGATCTTTCCCTGTGAATAATTCATATAGAGTCATTCCTAGAGAATAAAAATCACTACGATAATCTAAACTTTGATTTATTCTTCCTGTTTGTTCTGGAGAGATATATTGTAGTTCATGAATATTATTTATGTTTAAATTTGTGTTTACATCTTTACTTAAATCTTTGTTTAAATCTATCTCTTCAGTATCATCATTATAAAAAATATTGTAAGGGTTGATGGCAGTATGTATGATTTTTTTTTGATGAATTTTTTGCAAACATTCGCAAATTTTAATTGCAATCTGTATTTTATTTTCTTTGAAAGCATGTTTTTTTAATGGGACTATCATTATTGCCTCCTATAATTCTATGATCTTTATATTATCACAATAATGATATTTATTATATTTATATAGTCTTCAACAAAATGAAAAATGAATTTGTGGAAGATTATAGCTCTAATTGCTTGATTGTTTCGACAATTAGTTCGGGGTCATATGGTTTAGTAATCCATGCAATGATACCTAATTTTTTAGCAACTTCCTTGATATCATCTGAAACTTCTGTTGTGGCCATAATTACGGGAATGATTGAGAGTTCTGGTACTTCATGGAGGCGTTCACACATGGTAATTCCATCCATTTCAGGCATATAATAGTCAGTTATAATTAAATCGATATCTGTGTTTTTTTTAAGCAATTGTAAAGCTTGTATACCATTTTCTGCTTCAAAAGTGATGTGTCCATCAGCTTTTAATAGTTGAGATAATTCTTCAGTTGCTATTTTTGCATCATCTACGATTAATATTTTCATGTTACTTAAACACCTTAGTTTAAAATTAGTTATGGTTTATATGATCTATGGTTTATTAAAAAATTGTACACAATTAGTTTTAGGTTGTTTTAAATTAATAATTGATTTTCTATTTATCTCATCAAATATTTCCGTTAGTTTGTTAGCTTCAACGGAGATAGAGTAATAGCATACAATATTGTGATCATTCCATTTTAATACCCAACAATCAAGCTCATCTTTCGAATACAAATCAAGGGTGCTGTTTAAGTTTCCCATCATTTTAGTAGGAATATTTTTATGTTTATTTACACTCACTGGTGAAATACAGCTAATTGTTTGAGTAAGAGAATTTCGTAAATATCCACTGATAAGATTACAAAATTCAAATAATTGTCTTTGATCTTTGCCAGTACTGATATTTATTAAATTCTGTTCATCTTCTTCCGAGTAAAAGCATCCAAACTCTAATTGCATAAAGTTAAGTTGACTCTCTATTTTTACAACCCAATTTTTTGTTTTTGTAAAATTATCAACATTATTTGTTTTACGATATTTTTCCCATTCAGTAATAGAGACTGTTCCTGGTTTAAAAATGCTTTTAAAGATAGTGATGAGATTATCTTTTATAAACGAGGTGATCATTTGACGAAATATTTTTTCTTGCAAGGTTGTTTTCTTCATAATTAAGATTTCCAATTTAAGATTTAGATAAGGAGAATTTTTCTTATTTATTCATTAATATAACTATATTTTCTCATAAAATATTTTTTGCTACCAGTTTCTTTTTTGATTACAAAGGGAACGAAATTAATATAGTGTTATAATATAGTTTTCTACAAAATGAAGTAATAGAGTAACGAGGTCGATCTTGCTAGGTCAGCAACCATTCGAAATCTTCCATTGTAAGTTGTCCAGAGTAGTATTTATTATTTTCAGTATCCATTAGATCATTAAATAATTCTCTTTTGGCCTGTTGTAAGTCTAAAACTTTTTCCTCAATGGAATTTTTCATAATCAAGCGATAGATAGTTAATTTATTTTTTTGTCCTATTCGATATGCACGATCGATTGCTTGCGATTCCACAGCTGGATTCCACCAAGGATCCATCAAGAATATGTAACTGGCAGCAGTTAAATTAAGGCCGGTTCCGCCGGCACGTAAGCTGATTAAAAATACTGAGCTTTTACCTGCTTGAAATTCATCAACTTGACGTTGTCTTTTTTCCATGGTTTGTGTGCCATCAATTCGGGAAAATTTTAATTTTAATTTATGAATTTGCTGTTCGATAATATCTAAATAGCTAGTGAATTGAGAAAATATTAAGCTTTGATGGCCTTCAGATGTAATTTGTTGGATATTTTCAATTAGAAAACGAATCTTTGTAGAATCAAGTTCTTTTTGGCCACTATGTTGATGAGAAAGAATGTTTTGCCACAAACAAAGTTTTCTTAATTCAAGAATACTTTTTAAAACCTCACCATAGCGTTTTTTAGATGGAATATCAGATAGACTTTCTCTTATTTTTACAAGTGTGTGGAGATAATTTTCTCTTTCATGAGAGGAGAAGTTGAGCATAATAATGTTATCGATTTTTTCTGGTAGTTCGGTTAGTACTTGTAGTTTTGTTCTTCTCAGAATAAATGGTTTAGCAATTTTTTTAGCTATCATACGAGCATCATAACCACTGTTATTTTTGTTAGGGATACGTGGCCCCCAGATACCAGGAGTGGATAATTCTATGATGTTATAAAATTCTGCCAAATCATTTTCTACAGGAGTACCTGTTAGTGAAAGTCGAAATTTTGCTTTAATTTTTCTAGCAGCGATCGCTCCTTGTGAACGAATGTTTTTTAGATGCTGAACTTCATCCAATACTAAAACATCAAAAATTTCATTTGAAAATATTCCATCGATCTCTTTTTTCATTAATCCATAACTAGTGATGATAATTTTATGTTTACTTTTACTATCACTGGCCGATAAAAGATTGCGATCACCTCCATGATAGATTTCAACTGAGAGATCGGAAAATTTTTCAAATTCATTTTTCCAATTGAGAATAATAGAAACAGGACAAATAATTAGTGCTCGAGATATTTGATGATGAATGCTATTTAAAAACATAATGGTTTGTAATGTTTTTCCAAGTCCCATATCGTCGGCCAAACAACCACCTAATTTATTTTCGTATAAGAAACGTATCCAATTGTATCCGACAATTTGATATGGACGGGCCGTAGCTTTTTTGGTAGCAGGAACTTGATAGACAGGCATCTCTTTTAAGGTAAGTAATTTATTACAAAGTTCAAGCTCTTGTTCCGATAAAATATTTTTAAATCCATGCTTATATAATTCAAATAATTCAAAGATTCTGGATTTGTTGAAAGGAAGAGTATAAGTTATTTTACCATCAGTTTTTTTACTATAGTCCTCACTCTTCTTCTCTGCGTTTGCTAAATATTCTTGAAGCAGATTTTTTAATTCTAGTTGATCAGGAGTGAGAATCATCATCTCGCCAGTTTCGGCGTCAATATTATCATTATCATTATCACTATCATTATCACTATCATTTTCAAGATCATTATCAAAATCACTATCATTACCAGAAATAGTATTTTTTTGTTTTATTATTGCTAAATCTTCTTTAGTAAGATGGACATTAAAATCAAACCAATCCTCGGTAGTGCTTCTCTTTTCAAAGCGAATATTAGGGGACCATTTTTTTAAGAGGAGCTTATTATAGAGGACATTAATTCCTATGTGATGAACATCAGCGTATAGTGCGCCTAAATTTTTTAATAGAATGTTGGTGGGAATTCTCAATATTATTTTTTTGTGATCGAATGAAAGTGATGAAAAACGAAAAAATATTGTTCCATAATTTTGGGCCAATGCGGAGATGAGCTTTTTTAAAGTGTTGGTTTCAAATATTGATAATAGATTTAACTTATAATCATAGGAAAATTGCATAGGGAATGAGAGCAAGGAGTAAAGATAATCTATCGCTAAATCTTTTTGAATTGATTTTTGTAGTGATTTGTAAATAGGTAAGCTTTCAATAGATTGTCCGTTATAGATGGGATTATTTAAATTATTAATTAATTCATCAAGAAAGTCATGCATGTCATCTTTTTTGATGAAAGAAGATAGTAAACCATCATCGTTTGTTATTAATGAAAGAGCAGGTGGTAGAGGAAGTATTCTATTTTCAGAGTCTTCAAAATAAATAATGAAATCAGAATATTTGGGGCGAAATGATTTTTTTATCTCTATTTTAGCGAGAGGAGCAGTTACTTTATTTAAATTTTCTAAAGGGATCTCTTCATCGTTTAAGCAAAGAATTAATTTAAGCGTTCCAGAAGTTATGGCCGGATAAGAGATTAAGATAAAGTCATCAATGTGATATTTAGATTGATTTTTTTCAATTTTACTAAATATAAGTTGAAGCTCGCTTGGCAACTTATATATATTAGGGGATGAGGTAGTTGATGGTTCAATAGTTAGATATTTGCAATCAATTAGTGAAAGATTATGGTGTTCGTATACAGTATGGTTATTAGAATCATCTTTAGAATCATCTCTGGAATCATTATTGGAATTATTGGTGGAGTTGCAATAGGAAAATTTTATCTCGGTAATTAGTTGTTTTGGCGGATCTAGAAAAATCTTTAAAAGAATAAAACCAACAAATGTTTTGTAGTTAGTTGGATTATTGTAAGTAGATAGTTTTTTTACATTGGCAATGGAGGTACCACCGAATTCATTTATTGTATAAATTTTTGTCAGAGAGTTGTTGCTGTAGTATTTGATAAGTAAAACAGCAGCGTGTATACAATGTTTTTCTTTATTCCAATTATTGCAATTGCAAGAAGAGGAGATTGAGGTAGGTGTGAGAATGATTTTTGAATCACCAGCATCTGTCGTGGCCGTAATAGATGTTGTAGGGTTTGCAGGAGGTTGATGTTTATATGTTAATCTCGTTTCAAAGATTTTGTTATCGGTTATAAGTCCGGAGAGAATAAAATATCTGCCAGGAACCTCTTTATAAAAAGAGATAACAACCTTTTTTTGCTTAAGTAAATATATAGATTTTAAAATTTCTCTATTACTAAAGAAGTGCAACAGATATCTATGAAGATCAAGTGAGATAGTATCCTGACCTAGCTCAATGGTATCATTGTTGGTATCATTGTTATCATGCAAAGATATTTACCTCAACTATTAAATATCAGTTATCAATTATCAATTATCAATTATCAATTATCAATTATCAGTTATCAATATAAGACTTTAATAATTTTGCTCTACTTGGATGCCTTAATTTTCTGAGCGCCTTAGCTTCTATTTGTCTTATTCTTTCTCTAGTAACAAAAAAATCTTGCCCTACCTCTTCTAGAGTGTGATCTGATTTTTCCCCTATACCAAAACGCATGCGTAGAACTTTTTCCTCCCTTGGAGTAAGAGTTGCCAACACTGATCTAGTTTGTTCAGATAGAGTGATATTCATCACTGCCTCTTGAGGAGAAATGATTTTTTTGTCTTCAATAAAATCACCCAAACTACTATCTTCCTCTTCTCCAATTGGAGTTTCAAGTGAGATTGGTTCTTTAGAAATTTTTAACACTTTTTTTACTTTATCCACCGGAAGATCCATTCGTTCTGCAATCTCTTCTGGTGATGGTTCGCGACCTAGTTCTTGAATTAATTGTCTTGAAGTTCGCACCAACTTATTAATAGTCTCGATCATGTGAACTGGGATACGAATAGTGCGTGCTTGATCTGCAATCGCTCTGGTGATTGCTTGTCTAATCCACCAAGTGGCATATGTTGAAAATTTGTAACCTCTTCGATATTCAAATTTATCAACGGCCTTCATTAAACCAATATTGCCCTCTTGAATTAGATCAAGAAATTGCAAACCACGGTTAGTATACTTTTTAGCAATGGAAACCACTAATCTTAAGTTTGCTTCTACAAGTTGAGCTTTCGCTTTATCTGCCTTCTCCTCTCCCTTGAGGATAATTTTATAAACTCGCTCAACTTCCACAAACTCCATTCCTGCTTCGATAGTTAGACGACGTAATTTTCTTAAAATGTCCTCTTGATTTCTTACAAGTTGTTCAACTTTAGCATCAGAGGTGAAGAGATGACGAGCAAGAGTTCGTTTAAAGGAATCACTCTCCATAATCTTTTCATATAGTTCTTTATATTTGTAAATGTCATCGACTTCTAAGAATTTAAAAATTCTATCTTGTTGTTCGAATAGATCTTTAAATTTTAGGTAGAAATTTTTTACTGGTTCAACAAAGCTATTGATTACTTTACGGTTGAAAGTTAAACGTATAAGAGTTCTAGAAATTGACAAGAAACGCTTTTTTTGTGGTTCATCGAATTTTTTAAAGGAACCATCTTCGTTAGCACACTCATCGAGTAAATTTTTAATAGAATCACAGACTCTGTAGATATTTTCTTTGGATTTTTCTATCTCTTCAGGAGTAGATTCATCATCTAATCCTCGTACCAACTCCTTTACATACTCTTGAATATTTTCTGCATGCTCAATCTTTTCTTTTAATTTAACAATCTCTTTTAGGGCATGGACAGATGAGAGTGCGGAGAGAATAATTTTGCGTTCGCCCTCTTCAATCTCTTTGGCGATAGTAACTTCTCCTTCCCTCGTAAGTAGCGCTACTGATCCCATTTTTTTAAGGTATAATTTTACTGGATCGGTAGAGGAGGATTTAAGTTCTGCCTTTTCCTCTCTAGAGAGAGTCTCTTCGATAATTTCAGTTCCATCCAAACGAATACCTTCATCTTCTTCAATCTCAATATCAGCAATTTGAATTTCAACTTTATTATCAACAACAATTTTTTCTAGAATCTTATCTATGGAGTCAGCATCCACGATATTTGCAGGGATAGCGTCGTTGATTTCCTCTGGGGAAAGCATTCCTTGGTCTTTTCCCTTTAGAAGAAGTCTTGCAAATTCTTTCGAATTGAGGAAGGTATCGACTAGTGACATATGTTCTCCAAAATATTAAGATATTTATGAAAATTAAATATTAACGTTTAAACTATTTATTCCTTTATCAACAACAGATAATTCGTTGGCCACCATTTTAAAATCATCATCAGTCACGCAATTTTTTTGTTTTTCCAAAAGAGATTTTCTTTTTTTCATCAAACATTTTTTTTCAAATTGGGTTCTGATATCAAGTAATGATTTATCTATGCTCCTTTTATCTCTATCCGCACTACTCACATTTATTTGTTCCAATTGCACTTTGGGACGATATTGGAATAAAACACTACTTACAAATTCTTTTAATTCTAAACTATAACCACCACGGGAAAGATTCCCGATAATTGTAGTTTGATATTCTTGCTCAGTTATCTCGTAATGAAGTTTTTTAAGCCATAGAATCAAGGTCACTAACTCCTTTCGTTCTACATATTCCAGTATTTCAGGAAGATTACCATGTTGTAAACATTCAGGATGCAAAATTAATTCTTTTATTAACGCCTTTTCTATTCTGGCCAGCGGATCGTTCTTTAATTGGCCAACTAGTTGCTCCCCTTCACTACTATTATTTTTTTCTTTATTTTCTTTATTCTCTCTATTCTCTTTATTTTCTTTGTTTTCTTTGTTTTCAGTATCGCTAATGCGACTTAAAAATTTTCTGTAAATCTCAATTAAACTATCAGCTGACGATTTCATCTTTAATCGATTTCCTGCAACTACAACTCTTTCTAGTGCACGAAGATCATCTTTAAGAGGAGCAAGAGTGTTAAAAATTTGATCCAATAATTTTAATTTCTGATCAGTCAACTCTGGTATTTTATAATCCTCTGGAATGATCCGATTAATTACTCGGTCTAAAAATGGAGTTGCATTACTAATTTTTGCTGTCAATTCGGATGTTCCATTAAATCCATTAACTCCATTATCTAGTTTCTTGTTTAAGAATTCATCGGGATCTTTGTATGGTAGGAAGTCGACATATTTTGGCATTATGCCATTTAATAAAAAGTCATAATTTATCCTCTCCATTGCTTTCATTCCAGCGTCATCAGAATCCAATGCTAAGATAATATTTTTAGTAAGGTACTTAATGGTGTTTATCATTCTCATATTCATACCAACTCCCATTATTGCAACAGAGTTTTCAAATCCACATTTATGAAGAGTTATCAGATCCATATACCCTTCAACTAATATTATCTGATCTCGCTCCTTTATTTTTTGTTTTGAGTGATTAAGTCCATATAAAATATTTCGTTTGAAGAAGATAAATGATTCTTTGGAGTTTAAATATTTTGCTCTGGCCGTGGGGTCAAGAGATCTTGAACCAAATGCCACCACCTCATGACTTAGGTTTTGTATAGGAAAGATTATTCTATTTCTAAAAGTATCAAAATATTTTGTTTTGTCATTTTTATCTTTAAGACCCTCTTGCAAAAGACCAATTTCTCTAAGAAGAAGAGTGGCGCTACTGATTTTAAAGATCTCTTTATTTTGATTTAGGGTCTCTCTAATAACACTTTCATTATGGCCATATTTTTTTAAATCATCTTTTAGAGAAGAGATTGCTTGCTGACAGATCTCTTGCATTCTAAGTAAAATTAAATTTTCATTGGTCGCAAATCCTAATAAAAATTTTTTAGCAATTTCAGGAGCAATTTTTCTTTCAAGTAAAAAGTTTTTGAAAGTTCTACTACGATTATTGTCAGTAGTATTTTGCAGATAAAGATTATTTATCTGTTTTATAAGATTTATCGTCCACAAACTCTTAACGTCTTTTTCTTTACCTTTTCCATAGATATTTTCGACGGTGATACCAATCCATTTTCCAATCTCAAGAATTGCTTCGCTAAAACTTAATGAACAAAAACGCTCAACAAAGGTAATGGAATCTCCTGCTTTACCACAGGCAAAGCATTTATAGATTGCTTTTTTATCGTTAACTGAGAGTGATGGATGTTTGTCATCATGAAATGGACATTTTCCAATGTAATTATCACCGTGTTTGCTTAGAGAGATGTAATGACCTATAACCTCCGAAATAGGAATCTCCTTAATTTTAGTTTTTAGTTCTTCAAACGAGATGGTTATATTCATTATAGTTTTATTTTAATTTTAAAGACTCTATTACCAATGCTTTTATTTTAGTTTCCTGACTTATGAAAATTTTTTCAAACTTAGTTTTAAAATTAGTTAATTCTTCGTACGTATTATCTGCATATGCAGATACGTACGAATCTCCCCAAAGATCGTAACTTTTATAAATTGGTTTAAACATGGCCAAATCAGATGCCCACTTTACATGCTCAAGGGCCCACTTAAAATATCCATCATGGTCAGTCTTGAAAAATAGACGACCACCAGGTTTTAGTATTGTATGTAGTGATGTTAAAAAATATTGATTAAATATTCTCTTTTTGTGATGTCTAAGCTTAGGCCAAGGATCGGGAAAGAAAAGATAGATATTTTCAACTTCATTTTCAGCAAATAAAAATCCAAGGCGCTCACCTTTGGCGCGTAAAAATTTATAATTGGTTGATGATGTTGATGATGTTGATGAGGTAGTCGATGTTGATGCCAACTTTTTAGCAACTTGATGTCCTCTCTTAAAACGATAATCTAAACCGATATAATTGATGTGTGGATTTTTTTGACAAGAGTGAATTAAAAAATCACCATAACCGCAACCAACATCTAAATGAATAGGAGCATTTCTATTGAAAGCATCTCTATTCCAAATGCCTTTAAAATTTTCTCCATCGTGATCACGATATACAAAATGAGAATATTCGCCCAGCTTGTGATGGTACGGATTATCTCTAACATTTGAGTAGACGAAGTGAGATAGAAAAGTGTGATCACATTTATTCATTTAACTCTTTTTTAAAGTTTAAAAAAATCTTTTACATTTGTAATTACTGACTGGAGTTCTTCCTCTTGCAAGCAAGGATGAATAGGGAGACATAGCACTCTTTCTGCGAAAAGGCCAGCATGAGTATTCTCTCCCATTATATCTTTTAATGGTTTTTCTTCAAGCATTGAACGTTCATAAAAGAGTGATGTGGAAATTCCTCCCTGCTCAAGAAATTTTTTTAAGTGTAATTTTGTTTCTTTATTTTTAACTAAGATTGGAAAAAGGTGCCAAGAAGAATTATTTAAGAAATTTTCTGCTGGCATTGTTATATCTGTTATATCTTGTGATTTAAATCCTCGAATGTAGCTTGCTGCAACTTCTTGTCTTCTTCTACTTTGCTCAGAAAAATATTGCAACTTAAGATGGATGACTGCCGCTTGTAGATGATCACATCTAGAGTTACGTCCAAAGAATTCAATTCCACTTGCACTTCGTCCATGATTTCTTAAAGAGATTATTTTTTTAGCAATATTATCATCTTGAGTTAAGATGGCCCCAGCATCACCAAATGCTCCTATATTTTTAGTTGGGTAGAATGAGAATGTTGTAAGGTTTGATGTTGAGCCAACAGGTTGTCCATTTGCCAAGATTGTTCCGTGTGCTTGTGCGCCATCTTCAACAATAGCAATTCCACGCTCTCTACAAATGCACTCTAATTCTTCTATTGGAGCAGGCATTCCGTATATGTGAACTGGAATAATCGCCTTCAAGTTTGTTTGCTTCAACATTTTTGTTAATGATTTTGTTGAAATTAATCCTGTCTTTGGATCTACATCGATTACTACAGGAATGGCCCCTCTATTTAAAACTGCTTCGGCGGTTGCATAGAAAGTTATTCCAGGTATTCCAACTTTGTCGCCTGCTCCAACACCAAGAACTTCCAATGATAATTCGAGAGCGTCAGTACCATTTGCAACTAAAATGCAGTGTTTTGCCTTTTGCATCTCTGCGAACTCTTGCTCGAATAGTTTATTGTAATGTGCATCTGGGTTAGAAAAGGAATTTTCTTTTATAATTTGAGAGAAGCGTTTTAATACTTCGTCATGAAATTCTTGGTTATGTAATCGAGTGAAATTATAGAATGGAACTTGCATCATAAGAAATATCCTTCTAAAAAAATATTGTTAATTATTTGTCTATATATTTTTATATATCAAGAGTGAAGTGAAGGGTAAAGCCCCTAACCTAGAGGGAAGTGGCAATTATTTTTTTGTACATTTGCATTTGCTACACTTAGGACCACATTTAGGACAGTGATCTTTTTGAGAGGATTTTTGTTGAGATGGATGTAGCCACTGTTCGATCAGTGTTACTGCCTTTTTAATGGCATCGGGATTTTCAACACGCAAATCTTTTAAGATAGCACTTTTGTAGCGTTCGAGTTCCTCTTTATCATTATTCGTGTTTATCTTATTTGTCTTATTTATCTTATTTGTCTTATTTATCTTGTCCATTTTTTTCATAATGAATCAGCTTCTAATTTTTCTGATGGGCGAGATCTTTTAGAACGTTCTTTAGAGCTCTCTTTAGAACTCTCTTTTTCATCAATAACTTGATATAAATCAAACTTTGTTTTTTTAGGATCAATACCCATCGGTATTGGAGCAAAAATGATTTCTTCATTATCATCCTCAGTCTCGGCAAAAACATACCATTTTTCTCCGATTTTTTGATATAAAACTTGACGATTTTCTTGTTCATTCTTATTTTTTTGATTCTTTTGATTTTGTAGAGATAACTTATCTTTGCTCATCATTCCTCCATGATTAATGAAAAGAAAGTAACTTTTTTAACTTGCTGTTTTGTTTATCGATTTTTTTTTATTGAAAGTTAAAAAAAAATGAAAAATTTATAATAAGAACAAAATTTTCTCTCTGGCCAAAGTAAATTTATTTATTTTTTATATTTAAATCTAAACAAACATAAAATTCATCCCGATACAATTAGTGATTCAATGGTAGTGATTTGAGGTAAGTATGATTAAATATCAATTGCAATTATTTTTAACTATTATTTTTACTATCTTTTGTCTTTGTCTTAGCAGCTGTACTGAACGAACAAAAGAAGCAACAGCATTTACAACCTTGGCCCCAAGTACAAGTATTGAACCTGGAAACTATCCTTCAAGTACTGGTACTAAAACTATTGCACTATTATCCAACACTAAATCAGCAACTATATATTACACAACAGATGGTAGTGATCCAACTGATAAATCAAAGGTCTATTCCTCTCCGATATCTTTATCCGGAAGCACTATTTTAAAGGCGTATGCAAAAAAAGATAAATATAAAACTTCAGAAATATTAACGGCAAATTATAAAATTCTTAAGTGGACTAATCCTGCAAATATGGTAGTGGAATATTTTTTCTGTCCAAGCAATTGCGTTACAACTTTTTATAAGTTAAAAAAGGAGATGTTTGGATGGAGAATTTTTTGATGAGTATTATTAAATTTGAATTGAATGTACCAGAGGCAA
>JADFZW010000016.1 GCA_015232355.1 Oligoflexia bacterium
TTGCCTCTGGTACATTCAATTCAAATTTAATAATACTCATCAAAAAATTCTCCATCCAAACATCTCCTTTTTTAACTTATAAAAAGTTGTAACGCAATTGCTTGGACAGAAAAAATATTCCACTACCCAGGCAGTTGATGGATCTGTAAATTTTACGATAGAGAAAACCATCTCATCGGGCAAATCCAGTAATGAAGAATTGGTCTTGCGAATAGCTGTATTCTTATTGGATGCACCTGATACAGGTGCATCCTCTGATTCTGTAAAAGGGACATCATCTGATTCTTCAGATGCGATTGCATTTTGTGAAATAAAACTAAATCCCAGACCCAGACAACAAATAAGCATAAGTAAGCAATTAAACATTTGTAATTTCCTCCGTTAAATTGTTAAATTGTTAAATTGTTAAATTGTTAAATTGTTAAATTGTTAAATTGTTAAACATATTTTATATACCGTACCTATGAAAGCGATTATCATTTGTCGCTTATACACAATATTGCTTTGAAAATTTTTTTTATTAAAAACAAAAAAAATATTTTTTATAGTTCGTAGTAAAATTAATTAATTAACAGAACAAATATTTATTATTTATTTCTCAAAGTGCCAATTAAAGCAGTTCTGTTCTCCTATGTGTTACGTCTACAAAAAAATGTAATTAAAATACCGTTATTTTTTTTAAATTTATTTTTAGATAGGTGTTTGTATGGCAATTTTCCCTCTGAAATTATGTCTTTTAATTTTTCTTCGTAAATTACTAACTCCAATAGAGTTCAAAATTATTTCTATACGACGTAGTTCTTTCGCGCTAAAATACATATGATCAATCGCTCGTTACGGTTAATAATATTTAGTTTGGAATTTATATTACAAGCCAACGCGGATGATCGGTCATAATGCCAACTTAATCACACATTATATGCAAGCATTATATGCAAGCATTATATGCAAGTTAGTGTAAATATCTAGTGATAAGAAATACATAAATCAAGGAGCATTCATGCAGAGAGAATTGAAAGAGATTATTTCTAAAGTCAATGCCGACTATTGCGACATTCGCTATGAGAAGATGAACACCACTAAAATTACCTACAATGGCCAAGAACTAACAGAGATTGGGGCCAATCAAACTGATGGATATGTTTTGCGAGTGTTGAAAAATGGCGGATTTGCATCTATTTCGATAACTAATAGAGAGGATATCGATAGAGCAATAAAAATCGTCAGCGAAAGTGCAACACTTTTAGGAAGAGAATTAAAAGAAAAAGTAAAATTAGAACTTCCTACAGCTGCAGTTGATGATGTCCCACTAACTCTAGAGGGCGATCCACGAAAAATTCCTATTGATGAAAAACTCTCCCTCTTACAACACTACAATTTAATTGTACTAAAATCCCCTAATATTCAAACCACAACTCTAACCTACAATGAAGTTTATCGTGATAAATATTTTGCTACTTCTCACGGTAGTTTCATTCATCAACCACTAATTACCTTATCCATTGGCGGAACTATTGTGGCCAAAAGAGAACGAGATGGATTGATTCAAAATGTAAGGGCCACAGTAGGTGGCAGTAATGGGTTTAACAAATTATTAAATAGAGATAACGTTTTTTTAGATAAGGCCAAAATCGCAAGCGATCTTCTTGATGCTAATCCAGTGAAGGGAGGAACTTATAATCTTGTTTTAGATCCTAACATGACAGGAGTTTTCACCCACGAAGCATTTGGACACTTTAGTGAAGCAGATATTGTTGAAAATATGCCATCACTTAGAGAGAAGATGAAGATAGGTGATAAATTGGGTTCTGATATTTTAAATATTATAGACGATGCAACCGCCATGGGACAAGTTGGATATTATAAATATGATGATGAAGGAGTTGCCCTACGACCTGTAACTTTAATGGAAAAGGGTGTATTAACTGGTCGTCTTCATTCAATGAAAACTTCCACTGTATTTAATGAACCAATTAGTGGTCACACTGTTGCTGAAGATAACAGATACTCACCAATTGTTCGCATGGGTTGTATTTATATTAAACCTGGAAATATGACTTTTGATGAACTTCTTAAAGCTGCAGGAAATGGCATCTATGTTATTGGTGCTAAGGGTGGACAAACTAATGGAGAAAATTTCTCATTCGCGGCCCAATATGCTTACGAGATTAAAGATGGCAAATTAGGGGCGATGGTAAGAGATATAAATATCATGGGAAATTTATTTACTACTCTAAAAAATGTTAATGGAATCGCCAATGATTTTAAATTAAGCGAGGCCGGTGGTTGTGGTAAAGGACAATTAAATATTAAATCATGTCATGGTGGACCTCATATTCTTATTAAAGATGCACTGATAGGAGGTGTTTAATATGGAAAAATTATTAGAAATGGCCAAGCGAGTGGCCGATCAAGCAGAGATATATTCTATTGCAACTTCATCTAACGATTTAAGTTTCGAAAATTATGAATTAAATGAGATTAAAAATTCTATGCAATCTGGATATGCTCTTCGGATTATAAAAAATGGTTATATCGGAATAAGCTATACAAAAAATCTTCTCGATCGAAATCAATTAATCGAAAATGCCCTAACCTCTCTTCGAGGAAAAATTGCAGCTCAATTTTCCTTTTCCAAGAAGGGACATCCTAAAATTTTTAATGATCTATATGACAAATCTATTGAGAATATCAAAATAGAGACTGCAGTAGAAGAATTTAAACAAATATCTTCATATGTAAAAAAGAATTTGAAGAGTGAAGGTACTTTAAATATCTCTTCTTCCTATGGAGATAGAAAGATTAGATTGATGAATAGTAATGGTGTAGATTATTCTCACCAATCTTCATTTTATGAAAACTACTCTTTTATTTTATTTCCTAAAAGTTATTCTCACATTCACACACTACTACTCGATCTTAAGTATAAACCCTTTGCTCTTGATAAAATTCAAGAGATGATCGACTTTTATCATAAAGCATATCCTGAAGTAAAAGTTGCTCCTGGAAGTTATCCCACAATTTTCGCTCCAAGTGCACTCTATTCACTGATGTGGCGATTTAATCTGGCCACAAATGCAAAATCACTCTATGAAAAAGTTTCCCCTCTAGAAAATAAAATCAGTGAACAAATTTTTAGCGACAAATTAACTATTATTGATGATCCTCACATTCCAGACGAATGTGATTCTCGTGGTTTTGATGATGAGGGAGTTGAAACAAGTAAACTAACCCTTATCGATAAAGGAGTATTTAAAAGCTTTTATAATAATTTAGAGTATGCTGCTAAAACAGATAGCAAACCAACTGGACACGGATATAAGGGTTCCATGATGGGTGGTGAGGAGACTGTTAGTTTAAAAATATCTCCATCGCTAACTAATATTACTATTGCCCCTGGAGATCACTCATTTGAAGAGATGATTAAAAAAATTGATAAAGGTGTTGTAGTATTAGGCGTACTAGGTGCTCACAGTGGAAATCTTTTGAATGGAGATTTCTCTGTTGGATTAGTTCCTGGTTTATATGTTGAAAATGGTGAAATCGTTGGAAGAATAAAAGATGGAATGATTGCTGGAAACATCTATCAAGTAATGAAAAATGTCTCTATGGTTGAAAACAAAGTTCATCGTGCCCCATTGGGACGCTATCCTTCAATTTGTTTTGATCAAGTAAAGCTTTCAGTTAAATCATAGTGTAGTCATCGTAGTAGTCGTAGTACTACTAGTAGGAATAGTAGGTGGAGGATCTTTTTTAAATTTATTAATTATTCCACTGCCTAATTTTTTTAAATTATCCATGGTGACCATTGCTTTTACTTTTTTCAAATTATCTAACGAAACCAAATCCTTTACTTTTTTTAAATTTTCTACTTTGACAAATTCTTTTACAATACTCAATCTCTTTGATCCATCCTGAACACCATTATAGATACTCTCAAGCAAACGCTCCGCTTTTTTGGCGACATCTTTTTTCCCTCGAAATGCCGGCAATATTGTTTTAGCATAGAGTGATACTAGCTGATAAATTGGATTAGTTAGAGTTCTCGTTTCATCTAAATCTATTTCTCTCCATAGTCGATTGCATTTAGTACCATCTTCCAAAATCACCGGCTCTTTTTTGATAACCTTAATCTTTACCAATTCGTAAAGTTTATTGGCATTTTTTTCAAACTCTGCATCTTCTGTATACAATCGAAGTTTCTTTTTTTCTAATTTGTATGCCTTTAAAAAGGCCATCAAACTTAATTCCGTTCCAATTCCTTTACCTCGATAAGTTTCATCTACTGCAAACCAATCTCCCCAAACAGCGTCTTTATAATCTTCCTCTAAAAATGATAATCCTACAATTCCTGCCACCCTATTATTTTTCGCCTTATCTATGACCACCATAAACTCTGATTTATAGATTTTTTTATTTACCTCTTCTTCTTTATATGGTTTGCCTTTAACTGCATCTTCAAAAGTCTTCACAGCATTTTTATCAAAGACTTTCGCAATTAATTCTTTTGCACTATCAATAGAGGTTTGATCTGAGGGATCCAATCTTATGATCTTCAAATTATCAATTATATTGTGTTCATCTGTGACCGTAAATATAGTTGGCAAATCTGGAAGTTTTTCTTCTTTTATTTTTTCATCTATCTTGTTGTCTATCCTTCCATCATCGCTGGCCCAAATTGCTGTAGATATTGATATAAATAACGAAATAAATAAAATTTTCAGAGTATTATTTTTCATATTTGTTTAAATCCGTTCCTATTAGGTAAATAAAAATACTCTAACATCAAACATCGCAATCACATCAAAAATATTTTAATTTAAATCAAACAAAATTTATTGATTTAAATAAATTAATATAGTTAGAATATTTTTTTTTATCTTAACCACTAGTTTATTACCAATATACAGATACCTTTTACAGATATCTGTTTAGTCTAGGCGCCAATTTTAATTGTCACTAAATATATAATATTGAAGTTAAAGTACTCTTTTTTTCATATTTAACAATTCTCGTTTATAATAAATTCTTATTTTGCTTTTAATGACAGTTGTTAAAAAATATATATAAAATAGCAGGTAGTTTAAAAATGAAGATTACATACACAATTTTGCTCTTTCTTTTTTTTGCATCTACAGCAGTCATGGCCTTGATCATGATATATCATCCTATTCCTATCATCACTATTTCCTACGGCAGTGAAGATAATTCATTATTAAAATCTACTAGCACCATCACTATACCTGAACAAGAAATGTTAAAGATGACTGATCGAGAGTTAAAAGCATTGATTACACTAGAGGGAGAATCACTACTACGTAATGTGCGAGAAACTGAAATGCGAAAAGATGCATTCGAAAAATATTTAAGCAAGCTTAATGAACAACAAGATGTCCTTTATAAAAAATTTATTTCCACACCTGGATTAAAATCATTAATCACTGAAAATCGTCAAACGTTTATAAAATTATTGGTACTTCAAGATGAGGAAAAAAATTTAAAAAAATCTAAACTCCCTGAAGACGCCAAAAGACTATCACAAGTTAGTTCACAAATTAAATCACTAAACAATTCCATTAACATTCAAAAAAAAGAGTTTAGTCTCCTTATTGATTATTCCAATATCAATAGAATGCAATATGGAATAAATCAAAATCGAATTAATTCAATAAAAAAGCAACTTAAATTTATTGAAAACGACATCCGATCTATAAATGAAAAACATCGCCAACAAATTAATAAAATTACTGAGACCCTCAACAAGCTTGAAAGTTTTTATATCTACGGATGGTCTGATAAAAATAATGACTGCTTAAGATATGATAGTCGAGATAAATATATTGATACTGTTGATAGCTCTTTTTGCATTCAAAAAGTTGGAACAAATTTTAAATTTGTAAATGGTGATTGTCAACAATACACTACCAAGCATTTTTTACTTCAAGATAAATTACCTGCGCTCTCTTGTTATAAAGCAAATAAGATTGTTCATATGTGGAAAAACATTGATGGTAGAATCAAGTGCTATAGATACTCCTTAACAGAAGAAAATATCGGTGTTGATAGTATTATTATAGATAAAGATACCAAAGCTAAATCTGAAGATAACTATTTTTGTAACAAAGAATACAAACCAATATTTTTTACTCGCAAACAAGATGATGTAATGTATTGCTTTAAAAAAGTGCCAGCAATTCCTAAATTCATCACATTTTCTAGTGAGCAGATAAAAGATACAGAATTTATAACTTTCAATGAAATTTATGATATTAAAAATTGTATTAAAAGTAAGGATATCTTTTTAGACGATTTAGAAAAATATATTAAAGAGCATCCTGAAAATTGGTTCTATCAAGAAGTATTAGATACCTCTTTTCAAGCATTCTCTAATCACTATGTAGATCAAGAGCAAACTGATCATCAAGCGCAGATTTTGCGAGCTATTCTACTTGATCCAAAATCAAAATTTAAAAAATCCGTTGATCGTAAAATTGCAAATCGTAGTGATGATCATCTCCTGAAAAAACTCTTCGAAAACTATTCTACTCTCGATAAAGAGTTACGATGTGAACTAAAAAATAGTAAAAAATATGTACCTCCTGTATTACAAAAAAATTTCAGCAATTTTCTTAATGATCTTTATCGACTTATAATAGAGCAAAAAAAGAAAAAAGAGAGTCCGTTGGAATTGATGACAACTTTAACCAGTACATTCAAAACCTCTCAACCAGATGAAGTGGCCAAGGTTTTGGACAGAATAATAGAAGAATTCATAGTAGATTCAGGACAATTTCTGGAATTTAATCAAAGGTTTAATCATATCAGAGCAATTCTTCCGGATAAATATGCAAAAATGGATTGTCCAGAATATGGACCAAAACATAGCATCTGTCACAATCTAATTGCTAAAGCTGAAAAAGCTCTTTTACTTCGTATTGAAAAAGAAATCACACCTCTTCTTAAATCTCCTCTCGATGCTGCAATCGCAATGAGAACACTAGGTGAAATAATTAAACATCGTTTGGAGCTTGGATCCGAGAGAAAAGAACAATTCTTTTTTCATAATAAAAAATGTTGGCTTATGATCTCTAACATAAAATATTATCCCGTTGATAACATGAAGTGTGGACATGCTAAAGAACCTTACAGTGATATATTTTCTTCGTTTTTCAGAGAGTAAGGATTTATCACAAATTTTTTTAAATATTTCAATCCTTAAGTCCAATCTCTCTTTGTGATAATTTCAAAGTTAAAATAAATTCATTACTCCAACGACGGGCCAATTTTGAGCGCATAGAAGTGGGTACTCTATCTTTATAGATTATTCTATCTAACCAATTAGGAGAGAAAATAATTACTTTACTTTTCTTCTTTAAGATATTTTTAATCTCTCTTTTGCTCTTATAAAAGTAAATTTTATCCACATTTATTTTACTTATAAATTCTTCACTAAAAAGTGAACGATCGCCAACTATATGTATTTCATCTTTTTTAGGAAAGATCCACTGATCACCTAAACGCAAAATTCTCTCCTTCATTATTTTTGGATGTAATCCACAAAAGGGTAGCGTCTCTGTTTGCTTATCCAATTTTTTTTCTCTACGTTTATACTTAGATAGTTTTCCATCGCTATGATAGAGCTTTAAAATATCTGCTTTCTTTTGAAGATAGGAATCCTTTTCTCTTACATGGCCATAATGAAAAATGTGAGCATCACTATTAAAGATCTTTTGAGCAAAACGAAAGCTCTGAGCATCTCCCCAACTTTCGATGGCAGTATTCAAGCGGATCGCACGAATCTCTGATGGGTACCATTTTTTGTTAATTGCTATATTGTGATGATCTGGCCAAAAATGAAGATAGCGAAATCTGACAGCATCATAACCATTATGATTTGCTTGCTCAATATCTTTTATTATTTGCATGTACTCATCTTGATGTATTACTTCATCTGCCTGAAGATAGAATCCCCAGCAATCATTAATTGAACCGCATTTTTTTAAGTCACTACGAAGAAAGTTTAGTGCAAGATTAGTCTCTCTTGAAAGTATAAGCCCACCACTTCTAAGTTCAGGATCCCAAATGGTATACTTGATTTTTAAAAAGTCCTCACCTTTGACTGATGAAAGTTCATTTCTTAATTCCTTTAAAGCTTCTTCCGTAGTATCTTCACTATCTCCTAAAGCTATGTAAATTTTTTCGGTAATCGCTGCCATCGAGAAAATGCTTTCTCTGAAAGAATAATCATATTTGATTCCATTTTTTAATAGAGTAAAACCGTACAATTTCATTTGTTAATCTTTTGTATTATTTGTCTATATTATCTATATTATTTATTTAAGCAGTTGGACTGACAGAGTTGTTGAAAATAAATATTTTTTTTGCTTCTATATGCCGACCATAATGAATCCACTTTGTCTTTAAGGATTCTACTCCTAAAAGAAAGTAATACTCATCTTGTGTGCTCTTTAGTTTTCTAATTTTCTTTGCTTCCTTACTACATGCTGTTTTGGTATCGGCAGGAAGAATACAAATACCTTTCAATAGATAGTTTTTCTCCTTATAGGTAATTATTCTACCAATAAAAAGATCCTTCTCCACAAGTCCAACACTAGTCTCATTAATAATAATATTTTTATCGTGAAGGATGTCCTTTAGTACTGTCTGTTTTTTTAAGTTAGTCTTTTTAAATTCCATTAGTGAATAGTTGAGAGAAGCAAAGGCGAGAATAATATCTTCGCTTAAATCATTTTTTGCTAAATATTCTTGGATTACAGTAATACCATTTTTTTGAGGCGAATAGTGGAAGAGGAACCAATCATTAAATGAGTTCATCCTTGGCTCATACTCATCACTCTCCTCATGTACAATTCCTGTAAGAGCGAAATATTCATTTTTGGCCATCAACAAAGTATTGTACAACAATCCTTCCGAGTATTCTTTGATGGCCACATGAAGATGATTTTTAATCAGTTCAAACATATATTCTTAGGCCTTTTTGTTAGTGTTAGTGTTTGATAAAAATGCCTCATCTCCAACTATAGAATAAAAAAAAACAAAAATTAATCATTTTCATCACTATCTGTGCTTAAAACTGCTAAAAATGCCTCTTGAGGAACCTCTACATTACCAACCATTTTCATACGCTTTTTACCAGCTTTCTGTTTTTCTAATAATTTTCTCTTGCGCGAAATATCACCACCATAGCATTTTGCTAGTACATTTTTTCTTAATGCTTTCACGGTTTCTCTAGCAACAACTTTAGAACCAATCGCTGCTTGAACAGCAATATCAAACTGCTGTCTGCTTATGGCCCTTCTCAATTTTTGTACTAATTCACGTCCCTTATATGGCGCACTCGAGCGGTGACAGATTATTGAGAGAGCATCAACGGGATCACCATTTAATAAAACATCTAATTTCACAAGGTCGGATATCCTATACTCTTTAAATTCATAATCCATACTGGCGTATCCCCGACTAATACTCTTTAGTTTATCATAAAAGTCAAATACCATTTCTACCAGAGGTAATTCGTACACTAATTGCACTCGATCTGTAGTAATATATTTAAGTTCGATTTGTTGTCCTCTGCGATCCTCGCAAAGTTTTATAATATTTCCCACAAACTCATTTGGTGTATGAATAGAAATTTCTACGATTGGTTCACGAACATGTTCAATAAATGATGGATTAGGCATGAGTGATGGATTATCAATGGTAGTAAGTTTACCATCACTTAACAAAATTTCATATTTACAAGAGGGGGCGGTGGAAATTAAATTCATTTCAAATTCACGCTCTAAGCGCTCTTGAACAATATTCATATGAAGTAAACCTAAAAATCCACAACGAAAACCATGTCCGATTGCTTGTGATGTCTCTGGTTCATAGGTAAATGAAGAATCATTTAATGCTAATTTTTGAAGTGAATCGCGAAGATTATCGTACTCAGTATTTTCTACAGGGAATACTCCACAAAAAACCATTGGCTTCATCTCTTTAAAGCCAGGAAGAAAAGGTGTTTCAGGTTTAGATGCTGAGACAATTGTATCACCAATACTTACATCTCTAACATTTTTTATTCCACAAATTACCATTCCCACTTCACCTGCACTCAAAGAATTTACATCAGCAAAGAATGGAGTATTTACTCCCAAACGTAATACTTCATAAATCATATTGGAATATTTTAGATGAATTTTATCTTTTAATTTAATTTGTCCTTCGAAAACTCTGACGATAACAATAACTCCCTGATAGGGGTCAAACCATGAATCAAAGATCAATGCTTGCAGTGGATTTTCAGTGTCTCCTGCTGGTGGTGGAATTCTTTTTACTACATCTTCTAATAATTCACTAATTCCCTCTCCTGATTTAGCAGAAACTAGATTTGCTTCACTGGCATCAATACCTATAATTTCTTCTATCTGTTGTTTGGCCCGTTCAATATCTGCATGAGGTAAATCGATCTTGTTAATCACGGGAATAATTTCTAAGTTGTGATCGATGGCCATATAAACGTTGGCCAGCGTTTGTGCTTCCACACCCTGAGAAGCATCTACTACTAACAGAGCACCATCACAAGAAGCTAGCGATCTGCTCACCTCATAGGAGAAATCCACATGTCCTGGAGTATCGATTAAATTTAAACAATACTCTTTACCATTTTTAGCTTTGTATTTAAGACGAACAGTTTGCGCCTTAATAGTTATACCACGTTCTTTCTCCAAATCCATGTTATCTAGAAACTGATCACACATCTCTCTTTTTGAAAGTGTGGCCGTCGATTCAATTAAACGATCAGCGAGAGTGGATTTGCCGTGATCAATGTGAGCAATGATCGAAAAATTTCTTACGTTTTCTAATTTCATAGATTTGGTGACCTTTATTTATTTATTTATTTATTTATTTAAATAAACAATTCTTCAGAAAGAATCATTAAGTAATAATCAAGAGAGCTCTCTTTACCTCTAATTGGAATCACGTTGGCATAACCTCGAAAGATTTCTTGCAATGAATTTCTCTCTCCATTAGAATCCATGGCCGAGGATGAAGCAGAAGCAGAAGAGACTGAAGCGACCGCAGCAGCAGTTAGTTCATCTCCGTCTAATAAACCATGCTCATTACGACTAATAAAAATCTCTTCATTTTCAATCTTCGAACGTCTCTTAATTGCCAACTCATAAACATGAATAATCGGTTCAGGTATTAAGGTATCTCGAATATTTTTATTTAAAATATCATCTGATTGCAACTGTAGCAGGGAGTAGAGATTGTTATTCATATAAATCAACTCTCCCATAGCATTTGCCACCAAGATATGTTTTTTAACTGTGTTTGCCAATGCATCGAACTTACGGCCCTCAACTAAAATTCTATCCGCTCGCAATTCTTCATATTTTTTCAAACTAGCGATCATCTTATTTATCTCTTGAGATATCTCTCCAATCTCATCATCTCTATCATAATAAATAGAGACATCAAAGTTGCAATTTTGTAATTCTCGAATGGCATCATTGATCTTTTTAAAAGGAAGCGCAATAGTTCCCGGAATAACCAATGCCAACAACATGGCGCCAATAAAAGTTATTATCAGAGTATACATCATATTTCGTTTGGTCTTTTTTATTATGGTCTTAATCTTTTTATCACGATCTGCACTCTGAAAGTATTGAATATCTTGAAATTCGGTAAATGCCTCTAAAATTTTATCTGCTAAATCTCCCGTAGAATTTATATTAGCAATATCTTTTTGGTTGATGGAGTTAAGAGAATTTCCAAAACCATTTGCACCTCCATTGGTAGAATTAATTTGTTTATTTTTCAAAAGCAGTAGAAGTGAATCAACATATCCAAGCATTTTAGCAATAACCTGCTTAGTTTCCACTCCTTGATATAGAGTATCCAATGTCTGTAGTTGTGAAGTAAATCCTTCACAAAGTCCCATAAGTTTTTCAATTGAATCATTAGGACCTTTGCTAGTAATAAGTCGCCTCTGATATTTTAAGATAGATACCGCAGACATTCTAATCTCATCAGTCAATAAAGTAACTCTGTTTGATTCCGAAGTGATCTTTTCTATATTGCGATTGAGAGAATCTAGAAAATGAAAAACAATCAATCCCAATGTAAGTACCACTACATTGGCCAAAATAAAACTGGTGGCCACTCTGGTTTTTAATGAGAGATTCAAAGTTACATCTCCTTATTTTTTATTTTTAAATTTTTTTAATTGTAATTTTTAATTATGCCTCTACTAAATCTTCAAACAAGCGATTCAAATTTATCTCACTTCCAACGATTACCACAATATCATCGCCATCAATTATATCCATAGGTAATGGATTATCATTCACCTTTACTTTATGAGATGCTTTTCCCTCTTCGGTTATATACGGTATTCGCTTTAGTATTGCTACAATACTAAGTGAGTAATCTTGTTTAATTTGTGTTTCTGCTATTGTCTTATTAGCGTACTTATTTCCCAATTTAAGCTCTACCAGTGAATATCCAGCGGCAAAGTTATAACGTTGTAATACATGGGGCGCTACTATCTTTGAAGCAATTATCTCTCCCATCTCCTCTTCAACTTTTACAATTTCACTGGCACCAATCTCTTGCAAAACATGTTCATGCAGAAGGTTTGTGGCCCTAGCAATAACTCTTCCCACGCCCAATTTTCTAAGCATGGCCACTGCTAAAATACTCATCTCAATATTATCACCTATGGCCACGACTGCTACATCTACATCTGAAATATTAACTGATCTAAGTGCACGCTCATCAGTTACATCTAAACAAACAGCGTGTGTAACTCTATCTTTAATTTTTCCAACCAACTCATATTTACTATCGATGGCCACCACTTCCGCACCCTTCTCATAGAGACGAGTGGCCGTCTTCGCTCCAAAGGTACCTAGTCCAATAACCGCAACAATCATATTAATATCTCCTATCTATTTTCTATTTTCTATTTTCTATTTTCTATTTTGGTCTAATTAATTTAATTAACCTATCATAATACGACCCTCAGGATACTCCACCTTTCCACTAAATTTTGTTTGGTTACCAATTGCCAACGCTAAAGTTAATGGTCCAACTCGACCAACAAACATAAGAAGAGTTATAGTCAATTTACCTGCAACACTTAAATATGGGGTAATTCCTAAACTCAAACCAACTGTTCCGAAAGCACTTAAAACTTCAAAATAGATACTTAAGAAACTTTGTTTTCCATCAGTTTTTAAAATCATAAAAATAAAAAATCCTACAAGCATTGCTGACAAAATGGTAATGGCAGTTGATTTCACCACAACATATTGAGGAATAGTTCTGTTAAATATTTCAACTCTCTCTCCACCTCGAAGCATAGATTTAATAGAGAAAATAAGAGTAGCAAAAGTAGAAGTCTTAATTCCTCCTGCTGTTGAACCAGGACTACCACCAATAAACATTAAAATCCCCATTAAATAGATCGTATGATTGTGTAAATTATTTAGGGCAATTGTATTAAAACCCGCAGTTCTTGTAGTAACTGACTGAAAAAATGCAATTTGAAATTTTTCCCATAGTGTATAGTTGTCTAGAGCATTCAAGAATTCACCAAAAAAGATAATCATTGTTCCAGCAGCAATCAAAAGTAAAGAAGTAACAATCACTACTCTTGAATGTACTGTCATATGATTAAACTTTCTCCGCCTAGCAACTGCATCTCTAACTTCCTTCATTACTACAAAACCAATTCCCCCTAAGATAATTAATATCGCCACTGTAATATTAATGATTGGTTTGGTTGCATAGTTTTCCAAATTGTTGTCGTAAAGAGAGAGACCCGAATTACAAAAGGCCATGATAGAGTGAAAAATTCCACTGTATAGGGCAGCTCCAAAATCAAGCCCCTCAATTATAAAGCCGATAGTTAAAATTATTGCTCCCCAAAGTTCGATAAAAAAAGTATAGCGAACAATATCTGTGATGATACTTATAATCTCGTTGATGTTAGTAGCATCTAAAATATCTTGTAAAACTATTCTCTCTTTTACTTGAATGGATCTTCCCATCAGTATGGCCATCGATGCGTACAAGATCATAATTCCTAAACCACCAATTTGAGAGAGCATCAATAAAACCAACTGACCAAAGAGAGAGAGTTGATTACCAACTGAAATAGTTGCTAGCCCAGTCACACATGAAGCAGATACTGACATAAATAAAGCATCCACCCATCCTAAAGGTTTAATAGTGGCCGATGATATAGGAAGCATCAACAAAATCGTTCCAATGGCAATTAATACCACAAAGGTTAAGATTATTATTTGTGCTGGTTGAAGAGTGAATAACTTTAAGATTGTTGTTCCTTCAAACTTAATCTTATCTATATCATCTTCGTATATTGACAATATCGAGGAAACCAAATGAATTGCTGAAAGCCAAAAGCAAAATTCAATATCACCAAAAGTAATTAATGTGGCCACAAAGATTATTATGGAAAAGATATGTCTTCGTAAAAATACATTAAAAGACTTTAATCTATATAGGTGAATCAATATAACTGCTAATAAAACAAATGGAACAATTTTTGTTCCTAAATTGAGATAGAATTCAACGTTGGCAGGACTCCAGTTTTGCGCTAATCTTGTATACCTGTTCAAGGTAAAAATAAGAACAAAACTTCCGTTTAAAAAAAACTCTAATATGAATGGTATTTTACTCAATAATACTGACATACTTATAAATTATACTGATTTATTATCAGCTGTGTTACCTTTTTTTACACTCATCGAACTTTAATACACTCATCAATCGTTAAATTGCCTAAATATCATAGCATTTTAATATAATATGTTTTTGTAAATATGAAAGGAAATTTGTGGCATAATCATAGTACACGTAATCATTAATACAAAAATACAAAAATAAATAAAAAAAAGGAGGGGCCATTGATTACTCAATTAATACTAAACCATCTTCTAAAACATCTCATGAATATAACAATTTTAGTAACTGCCTTTACTTTCATCTCCTGTTCTGGACTTAGCTTAGACGAAAAGAAAGCAGAAGAGAATAAGAAGGCAAACATCTACTATGCACAAGGAACTCAAAATCTTGTTGAAAAAAATTATACAAAAGCACTTGAGTACCTTCGTAAATCTTATGAGATAAATCCAAACGACAGCAAAATTAATAATAATTTAGGAATGGCATATTACTTTAAGGATCGACAAGAATTAGCAATAAAACACATAATGAAGGCAATCGATCTCGAATCAACAAATTCCGATGCCAGATGTAACTTAGCATCTATCTATGTAATCATGAAAAAATATGATTTAGCAGAAAAAGAGTATCAGATAGTTCGAAATGATTTGACGTATCCTCACCAATATCGAGTGCTATACAATCTTGGTTTAATAAAAATGAAGAAAGGAATATTTGATGAAGCAAAAAATTACTTTGAAATGTCACTTAAAGAGAGAGAAGACTATTGCCCAGCACATTTCGCTCTAGGGGACATGGCCTACAATTCAAATAATCTTAAGGAAGCATACAAAAATTTTCATAATTCCTCTAAGGGCACTTGCTATAACGAACCAGCACCGCACTATTTTATGGGAATGATTCTTGTCCAATGGCAAAAGTATCATCCGGCCAAAGAAAAATTTAACGACATCGTGTCGCGTTTTCCTAAAAGCGAATATGCTGAGTTAGCAAAAAGAGAGTTAAAGAATTTAAATTCTAGATTGTCCTTACAAAATTATAATGAGATTATCCCTTTAAAAAACAGAAGTGGCATTGATACTAACATCGATACTAACATCGATACGAATAATATTAAAGATACAAAAGATACAAACGATACAAACGACGATACTTCTTATAATAATTATAACGTTCAAAAATTTTAGATAGATTATTTATGAAAAATGCAAATCAGTACAAAAACAATTCCCCTCTAATATCCTCCATTAATAAAAATGATGATTTTAAAAGTAATAATCAAGATGACATCCAAATCACTACATCAACTAATGATATTGATGATATCGGATCATATTTGCGAAATGCTAGAGACAAAAAGGGAATGACTCTAGAAGAGGTTTCCAGAAGAACAAAAATACTTCTCACAATACTAAAAGAATTAGAAAAAAATAACTTAACGGCCCTACCAGACAAAACATATATCAAAGGATTTGTAAAAGCATATGCAAAGGAAGTCGGACTAAATGTTCTTGAAGCAACTGATGTTTTATTCAAATCATATAGCAAACTCTATGGCACTAACACGAACACCTCTGAAAATTTACAAAAAAATAATGAGAAATTATTGGCATCTGATCATCTCTCCTCTGTTAACAAAAAAGTCACCGTAGATATTGGCACCCCTCATGCGAAAGAACACTCCCTGCGATCGCTCTTAATCTTTATAGTTATTGCATCCATTATATGTTTTCCCATCTACTACTTTTACGATGTAATACATTCATCTCTTAAATATACAAGTAACATTGAATTTTCAAAAATAATTAAGAACTCAAATATTATCTCATCGAAGTCAAAGTCAGGGCCAACAAATCCTTACACAACAACATCATCAGCAACTTCATCAGCAGCTTCATCAGCAACAACTATAACTGCAAATTCTACTACTTCATTTGATATTGAAACAAATCTTCCTACTGATTACAACTCTCTAACTTCTAATTCCGCTTTTACTATGACTTCAAATATTTCACCACAAACATCCGTCATGTCACCTCCACCCAGTGACTCTCTTGATAACAACAACAGTAACAATATCAACAGCGAAATAATTAGTGCCAATAATGATGGCAAAGAAGTAAAAGAAGCAAAAGAAATAAAAGAAGAAAAAGACGTTAAAGATGTTAAAGACGTTAAAGAGAATAAATTAGCAAATCAGCAACAACTAGATATGAATATCCGCTTTCGTAAAATGGTTACCCCTAGCTATCGATTAATTGAGAATGGTGAAGATCTAAAGAATGAAAATATTTTTCCAAAACATGTTAGGGATGCTTATTCATCTTCAATGGAAAATGTATACATTAAAGCAGTAAACGGTGACTCATGGATTACCTATAAAAAAGATTCTGAAGCAGTTCAATCAATAGTACTCCGAAAGGGCAGAGGACTCTTTGTAAAAGGAAGTGATGTCCGAGTTTTCGTAGGAAATGCAAACGCTACTAAAATTTTTTACAACAACAAATTTTTAGATGCTGGTTCAGGACCTAAAAGTTTGGTATTTCCTGCTGCTAATGCTTCTAAATATGCGACCCCTATGTTTGTACGTTTAAAAGATGGCCAGATACTAACTTCAGATGAATATCAGCAAAAGACCAATCAAGAGAAGCAAAAACAAAACGAACCAACACTGCAATAACTATCTACAAGTAAATATCTGTTTAAGCAAAAGCAAAAGTAAAAGTAAAAGTAAAAGTAAAAGTAAAAGTAAACTAATTTCATAAATGGAGGATCAAGTGAATTTAAATTTTAATTTGAATGTAGAGTTGTTTGATTTTTCTAGAAAGTCAGACCTAAAAATCGTTTCCTCTTTTAAAAAAAGCAAAGACAAAAAAAAAGAGAATAATACTTCACCTACAACTTCAACTTCAATTGATATAAAACACTTGAGTGCTGAACTTAGAAATCCATTCTCTAATGTTGATACTTATAAAAATTTTGAGGGCGATTACAATAAATTTTTATATTACCCTCTAAGCAAAGGGTCTATGGGATTAATGATCGGTCTTGGAGAAAAAGATAAGTTAACCGCTGAAAAATTACGCCAAAGCATCGCTTTAATCTACAAAGCGATCAGCGATAAGATGTATAAAGTAGTTGAATTTGATATTAGCTCGTTTAATATTTTGAGTGATGTTTCTAAAACTGCTCAAATTTTAACTGAAACTCTATACATGACTTCCTACACATTTAACAAATATCAAAATATTAAAGTTGATAAGAAAGATAAGAAAGATAAGAAAGATAAGAAAGATATTATTTTTTCAGTTCGAAATTCAAAAGAAATTACTTTGGTCAAAGAGGGAATTGAAAAGGGTAAAACTATTGCATTAGGAGTAAATTTTGCTCGTGATTTAGTAAACGAAGTTCCCAATGTGATGAACTCAGAGTATCTAGCAAAAGTTATTGTCGACGACTTCAAACACCTTAAAACCTCTTCTGATAATAAAGTTAAAATCAAAGCAAAACTATCCGCTAAAGTTTTAAGCTTAAAAGAAATAAAAAAAGAAAAAATGAATTTGTTATTGGCAGTTAATGCTGGCTCTGTCTATGAACCTAGAGTTCTTTATTTAAATTATACTCCTAACAAAGTCACAAAAAATACTAAGCATATTGCTTTAGTGGGCAAGGGGCTTACTTTTGATTCTGGTGGGTACTCTTTAAAACCATCAACTTCAATTGTTGGAATGAAATTCGATATGGCCGGAGCTGCAACAGTGTATGGAGCATTTAGAAACTCTATCCTTCTTAAATCAGATCATATCATCTCTTGTTTTATTGGTATTACTGATAACCTCGTCTCCTCCAAAGCTTATCTACCAGATGCTGTAATTCAAGGTCGATCAGGAAAAACAGTGGAGATAATTTCCACCGATGCGGAAGGAAGATTGGTTTTAGCAGACGTATTGAACTACTCTATGGATTTCAGACCTAAAATAGTAATCGATGTGGCCACTCTAACAGGCGCATGCGTGCGAGCACTTGGACATGTTTGCGGAGTTATGGGAAATAATAAAGAATTAATCAAAAAAATATTGAATGCCGCCGAAGCACAAGATGAGCGCGCGTGGGAACTTCCAATCTTTGAAGAATATCGAGATGACATTAAATCTACTATTGCTGATCTTAGGAACACTGGTAATTCAAGCAATGCTGGTGCTCAAAAGGAAGCTGCTTTTCTCGAACACTTTATCAAAGAGGGAGTTAATTGGGCCCATTTAGATATTGCTGGAGTCGATAGTGCTAGTCACTTAAATTATTGTCCTAAGGGTAGTGCTAGTGGTTTAATGATTAGAACTCTGACTGAATTTTTGTTACATAAATGAGTATCGCGAATATGAGTGTTCGAACATGAGTAAAGAACAAATCAAAATTGTTTTTTACCATCCAGAAATTCCTGGTAACACTGGAAGCATCGGCCGCACTTGTGTAGCAATGGAATTTCGACTTATCCTAATTAAACCATATGGTTTTAAAATCGATGAAAAATCTGTAAGACGTGCAGGTCTTGATTATTGGAAATATGTCTCTTTAAGTGAGTATGAAAATTTTGAAGAGTTTTTAAAAATTGAATCTCCAGAAGAAAAAGATCTCTTTTTCTTCTCTCGATTTGCAAGTGAAGTCTATTTTAATGCTAAATTTACCTCTAATTCTTTTTTAATTTTTGGGGCCGAGACTACCGGGCTTGGAGATGATATTATTCAAAAGTGGCAACATCGCTGTTACAAACTACCAACATACTCCGATAAAATCAGATCACTTAATTTAGCTAACAGTGCGACCGCCGTGGCATTCGAATCTATAAGACAAACTCGTTTTATCCTCTGAAAAATAAAAAATATTAGCTCCATAAAAAAGTCCTCTGCACATTTTCCAGGTAGCACATTTTTTACTTTTGCATTTAATATAAATACTGTAAAATTATTACTATGAGAGCAACCAGCGTGCATGCATGCACGCATACATGCCGCATCTTTAGGTATAAAAATATGAAACTAGCTTTAGGATATAGTGACTTTAAAAAAATAATTGATCAGAAATTTAATTTTGTTGATAAAAGTTTATTTATCAAAGAATTTATTGATGATAGTGCAACTGAAGTATCTGTCATCACTCGTCCTCGTAGATTTGGAAAAACATTAAATCTATCTATGCTTCGATATTTTTTTGCGGCCGAAGTGGCAGGAGAATCAACTAGAGGGTTATTCGATAATCTTAAAATTGCCACCAGTAGCGGTAAAGATCAAAATGGTGTTAGCTACCTCTCACATCAAGGACAATATCCAGTTATATTTCTAACCTTCAAAGATATTAAAGAAACCTCCTACGAAAATGCTATAAATAAATTACGAGTAATCATCCAAAATCTTTATCAAGAGTATCGATATCTGATGAAATCAAATAGATTGGCGATAGATGAAAAAGATATTATTCAAAAAATGATAGAGGCCAAAGCAGAGTTGGTAGACTTAGAAGTCTCCCTATTAAGATTAAGTAACTATCTATTTAAACATCATCAAAAAAAAGTTTACATCTTTATTGATGAATACGACACCCCCATTCAATCTAGTTATATTTCAAATTATTATACAGAAATGATAGATTTAATGAGAGGAGTACTGGGTACTGCTTTAAAAGATAATCTTGCTTTAAATCGAGCTGTTGTTACTGGAGTAATAAGAGTTGCAAAAGAGAGTTTATTCTCTGGCCTTAACAATATTAAAATTTATTCTGTAATGGAATCCAAGTATAGTCAGTACTTTGGTTTTAGCGAAGAAGAAGTTGCTCTTTTGTTAAAGAAAGCAAACTTAAGTGAACGCACTTTAGCTGTTAAAGAGTGGTACAATGGATATAAGTTTGCTGGAACAATTGTTTACAATCCATGGTCAATTGTTAATTTCGTTCAAAAAAATGAATTGCAACCATATTGGGTTAATACCAGTGACAATGCTTTAATTCGAGATGTAGTAGTTCATTCTCCAAGTGATTTTAAAGTAAGTCTTGAAAAATTACTACTTGGAAAAACTTGCGAACAATTAATTGATGAGCATGTCGTTTTTGGTGATCTCAAACAAAATCCAGGGGCCGCCTGGAGTTTATTAGTCAGTGCTGGATATCTTAATGTTCTCTCTTCGATAATAGATGAAGATGGAAGAACAATTTGCATTTTAGAAATTCCCAATAAAGAAATTTATGGTGTCTATCGAGGGATGATTAAAAATTGGTTATCCAGTGCTCGAGGTATTAATTGGTATAATGAATTTTTAAATAATCTTCTTAATGGAAATATTAGTGGCCTTACTGAAAATTTAGAAATCCTATTCACCCAAATAATATCTGTACAAGATTCTGGAAGAGAACCTGAAGCATTTTATCATGGCCTAATGTTAGGATTGATCGCCAGCTTAGATCGTAATCTTTACGAGATCAGCTCTAACCGCGAAAATGGTTACGGTTACTACGACATCATGATTATACCAAAAGATGAAAACAAATTAGATAAATTTGCTATTATATTAGAGCTAAAAAGCTTAAACTTAAAAACGAAAACGATACCTAAAAAAGAACAGCTGATTACAAAGGCATTGGAAAAATGTGCAAAAGAAGCATTAGCTCAGATTGAAGAAAAAAAATATACCTCTGGAATGTCTAAGCGTGGGATTAAAAAAATAATTAAGATTGGAATCGCTTTTCTTTCTAAACGCTTTCAAATTGCTACCGCTATTTATCCTGCTAAAAAAGAGACAACACAGACCAAAGAAACCAAGAAAACCAAATCTATCAAAACTGTAAAAACTGTAAAAACTGTAAAAAGTGTAAAATCAATTAGACAACCTAAAAAAAATGTAAAAAGAAATACTAAAATAAAATGAGAATGAAATTCTATTGATGTAGATAATAATCATCATCCATTATTTGCTTCCCACCACTACCGGCCCCTGTCCCAGCTCCAGATCCTGTTCCAGTTCCTGTACCCGTTCCACTACTTCCAGCATTTGGTGATTTAAATAAATCATTTTTAAAAGTTCCCGGCTCTGATCCCTCGACAAAAGATTCAGAGTAAGCATTAGCAGAATCGCTTTGAGAAGCATTTCCTGTCTCTTTATTGATCCATGAATAGACAACTCCCGGTGGTACTTGAAAATCTTGATCGCCATATTTTTGTATAACTTTTTTCATAAAATCTTTCCACACAGGAAGTGCTGCTTTCGCTCCAGTCTCTCCATAACCAATGGTTTTGTTGTTATCAAAACCAGTCCACACTCCTGAGACAACATTGCTACTAAAACCTACAAACCAAGCATCAACATAGTCATTAGTTGTTCCTGTTTTACCTCCAACTCTCGGACCAAGATCTCTTGCACTTGCGCCTGTACCGGCCTGAATTACTCCTCTCAAAAGATTTGTCATCACATAAGCAAGTCGTGAATCATAGACTCGATACTTATCAAAATTATTTGTAAATGAATTCTCTGACGGTGCTGGTGCCGATGCCGATGCCGATGCTGGTGTGCCGGCATCTGCAGCTGCAGCTGGAGCAGCTGGTGCGCCTCCTGGTAAAGTTGAAACATTTACTCCTCCGGGAAATCCACTTATCTCATCAAGATAATAACTTTTTCCATTACGATCAACTATCGATACAATTGATTTAGGAATTACTCTCTTACCTGCATTGGGAAATATTGCATATGCTGAAACTAAGTTTAATAAATTAATACCAAAAGATCCTAGCGCCAAACTTAAATCCTTATCGATGGCGGAAGCATCCATGCCCACTCTCCCCGCAAACTCAATAATTTTTTTCACTCCAATATCCAGAGCTATTCTAATGGTTGGAACATTTCGACTAGTCTCTAGTGCTCGCCTAAAAGTCATTGGCCCTTCAAATTCTCCATCATAATTTTTTGGTTTCCAAGCAGAGAGATCATCTTGTCCTGTTAGTGCTTCAGGTGAATCCATAATAATTGTAGCGGGAGTATAACCATTTTCTAGAGCAGCAGCATAGATGATTGGCTTAAAAGATGATCCTGGTTGACGAGATGATTGTATCACTCGATTAAATTGTGATTTATTAAAATCGATTCCTCCTACCATGGTAAGTATTTGTCCATTGTTTGCATTAAGTGCCAGTAATGCTCCTTCCGCTTCTGGATCTTGATCTAATTCCAATTGATAAAAACGTTCTTTTTTCAAATCATTTACTACTGCTCCTCCTCCACCCTTAAAACGTTTTTTATAATCATCGGCCACATTTTCCCAGAGAGTTTTAAGTTTTGTATCTAGCAATCTAACTTTAATTACATCTCCCTTCTTTAAAATCTCAGATGGGTTATTAACATAATTATAAACATATGTAGTGTTCTCACTAATTTTTCGTTTGTGGGCCCATCTGTAATATTGTTGTGGGATCACTCCTTTAGTTCCAAGAAAAGATACAAAAACTAATTTTTGTGAATCAGATATCTTTTCTACTATCCCTTCATAGATCTCATTTTGTTTTAAATAATTTTGTACTCTATCAGGATAAAAACCCACTCCTGGAAAATAGTGTTTGCTATCTTTTCCGGCCAAAGACATTTCCCACTCTTTCACTAATTTCAAATAATCATTTTCATTAAAATCAATTTCGTATGCTTTATCCCCATTTGGTTTTATTAAAAAAAACATTGAATTTTTTTCAAAAAAATCACGTCGTGATTTAATAATAAATTTTTTTACATCCTCATCTCTAGTTAAAGATTTTATTGGACCTTTAAATCCTTGACGTTTGTCTAATTCTCTTACTCCCACTCGAACTGCCTCTTCTGCTGTCTTTTGCAATTCCCAATCTATCGTGGTAACAACTTTAAATCCTTGAGTATAAAATTCATCCTCACCTACAAGTTTAATTACTCTCTGACGAACCCAATCGGTAAAATGTCCCGCTTTCAACTCTTCATTAGCATGAATTCTAATTTTCAAATCCTCTTTTAATGCTTTCTCATATTGTTCTTTCGTTATTCGCTTATCTTCATACATTCTACCTATCACATATTTTTGTCTCATCTTTGCGTGATGATGATTAATGTAAGGTGAATAACGTCCAGGTGCTACCAACAATCCAGCAAGCATTGCACATTCTGCTATTGTTCCATCCTTAATCTCTTTATCAAAATAACCATGAAATGCTGCCTTTATTCCATAGTAACCACCACCAAAATAGACATGATTTAAATAGAGAGTGAGAATTTCATCCTTAGTGAATGTCTTTTCGATTTGCTGAGCAAGTAACATATCTTTAAATTTACGAGTAAAAGATTTTTCCTTGCTTAAGAGAAGCGACTTGGCCACCTGTTGAGTTATAGTACTTCCACCTTGAACAATCTTTCCCGCCTTCAAATCAGCAACTAGTGCCCGAGCAATACCTAGAAAATCAATTCCCTTGTGTTCGTAAAATTTATTATCTTCAGAGGATAAGAAAGCATCTATTACAACTTTGGGAACCTCTTTCAAAGTAACCATCTCTCTTTTTTCTTTTCCCACTGATAATAAGATCTCTCCATCTCTTGAAAGAATTCGTGAATGAACTGCAGGAACATAGTTTGCAAGTTGTTTTACGTCTGGTAAATCAAAGGTCATGTAACTCAATACTCCCGCACATAGGCCCCCGATACAAGCAAAGACAAAGATAACAATTAAAATGAATTTTAAAAAACTAGTAAAAATATTCCCTCGATTACTTATTTTCATTTTCTGTTTCGTCCTCGATTTCGTCTTCATTTTCGTACTCAGTTTCGTCCTCAGTTTCCAATTGCAAATCCTCTTCTTTCAAACTATCGCTGAGTACCTTTACTCTTTTTTCAGCATCCGTCAGTGCCTTTCTACAAACTTTATACAGATTAACTCCTCTCTCAAATTTATTTAAAGAATCTTCTAAGCTCAAATTTCCTTGCTCGAATTCTTTAACTATTTTCTCCAGTTCTTGAATACTATCTTCCCAATTTAGCGTTTTGTTCTTAGCTGCTGACATATAATTATATCCTTAAATTATAATTTTTGGTTACTTCTAAAGTGTATATCTCTAATTAAACGAATCTACCAGTTTTTCACTTTAAATGAGACAGATTTTGCCTGGTGTAGTAAGTGCTCTTCCTCCATTGGTAAACTAAATAAAAGAAGTTGATATTTTGACCTAAATTAACTTGATCGTTTAAGGAGGTTTTAGCTTTGAGAGAGTTATGGGTTCCTCTTTCCGGTGCAATTGCACAACAACAAAATATTGAAACCATCGCCAACAATGTTGCCAACGCTAACACTCCTGGCTTCAAAAAAGATCAACTCGTCTTTAAAGAATACCTTACTATTTTAGGAAAGGATCAAGAGACACCTGATTTACCGAGGGGAGAATGGAAACCAGGTGACTTTTATCGCTCTCAAGGTGCTGAACATGGTTTCGTAAAATCAGATGGAACTTATACACTATTTAATCAAGGTGAACTAAAACAAACTGGTAATCCTTTGGATTTAGCAATTTGGGGAAATGGTTTTTTTGAAGTACTCACTCCCAATGGAATTCGTTATAGCAAAAAAGGAATTTTCTCCATCTCAAAAGATGGAGAACTAGTAACCGAGCAAGGATTTAAAGTATTAACAAAAATTCCTGAAAAAGATTCTGCTTTAGAAGTTGAAAATAAAGTTGGAAGTAAAGCTGAAAATAAAGTTGAAAGTAAAGCTGAAAGTAAGATTGAAGATAGAGCGGTTAAGATTGGAAGCAATGGTAGTAAAATTACTGTAACCATGGAAGGAGAAGTCCACGTAGATAATGCTAAAATTGCAGATTTATCATTAGTTGAATTCAAAGACATTCATGCTTTAAAAAAAGAGGGTGATTCCTTTTATATAAATATACCCGAAGAAAATATTATTCGTAGTGATATTAAAGCAGTTATTCATCAAGGTTTTGTTGAAAGCTCAAATGTAGAAGCAGTAAGTGAAATGTCTAATCTGATAAAAGCACATAGAAATTTTGAGAGTATTCAACGGGCCATAAAAACTTACGATGCTATCTCACAAAGGGCAGTAAATGATATAGCAAAATTTTAGAATACAAACACAAGAGGAGATCTAAATGCTACGTGCTCTTAATACAGCAGCAACAGGAATGGCGGCCCAAGATGCTAACATCAACACTATCGCCAACAACATTGCTAACGTTAACACTACTGGTTTCAAGAAAGGTCGAACTGAGTTTGAAGATTTACTCTATCAAACAGTTCAAGAAGCAGGTGGAAGATCAAGTGCAAATTCCATTCACAATGTTGGAACACAAATTGGTTCTGGAGCTAAGGTATCCGCCACTAGAAAAATAAATTCTATGGGAAGTGTTAATCGAACAGAAAATCCTTTAGATTTAATGATCAATGGAGAAGGATACTTTGGAATAATTTCTCCAAGTAATGAAGTAAAGTATACTCGCGATGGTAGTTTTAATGTAGACAATCAAGGATCAATTGTAACCAGAAGTGGCCATAAACTTTTCCCTGGAATAACTATTCCTCCTAATACTACCAGTATTAATATTTCGACCGATGGTAAAGTTGATATCTATACTAAAAATCAAATAGGCCCACAAAATGTGGGAACAATACCCGTATTTACTTTTATTAATCCCGCTGGATTACGTTCTGAGGGAGGAAATCTTTTAGGTCAAACTGTTGCTAGTGGAGAAGCGGTTCAAGGAATTGGAAGTAAAGAGAATGCTGGATCTATCGAACAAGGTGCTTTGGAATCCTCCAATGTAAGTGTAATGAATGAAATGACTGATATGATTCGTGCTCAACGAGCATATGAAATGAATGCAAAGGTATTGGGAGTTGCAGATAGTATGTTACAAACTGTCAACAATATAAAATAAAATAAAATGAAACGATCTATACTACTATTATTACCTTTCTTCTTATTACTATATTCTATAGCGTACGCTACAGAAGCGTACGCTTCTATAGTGCCTCCAACAAATCACAAAGACACATTAAAGTTTTGTACTGTTCTTCTTCCTGCAACTATTTTTTTCCCTGACAAAGTCACCGATGTCGACAATCAATTAATTAGAGAGAGTAATTGCAGTAAGGATATAAAACAAGAAATTATAAAAACTATTGTTTCTATTAAAGGAAAGATTAATGAAGATAGTTTAAATTTCTTGATCAAGAATAAATTAGTGCATGTTGGTTTGCAACCATCTACTATTCAAATTTACAATCTCAATGATTATCTTAAAGATCTTTTCTCTTTAGACGAAAATAAAATTTTTAATAATTCCAAAATTTTATCCACCAAAAATTATATCGCATTAGATGAAGATGAGTATTTAGAGATACTTTCTAGTAAAGATGAAATTTTAAGAGAAGAAAATAAATCAAATATCACAATCAAAATGGCAATAGTTAATATCAAAAATCGAGATTCGATTAAAATTTGGATTACAACTTCCATCCAAACAAAAATCAAAGTCTTACGTTCAAATAAAAATATTATGGGATTTACTAATAATTCACTCGATTCTTTTTTTGTAGAAGATATTATCTATACTAGCAAACCAGAGGGATATTTCCAAAACAAGGAAGCACTTAAATACTATCAACTAAACAGACCTTTAGCAGAAGGTACTATACTTAAAAGTAGCGATATTGTTCCTTATGCTTTAATAAAAAACGGCCAATCTGTTAACGTCTCTTACCAAGATGGAAATCTTCGTCTTTCGATCGAAGCATTGGCGCGTTCAAATGGATATTTTGGAGAAGTCATTGAATTAAATAATCCCAAGAGCAATAAAAAACTCTGGGGAAAGGTGATTGGATTAAACCAAGTTTTAATAGAGAGATAAAAATATTATGAAAAACATCTTCTTATCTTCATTTTTTTACCATTCTTTTTTGCTCTTCCTTTTGCTCTTTCTTTTGCTTCCTCTTTCCTTTCTAAGTGGCTGCAGCTCGTATATAGAAAATATGCATAAGCAACTCGATAGTGTCTCCACACCTAATAAACCTCCAAGCAGTAATCTAGATTTATATCTATTTAGAAATAAATTAAAAAAAAATAAAGACGTGGCCAACTCTCAATTTAATTCCATCAATTCCAAAACGATTCCTAATCTGCATCCAAATGTTAAACGAGCATACTCTTCCACAAAAAAAAGAACTACTGCCGAAGATTTAGTAGACAGTGGAAGTGCTAATGCCAGCTTATGGAATGATTCTCAAAATGGTTTTCTTTTTAGTCAAAATAGTCATAAAAAAATTGGAGACATTGTTACTATAGATGTAATGGCGAAATTAAAACAAGAAATTGGTCTGGAGTTAAGTCGCCTCTTTTCAGACTCAAGAAAGAAGAATCCTAAAAATGGTAAAGATGGGAAAGACGGTAAAGATGGTAAAGATGGGAAAGATGGTGAGAAAAAAGATCAGAACTCTCAACAAGAAAATCAAGAGCAGGGAGCAGGTCAAGGACAATCACAAAATGGAGCGAATAAAGATGGTAAAATTTCAAGTGATGATAAAAAATATAATCCTATTACTGATGACAAGGTCTATGATCAAATACCAGGGGTAATTGCAGAAGATCTTAATCGTGATTATGTAATCGTACAAGGACGCAAAGAGATTTTATACTTAAGTCGTAAACGCTTCATTGAAGTTAAGGCAGTTATTGCCAGAAAAGATATCAGCGATAATTATTCCGTTATGTCTTCAAAATTTTTGGAGTCAAATATAAAAATTATAAAATAAAAAACTTAAGGAAATCATTTATGAGACACATAATATTTATACTAACAATGATCCTCGCTATCTCTACTGGCAATTACTCCTTCAGTGGTGATTCACGAATAAAAGATCTTATCACCATAAAAGGTGTTCGTGAAAATCCATTATTTGGTTACGGACTTGTCATCGGGTTAAACGGCACCGGAGATAGTGAAGGAGATATAACTTCGACTTCTATGAGAAGAATGTTTAATCGTCTAGGTATCAATCCTCAAAAAGAATTCAGCACTAAAAACGTTGCCGCTGTGATAGTAACCGCACAACTTCCACCATTTGCAAGATTAGGACAAAAGATAGATGTTAATATTGCTTCTATTGGAAACGCCAGCTCGCTGGCAGGCGGAACATTATTAATTACTCCTCTAAAAGCTGCTGATAATGAAGTCTATGCTGTGGCCAATGGACAAGTCTCTATTGGAGGATTAAAACAAGGAGCAAAGTTTGCTACAAATGCAAGAGTAGCAGGTGGGGCCACAATAGAAAAAGAATTAGAAGATACTTTCGAATTAAAAGCATCTATTCGCTTATCATTAAACAATCCTGACTTTACTACTGCATATAGAATTGAAAATACCATCAACACTGGACTCGGTGGAAAATTTGCTAAAGCAAAAGACTCGGCCACAATCGATTTATTAGCTCCTCCAAATTATCATAGAAGATTGATTGAGCTAATTGCTTTAATAGAAAACTACAGAGTAAATTTAGATACCAAAGCAAAAATTATCATCAATGAAAGAACAGGTACTATTATTACTGGCGGAGATATTGTTCTAAAAGAAGTAGCTATCTCTCATGGAGATCTTACTGTTGAAATTGGAGCAAAAGGTGGTGCGGGTAAAGGAGGAGCAGGTGGTGGAGGCGGTGGTGGTGCTGCTGGTGCTGGAGGTAAAGGCGGAACAAAAGAATCACTTTATCGTATGGAAGAAGGATCATCACTAAATGATTTGGTCAAAGGATTAAATGCTCTGGGAGTAACTCCAGAAGATCTTATTTCAATTTTTCAAGCATTAAAGAAAAATGGTGCACTAGTTGGTGAAATTGAATTTATCTAGTTTATCTAGTTTATCTAGTTTATAATTGATAAAAGCAAACAACAATTATATCTATAACTCTTATAAATGTTGTAAATAAAATCTGCCTACATATACTTTTTTGCCTAACCATATATAATAAAAATTGTTTAAGATAAGTGGGTATCTTTAGGTTTTTTTAACAAGAAATAAACAACGGAGAATTACAAATTGAGCAATAATATCTCCATAAAAAACAACAATTCATTTACTCCTGCAAACTCTATAAGAGATCAACATCAAAACAACAAAGATCCCTATAAAAAAATAGCAAATGGTATGGAAGTTGAATTTTTAAAATATCTTTTGAAAGAGATGAGAAATACCGTTGATAAAAATGAAGAAGATAGTCAGGAAGTAGAATTTTATACTCAATTGCTCGATCAAGAATATGCTCAAGCACTTGCAAACAAAAATCAAGGAGTAGGAATTCAAGATGTTATTTTAAAACAATTACTTCCTAAATATCAAAATAGATATCCCAATATAAATCCCAATATAAATTTGGGAACAAATTCAAATGTAAATTCGAATGTAAATTCAAAAGTAAATTCAAACACAAATTTATACACAAAATTAGGAGCTATTACAAATGGCGAACGAAATTAAAACCACAACTCAACCTACATTTTTCCCCAAGGACCCACGTTCCTCTAATAACAAACCAGAGAAGACTAATCCGGCCAGCAATCCCTCTGTTAAACCAAGAAATAGCAAAAAACGACAAAGTGAAATTTTAGAAAAAACAGAAAACGATGCTAAAGTTGATATACCAAATAAGGTCAAAGATTTTTCCCGAATAAAAAAAGCAGTCGATTCAGCTCCTGAAGTAGATAATCGTGAAAAAGTTGAAGGATTAAAAAAACAAATTGCCTCTGGTCAATACAAAATTGATTATGATGCTTTAACCGATAAAATGATGGATGCAGACATTTATGGAAGCAAATCAATCTAATAGCAATAGCGCTAGCAATAGCACTCTAACAAATCAACTTAATCCATATTATTTTGATATTTTGGATTTGTGGAAACAACTTTGCTTGGAACACACCAACCTTTTTGATATCACATGTGAAGAGTATTCTCTAATGCTCTCTAGTGATGTAGATGCATTGGAAACTCTAATTATAAAAAAAGAAAATATCATAAAGAGCATTCAAGATCTCGATAACTTAAGAAAACATATTATTAACAAAATAAATGAAGTATTGGCCAGCTCTAGTACTGGTACTGGTACTAGGGAAATTCAATCTGTAACTGATCTTATAAATATTTTTCATCAATATGAAAAAAATAGAGGTGAAAATTTCTTATCTAGATATAATCAACTTTTAAAAAGTATTATTGAAAAGATCCAAGCACAAAATAAAAAAAATCAAATTTTTTTAAATAAAGCAATAATTTCTATTAAAGAAATGAGGGCCGGGCTTCTTGGTAAGAAGTCATATAATACATATAATTCAATGGGAGTGACTAATTCATAACTAAATTAACGAATTAACTAATTAACGAACTAACGAACCAACTAATAAAGAGAGGATACCAACTTGGGATCTGATTTATTATCAATAGGAAGAACTGGATTAAGCGCAGCTCAGAAATCACTGCAAACCACTGCACATAACATATCCAATGTTAACAGCGATGGATACTCTAGACAAAAAGTAGTTCAACAAGCTTCTGCACCTGTTGGTGAAGGCAATATTGTTATGGGCACCGGTACTTACATCAGAACTATCGAACGTATTCATGATGACTTTATTGAAAAGCGTTTAAACGGAGCAATCTCTGATCATAATTTTAATAACGAAAGATATTTTCAATTATCCATTGTTGAAAATATTTTTAATGAAATTAATTATGAAGGATTAAACACCAGTATTAATAATTTCTTTAACTCATTTAGAGAACTTTCAAATAATCCTGGCAGTGAAACCATTCGATCCTTAATCAGAGAGAATGCTAAAATTTTATTACAGAACTTTCATCGTACTAACGAAGCACTCGATAAAGCAGCAGAAAACATCAACAACAATCTAGATATGGCCACTGATAATATTAATAGCTGTCTATCTGCTATTGCATCTTTAAATTATAAAATTCGAGAGATTGAAGTTACCAATGGAGAATCAGGTGATTTAAGAGATGAGAGAGATCGCTATTTAAATAGATTAGCAGAGTACTTTGCAGTGGAATATTATTCTGATGAGGCAGGAAGATTTATAGTTGGTGCTAGGGGAGTTGGTACTTTAGTTAGCGGAAAACTCTATCAACCACTTAAATCTAAATCACCTCCTCCTACTGAAGATCATCCTGCCTTTGCCAATGCTCGCGAAATTCTTATCGATGACAAAATTATAAGTGATCGTTTTCAACAAGGGAAAGTAGCAGCGCTGCTTGAAACAAGAAATGGCGAGATCAAAATCATGCAAGAAAAAATAGATGAGATCGCTTGGTCCTTGGCAACAGCAGTAAATGCTCTTCATAGAAGAGGTTTCATTAATAAAGAAGTTGAATTGGATGAAAATGGACAACCAATTGCCAGCTCCTTAGAAAAAGCAACAAATATAGATTTTTTTAAAATTAGAGATAATCAATACAAAGCAGCTTCTCTTATTGATTTAAGTTCTGACATAAAAGAAAGTTTATCCAACATCGCCACCGCCATGGAACCAAATGCTCCTGGAGATAATAGAATTGCTCTTGCCATCTCTAAATTGCAATATGAAAAAATAGCTGCTAATGGAGAAAGCACCTTAGAAGAAGACTATCTTCAAAGCGCAAGTACTGTGGCCCTTACTTCAGGTAAATATAAAATTGCCACTGAACAATCAGAGGGAATTTTAGCACAAACACGTTCTTTTCGAGAGCAAATCTCTGGTGTATCAGTTGATGAAGAGACTGCCAATATGATGAAGTATCAACGTGCTTACGAAGCTTCCGCCAGAGTTATGAAAACAGCAGATGAAATGTTTAAAGCTGTTCTGAGTATAAAGCCGTAATGTAGTAATGTAGTGATGTAGTAATTTAGTGATGTAGTAATTTAGTGATGTAGTAATGTAAGTAATAATTAGTTGAGGAAAAAGAGGAAGAAATAGATGACTAGAGTGTCGGATAAATCAGGAAGTGCTGCTATTGAGTTCGCATTAAATAAAGCAAAAAATAAGTTAGAAGATCTTCACCTAAAGGGTGCAGGTATTAAAAGAATCATCAAACCATCCGACGATCCGGCCGGCAATATCGAAATCATGCAACTTCGAACTAAAGAAAATGATTTAATTCAATATACTAAAAATGCAAGTATGGCCTCTATCTCCCTCGAATATGCGGAAGAAGCATTAAATGATCTTACTGAAATTTTAATGAAGGCTAAAGACATTGCAATCGGACAGGCATCAAATTTTTACAATGAGGCAATTAGAAAAAGCGTGGCGGAAGAGGTTACTCAATTAAATAAACAAACTCTCGGAATAGCAAATCGCCATTTAGGCAATCGTTATATCTTTGCTGGTCATCGTAACGAAACACGTCCATTTGAATCAGATGGAAAATATTTTGGAAATAGTGGAACAATTTACTTGGAGATTTCCAAGAATTTTTATGTTCCAACAAATATTCCTGGAAATGAAATTTTTTATTATTCAAAACACTTTCGTAGTGAAGATCTCGATCCTTTACAAGGACCGGCAAAATACAAAGGGAATAGTGAGTCAGCAGCAACATCAAAAGAAGCAAAAGAAACAAAAGAAGCAAGCGAAGGAAAAGAAGCAAACGAAGAACCAACGCAAAATAAAAACTCTATCTTTGCTCAACTGCAGACTCTAATAAATGCATTAAAAACTAATGATCATGAAAATATTCAAGATCTCCTCGAGAATTTAGAATACTCAATAGACAGAGTAATTACTCTAAGAACAAAAATTGGTTCCATTCTTAATACTATTAAAAATTCAACCAATGCACTCGAGAATTATAAGGTCTCAACCTCATTGCGCAAAAGTACACTAGAAGATGCAGACGTTGCAGAACTTTTTACAGACATAACCAAACAAGATAATGTTTTAAAAGCAGTATACAAAACCAGTTCAGAAATATTGAATGAAAATTTATTACATTTTCTAAGGTGATTCTACGATGGTTTATTGCAATTATTTTTACGATTATTTTAAAGTTGACTAATTTCCATTAAATTTAATGTGTAATTTTTAAATTTTTTTGGTAATTATATATGTTGTTAGTTACACTTATTACAATTTTTAATACACTAATTTTTGCTACACTATTGAATTATAATGAATTAGTTTCGAGACGAATGATTAGTTAAGGATGAACTATGTTAGTTTTGACAAGGAAGCTTGGTGAAAGTATCGCAATAGATGACAATATTAAAATTGTTGTTGTTCAAATAAAAGGTAAACAAGTTCGCTTAGGAATTAAAGCTCCAAAAGAGACTAAAATTCATAGGGAAGAAGTATATCAAGCAATTCAAGAACAAAACCAAATAGCTGCAAAATCCACGCTGGAGGATGTATCTAATCTAACAAAAGATTTACAGAAGAAATAAATTTCTTCCAGAAATAAATTCCTTCTTGATCATTTACCCGCAAGGCCGTTAAGATCAATCAGAAGAGGTATTTTTTACCTTTTCCTTTCCTTATCCTTATTTCTTATCGTATACTGGATTTGTATTCGGAGGAGTAAAGTGAAGATACAAACAACAAGGTTCGGAGAACTGCAAGTAGATTCTAAGGATGTTTTGAATTTCTCAGAGGGCATTTTGGGTTTCGAGCACCTAAAAAAGTTCTTTGTGGTTGACCCAGGAGATAGCACGCTTATCCTCTGGTTGCAATCTACCTCTGATGAGAGTGTAGCTTTTCCAATAATTGAACCAAGAATTTTCAAACCAGATTATATTATAAAACTACTGCCAAACGAACTTTATAGTTTGCAACTTGAATCTTTAGATGATGCTCGAGTGTACTGCATTCTAACTATTCCAAGTGATATTACAAAAATGTCCGCTAACTTGAAAGCTCCAGTTGTTATTAATAATAAGAATAATTTATCAAGACAAATTGTTCTTCAAGATAACAAACTTCCAGTACGCTTTGAAATGTACAAAGAATTAAAGAAATGTATTATGAATTACATCTCTGATGATTCCAAAAGATCTAGCTACGATAACATTAATAAGAATGCAAACATCAGCAGCAACAATGATAATATCATAAATGATAACATTGAAAGTATTGGTGAAATCGCAAAGGAAATCGCCAATCAAACACAAGCAAGCTTAAACTTAAACGCTGATGTAGATCAAGATACTCCTCACACAAATAATAGACCGAATAGATCACTTACTATCAACTAATTTAAAATATTTTATTTAAATAATTTATTAACTAATCAATTATCCATGACCGCAAGAGAGACAGCAAGAGAGCAAGAAGTAAAGCAACTTATTATTTCAACAATCCTTAAAGCAAAGGATTTATTGGATGGTCATTATATTTTTTTCTTTGGTTCACGTGTTTTAAATAATCATAATTCTCGCTCTGACTTTGATATAGGTATAGATGGAGAGTCTCCATTAAACCTGAAACTTTTTTACGCTCTCAAAGATCGTCTAGAGTCGATAGAGACTCTATATAAACTTGATTTAGTTGATATGCAAAGTGTATCCCCTTCATTTCGAGATCAAGCAATGAAAAAAATAGAGGTAATTTGTGACTACAGAAATAATCCTTCTGAAAAATTTTGAACAGGCCTTGGCCAAGTTAAAAGATGGCGTGGATAAAAACTTAAAAAGCGATATTGAAAAATCTGGATTGATTAAATACTTTGAGTTTTGTTTTGAGCTGTCGTGGAAAGCTATCCAAAAAATTGCACGAACAAAGGGAATTTCAGACGAAATAGCATCACCTAAAAGTGCTTTCAGGATTGCTTTCTCTCAAGGATGGATTCAAGATGAGGTCAAGTGGATTTCAATGTTAAATGATCGAAATATTATGTCTCATACTTACAATTTCCTTGATGCTGAAAAAGTGTTTCTCAAAATTCCAGATTATTCTTTAGAGATGGAAAAATTACTTATTAAGTTGAAAATGTAGAGAATTTCTCGCCTGTTAAAAAACATTATGACCTATACACCTATACACGTTTACGCACTCGTTTCAGTTGCAGCGTTTGATAGCTCAATATACATCTTTGCATCTGGATTACGTGGATCTTTACTTAAAACTTTTTGCCACTCAGTTTGTGCTTCAACTACTCTGCCAGTTCCATAGTACAAAACACCCAAAGCAACACGCGCAGGAAGATAATTTGGATATTCATTTCTTAATTTTCGAAGCTCTTCAAACGCTTTGGAAACAAGCCCTTTTTTAGAGTAAACTTTTGCAACTTGGATTCTTCCTTCTAGATTCGAAGGATCCAGTCGTACTGCTTTATTATATTCAAATAGCGCTTCATCATATCTATCGTAAGTAAGATAGAGCTCACCCAATTCATAGTGTTTAAATGCAAATTTCTTATTTATATATGGATCACTTAGAATCGATTGATGTGATGACAATGAAGATGAAGATGAAGATGAAAAATCAGTTGAACCCAAGGATGAGGATGAGGATGAATATGAATATTTCGATTTACCCTTTACTCTGTTATCAATCTCTTTAAAGAGTAACTTTGCTTCCTCGTATTTACCAATATCATTATAAAGAACTGATAAACATATTGCTGCCTCTGTATGATAAGGATCAATCTCCAAAACTTTTTTAAAACAATTAATTCCTTTTCCTATTTGCCCCAAAGTGTAGTGAATATTGGCCAGATAAAAATGTGCTTCAACATTTCGAGGATTAATTTCTAAAACCTCTTCAAAGGTCGCTTGAGCATCTTTATAGATTCTTTTGACATATTGAGATTGGCCTTGGACCATAAGCTGAGATTCTTTCGGCCCATATCCATTATCATTCGCGTTCATGCTCATGATATCCCCTCCCTTCCTAGGAATTAATAACAACAAAAAAAATAAAAAGTTCTTTAGCTCTTTTTATTGTCTCCTGTCTGTGTTGTCTGTACTTTTTTTGCCTGTTCGCTTGCACTGGCACTTGCACTTATACATTTCTTTTTATAGTCCTCCAATTCAAGCACGACATCGCTAGAAATTTTTGAACTATATTCATTAGCATACTTTACACATTCATCGAAGCTATTCATGTAAAAAGAGCTTTTCACTACTCTTATCATACCATAATCTTGAATTTTTTTGTCCTTATATTTGTCAACAATATCCAAATATCTGTAGCGTGCAGAATCGAAAACATCTGTCTTGTAGTAAAAATCTGCAATATAGATATCTCTTTTCATCAACATATCTTCGATCGCAGTTAACTTTCGTTTTGATTCTTCCAAATAAGTTGAAGTCGGATATTTATTGATTACTTCACTATAATATTTTACGGCCTCAACAGAAGCAGATAAATCTCGATCATAGGTGTCTGGTAACTGGTTATAATATGACTCTGCAATTTTCCATAAGACATATGCATACTTTTCATGTTTCGGATGCAATTCTTTAAAGGCCATATAAGATGCAGCCGCTTCTATGTAACTTTTTTGTAAAAATAATATATCTGCTATCAGTAACTCTGCGTGAGTGGCGTAGTAGCTGTAAGGAAATTGAGATCTAAGTGTATTTAACTTTTCAGTGGCCAACAAATATCTCTCTCTTGCTACATACTGTTCAGCCTCTTTGTACAAGATTTCCGCTGGAGTCTTATCACTTTTTGTTTGATTAGAGGAACAACCCCAAAAACCAAAAATTGATAAAATTATAATAAAGAATAAAGTAAAAGAAAAAGTTCTTTTAATATTAATTTTAATATTATTCATACAAATAACTCTCTTTTGTTAATATTTTGGTCTTATTCTATAAATAATCTACTCTTCTTGTCGAGAAATAATCGGATAAAGCTCTTTGTAAATTTCTGCAAAAATCAACTTTAGTATCGCAGCAACTGGAATGGAAACTATCATTCCGACAATTCCCATATATTGAGAACCAAGTATAACACTTATAACAACAATCATCGGGTGAAGATCAACAATTTTAGAGACTAATAGAGGGAAAACAAAGGCAATATCAATCACATTGGCAACAATAAATAATATCGCCACTGCTCCCGTAGTAGAAGAAAAAAAGCCATGTTCCACCGAGCATAAAATCATTGCTGGAACAATTCCCAAAATCGGTCCTACATATGGAACAATGTTGGTTATCGCCGCTACAAAACCTAATAAGACTGCAAACTTTATATCCAAGAAGAGCAATCCAATAGTAGTAACCGTTCCTACTATTGTTGCTTCAACAAATTTTGCAAAGATATAATTCCCTAATTGTTTATGAAATTGATAGATAAGGTAATATGTCCTCTCAAAAATTGTATTTGGAACTAATTTAAGGAAACTGAATCGAAACTCTCGCCCATCCTTTAAGAGAAAAAAGAGAATGAGTGGAACAAGAAACATCCATTCAAAAAATGATGCTAAAAAATTTGGCACTTTTAAGAGCAGGTTTTTTGATTCCGCACTGGTATAGTTCAAAAAATTATCTAAATGTTTTTCACTAATTTGCACTCCGATTCTTTCTTTAATTGTAACTGTCACCTTGTTGTAAGAGGTACGAACAAATTTATCAACTTTAGGAATATAGTTGTGATAATTATCAACTTCTTCTTCCATCGAAGGAATTATTTTATAGAGTGGATAGGCCACTAAGAATGTAACTGTCACTATCAAAACAATAAATGCTTGTGATCTTTTAAATCCAATTTGCATTAATGGTTTAATAACTTGTTCAACAATTAATCCAATAATGTAAGCAAAACTTAGAGGGATACTAAGTCTAGGTAAAGCAACAAAAAAAATAAAAATTATCAATATTACCATTGCAAAAAATGATAACTTAATTCCATTCGCAGCATAATTTCTTCTCTTGATTAATAAATTGCGAAGAGAATAAGAGTATTTATTTTTGTGGCCATCATCGTTAACTATGTCGCTGCTACTATTGCTGTTGCTATTGCTGTTGCTGTTGCTGTTGCTGTTTTCTTGGTCACTCTTATTTTTGTTAAATTTCATATTCTTTCTCTATTTATGACTTATATTAAGTAATTGCTCTAACTCATAAACCCTTCTACGCAAATATCTCATCTCATCTCCAACAAGAGAGAGTCTATTGATTAAAATCATTGATATTGATTGCAAAAGTTTATTTCCAACAACAGCATCACCTTCAATCAACTCCTCCAAATCAGGCCTAAAAATTCCCAGCAAAGCACAGCTTGTCTCAGCTTCAGCTGTAGCGGTTCTCAAGTTATTTGCTTGCAACAATGCTAACTCTCCGAAGTGGTCAAAATTTAAAAGTCTAGAGAGTCGATAACGATGATCATTATTACGACGATTCTGATTATCTTTATTACTATTACTACTACTACTATTATTATTATCTTTTTTTGAATCTGGAATAAATTCAGCATTAGGGTTGGATATCTTCACCTCATTAGAAAAATCCTCTTCTTCTAAATAAATTCCAACCTCTCCTGAAAGTACTAAATAAAAACCAAAACCTCTATCTCCTTGTCTAAATATTATTTCGTTTTTCTCAAACGCTCTCAGGTGCATATACTTCGATAGTATTCGTAATTCATTCTCTGTAAAATTTTTAAATATCTCCACATTACGTAAAAATGATGGAATAGCATCCTTATTTTTTCTCGATAGTGGTCCTGCCTGCCAAAAAAACTTCAAGGTTGGATAATTTAATCTTGGTGGTAGCGCCTCACCAGATTTCAGCTTTTCATTAATTACTCTCTCGTAACTATCGTTTTTATTTTCGCTCTTATTTTCACTCTTACTTTCACTATTATTTTCATAATCACTCATATCAAGCACCTCTTATTTGTAATTCTTCAATTCTTCAATAAAGACCAACATCTTTTACCGGTATCCAACCCTCAAAACATTTTGGGGCAAACACTTTATATCTTCCATTATATTTTTTGCCTAACAAAACCTTTGTTCCAGCAACCACCCTCGCATTCTCACTCTCCTCAAAAATATTTGATGGTCCCTCTCTTACAATTGTATCTTTCAATATCACTGCAAATTTTTGTTTAGAAAGATAACAGTGATTTATTATAAGCGGAGAAAGAGAGAACAAAAATGCAAAAAATAAAATCACAGCAAAATAAAGTTGTTTCTTTTTTATACTTAAATTTTTAAATGCTGTACTCTTTTTAAGAGTAAAATTAATTATAATTAACAGACAAATAGAAATAAGAAGAGCAGTAGTTATGTAAACATCTTTAGGCATCACTCTCATATCTTCAATATATGACAAATAAGATTCGCTTTCACTCCAGAAGGGCATCGCAGTGGCATTTAATGACAAAATTTTTTGTTTTACCTCTAAAATTTGCGTATCAAATTTTTGATCAATCGCTCCCAACGCTTTCGCTTTTTCAAAATGTAGCAGACCAAGCGCATTGTTGCCATCTTTGAAATAATTTTCCCCAAGAGTCTTATGAAAATTGATCTCAATATCCTGACTGATCTTCATGTCGTAATTAATCTTTCTTAAATCCATAAAGCTATTATCATATTTTGTTGTTTTCAATGCAAGATTGAGAAAATTTGTTGTATTAGTATTGTATTAGTATTGTATTAGTATCTTAAACCGTTAATAAAACAAATTATATTAATTATATTATAAACAGTACTCACATTAGGAACGAACTATGACAAATGCACATTCAAATGCAAATTCAAATGCAAATTCAAATGAAACTGCCTCTGGAGTTTACTCAACAAAAATCCAAGAGCAAATAGATCAACTTTTTTCCACCATTCTCACTGAACAACAAAAAATAAATAAAATCAAAGCAGCTGATCCCGATAAAGTTAATTTTTTTAAATCAAAATTAGATTACTACATTAAAAATAGAGGCCGAGAATTTTTCTATAACTACATCTCCTCTGGCAAAGGTCATGGCCCCTTTACTGAATTGTTGGATGGTTCAGTCAAATATGATTTAATAAATGGTATTGGTTTTAATTTACTTGGCCACTCTCATCCACTAATGATCAAAGCAAATTTAGAAGCAGCAACTGTGGACACTGTTATGTGTGGAAACTTGCAAACATACGTTGATGCCAATGAAGCATCCGTTGCTTTAGTCAATTCAGTAAAAGAAAAATCAAGATTAAAACACTTTTGGTTTACTGGTTCTGGTGGTTGTGCTAACGATCTGGCGCTAAAACTCATTTGGCAAAAGAAAGCACCAAAATATAATTTGATTGCCTTCAAAAAAGCATTTGCTGGAAGAACTATTGCTACTCAAGAGATCACCGACAAACCAGATTTCAGAGAGGGAATGCCAAAATATTTAAATGTTTTTCATGTTCCACACTTTGATCAAAAAAATCCTACAACTTCACTCTACAATACACTATCTGCTCTAGATGATTTGTGGGAGAGATTTCCTGAAACTTTCTCGGCAATGATGATTGAATTAATCCAGGGAGAGGCCGGATTTATCTATGGAGATAAAGCATTCTATGAAGGAATTTTTAAGTGGGCCAAAGAGAAAGGCATTTATGTTTGGGTTGATGAAGTACAAACATTTGGTCGCACTAAAGAGTTATTTGCTTTCCAAATGTTTGGATTAGATCAATATGTTGATATGGTTACTATTGCAAAAGCGGCCCACATTTGCGGCGCTCTTTACACTGAAGAATTAAATCCTAAACCAGGATTGATTGCTGGTACATTTAATGGATCAATCTCATCTATTAAAATGGGAAGTAAAATTATCAACTATCTCTTGAAAGGAAATTTTTATGGTGAAAATGGAAGAATTGCAGAGCTGGAAAAGAAATTCTTAAATAAAATGCAAAAAGTACAAGATAGTGTAGGTCAAGATAAACTCAAGTTTTTTAGTGGCATCGGAACAATGATTTCTTTTGAAGTCAGAGATGGTAATAAAAAGGTCACAACTAATTTTGCAAAAAAATTATTTGAAAATGGTGTGATCTCTTTTACAGCAGGACAAGATCCAGCGCGAATTAGATTCTTGCTACCACTATCTCTCACCGATGAAAACATAGATGAAATATTTACCATTTTAGAAAAAACCTTTAAGGAGGATTTATGGAACTAAAAGGATCAAAAACTGAAAAAAACATTCTAACCGCATTTGCAGGCGAATCTCAGGCGAGAAATCGTTACACCTACTACGCTGGCATTGCTAAAAAAGAGGGATTAGAACAAATCGCTGCAATCTTAGAAGAGACTGCTCAACAAGAAAAAGAGCATGCTAAACGTTTATTTAAATTTTTAAAGGGTGGCGAAGTTGAAGTTAAAGCAACTTTTCCTGCTGGAGTACTTGGAAAAACAGTTGATAATTTAAGAGACGCTGCCGCTGGTGAACACCATGAATGGATTGAGATGTATCCTGCTTTTGCAACCATTGCTAGAGAAGAGGGATTTAATGATATTGCAAAAGTCTTTGATGCCATTGCAGTTGCAGAAAAATTACATGAAACTCGCTACCTATCTTTGAGAGAAAATCTTGAGAATGGAAAAATTTTCAAAAAGCACAACAAATCCACTTGGTATTGTCGTAATTGTGGTTACACTCAAGAGGGAACAGACGCGCCGCTAGGTTGTCCTGCTTGTGCTCATCCTCAAGCACACTTTGAGATTCTCTCAGAAAATTGGAGATAAAATTTTAGAGATAATGAAAAAATTTTAGTTTAGAATTAAAAATTGTAAGAAACAAAAAAGACATACATTTAGGAGGGGAAAATGTCTGAGCAGAAAAGTAAGCTACTTTCAAATAGCGATAGAATGTATCCGCTAGATATTGTCACATTATTACAGATGACTTTATCGGAATATGAAAAGAAAAAAAGTATTTTTGGGATACCTGCAAGTGCATTTTTCTCTCCTAAAAAATATCCTCAAATAAAATTAAATCGATTTAATCAAACCTTAGATTCTCCTCTGGGAGTGGCCGCCGGCCCACAAACTCAACTCTCTCAAAATATCATTTGCTCTTGGTTGGTGGGGTGTCGTTTTATCGAATTAAAAACCATTCAAACATTAGATGAGTTAGAAGTAAGCAAACCTTGTATTGATATGGAAGATGAGGGATTTAATTGTGAATGGTCACAAGAATTAAAACTTCATCAATCATATAATGAATATCTTAATGCTTGGATTATGATTCATATTCTTAAAGATAAATTTAAATTTGCAAACATTGGTACCATCTTCAATATGAGTGTTGGTTACAATTTAGAAGGAATCATGAATGAAAATGTACAAACATTTTTAAAGAAGATGAGAAATGCTGGTCCTGATATCATTGAAGCGAAACTAAAACTAAAACCCTTTTATCCGAGAGTGATGGATCTGGATATTCCTTCGGTTATCTCTGATAATATTACCCTTTCAACAATGCATGGATGTCCTCCTGATGAGATTGAAAAGATCGGACTCTATCTCATCGGAAAAGAGCGCTTTCATACTACGATAAAATTAAATCCAACTCTAAATGGCGCTAAAGAGTTGCGAGACATTTTAAATAATAAATTAGGATACATCAACATCAACGTTCCTGATATTGCCTTTGAGCACGACTTGAAATATAAAGATGCTTTGGCAATTATTAAAAATCTAAAAAAAGAATCCGACAAATACAAACTGCATTTTAGTATAAAATTCACCAACACCTTAGAGGTGGTGAATAATAAATATATTTTTGATAAGAGTAATCAGATGATGTACATGTCCGGTCGAGGACTGCACGCTCTCTCCATCAACATCGCCAACAAAATTCAAAAACAATTTGCCGGCAAATTAGATATTACTCTCTCTGGTGGTATTGATGCTTTCAATGTGGGAAGTGTTTTGGCCACAAATATTAAGCCACTTACGGTTTGCTCTGATTTATTAAAACCTGGTGGTTACTCTCGTCTGGCCCAATACCTTGAAACTATCAAAAAAAGTATGGATAAGTGTAATGCCACAAATTTAGATGAATTGGTTTTGAAAACTGCAAAGCTCAAAGGCAAAAATATTCCGGCCGCTACACTTAAAAATTTAAAAAATTACAGTGAAGGATTATTTAATACTAAGATCATCAAGCAACCAGAACAACCATCCAGATATCACAAGGAAGCTTTCCCTTGGAAAAATATAAAAACCAGTCGTACCTTAACGGCCTTTGATTGTATTAAAGCTCCTTGCCAAGAGACTTGTCCCGCTCATCAGATGGTTCCTCTCTATATGTATTTAACATCTAAAGGTGAATGGCAAAAAGCACTTGAAGTAATTCGTTTATCGAATCCATTTGCAAATTCCACTGGAATGGCCTGTGATCACACTTGTGAAACTAAGTGTACTCGAATTAATTATGATTCTCCTCTGAAAATTAGAGAGATCAAACGCTATCTGGCGATGAAAGAAAAAACTATTGAACTGAAAATTAAACCGAAAAAAACAAAAGAGAGCGACAAGAGCGTGGCCATAATTGGTGGTGGCCCAAGCGGACTCAGTGCTGCTTACTACTTAAGATTAGCTGGTCTTCAAGTTCAAATCTTTGAGAAAAAAGAAAATTTAGGAGGAATGATCACCAACATTTTACCAAATTTCAGAACCATCGCGAAGAGAGTTCAGCACGACATCGATCGTATAAAATCTTTAGGTGTTGTTATAAATGAAAATAGCGAAGTAAAAACTGTTGATGAGTTTGAAGCAATTCAAAAGAAATTTGATTATACTTACGTGGCAGTTGGCGCCAGTCGGTCAAAAAAATTAAATTTAGAGGGAGAAAATGAGTGTTTAGAGCACCCTCATGAGAGTGGTCTTATTGATTTCTTAAGTTTCTTAGAACTTGTAAAAACAAATCAAATAAAAAAATTACCTCCAAAGGTTGTGGTAATCGGTGGAGGAAATTCTGCTATCGATGCCGCTCGCAGTGCCAAGCGATTGGTAGGTACAAAAGGAAGTGTTACTTTAGTTTATAGAAGAACAGTAAGAGAGATGCCCGCAGATAAAGATGAAATTCACGAGTTAAAAGAGGAAAAAATAAATATTATCGAACTTACTCTTCCTCATAAAATAATCTCGAACAGCAGTGGTCGTACAAAGAAAAAAGTTATCGCTCTAGAATGCGTGAAGATGGCACTCTCTGATGAAAAGGATAAATCTGGTAGACCAATTCCTAAACCATTGGCCAATTCAAACTTTAAAATTAAATGTGACTATATCATAAATGCTATTGGACAGGAGGTCTCTCTCGGATTTTTACCATCCAATGTGAATATTGAAAAAGTTTTAATGGGAGGAGACGCCGCTCGTGGACCATCATCAATTATCAAAGGTGTGGCCGATGGATTAAATGCCGCTCTAACTATAGCTTCGAAAGAGGGACGAGGAGGATTTTATCAAAATCTTCAGGAGCTAGTAAATTTTTACTCTAATGTTGAAGAAAAAATTGATTTTGATAAATTAAGAATAAAAAAAGCAAACCGTCACTATGGAATTCCTCTACCAAAAATTGCAACAAACAAACGCAAAGGTTTTGATGTAGTAATTAAAACACTAACTGACAAAGAAGCAAAAATTGAATCTGCTCGCTGTCTTCATTGTGATAAACTCTGTGATGTTTGTGTAAGTGTATGTCCTAATCGTGCAAACATAAGTTATGAAGTTAAAAATTCACCTCGTAAATTTTTACTTAAAGATATTAGATTACAAAATGGTGAAATTACCTATGGTGAATCTTTTGTCTGGTCAATAGAACAAAGATTTCAAACTGCTAACATCTCCAATTTTTGTAATGAGTGTGGTAACTGCGCTACCTTCTGTCCTACCTCGGGAAAACCATACATGGATAAACCCAAAATTTGCTTAACTGGAGAAGCTTACGATCAACTCCATGATAATGCTTTTTATTTTACGAACGAAAACGATGTTGTTACCTTAAAAGCAAAGTTTAAAAATGTTGAATATGGATTAATAGACAATCCTCAAAGTAAAACTTTAAATATTATCGTCTGTAATAACTACAATAATTCTGGAGCAAAAATAGAAATCAATATTGATCGTAAAGATTTAACAATTCAAAATGTTTCACTATTAGATGGAGACAAGACTGCAAACCTCGCTATCTCCGCGAAAGATTTATACAAGATGATTATATTATTTGAATCATTAAAGGATACGCTTTACTAAATATTACTGCCTATTACTCTCTCTATCCCTATGAAATGCAAACAAATCAGTATAAGGATATTTAGCTTTAAATCCTAATTTCAAAAATTCATTATATAATTCTCTCTGATCTGAGATGAAATAAAAACTTCCCATCTCTAAATCTTCTAAACTCTTATTGCCTTTCAATGCTTCGATAATACCAACAAGTCCATTCCTTCCAATTCGATTACTTTCAGTCAAAGTCAATTTGCGCAAACTCTTATTATCTTTTAATGCTTTAAAAATATTAATTGCATCGTTATCCCCAATTCCATTACCCGATAGATCTAAACTTTGCAAGCTAGTATTGTTTTTAAGTTTTTTGAATGCTTGAAATAAAAGAGTTTCATCTTCGTCCTCTCTAAGGGCCCCAATAGAATTATATGCTAGACTTAAATTTTTTAAACTTTTATTGTCTTCAAGTGCTTCAACAATTGTAACGATAGCACTTCTACCAAGTCCATTTTGTGATAGATCCACATCTTGCAATTTTTTATTACTTCTAAATGTTTTCGCTATCTCTGTTACATCTAAGACACTCTTATTATCGTTATATATACATGATATATTTAATTCTTTTAAACCACTATTCCCATTAACTCTAAGTGCTTGAAAAATTCTCATCATTCCATTATTCCCAATTACACTTCGATGTAGATTAAAACTTTCTAAACTATTATTTACTTCCAATGCTTGGGCCATTTTTTCTAAACCTACATCAGTAATATCACCCTTCCCACCGACAGATAGATCCAACTTTTTTAAGGTTTTATTAACTATAATTGTATTTGCCAATTTACTTGCACATTTATCTCCATAGTTTCCATAAGACGATAGTTTTAATTCTTGCAGATGAGGAAACATTCTTAAATTATTTAAAATAAGCATTCCAGTTTCATTAGCAGGTAATTTTAGTTTGTATACTTTTAATCCCTCATTTTCGATAAGCATTAAAAAATTTTGAATCTTTTTCTCTTTTAATTCTTCTTTTTTGTCAACGTCTGCTATTTTTTTTATCTGATTCCACATTGATTGCAAAAAATTAATTATAGGATTTTGATTACATGGAGTATCCTCTGGATCCACTACTGTTCGCTTAAGTTCAAATTTAATATCCTTAAAAAAATCATTTCCTTGCGATTCACTCCCATATTTAACAAACTCATCCCAATCTTTAGATACAAGTTGAGTGCTCGCAAGATCTTCTTTTGTTCCTAAAAATTCAAAAATAAGTTTCATCATATCTGCAGGCAAATGCGGATGTGCTTTGCCAATATCTACAGCATTTCGTACATTTCTACTTTCATATTTATTTTTATTGTGCTCATTGTTTTCATTGTTTTCATCGATATTATCCGGATTATCCAGCATATTTTCCTTTCTCTCTTCTGTGGCCAATACTTCAGATACCTTTACAACATTCAAAGTAAATTGCATTGTTGTTAATAGTAATAAATAAATTATTATAAATGAAACCCTCATCGATATACTCCTTGAGTAATTTCTATACTCTTAAAAGATTCTGGATTCATAAAAAATTAAATTTAAGAACCCAAACAACAACTATTTAGTTATTGTTTAGTACAATTTAGTCTATTTGATTATCATCTGATTTTTTTTACACAGGCATAAAACAAAAATATTTTTTGGCGACGTTGTTATTATAATTATTTACTTGGATATAAATTTTTTTTATTTTAACTTTGCATGTCCATTTTTGTTGTCACTGTTCACACACTTAATCACACAATTACTCACACAACAGCTACTCCCGCCCATTTTATGTAAAACAACGTAAAATCACTCGTCCGGACGAGTGAAAACAACTTTCCATTCATCAATATAATTTAATGATATTTTGAGGTGCTTATATTTTGCTTACTTACACTAACATCAGAGACACTATTTTTAGACAGTAGATGTCTATTGTTTATATTACCGATTTAAAATGTATCCTTAATTTTAAGTTGTATTTTCTACCATGGATTTATTAAGGACATTTCCAAATAATCTCTTCGCAGTTTTAATTAACTTTCCTGGTTTAGCATTGAGAACATAAGATAATTGAGAGCGTTTTAATAAAGCAATAAATACAGTATCTGAATAGAGGGAATCGGCCACAACAATTAGATTTAATTTAGGGTGATCTTCTTTTAAGTTAACAATGAATCTTTTAGCAGCATTTTTTTCACAGTCATTTTTCGTATCACCATCACTATTAATTATCGCTTCAGGATAGAATGGAATTACTGTTTTCAAATCCGGATGTACAGAGCACCACCTATGATTTGATGATAATATTCTATGCTCGTCTCTTCTGAATCTGCACACTGGTCAGCAGATGACTCCTTGTGGGAAATTTTAGTTAAACATTTATTACAACAAATCTTTTTAGAGCGAAAAATTTCAGTTCCATCTAATGCTAAAATATATGTACTCGGATTTATCATTACTTCATATTCTTTTAAACCTTTATTGCTTTTACTTCATCAATATTAAATTTTGGTATAATGTTTTTTTGTACAGATTTTTTCATTTTTTTCAGAATTAGAAATTAATAAATTACAGACTATTTAAGTATGAAATACACTCTAAATATGTTATATTTTTCTTTGTAAAAAATCAATTTTTCATAGGGAAAAAACTAAAATGAATACAAATTCATCTAACGAAAATTTAAAACGTATAAAGAACAAAGAATTATTAAATAGAACACTAGAATTACGAATGAATGAGAAAAAATTTACTCTCATGTTGTTAAATCATTTAGCGGAAATTGAACATCGTAGGTTGTATGCCGAACTTGGATTTTCATCTTTATATGAATATTGTTTAAATACTCTTTCCTACTCAGAATCAGAAGCAGCACTTCGCGTGCAAGCATCAAGGTTGCTTAATGAAAATCGTAATGTCGTGGAGGAAAAAATTAGCAATGGAGATTTGAGTTTAAGTCAGGCATCAGCTTTACAAACTTTTTTTAGCATGGAAGAAAAGGAACATGATAGGAAATTTAATTTTACGGAGAAAGAAAAATTAGTCGAGCAAATTAGTAGAAAAAACATAAGAGATACTAGAGAACAATTAAATCAAATGCGGACTGAACCAAAGAAAAATGCAACAATTAATATAAAAATTGATGCTGAAACAATGAAAAAATTAAATGAATTAAGAGGGAAATTGGGTAGTAGAAAAGATGATCTTGAATTAATTGCATGGTTGATTAGCGATAAATTAAAAAAGTTAGAACAGGATGTGCAAAAAACCATAGCAAAAGAAGAAGAAAAAAATAAACTCACACAAAATTGTAATTATCTCAATAACCATGAAGACAAAATAAAATCACATTCAAGATATATAAATCCTAAACTTCGCAAGCTTCTACTTTTCCGGGCGAGTGGAAGGTGTGAGTTTATATCAAAAATCACTGGTAGACGTTGTGAAGAAACTAGAAATTTGCACATTGATCATGTGAATCCCTATGCTCTCTCTCAAGATAATTCTATAGAAAATTTACGAGTCTATTGCTCTTCTCATAATGCTTTTTCAGCATTACGAACATATGGACATCATGTGATGGATAAATATATCAATTCAAAAATTGCAATAAATAATCAGTACACACGCATAACTTCAAGACGAATGAGATTCTAGATGAATTTTTCTAGAGGTATTTTATTTGGGCGGGAACCGCTGCATTCCAAAAGCTATTCCAGAAGTTTTTGCGCCGGAATGATTTTATAAAAATAATTTTTAATTTCCTTAGAATATTTAATATCGCCATCATATATTAAAACAGTTCTAATTGAAAATCGTCGTGGGTGTTGTAAGACTTCAATTTTTTTCTCCATCTCTCGACAAATATCACTTAAGATAATTTTTCTGAACTTAAATTCACATACATAGAGGACTTGCGAATTTGTCTGAATTAGTAAATCAATTTGACAACCACCTTTGTTTTTAGTGGTCTTACTCTGAAAATAAGGACCGGCAGAAACTATGTTTTCTAAATCTAACAGGAAAGAAAGTGCCGCCCGACTTTTCCGACTTACCAACTCTTTAATAAAATAGCATTTTTTAAAATAGTACTTACAAATGGATCAGTTGTTGAATTATCATGGGTACTGAAAACAAGATCTACTTTTCTTTCTCCTATTTTCTTTTTAATTAACATTAATATTTTAAATTTATTTTGAATGTGCTGGTTGATGATTGTTTCATCACCAACAATTAGTAAATCAATATCTCCACCTTTTTTATTATCATCCACTCTACTTCCAAACAAATAAATTTTAGTTCCAGATGATGCTTTTGAACTAACATCGAGGAAAAAAGAGTCCAGAACTGATATTATTGATTGGCCTTCTAGAGATGTAATCCTCATAACTCTCTTTTTAATTTATACATTAATAAATTATTTTTATATTTATTAGTTTAGGAGCATATTTTTTAATATTAATAAAGAAAATTTCTAAATCGGATTCAGTGTAATCGTGTGCAGTTATATTTCGTAGAGAACGAATAATTAACCACTCATCAACATTTTCAATTAAGCTATTCTTTTCTGCGAAGTCTAGTAAATCACGAAAACTACCCTCAAATCCGGGATCTTTTGAAATTATTATTGCTCGTAAATATTTTGTTAAGTATATTTCAGATGCTCTAGCAAATCGGGCAGAAAAACTTTCCCACATTTCCATTTGAAGATCATCTAATAGCTTTGGGTTTGTCGGAAGATTTATAATTCGATTAAAGCTAAAATTAAGATGTTTTATAGCTTTATCCAATTTATCTGCATATTTTTTTATAAGTTCTAAATTATTTACCATGTTGTATTTACCATTAAGGTTATATTTACCATTAAGAAAGTAAGAAAGTGCCGCCCGACTTTTTAGTTTTTAAAATCTATAGGAGACAGAGAAAGCAATCTCTCTCATGTCTTTTGGTTTATTGATAGATGAAGAGTGCATTTCCTCGTCTGTATATTTAAATTCAGTATTTTTCATCGCTGCCTCTACCATCAATCGCGGTGACAGCCAACCAACTCCCACACCATTTCCCTGCTCGCCTAAATTCTTATCACTAAAAAAACCAGCGCGCAGATATAGATCACTAAAAAAATTAACCTGAATCGCTCCACGATACATAAACTTATTTGAAAGATTTTGGTTATAATCAAATCCCATATCCGCAATCAATGTTAATACAGAGGTAATAATACATTGAGATCCGAGATATACTCGATTATCACCTTGCTTGCTCTTTAACGGATCAACTACCACCAATCCAAAAGTAAAATTTTCATTCAAAGCATACATGCTCCCAACAACCACTTGGTTATAAACATTTTCCGTATAATTTTGTCCATCATTGCTGATTTTGTCAGTAGTTCTTCGATAAGCAAAACCAAGTGACGATGTCTTAGCAACATTTCCGGCCAGAGCAACTCCAAAACGTTTTCGTTGATCAAACCACTCATTTTGCTTCTGATAACTAATCGATCCCTTCATTCCTCCCTTTGCATCCGACACCATCACACCCCAAGAGCCAGAATCATCTTTGGCAGAAGATGAAGCAATTGATGATGGACCACCTGCTTCCTCGCTATTACCACTACTCACAGTTGCATTACTTTCACCATACTTGATGTTAGCTTTTTGTACATAGAGAGAAGATACGTTAAAGAATGCAATAGGCGCGGGATTTAAAATTGTGGATTCATCCATTAATACAGAGGCAACGCCAGCTCCAGCAGTAGATTTTAATCTCGTGGTTTCATAGTCATGTATCTTTGCATATGCGCAGTTGCTGTTGCAAATATAGCAAGTATAGCAAAGACAGAGTAACGTCCAAATAGATACAAAGATTCTTGAAATTGATTTTAATATTAATTTACACATATTCTCTTTTCTAAAATAAAATAATAAGAATAAAAATAAAGTCTATGTTAAGAACATAACAAAATTTAGCGTAACAAACAGTAAAAAAATTTACTAGTAAAAAAATTTTCAAGAAAGTTAAAAAGGGTATTTGTCATGCTTAAAAACTTCCAACCTTTATTATCATTATCACTATCACTATCATTAAAAATATTAACAATTATCGTCTCAATAATAGCAAGTACACATCCAAGCTCAAGCTGGGCCATCAATCCTACGGTTGAATCCCTTTTTAGAAATGCTTCTAATAAAGTTATTTCAGAAAATTCTACGGTTATAAAATTTATGATCAATGTGATTAGCAGTGAAGAATCGGCAACATCAGCATCAGCACCCGCAATGGCCACAGATAGTACTAAATTATTTGTTGAACTTACTTTCTTCACCGATAAAAATAGTGGTTCCTTAAAGATCTTACAAAAAACATTCTCTGACGATAAGATGAATCGCAATTCGTTTCTCAATGTCGTCTTTATTGATAGTATTGAAAAACTCTTCACTGAATTCTCATCTGATTCTACTACTTCAAGTACTTCAAATATCTCATCTGGCACCTCCAAAAATGCATTCTACTCCTCCCTATATCAAGTTTTCTCAAATCATCATGGATTAATTCTAAAATTTTTAAAAGATCACAATGATAATTTTCAATTCAATAGAGAGATCATTAATAAAGAAAAATTTGAACTACTAGAAAAGTATCGATTATATTTAGAAACTATAATTCAAAACCCAGCACTTAAAAAAACTGAAGTCTCTCCCCTACAACCAGTTAGTAGTAGTGATAAAGCAAAAGCGATGGCCCTGCTGAAAGAAAATTCCTTCTACCTAAACAAAAATGTTTCTCTTACCAATGAAAACGGCGAATTCTTTTGGAAGATACAATTAAAAAACTCTCAAGCACTTTTTAGTAACGATCAACATTTTCTTCGTTTACTCTCCCATACTGCTACTGCTACTAATAGCGAAACCTTTGAAATAAATTTTGAAGAGTATTCAATTTACAACAATCTCTATATGGCGCCAAAATATATAACTATAAAATCAACTGAAAAGAAAAATTATATAATGAAAATTATTTCTCTAGAACATAAGGATCTTTCTGTTGATACGCTTATAAAAAAGGCAAGCGATCTACGTGCAGTTGCAATTACGGTTCTTGATACAAAAAAAATCGATTTCCAACAATTAAAAAATATTTTTCCATTCCTTCTTTTTAATTAAAAAAATTAAAATTAAAAAATTAAAGACTAAAATGCCAGACAATATCTACTATCAAGTTGCAGTTAATTACCCCTCTCAAAATTCGATTCTCACCTATATTGGAGATCCCTCTTCAGATATTAATTTTCAAATCGGTCAGTTGGTACATATCCCTCTCGGGAAGAGAAGTGAATTTGGTTGCGTTGTTGATACTATAAATGAGGTTAAAGACAATCCAGATATCACCTATAAAAATATATTTAGCATAGTAGACTCAAAGATATTTCTCTCTCCTACCGATTTAATGCTCTTTAAGTGGGTTTCAAAATATTATCACTATGGTTTAGGAAAATTAATCTTTGATACTCTCCCGAATCTCCCTAAGCTCCCTATTCTCTCTAATCTCTCTAATCTCTCTACTTCTTCAGCTCTTCCTAAAAAGCGAAGCACTCGCTTGGTAAAATCACCAATTACACCTCAAAGACAGATAGATCAGCAATCATCAACAAAAGAAACATATAATCTCACTCAAATCCAGCAACAAATATTTGATCAACTTCACCTTTTATCTTCTTCGACACCTACAAATAACCAAACCCAACACTTTAAAGCACTAATTCATGGGGTGACTGGCAGTGGAAAGTCGATTATTTATTTGAAGCTAATGGAAGAGTGCTTTAAAAAAAATCAATCTGTATTATTCTTACTACCAGAGATAAATTTAACTCCTCAGTTTATAGAGATCTTCGAAAGGGATTTAACGGTTCCTATATACCCTTATCATAGTGGGCTTAGTGACAAACAGAAACTTTTAATTTGGGAATCACTACTTATTTCTAACGATTCTCCTAAATTGATTATCGGTGCCCGCAGTGCGATTTTTTTACCTATAAAAAATTTAGGTCTTATCATTATGGATGAGGAACATGATCACTCCTATAAACAAGATGATCGTTGTAGTTATCATGCTCGCGATGTTGCTTATAAGAAAGCAAAGCTCTTAAACATTCCAATTATTCTAGGATCCGCTACTCCTTCCTTGGAAAGTTTTTATTTTTTCAAGTTATCCACCAACAAAGATTTTGGACATTACTTTGAATTGAGAGAACGAGTACATCAAGCTCAATTACCCGATATTGAAATTGTTGACACCCGAATTAAAAATAAAGATGCGAATAAAGATGCAAATACAAATACAAAAAAGCAATATGCCCACTGGCCGCTCACCGATACTACCATTCATGAAATTGATAAAAATCTTCAATCTGGGGGACAAGTATTAATTCTTATCAATAGACTGGGATTTGCAAACTATTTTCAATGTAAATCTTGTGGCCACTCCTTTGAGTGTGTAAATTGCTCTACCAAATTGCGCTTCTTTAGCAAAAAAAATATCTTATCTTGCCAATACTGCAATTACACTATTCATGCTCCCACCTTTTGTCCTCTATGTAACTGTCTGGACATTCTTCAGAAGGGATTTGGAACCGAAAAGATTCAAGCAGTATTATCAGAATTATTTCCAAACAAAATCACCGAACGCTTCGATCGTGATGAGATCACTACTATAACAAAATTAAATAATCGACTCGAAGCCTTCCATCAACATCGAATTGATATTTTAGTTGGTACTCAAATGCTCTCTAAAGGACACAACTTTAAAAGAGTTAGATTGGTGGTAATTTTAGGTGTAGATTCCTACTTAAATTACTCTGATTTTAGGATAAACGAAAAGGTTTATCAACTTCTCACTCAAGTGGCCGGACGCTCTGGTCGCTTTGGTGGAGAAAGTAAGGTTTTAATTCAAACCTGTAATCCTGCCAATGAAACTTTAAATGTAATTAAGCAAAACCTCTTCGATCATTTCTATTTTAGTGAAGCAAAAGTTAGGACCGATTGCTTTTTTCCTCCATTCTCGAGATCAGCGCTAATCTATTTGTTGTCCACCGATCAAAAACAGGTGGCCAAGCATATTCAAGCGCTATCCCTCTTCACTACCAATATAAAAAATAAATATTTTGCTTCAATCGAAATACTTGGGCCTAAACCGGCCATTATTGAAAAGCGAGTGGGATTTTATACCTGGTGTATCTTACTTAGAACTCATAACTCAAAAGTAAATGACCTTCATAACCTCATCACTACCATAGAGGAAAATTTTGAATTACCATCACAAATTAAAATGAAAATCGATATCGATCCCTTAACTTTTATGTAGGTTTTATGTAGGTTTTATTAAAGAAAACCAAAGTAAGCAGTTGTCAAAAGAAAATATTTTTTGTTAACTATCAACAGTAAAAGAATTAATTTAAAATAAGGAATTATTTATTATGAACCACTCTAACAACGTTGACAAAAAAGATCTGAGTCATGAAACGCTGGTAAAAAGAACTACCCCAAGGCAAATTAAAATCACCCCTAATGTTAACCCTTATGCTTTGGGTAGTGTTATCATTGAATATGGAAACACTAAAGTTCACATCACTGCCACTCTAGAAAAAGAAGTTCCTCCATTTTTGAAGGGCAAAGGAACAGGTTGGGTTACTGCTGAATATGCTATGTTACCACTCTCCACCCATACTAGATCACAAAGAGAACGAAAGGGAGTTGGTGGTCGCTCTCAAGAGATTCAACGTCTAATCGGCCGCTCTCTACGGGCCGCTGTTGATTTAAAATTACTAGGTGAAAGATCCATCATGATTGATTGTGATGTTTTAGTTGCTGATGGTGGAACTAGAACTGCATCGATTTCAGGAGGCTTCGTGGCCTTAAATCTGGCGATAAAAAAACTTCTGACCGATGGAGTTTTAAAACAAAACCCTATCAAAGAAAAAATTGCCGCTATCAGTGTTGGTATTACCAAGGAAGGCGAAGTGATTGCGGATTTAAATTATGATGAAGATTCAAACATTGCCACCGATATGAACATGGTTATCTGTGAAAGTGGCAGATTTGTTGAATTACAAGGTACTGCTGAAGGTGCTCCTTTTAATAAGAATGAGTTGGATCGAATGCTTTACTGTGCTCAAGAAGCAGTTAAAATAATCTTTAAAGAACAACGAACGATCCTCTCATAAACAATCCCATAAACAATCTCAAAAACAATCTCATGAATAATAATCTAAAAACAAATTTTGAATTCATCTTTGCTTCCAGCAATCAACATAAATTTTTAGAGTTTGAAGATCTTTTTAAAAATTCTTGTATCAAACTTCAGCTGGCAGAAAAATCTTTAGAAGTTACAGAGGATGGAGATAGTTATCATCAAAATGCTCTCCTCAAAGCAAAAGCTTATTTTAATCACCAAAGAGGAAGAGGCACTACCGGCACTACCCCCATCCCCATTATGGCCGATGATTCTGGATTAAATGTTTTATCCCTCCCTAATGAATTAGGCATTCACTCTGCAAGATTTGGAGGTGATGGACTTAACTATAATGATCGCTGTAAATTGTTACTTGAAAAATTAAATAACCTAGAAAATGTAGATCGTTCTGCTTATTTTGTTTGTGTTTTATGCTTCTACTTTTCCGATCAAGAGATTTTTTTCTTCGAGGGTCGACTTGAAGGAAAAATAGGTTCTGAAATAAAGGGTAGTGGTGGCTTTGGTTTTGATCCCATATTTATTCCCTCCTCCGCTACAAAAACAACAACGGAATCACCGCAATCACTTGCTGAAATGGATGAATGGAAGCAACTTCACTCTCATCGAGCAGTGGCCGCCAAGGAAGCAATGAAATTTTTTGCTGGTCGCTCATTTCGAAAGTCGTTCTAGTTCATGTATTTACATCAAGAATTCTATATAAAAAGTTATGGGGTATTATAAAATTAATCATGCCCAATATCTTTTATAGCTGCCAAGGTATACTTTATTTTAAAATCACACGGAATCGCACACGGAATCGCACGGAATCGTGCCACTTTCCATGTGGTAGCTCTAGTTAGTCGGAAATTAAAAAGAAATGCTACCATTCGGAGTGTGCACTCCTACTCCCTCCTAGAGTGCAAAAAAACATTCTCCTAAATAAAAAAATTATTCATCCGATATGATAATTTAAGAGGAGTAGTGTAACTCGTACTCTAGAACTTTATTAACATAGCTGTAAGGTTAAATTATATGTCACTATTACATCGAGAGCATATAATAATTGCATATTTAATTACATATTTAGTTTTATTCATATCTATGGCCATAATTATGAACATAAACATAAAAATATCTATGGCGAGTGACAAGGAAGACCCTCCTGAAATTGAATGTAGCAATGATAGTTCAGTAAAACTTAATAAACATAATAAGTTTAATGATGAAATAAAATCGTTAGTAGATAGATTTGATAGAAAATGGAATATAGACAAAGAGCTGCTAAAAAAAATTAAACAAAATCGCCCTAAGCGACCTTGGGAAGATGGTGATGTTGATACGATCTATCGCTTAAGTGAAAGTGATTTAGAAGTTCTCACAGGAAAAAACAAGGAGAAAAATACAAAGAAAAATAAAGAGAGAAATAAAGAGGAAGGAGATATTCCTTCACTATCTGTGATCATCTCTGCTCGCAATTTTTTGGAAAAACATCTTCAAGGCACATTCAAAATTGATCAAGGAAATAGAGTTGGTAAAATGACTAAGCTATATGCTTTTGGTGAAAATCATATCTCAACAGCGGAACTAAAATATAGAGGGAAAATTCTCTCTTATTTAATAAAAATTCATCTACAAGCAGGTAATCTCGTAACCATTTCTGATGAATCAGTAGATGTACATGATGTACATAATGATAAAATTCATTTTAATAATGAAAATAAAAAAAATTTCTTATCTCGCTTGTACATAAATTTTGATGAAAAAGATACAGCTTTACTCTCTAATTTAGATTTAACCACCTGGGAAACAAAAAATGCTCAAAAAGAAAAAATAGAAGTATGTATGCTGCCGATTCAAGAAATTGATAAAAAAGCAAATATCATATATGCCAATCGAAATAAAATGAATAGAACAGATTACATTATGGAGTACAAGGCCCTTTGTGACAAAATTAAAAATTTTTCACTGTCACAGACCAAATTTTTAAATCGAATAAGAAATGATCGAAACCATACCCTTATAGAAAACGCCCAAAAACTTTTAGACAAAAATTCTAGCAATTTAAATATTTTAATAGCAGGATCGAATCATCTTGATGAAAATAATAAAGAAAGAAATCTCCTTTTGAAAAATGACGGAGTAAATATTTATTTACCGAAGAAAATTCCTAACAAAGCAAGATATGAGGAAGAAAAATCGGCCTCCGATTTAACGACACCTAATCTTGTCTCCAATTGGGATGTATATCATAGGGCCCTCATCACACTTGCAAAGATACTATCAACAATTCCCACAAGTGAGATGACAAGAAATTTTAATGAGAAAGATGATTGTGGAATGCTTGATATATTTAAAAATATAAAGCTAGTATCAACATTAATGAAAGAAGGTTTTGATTTTAAAGAAGCAATTTTTGCAAATGGAATGACTCCATTACATATTGCTGCTAAAAAGGGTTTCACAGATCTAGCTGAACTACTTTTGAATGATCCTAAAATTAATCCAAATATATTAAATAATATTGGAGTATCTCCTTTAACTTATGCCGCTGCTTTTGGGAATAAAGACATTGTAAAGTTACTTATAAAACATCCAAAAATAGATTTTAAATTAGGAATGTACAATAGCAATGGAAATTTACTATCCTCTTTAGATGTGGCCAAACAAAATGGGTATCCCGAAATTGTAAAGATAATTGAGGATTTTGTTACAAAAACAGATGATGATCTGGCAAATAACTTGATGTCGGCCGCAACAAGCGGTGATTTGAATAAAGTAAAAAAATTAATTAAAATAAATCCAAAAATAACTGAAGTAAAAAATAGCAAGGGTGAAACTGCATTGATGTTGGCGCTGAAAGATTTCAATTGGAATGTAGTTAAATATCTAGCTAAAATAAATCCAAAAACAATCGGAATGAAAAATAATAATGGCGATAGCGCATTGATATTAGCTCAGAATAGTGTTGCATTTGCAAGAGGCAATTGGAAAGCTCCCTTTAATTGGAAAATAGTAAAATATTTGGCAGAACTAAATCCTTCAGCAATTGAAGAAAAAAATAGAGATGGTGAAACTGTATTAGTATTGGCGGCACGAGGTGGATTTTTTGATATAGTAGAATATTTAGCTAAACTAAATCCGAAAGCAATTAATATTCAAAGTAATGATGGCAAAACGGTCTTTTCGTTGGCACAAAAGAAAGCTAGACTCGATGTAGTTGAACGCTTAAAGAAAATAAAATCCACATCATCAAATAGCGCGGAATAGTGTCACTTTCCATTTGGTAGCTCTAGTGAGTCACAAACATAAAGTTAATCTTAACATTCACCATAGGTGTTAATAAATTCTATCATGCCTTAGAAAAAGATTTGGTAATAAAATTAAGCAAAGGACTTCCCTCGCTTTCTCACTTTAACAAGAGATAAACTAGATCTCATTTCGATTTGAAGTAGTGATTCCTTTTATAATAATCTTCAATTTTTAATTGAATCAGTGTTTATTTTGCAGTCCAATAGCGAATCCCTACTAAGCAATGAACATGTTTAGCAATAATTTGCTTAAATTTTAATTACAGTGTACAATGTACACTGTGTGCAAAGGAATTATATATGAGCAAATTCGTATGGAGTAAAGATAAAGATGAATTACTTAAAAAAACTCGAAATATTTCATTTGAAAATGTCGTTTCTGCTATAGCAGAAGAAAATTTGCTTTCCATCGAGGCAAACAGAAGCAAAAATCATGAGGGTCAAAAAATTTTAATTGTACTAATAAATGATTATCCTTACGTTATACCGTTTGATGAGCTTGATAACGGAGATATTATTTTAAGAACAATATATCCTTCAAGAAAGGAAAAAAAGAGAATAAATAATGAAAACGAAAAGAAAAAAAGAAATAAAGCTAGATAAGTATGAAAAACAAATTGAAAAAGATCGTCTAGCAGGATCTTTTAAAAATATTAATGAAGAAAATTCTGTTATTAAAAAATTGCAGAGTATGGCCAAAGAACAAATTAAAGAGAAAAGAATTAATTTGAGAATGAACGCTGACGATTTGAAATATTTTGAAATGGAAGCTAAAAGAATGGGAATGGCCTATCAAACATTAATTGGCTCTGTACTTCATCGATATATTCATAATCAACTAATTGATGTTAAGGAAATAAATAAAGTTACAAGAAAAAAGGTCAGTTAATCAACAACATTTAAAATGCTTATTTAAACAAACGGTAAATCATGAGTAATTGCAACCATGATAAACGTGCGAATCGCGAATCGAATCGCGAATCGCGCGAATCGCGAATCGTGCCACTTTCCATTGGGTAGCTCTATTGAGTCACAAACACAACGTTAATATTAACAACAGATGAAAAAGCAGACTAATTCAAAGTGATGAGAATTTAATTATCTTCACTGAGTTTTTATTTTTTACAATATTTGCTCTCAAAGAGCTGAGATAGATATATTTATAAATCTTATGAAAATTGCTTCTATCTTTAATTAGATCGTTAATTGTATCTAAAGCAATTTTTCATACTTTATTTAATGGAAGATAAAACTATTCTCGATTATTTGATTGAGAGGTTATAAGGTTATGTAATATGACTTTCGCAATATCCTTAGCCAGGTAGCTACCATTCGGAGTGTGTCTTCAATTCCTATTAGTGGCAGAAAGAGCAGGAATCGATTCTGCCCTCGACAAATCTTTATAATATTAACAAATTAGAATGATTTCAAAAACTTGCCTTTTGACGGCATTCTTCTTTTTTCATCATTTTTCACGTTAGTTCATATAGTCAAATGTGCAAAACGTGTGCAAAACATGTGCAAAGATAAGTAAACCTATCAACAATTAACAAAGGAATATTTAATGAAATCAATTATTGATATTTTAGTCTCCTTAGGTCTCTTAGTAACATTCACTGTAGGTGTGAATAAATTTTATCATGCCTTAGAAAAAGAATTGGTAATAAAATTAAGTAAAGGACTTCCCTCGCTTTCTCACTTTAACAAAAGATTAACCAGATCTCATTTAGATTTGAAATAGTCGTCCTAAAACAATTATAGTAACTATTTGACTATTTTACCGCAAATGCGGTAAAATAGCTTTTAGTATTATCGCAACTATGGTAAGATACAAAACAATTGAGGTTCCAGATGGAAGGGAAATCAGATTTGCATAGGTTGTTAGAAGATAGAACAGTTGATTTGGCCCTTAAGATTAAAAGAGCTGCGGCAAATGATCTTGAATATTGGGATGGAGAAAAAAATCCTCCAAACTTACCAAGGAAGAGTTTTGAAATATTTCTTGATTATCTAGAAGAAGGAGATGTGCAGAACTATAGCATTGACTCAAGAACAAGTAGAAAAGGAAAGTACGGCAAAACAGGATTACCATGGATATTTAAATTTGAGCATACCACTCAAATCTTGAGTGTTAAAAAAAGATATTTTTGCAAAGGATTTTTTTTTGAAAAATCCGATTTAAGAGGACTCGAGATACAATCTTTTAGAGAAGTCCAGATGACCTTAAAAATAATAGATTAAGTGAGGCAAAGTATGAATAATTGCAACCATGATAAACATTCAAAGAAAGAAATAGTAAAAGAAGTTTTAAAATGCAAGTTTAAATTCAAAACAATGGTTTGCAATGAATGTGGCCATTATTTGTGGGATAAAGAAGTAGAACAAAAGTTTAACCTCTGGCTAGAAAAACTCTATAAAAATAAGCGTGAAAAATTTCAAGTTCAAATTCCTTTATCCGAGAACCTTCGAAAATGTCTCAATAAATTGAGACGCAATTATCCAAGCGTAACAGATACTGATTTAGTGAGGGCCATTATTATCACTTACCTAGACCATTTATCTACAAATAAAAAACTAATGAAAATGATTAATGAAAACATTACAGAGGAAATAATAAACTCTTTCGCTGAACCACCATTTTCTTCTATGAAAGTACAATTTAGACCTAAATACACCATCAAATATCTTGAATTAGCAAACATGATTGGATCTACTCAAGCAAAAGTAATGCAAGATGCGGTCAAGAAATTAATGGCCTTTTTCGTGGCCACGGATAATGAATTAAAAGATTTCTGGAATACTGAAATAAAAAAATACATTGATATGCTTGTGGCCTAGATTTTTAAGTAACTAGAGTTATAATGAATTTTTCTGACAGTTATCTTGCAATAAATATCTTTTGTTATCAGACTGAGCGTTCACATTTGATGTAATTACTATGGAACAATCAGATCTATTTTTCTTATCAATATTAATATAACTAAATAACATGCTATCATCATCGGTGTTCACCTCTAGTTTTAACCAGTCACGATTAATTTTACCTGTATAAACCCACTTGTTGGTAGCTTTGGTCTCTAATTCACGATAGTACTTATCATAATATTTACCTTCTCTAGGACCTACTACTGAGGGTGAAACGAAGAGTGGAATACCATCAAAGTCAACGAAAGTGGCAACATGTTCGTGACCAACCAAAATTGCATCTATTTTTGTTTTGAATTTCTTTAATATAGGTACTAATTTTAAAAAAAATGATTTTTTTTCTTTCCATGTATGCTTTGGCCCTACGTCAGCAGGAGGGTGATGAAAAGCAATTAAAATCATTTTTTGATTCGCGCTCTCTAATTGATCTTGTATAAATTTCATCTGCTCTTCTATGCGTGTTTTATTTTCTTCATCCGAGTTTAGCACGATGATCAGTAGATCATTTTCGGGAACTATACTATAAAAATCTCCTGGCATTTTAAAATAATCCATCTCCCTCTTATATCCTTGATTATGATTTCCTACTGCTACTGCCATAAAATTAAATTCATCTATCCAGCTATTCCAAATGGCCGGATAAGTAGCTGATGAAGTAGCAATATTGGGAGCATTATCACCAACCATAATTAGATTTTTGATATCTGATTCATGTAGTGAGCTTTGTAAAAATGTTAAATCGGTTGCGTATTGACCAACATCACCGATAATTCCAAATGTATAAACTTTTGAAAAAGCATTGTCTGCAGTTGCAAGTGATGCAAAAAATATTAACAATGTAAGACCTATAAAATTTGCAATCAAAATTCTACTAACTTTCTTTGTTTTCTGTACTTTCATAATTTTTTCCTCTCTGTGTTTGTAAGATTGATATTATAGAAAACATACAGAGAAGATACCTTGAAAATTTTAAAATAAACCAGTCAAGCTACGGTTAATTAATTGTTAGAAATATTAAGATATGATTAATGATATTTATATTAATCTGATCTTAACAAAACGTTGATACAACTTTGATCTGATCTTGATTTGCGAAATAACTACTTTCCTTTCACAATAACATCAGTGGTACTTTTATATATAAAAGCTATTTCATTGTGATTTAATTATTATTTAATTTTTCAAGGAGGAATTTATGATTAATTCATTTAAATTTTACTTTCATGTTTTAAAAAATTGTCCACGATTACTTTTAATAATTATTTCTTTCTTACTCATTCTTTGTAATCACGAAATTAATGCCAGAGAAATTAATTGCAATGATCTATCAATCCTAGAAGATGAGACGCGATTAAATGAATGTGCTGTTATTGAGGCCAACAATCATTCAAAAAATTTTGATAACTATATTAATTATAGTCAAAGTATTGTCAAATATAAAGGACCTACTCACCAATCATTGGTAGAGATAGCGCTGAAATCTTTTTTCTTATCAAAAAATAGAATTAATAATATTATTGCTGCCACAATTGTACCAGATGCCCATCCTAACATTATAGCATTATTAAAACATCCATGGACTCATTTGTATATGCTTAACAAGAGAGGAAATTGGAGTTGGGGTGGGGCCGATAAATATTTTCAAGATAATTTAATTTGTCACAACCAAAATTCAAACTACGAAAATAATAGTTGTTCTCGTGTTCGAGGTTATTCTGGATTATCTGCAGAATATTATTATCTTCAAAATAATCAAAAAGCAGGTGATTGGTACTTAGGATACGCTGTTCATTTTGTAACTGATGTATCTACTGTTATTCACTCATCACTACCATCACTAACTCGTCTTGATATATTATTTAAACATACATCCTTTGAACAATGGATTAAAAATAATTTTTCAAAAGGACACAATTTCTTAAGCAAAATTCAAAATGAAAAAGAAATTTATCAAATCAATGACCCTGCAGAAGATTTAAAAGATATCGCTGAAAGATCAAGTTATTGGACAAGTGATGTCGGTTATAATGTTTGGAATAGTTATGCAGAAAATGGATATCCTGTTAGCGAAGGTACAGGTGATCAGGAACTGGTTGAGAATACAATAATAATGCTCAAAAATACTCTTAGTTATATTAAAGGAACCATCCAATTTACATTAAATAAGTACCAACAATTGGAATCAAAATACTAAGAAGAAAATATTAAAATAAGTTGGTATGAGGTTGGCAGAAAGAGCAGGAATCGAACCTACCACAGACAGTTTTATCTACCTGCTACTGACTTTGAAGGCCAGCTGAGACACCAGTCCCCTTCTTTCCATTTATGATTTTATCAAAATTTACTTACGGAAAAAATACTGATAGCATTAAACAAATGAATGTCTTATATAAATTTTTAAATTCTAATTTAATAATTTTTATTTTTTTTATTATCATACTATTTTGCTCAAATTGTTCTCATATCGATAGTGTACCTAGAGATCGCTTAAATCATCCATATATGAATTTTAAAAACGATCTTATAACTAAACGTTCTTCCCCTCTAACAGGACTTAATACTTTCAATGAACTCAAAGGAAATGGTTCAGCATGTACTACTTGTGCAAAGTAAATATAACTATTTTACTTTTTCTTTCAATAATCGTCACAACAACAAGTGTAATGGCCGATAATATTGATCTTAGCGCTGGACTTAAGAGACAAAAAAGCGATATCAAAAGCATCAGTGATCGTACAAGTTCACGAAGTAAAAGTGAGAACATGGCCCTTAAGTATAAGATGGATGAAAGAAATTCATTTAGCTATACAGGTGTACTATCAATTGAAAAACCTTACTATGATGAACAAATAATAATGAATGAAAATGGTCAAAAAAAATCTCTCTCTGAACTAGAGAGCAATAGAGTTGTACCTTCACTTAGCAACACCTTAGAATACATTGACAAAAACCAACTAATCTCTACTACTATATCTTCAACTTTGAATAAATCTCCTTATCGACAATTAAGTGGTACTTTTGGCTACACTCATTTTTTCTTTCTTCGTACAACTGAAATAGGAATTGAGGCATCTTATTTACAACAAAAACAACCACGAACTTTTTTTATCAACAATGATTTTAGATTAGAACAACGACCTGAAACTATCTATGCAAATCAACTTAAAATATTTTGGGAGCAAATTTTAAGTAGTGATTTTAAAGTAAAAACTGAAATACAAAGTTCTGAAAGAAAAAAAGAGAGGCCTCGTAACTTTGGTGCTGAGGTTTCACTAGCATTGTTTTTGAGTGACCGTCTTTTTTCTATTTTCAAAGGAAATTATATTACAGAAGGAAAATCACAAACACTTCATGATGAGCGAGGATATTTTTCACTCTATGGAGCAGATTTGCAAATTACTTATGAACCAATTTATGATCTCTTTGTTTCAAGCACTTATGGAATTTGCATTGAAGAAGAGAAGGACACCAGATCAAATTTTCGCCAATGGGTGGGAACTGATACTTATGGATTGGGAGGAAAATATATTATGACTAAAATTTCATTATATTTTCTAGGTTCATTTAGTAACAGCAACACTGGTTCAAACGATATTAATCTCTCAGGAGGAATTTCTTGGGAAATTTAAAATTAAAATTAAAATTAAAATTAAAATTAAAGTTAATATTTTTTTTTGCTTTATTAATTTCTTTATCGATGTCACTCTTTTTTTCATGCGGTTCTCGTATAGATAATGTTTTAAATGACGGAACAAGAGGTAGCTATGCCTTATCATCTAATATTAATTTTCAACTTACAACCTACGACAATCAAACACTAGATCTCTCACAATTTAATGAAAAAAACACCGTGATTTTTTTTGGACAATTATATTGTGGCTCTTGCAATGAAGAAGCACAATCCATAGTGAATTCACTAACTGATAAGACAGTAGCGCCAACCAACGTTCATCTAGTTTCAATATTAGTGGGTGCCACTTTAGAAGAAGCACAATGGTGGAAAACATATTATCAAGTACCTTGGTCTGTGGCCATTGATGGAACAACATCAACTTTAACTTCTCTTTGTCCCAAGAGAGTGGTTCCATGTATCGTGATCTATAAACCTAGCGAAGGAATTGTATTAAGACATATTGGAACAATGTCTTTAACCGAAATAGAAAATATTTCCGGATCAATTAATTAAAAATTAATTCTTGTATAATTTATAATTAACAACAGTATTTATATATTTATAGTATTTAAATCATGGAGGATTTTGTGTTTAATATTTTTCAATATCCATTAATAATTATTCTATCAATGATATCCATATTATTAACAGGATGTAGTAGTAGTGATAATTCATCTGCTGGATCAGGAACAAGTGCTACTACCACTAGCAACTGTATTCTTTATTCAACTACATTATGTTCAAACTGTGTGGCCCTTAAAAACCAACTAAATGCAGAGAGTATCTCTTTTACTGAAAAATATACTGATACTAGTGTCTCAAATTATAATGAAATGCTTGCTAAAGTTCAAAAAGCTTCATGGTACACATCTGGTATGGCCGCAACTTATCCTATTGTTGATGTTAAAGGTACAATATTGGAAAACCCCACTGTTGCTACAATAAAAACTTATCTCGATAGTAGAGAAGAAAATTTTCTAACAAAAAATGAGTTTAATAATTATTGTATTTATTATTCCTCTTCATCTGTTGATTGCCCATCTTGTGCCACCTTCAAACAACAATTAATTAACTCAAATATTTTTTGTAAAGAAAAAATTATTTCTGATAGTGATGTGAATGAAGAAAATTATAATGAATTGCTAGAGAAATTAAATAATAATCAAAATATTTCAAATGATGATTATATTTTTAATAGTAAAATGTTTTTAATAAATCCAATAATTGAGATTAATGGCCAGTTATTGATTAATCCATCACTTGAGCAAATTGAATTATGGAATGAGCAGCTCTAATCTACAGCCACAATTGAAAACCAAGTCCCACTAAAATTTCAGTGGTTTTTAATTTATTTGAACCAACTGACTCATTTGAAGCATTCAAACCCTTCGAAGTTAAACTTAATGTTTTATATTGAATAAAGATACTTGCTGGTTTATAGGAAACAATTGAGAGTGATAACGCCCAACCAGTTCCCTCATCATTAGATCTTGTAACACCAGATTTAGTATTACCATATTCATATATTGCACTAAAATAATATGTGGCCATAAGCATGACCGGATTAATTCTATTGTAATAACCTAAAATGATACCTTTGTTTGTTCCCTTAAAAGTTCCCGAATATTCATCTTCTCCAGTTAATTTAGGCGACGTCAACTTCAACTGAACTGACGGCGACATGCTATATTCTCCCCCTATTAATAATGGACTTGTATCTGACTTATAAACCAACCTCGCTCCAATATTTTTTGTACTAAGGTCGAATTTAGCACTCTCAACTGTTAAACTGGTCTTTCAACCAGAAACAACTTGTATCTGAGTTTCAGCAGAGCCACTGGTAGATAAAGAAACAAAAGGTTCAATAAAAGCATCACCCCAAACATTCTTATTTATAATAATACTAGAACTACTAAAGATAATAACAAATAAAATTAATCTTATAATCACCCACTTGTGTCTGGGTACTTGTGGTGTTCTCATATTCCCTCCATTTTTTTTACGAGTTATATCAAGTTATATCAAGTTATATCTATATTTTTATTTCCATCCTGACTAAATCAACAGATATCTTTTCGTAACAAAAAAAATTAAATTTAGATTTTTTAAGAAAAATTTAAGAATTTTTTAGGAATTTCAATCGATATGATTTATGGCCACAATTGGTTTTAGCTTACTAGCACGATAGGAAGGATATATCGCCCCCAACATAGTAACAATTACTACTATGAAAAATGATAATAAAATATTATCTATTCTAACTGATAAAATTAGTTCATTACTTAATAAAAACGATCTAAATGCCTCGGACATTATGGGAATATGTAAAATATTTAAAAATAGGGCCACCACTGCTCCTAAGGTGATTCCCAGTATGGATGCTGTTGCTGAAAGTAAAAATGCCTCCAACAAAAACATTTTTATAACCATTATTTTTTGCATCCCAATTGCTCGAAGAGTTCCTATTTCAATAGTTCGCTCTTTGATAGCAATCATTACTGCATTCATAATTCCAAAAGCAATTATCACCAAAAGAATTACAGTAAAAATCATGGTTAGAGCATTAAATATTTTAATAATCCATCTTAAAAAAGATATCTCCTCTTCCCATGTTGTAATATCTATTTTTTGACCTCTCCATGGTTCAGAAGAGACTTTATCAAATTTTAAGAAAAATGGACGCTGATCTTTTTCCATTAACTTATAATTATTATCAGTTAAAAGTTTATTAACTTTGTTTTCAACATCTTTTAGTTTGTTTAAATTTTTAAGATAAATCATAATCACACCGGTAACATTTTCTTTCATCTGATAAACATCTCGTAAATCTGCACTATTTAAAAAGACACTAAATTGTGACAAAAATCCAATATCTTTTAATATCGCCACAACTTTTACATCTTTTGTATTATTGGTATTTCTTTGAGTTGGTACAGAGAGAGTTACTACGTCTCCTACTTTAACTTTTAATTTACGAGCATGATATTCAAAAATGGCCATATTTCCTTTATCAATTACTCTATCAAAATCTCCCTCATGGGCCTTTAAAATTTTACTCAAGTAATTTTCATTTCTTAAATCTACTCCCCAAAGAGGCATATCCATTGAAGTCTCATCTGAAATTAATCTTCCATATCCTCTAATTCTATCTACAATTTTTGATATCTCACTCTTAATATTTGGATCATTCATTATAAGTGATGTGATCTTTGTATACTCAGTAACCGCAGGTGCTGCCGATGAGGATGAGATTTTATAAAACCCACCCACATTTAAATCTCCACTCATTAAAGTAGATGCTGTTTTCGTTAAATTATCATCTACCCCGGCCGTGATCGCCATAACAAGAGTCAAAATAAAGGTTACTAGTAGAATTGCGATTGCAAGTATTGCTGACCTGGCCCTATTTTTTATTATATTTCTATAAGAAATAAGAAATATTTTAGATAAATTTATTTTAAACATATATTTAAACATATACTAATCTCTTTGCATGGCCCGAATGGGCGAAACATTTACAGCTATGTGAGCGGGGTAGATACTTGAAAGTAAACTTACACAAACTACAACAAAGTATACAACAAGTGCATAAATTGGATGTAATGACAGATACAATCTCGGACCTGAGAATAGAAATAAAAAAATATCTGTCGGTGCGGGAATTCCCCTGCTCTTAAAATAAAAGACTGTCGCCATTCCTACTCCAATACCTAAAATTGAAAAGATTGATCCCATGGCAAATGTCTCTAACATTATTAATTTTAAAATATATTTTTTAGATGCACCTATGGCCCTCATTGTTCCAATTTCTTTTGTTCTTTCTAGTGCAGACATCAACATAGAATTCATGATAATAAAAATAGCAATAGTTAAAATCACTGTAAGTAACCCATATAGAATTGCTCTTATAACTGTAACAAATTGTCCAAGCGAACCTGTGACCTCTTGCCAATCTACCACTTTTAGATTTAATTTTTCATCTGCTGATACTTTCTGTATCTCTTGCAACGTTTGATTAGTTTTACTTTTATCTTTTAAGATAATCGCTGCATTTATAACCACCCCATTTTCCATTTCAAGATCACTATATGTTTGATTTAGTAAATCTTGATTTATTTTTTTTCTGCTGACAGTTTTTACCTCCGCCGTAAATGTATTCTTTTTAACATCAATATTAATGTTAATGTTACCCTTTTTGGCAAAGAGTTCTTCCCCATCTGTTTGCATTGAAAATTTATCCATCTCCTCTTGTAATTTTTTATTCTCTTCTTTACGATCAGAACTCATATATCCATAAAGATCTCTAAAAGACATCAAATCCATAATATTAAAGTTTCCTGCAATAGGAGAGTGTTCGAAATTCTTAAAACGAAAAGTCCCATAGACTTTTAGGTTAACAGATGAGGAATATCCAGAACGGGTGAAAGCCTTCATAGGAAAAGTATCTCCTATCTTTATACGATATAAAATAATCTTTGGAGCTATGTATGTATAAAAATAATTGTACCTTTGAAAAAAATTTTCGTCGTTCATATTAAAAAACTCTTCTAGTAATTTTTTAATATCCTTGGTGGTATCAGCATTAGTGTTAGAATTAGTGTTAATCGATAAAAATCTAATCAAATCCATTTTCAAATACTCAACTTCTGTTTGAGTCATTTGCCCATATATTTCTCCCACTTGCTCAATATTTGCATTTATCAAATCTTTTATCACTTTACTCTTTGAGATCTTTTCTTTGTCTCTTTCAAGCTTCTTTTTAATTTCATCTAATCTACGGGCCACACGATGTTTGTTTTGTGTTTCATAAACATAGTCATTAAATAAAAAACCTCTTTTCCCCTGTGGGATAGCATCCCCTTTCACTAATTCTGCCAATGGGAAATTATTCATAAATTGATGAGGTATCGTCCCTATATAATAAAAATACATCTGAGTATCATCTACAATTAGTGGAGCAATCTTGTTTTCTAAAAATTCTAGATTTGCATCCAGCACCTTTTTGCTATCGTTAGTACTATCGTTAAAATGATTAAAAGGTTTCCAAAAATCATCTTTCATTACAATATTAATATTTCTTTTACTCTCTTCTTTTTCATCCTCAGAAAGAGCACCCACCATCGAAAAACTGCTTTCATATGTTAACGATATATCTTTAATTATATTTCTAATGTGATTTGTGATTTGATCAGTAGTTTGCTCCGAAATTTGCTTAGTGATTTGCTTTTCTCCTCTCAAAACTAATTCTCTCAACTTTTCAAGTTTATTATCAAGAATATTTCCCGGATTTATATAAGCAAAGTTCACTCCTTGAGGAATAATTGCTGATATATTTGGCACTTTTTCACCAAGAACTCTTTTAATCTTTGCAAAATCATCCAATTCTTTCACATCAAAAAAATTTCCTTCTTGATTTCCAATAATAGAAAATTTCTCGGTTGCTTTAGATGAATAGATTTGAATATCTCCCGCTAAACTCTCAGTTAAACTTTTTTTCATACTAATAGCTATAGATTCTACTAGTGCACCACCAATAATCGCTAAAACACTTGCACTAAATAAGATTGATCCAACTATGACTGTTCTTAATTTTCTTGAAAAAAGATTTCTAAAAGCAATCTTTAAAAGCATCATAACTTGTTCCTAGCAACTTATTATCATTTCATCATTTCATCAGACGAAATATGACCATCTTTTAAAACAACAACTCTTTGCGCTTGTTTAATTATCGAAGTATCATGAGTTGAGAATATAAAAGTAGTATGATCTTCTCTATTTATTTTTTTCATCAGATCTATAATATTTTGTCCAGTTTCAGAATCTAAATTGGCAGTTGGTTCGTCTGCTAAAACAATTTTAGGTTTACTTACCAATGCACGTGCTATGGCCACTCTTTGCCTCTGGCCACCTGAAAGTTCGCTAGGGCGATGATTAAGGTGATCCGCAAGACCAACCTTATCTAAAAAATACATTACTCTCTCTTTACGTTCTTTTTTATTTTTTGAAAGATCATTTTTCAAAAGGAGAGGGAATTCAACATTATCGTAAACATTTAAAACTGGAATAAGATTAAAAGTTTGAAAAATGAAACCAATAGTATTTAGTCTCAATTCCGTTAGTTCTTTATCTGACAATCGTGAGATACCTTTGCCATCAATCACCAACTCACCCTCAGTAGGAACATCTACACATCCAATTAAATTAAGTAGCGTTGTTTTGCCACTTCCGGAGGGCCCTGCTATGGTCATAAATTCGCCAATTGAAATTTTAATATTTATTTCTTTAAGGGCGTTAACAGTAACTGCTCCGAGCTTGTAATCCTTGCAGACATTTTCTACTGAAATCAAATTTGAAATCAAATTTGTCATAAAATTACCACCTAAATAACATTGATTAAAAAAATAATTTTATCAAATTAATTTAATTTGCATAAATATAGTAGCATCTTTTGATCAAATTACTATACTAATTTAGTTATTTTTTGATTATGCAATTATTTCTATATATAATAAACTTATAATAAACATACACATTCCTGATGGAGATTTCAATGTACCTGTACCTAAAAGAAATTAAACAAACAATGCTAGTAACTTTTATCTTTATGATTGTATTCTCCATATCTACAATAATAATGCCAACAATTAGCGATGCAAGTGATGAAATAAAAAACATTGAATCCAAATTATTTATTGTCACTGAAGAAACACCTCCTTACAACTTTAGTGAGAACAATAATATCGTGGGCATTTCAACTGATGTAGTCAAGAGATTGCTGAATGACTTAGGCATTAAGAAATATGAAATCCACATCTTTTCTTGGTCTAGAGCATACGGGATCCATGCTTTAAAAGGACTTGCTGATAAAAATAAATCCGCTTATGTTTTGATTTTCAGCATGGGTAGAATAAAAGAACGAGAAGATTTGTTCAAATGGATTGGAGTAATCGCTCCCTACACTGTCTCAATGTATGCTCTCTCTGAACGCACAGACATTAATGTAAATAACCTTGATGATTTCAAAAAATATAGAGTTGGGGTAGTAAGCGATGATATAAAATCTAAATACTTGCTCTCCAAAAATTTTAACAACAATAATCTGGAATATGTACAAAAGGATGAACTAAATTTAAAAAAATTAATTAATAAACGAGTTGATATAATTCCTATTGCAGATCAAGTAATCAAACATTTCTTTTCTAAAGAAAAAAAACCATTATCAAAAGTCAAAAAACTTTTAACATTAGATGATCTATCTTCTGAAGGGCTCTACTTAGCGTTTAGTAAAAACACTCCTGATTCAGTTGTTGAATTATTTAAAACAACATTAGATAAGATAAAAAAATCTAATGAATATGAAATAATAATTGGAAAATATTCAAATGAAAATATTCATTAAAGATAATCGTTATAAAAAAATTTTTAATAAAATATTATTTTTAAATACTGCTAATTACAGCATGCTACTCTTAGCACTCCTTGTAGAATATATCCTCCACATAAATGGTTTCTGGGAAACCTCTTTTAAATTAATTATCATTGGAATCTTTTTTTATTCCACTTATCAAGCATTAATTCATCTCTATTACACCTTTTGGAGTTTTACCCTTATTTCTTTCATCTATACTATAAACGGAATAACTGACAGTTACCATCTTGCAAATTCACAATTACTACAAATTTATTCTTTATCTCTTATCTCACTTTGTTTTGAAACATACCTTCTCTCCTCACCTATTTACTATCCACGAATACGCTGGTGGGTATATGATTTCAGATGTAGAGGTGACGTAGTAATAAAAGTAAAAAATTTAAAAGATCGCTGGAATGATGGATTACATCCTGGTCGACTGACTGATTTAAGAAGAGGTGCCGGATGTGTTGTTATGTTTGATTATCATTCTGTGATGGAGAGATTGGTTGTCTATGCTGAAGCAGAATACTCAGAAATAAAATTACAAGCAGAGATCGTTAGTGTACGTGAGTATTCCTTTGGTCGAGGATACATCTATGGAGTAAGATTCATCCTCGAAGACTATGAAGATAAAAGAATCTATTATGATTTTCTCCAGTATTGGAAGGGAATAAAGAGAGAATTAGACCATATTGATAACATATATTTATCAGATAACTTTGATAGTACAGTATAATTACACAATATAATTATGACATCATCACTTACATTATCTTCATCATCAATGCCTTTATTGACTAAATCACTCTTCTTCATGGAATGCGCTCTAAAAAAGGCACATATAGCATATAATAAAGGAGAAGTACCTGTAGGCGCAGTAATCGTCGATATAAATAATAATTTCAAAATAATTTCATCAAGTTCAAACTGTAAAGAGAGTTCCGCTGATCCTTGCGGACATGCAGAGATTTTGGCCATAAGAAATGCCTCATCGATTATTGGAGATTGGCGACTTACTGGAATGATCATCTATGTGACCTTAGAACCATGTTTGATGTGTTTAGCAGCAATAAAAGAAGCACGTTTAGATGGTGTTTTCTTCGCTGCTTACGACTCTAAAGGAGGCGCACTCTCCTTAAATTATAATTTATATAAAGATAAACGACTAAATCATAACTTCTTTGTTGTGGGTGGAATTAGATCTTTTGAATCCGCCAAATTACTAAGTGATTTTTTTAGGGCCAAAAGACAAAATAAATAGTGTAATATCTCTCACATTCTTACATTACTCTCAGAAATGATATAAACCATTCTTTGCCAAATTTTGCCAAATTGAGAGTTAGTTAGTTTCATTACTGAAAGAGTTATACTTACAATTATTATTATAAGAAATAAAAACTCCACTAAAGTTTGTCCTGACTGATTATTCTTTTGATGATGATTCTTTGGCCTCATAAGATTTTTTGTGATAAGGTGACACTGTTTCAAGTTCTATACTTATATTTATACTTTATTACTTTATTAGCATTTCAACGATGAAGAAATTTTTTCCATTTTTATATTCCTCTTTACTTGTAACTACAGTTTTTTTTGCAGCTTTATCCATACAATTGATCATTGGATATTTTTCCGATAATTTTGATAGCTTAAATGATAACAATAGTACCGCTAATGAAAATTTTGAATTTTATGACTATCTTTTCGAACGCACCACCTTTAAAAGCAATTTCAAAGGTAATAACGAAACATTAATTCTATCAAAACTCAATTCACCTATAATTATTTTAAAATTCTGGACTACATGGTGCCCCTCTTGTTTAGATGAATTTTCTACGCTTACTGAATTAAAACGAAATTACTCAAATCAAGAAGTACGAGTTTTGGCCATAAATGGTGATAAAATATTTGGTAATCGTAGTAATACAGAGACCAATGATTTAATAAAAAATATTTCGAAATTAGAAAAAAAATTTAATTTTAACTTTGATATCATCATAGATGCAAATGAAAATGGCGAACATCACTTTGAAAAATTTAAAATAAATTCAATTCCTACTACCATTATATTTGTTGGTGGAAAAACAAAATTCATGCATATTGGAAGTTTAAATTTCAAATCAAAAAAATTAATGGACTTTATTGATAGCAATTTAAAGCAAATTATTAGATAGGAATTAAGTAGATATTAAATAGATATTAGAGAACAAAAGCAAAATTCTTTCCCCAATTATAAGTAATATAATTAATATTTTTTACTTTAAAGAGTGAAAAGCGTGAGGCAAATCCTTTATCTATTACCCCTTGATTTGTTAATCCTAGAGAGTGAGCTGCATTTAAAGTTATCGCCGCCCACACTTCAGCCAAATTCATTTTGTACAATGGAGCGGCCATCGATGCTAATAATAAAATATTATCGCAATGGCATGATCCCGGATTGTAATCTGAGGCCATTGAAACTTTTACTCCAGCATCTAAGAATGCTCTTGCACGGGCCGCGCTCTTGCCTAAAAATAATCCAGTACCAGGAAGTAGAGTGGCCACACTCTTTCCCTCGGCCAAAGCTTTAATTCCCTCATCATCAGTTGCAAGTAAATGATCTGCACTTAACGATTGGTATTGTGCTGCTAGCTTGGCACCTCCATTATTATTAAATTCATCCGCATGAATTTTTGTGGCCAAACCAAGAACTACTGCTCTATCAAAAAGGGTTTTTACATCATCACTATTAAAATAATTTTGTTCATGAAAGATATCTACAATATCAATAATTTTCTTATCCGCCGCCAATCCCGCGGCCCCTGCTCCTGCTCCTGCTAATTCTTCTAACAGCGGTAGCACTACTTGTTTTAAATACTCACTGCTTGGTTTCTCCATTTGTTTAAATTGCGGAGGAATCGCATGGGCCGCCATGAAAGTATTTTTTATCTGCACAGTTGGATAAAAGAATGTTTTTAGATCATGAATTATTCGTGATAACTCTAATTCCTTTTGATAGGTAAGAGCATATCCACTCTTAATTTCAATTGTACCTACACCATATGAGTGAATGGTTTCAATTCGTTTTTTTGAAATTTCAAAGAGTTCAGCAGCAGTTAATTTATTAGTGGCCTCCATAGTATGAATAATTCCACCACCAGCGGCCGCTAATTCTTCATAGCTAGCACCATTCAAGCGCATGGAATACTCAAAGGAGCGATCACCACCAAAGATAACATGAGTGTGAGAATCTACAATTTCTGGAGTAAGTGTTACTCCATCTAGAAAATAGGTCTGATCGATTTTTTTATACTCATCTGGAAAATCTCTCTCTAAACCAAACCACAATATCTTTTGATCATCAAATACTATGCTGGCATTCTCTAAGATGGTCATATCATCTGCTTTTAAATTACGCCCATCTTTTTGATAAGCATCGATCATAGTAACCATTTGAGAGAGATTACGATACGCTGTTAATTTTTTCATATGCTCAATTTTAAATTGATTAAATCAATAGTTAAATAAATAGTTAAATGGATGGAAATTTTATATTTGTTTCTTTAATACAATTGATTGCCTCTTCATAACCAGCATCCACATGACGAACAATTCCCATTCCAGGATCTGAATTTAAAACTCTCTTGAGACGTTCATCCATATCTTGCGATCCATCTGCTACGATCACCATTCCTGCATGTTGAGAATAACCAATACCTACACCACCACCATGATGAAGACTAATCCAAGAAGCACCATTCATAGTATTTATTAGTGCATTTAAGATTGGCCAATCACTGACTGCATCTGAACCATCTTTCATCGCTTCTGTTTCACGATTTGGAGATGCTACTGAACCAGAATCAAGATGATCACGTCCAATTACAATTGGTGCTTTCACTTTCTTTTCTCGAACTAATTTATTAAAGAGTAAACCTGCCTTCTCACGTTCACCATATTTTAGCCAACAAATTCGTGCTGGCAGTCCCTGGAAAGCAATCATATCTTTTGCTTTATTAAGCCAATTGATTAATTTTTTATTTTGAGGAAAAAGCTCTTTTAGTGCTTCATCTGTTGTGTAAATATCATTGGCATCTCCTGAGAGTGCCATCCATCTAAATGGGCCAGAACCCTGACAAAATAGTGGACGAATATATGCGGGAGAAAATCCTGGAAAATTAAAAGCGTTTGCCTCACCTCCCTTAACGGCTCCCTCTCTAATATTATTTCCATAATCAAAGACGTGGGCCCCACGACGCTGAAACTCTAACATCGCTCGCACATGATCTCTCATGGTTTGATAACTTAATTCAATATATTTTTTACTATCACTCTTTCGTAACTCCAGAGCTTCTACCAATGTCATATTACGAGGAACATAACCATTAAGTGGATCGTGAGCAGAAGTTTGATCAGTAACTAAATCAGGAAGAACATTTTTATTTAAAACAAATTCAAAAAAATCTGCCGCATTTCCGACTACTCCAATAGAACATGCTTTATTTTCACTCTTATATTTAAGTGCAAGTTCTAAAGCTTCTTCAAAGGAGTTGGCCAAAATATCCAGATACTTTGTCTTCAAACGTTTTTGTATTCGCTCTACTGAAACATCAGCTCCAACAAAAACTCCTTCGGCCATCTTAACTGCAAGTGGTTGAGCACCTCCCATTCCACCGAGTCCTGCCGAAAGTACTAATTTTCCTCTTAAAGTTTCCTTGCTATAATGTTTGAGAGCAGCGGCCATAAAGGTTTCGTAAGTACCTTGTAAAATACCTTGAGTGCCAATATAAATCCATGAACCAGCAGTCATCTGGCCATACATCATCAACCCTTTGTCTTTGAGATAATTAAAATAATCCCAATTTCCCCAATGAGGAACAATATTCGAATTTGCAATTAAAACTCTTGGTCCATGAGAGTGAGAGGGAAAAACCGCCACAGGTTTTCCCGATTGTATTAAGAGGGTTTGATCATTTTCTAATTCTTTGAGTGCCTTAATTATATCATTAAGGGCCTTATGATTACGGGCCGCCTGACCATTTCCACCATAGACAATTAAATTATCTCTATCTTCGGCCACTTCCGGATGAAGATTATTTAGAAGACAGCGAAGAGCTGCTTCTTGATGCCAACCCTTACATGTCAATTTATCTCCTAGAGGAGGAAGAGGTATTTGTATTTCGTTTGATTTTGATAATGACATATATTAATTAATTCCTTTTAATGATTTGCTTTTAACGATTCTACTCTCTGGTTATAATCATCTTTATTTTTATTATTAAATATATATGATCCCGCAACCAAATTGTTTGCACCCTTTTGAACTAACATCTTCGCTTCTTCACTATTTATTCCACCATCAACTTGGATAACATATTTTAGTAAACCATTACTTTGCACTCTCTTTCTATTTAACTCTTCAACTTTGTGAAGTGCATAGGGAATAAATTTTTGACCACCAAATCCTGGATTAACAGACATAATTAAAACCAAATCCAACATCTCTAGAATATAATCTGGAATAGCATCCACTGGAGTACTTGGATTAATGGCCATTCCTACTGAAGGATAGTGTTTTTTTATTTTATGGATTAAAGAATCATGATGTTTAGTTGTTTCAAAGTGAAAAGTAAGATTGAAAATATTATATTCCTGCAAATGTTCCACATAAAATAAAGGATTAGTAACCATCAAGTGAGCATCCAACGGATGCTTGGCCACCATTCCTATTTGCTTTATCACAGGAATTCCAAAAGTCATGTTTGGTACAAAGTGACCATCCATTATATCCAGGTGAAACCATAGATCCTTATCCTTTTGAGAATCAAATGCACTTAACTCTTCACCTAACTTTAAAAAATTTGCTGAAAGTAAACTAGGAGATATTGTAACCATATTTTCCCTCATTTCTTTTTTACTAATTAACTAAGAATAATATCCTCTCTCAAACCATTAAGAAGTTCCACATCACTACAACACTTCTTCCCTTCAAGTTGAACTCTAGATAAACGAAGAACTTTTATTCCAGGTGTTCCAGGATTAATCCCTACAATAAGTCCTCCCATATCTCTTTTCACTTCGCCAGCTTTAATATTTATGTTCATCGTAATCGGAGTAACTTCAAAAATTTTTAATCGCTTGTTATTTAAAAAACAATAAGTCCCAGGCCAGGGATCTAGGGCCCGCACTTTTCTATCTATTGTTATATAATCATCTTTGGCAAAATTAATATGTCCATCTTCCCTCTGAAGGCAGGGAGCATAGGTAACATTTGCTTCATCTTGTTTTTCATAATTCAAACTACTATTCGAACTACTATTCAAAACATTTTCAATAAAGGAATTCGTTGAAAGGGCCGCTAAAAATTTTAACCTTGTAAATAATTGCCCACCCGTTTCTTTCTCTGAAATAGAGATAATATCTTTTTGAACAACATCACCTGCATCCATCTTTTTAACCATCTTTTGGATAGTAATTCCTGTGCTCTTTTCTCCTTGAAGAATTGCATGCTGAATCGGCGCGGCCCCACGAAGTTTTGGTAGAATAGAAGCATGAATATTAAAGCAACCAATAGCAGGAAGGTCCAAAATCTTTTTTGCTAAGAATTGGCAAAAGGCCAAAACCAAAATTATATCTGGTTGATTTTTTCCATCAGGTAATTGAAATTGATTTAAAAATTCAATCTCCTTATTTATATTTTCAGTCTGAAACAATGAAATATTGTTATCCAAAGCAAATTGCGCTACTGGAGGTGGAGCAATCTTATGTCCTCGCCCAACTGGTTTTGATGTTGGAGTTATTATATGAGATAGAAAAATATTTGGATGATTAATAAGTAAATCTAAAGTCGGTAAGCAAAAATCAGGAGTACCACAAAATATCAAATTTAATTTTTTATTTTTATTCGCTTTAAAATCCATATTCTCTATCTCTTTCTCTTCATCAACTTCCTCTTATGAAAATTTCGTTTTAAAAGACTTAAATGGTCCAAGAGAACCATTCCCTCAAGATGATCACATTCATGCTGAATACATATTGAAAGCAAATCTGTAGCATGTAAGAATTCTTTTTCTCCCTTCAGATTGAAATATTCCACATCAATCTCTAGTGATCTCTCTACATCTTCATGAATGCCAGGAAGTGATAGGCATCCTTCATTGCATTTTGTGATACCCACACGATTTACAATCACAGGATTGATAAGAACTAGTGGATGAAAATTATCAAGCTTGTATTTAGCTTTTACTTTTTTCCCTCTCTTCTTATTCTCATCATTTTCATCAATATCATCATCCTCTTCTTCTTCTAAATCCTCATCCTCCTCACTATCTTCATCTACACTTTCACCATTGTCACCCTCACTATCAAGATCAAGCGAAACAATCTTATCTCGTGTGTAATCAACATCCACAACAATCAATCGAAAACTTTTACCTACTTGAGGTGCTGCAAGTCCCACTCCTGGCGCTAGGTATAAAGTATAAAGCATATCTTTTGCGAGATTTATTAATTCTGGAGTAATTTTAGTAATATCAATTTCAAGAGCTTTTTTAGACAGAACAGTATGAGGATATATTAAAATATCCAATTTATTTCCCTCTAATTTATACTCTCTTAAAAATTGCAACTTAGTCTCTATCTCTACTTGGTTTTGATTATTACTTGCATTCATAAATCAAAAGATTAATAGAAATTTACCTGAATGTAAAAGTAAAAAAGTAAAATCAAGATAGTATTAAGATAGCATGTCAATTACAAATTTTTCCTACAAATCCTTCTAAAAACATAGTGGATCATAAAAAAAATGACAAGTAATGGTCTGAAAATAAGATTAGTCAGTATGAATGACAACAGCAAATGCTTTTCGCAAAATTTTATTAGTGGCAATGAAACAAAATAATAATTTTTAACAAACAAATGTCCATGCTTAAAGTAATGATCTAACAGAAACTCTTTAAAGCATCTAAGTTCATTGGTAATAACATGATCATTACCAAAACAATGAGTGGCCACATAACATTTTTTTGAGTCAATATATATTCGTTTATATGCCTCTTTGAACTCTAATTTGTGAATATTTTTATCCTTTCTAATGAATTTTCGAAGCATCTCTGCGTTTACAATCTGATAATCAAGTCCAACTGTAAACTCCAAAAACTTTTCAAGGCAACGCCTAAATTCTTTCTCTAAGTTAGGAGAGCGATCCAATATTTTCACCTGCTCCCAATAGATGTGACTTATCAGAAGTAGCTCAGTTAATTCTCTTTTTATATCAAAATGCTTTGGAGAAAGATTTACAAGCTCTATATCCTTAACCTCTGCTATCAGATTCAGATAAATATTATAATATTTAATAGCATTTAAAAAATCGCCTTTATATTTCATCTCGTGAGCTTGTTTAACAAAGGTCATTCTATGCGTGTACTTTTCATTCAGTGCCCGCATATTTTTTTTCTTCGGTTTATCTTTCTTATCTTCCATAAATATCATCAACCTCAGCTTTGCAATCTACTACCAAAGCACATATAACCCTTTTATTAAATCATCATCCGATAATTCATCCGTAGATGAAAACATCTTTGAATAATCACTTTGACTACTTAATTTCGAATCATTCGTAATTTCGGAAACCTTCGAAACTTTAGAAACCTTAGAAATCTTAGAAACCTTAGAAAAATAATTAATCGGAAGAAAATGTTTTTTACATGAAGGGCACTGCTTAACTTCCGTATATGATTCTATTATACTTCCACAACGATGACATTTTTTTATCAAAAATTTTCTATCTACAATATCTACACTATTTACACTCTCTGCTTCGATAAATTGATCAATAATAGAAGTATTCTTTCGAGTAATGTTAACTTGATGATTGGTTAGTGCAGAAACATAGGTAGAATTCTTTTCAGAATCTATCTTTTCATCGGTGATTTCTTTGTCTTTCATAGAAACCCACCTCTCTGGCGGAAAATTTATACCCTCCTTTGTATGTTTTACTTGCACCTTCCATGCTACAACGACCTATATTCTCTTCGAATTATCTTTTAATAACTTGAGATAATATATGCATTGTTTGAAATATTTTCATAATAAAAATAAAAGCAAAATGGTTTTGTATTGTATTAGGCGTCGTATTAGGTATCGTCAGACTGAGATTATAGATTTGTATTTTTATAAAAAAATGATTTAAATATTTTAGGGCATTGAAGCGGTTGTTGAATTATTGAAGATTTATCTAAAGAATTATTTAAAGAATTATTTTGTGATCCTTGTGAATCTAAATACTGAGTGTTCTTTTTCTTCAGTAATGCTTTTCGCAAATCATTTGACTTAGACAAATCCATTTTTATTGAATTGTTCTTTTGCACAGGTGGATTTTTATTCTTCTCCTCATAATTATTGAAAGTATTCGCAAAAGCTTCGACATTTTTCTTTGAATTATCAATAGTCAAAATGCAATTATATTGAAGCTTATTTCGAGCTAAGAATAGGTATAGCATTTTACCTTTATCTCTGGAAGTAGTTAAATATACTCCATCCTTATACATCACAGTTTGTGGTTGTAATCTTAAGTTATATTGTCTACCGTGATAATATTCTAAATTTTTTTTATCAATAGATTCATCTTCACTTAAAGCTTTCTCTATACTTTCTTGCGAATAATTCATCAATTTAAAGTCTTGATCACTCATCACTGGACTTCTTGGAATTCCCGCCAAATCTTTTTTATCAATTACCTTGGGTGCTTTTTTGCTAAAATCAATTCCAAATGTCTTTAATTCATTATTTGTATTTGAATAAAATTTTTCTCCTGCAGGTCTGGATGTTAAGGCCATGATATCGAAATTTGTTTTCTTTTGTAATTTGGTAAATATTTCAGGAATATCATCTTCCATCAGGCACATCGATGCATAATCAACTCTTTTCAATAAATTTGATTTTTGCTCAGATATTTCTAGGAAAACCTTATTAATCACTTTTGTATCATTCGATAACTCTTCAATAGTAGCTAAAGTGTCTATTTTTTCACTCTTGCATGTGAAAAGTTTTACATCCTTATTTTCTTTCTTTCTTTTTTCACAAAAATCTGGAAAATCTCTTGTAAATAAAGTTTCATCTATATCAAAAACTAAAAGACATTTAGTACTTTCATGTTCATATTCTTTTTTTGAAAGCTCAACAATAAGCTCTTTCATATTCTTTATATCTGAAATTTCACCATTACATTTTGCAAAGGTAGTAGTTTGCGATAATAATAAATTAAATCCTGAAAATATGAGTATTAAAGTTAATCTTCTAAAATAGATATCTCCTATAAAAATTTTCGTATACATATATTCTCCTTTGATGTTACAATTATTTTACAATTTTATATACGTCCATAATTGTCGTCAAGAGTGAATAATGGAAGATAAAATTATAGATTTTCTTAAAAACAAGTATAATCCTATAGCAATCTACCTCTTTGGCTCCTACTCAAAAGGTAATATGACCTATGACAGTGATATAGACATTTCTATATTACTAAATAACATTACAGTAAATGCTAGTAATTTATTCGATTCGGCCCAAGAATTAGCAGCGATTATAGGATATGATGTGGATTTAATAAACTATTTAACAGCACCTCTTGCTCTAAAAATCCAAATCTTACAAAACAAAAGAGTAATTTATTGTAATGATAATGAAAAAAGATTATTTAATGAAATGATCACACTTTCTCTATATCAAAAACTAAATGAAGAACGAGCATTAATATTAGAAAATGAATTTGGAGCAAATGTATGGAAGTTATTTTAGAAAAAACAACATCCATCAAAAGATGTATAGAACGAATTAAAGAAGAGTACGGCAATAATCCTCTGAACTTACAAAATATCACTAAACAAGATTCAATCGTTTTAAATCTGCAACGTGCTTGCGAACAAACTATCGATATCGCTAACTATTTGGTTGCAAAATTTAAATTAGGAACACCCAAAAATAGTCGTGAATCATTCGAATTAATATCTAAAGAAAAAATTATAAGCGAAGATATTAAAAGCAGAATGCATAAAATGATAGGGTTCATAATTATAATAAATTAGAATTGCCTATATTAGAAAGTATCTTAAAAAATAGAATTAACGATTTTATTATCTTTTGTGACGAAGTTTATGCTTATCTTAAGACAATACACACGCAGGTGCCGGCCGACTAAAATGCGGGTCGAATAAAATGTGGCATTTGATATGGTATCGGTAATGATAATTCCATAAAACCACTATACTCACCATCTTTAAACCATGGCGTTTGATAAATCATTTTCTTTATACCGTTTTTTTCTATTGTATAACTGTTACCCTTTCCACTTGCAAGCATCTCCATCAATTTAGTTCTTGCAGGTTCCGGATGACAATCACAAAGTTTTGTTCCAATAAGTTGTTCGCCCCCAGATTTTGCAAATGTTTTTTTTGATAGATCGTTCATATATAAAATTATTCCATCGCGATCACAAATAGTGATAGCACAACCAAGCTCTTTCATATACTGAGGTAATTGTAGCTGTAGTTGTAGTTGAAGTGTCTCTTCTGGTTGTTTTATTTCCATTTTCTTATCTCTTTATCTTGAAATAGCACAAATTCGCCAACATCAAATCTTATATAATTTTTATTATCATCTAAAATCTTAATAAACTCTAATGTCTCATTTTTTGAGTATGGATAATTACCTAAAGTAGTATTAAATAGATAATTTTTCACACTCATATTACCATTCATATTAACGTTCATATTTCTATCCAAACACTCTTTGGTAAATATTGCAATATTTTTTATATTTCCATTCTTGTAGTTGTATTTAAAATGAGGAACTAGTGGGCCCTGAATACAACTAAATTCTTCATCGATGTTTATTAATTTTTTAATTTTTGTAAAATCACCATACCCTGAATTTATTTGATTATAGCGTATATATCCACTACCAATAGAATTTCCTAAAATAAATATTAGTACCATTGCAATCTTTAAACTATTTGCATAAGTTTGTTTATTAGTTATATTAGAAGGCAGAAAAGAATCTCCATTTAAAAATAGCAAAAAAGAGTAAAAAACAAATGGTATATAAGCAGATGAGTAGTGAATTAATAGCATTCTAATATCAAAATAATTAGATGTCGCAGTTATTGCAACTTGTGGGAAAGTAGCTATTAAATGAAATGGAGTTAATAGAGGTAAAAACAAAAAACACATCAACTCTTTTAATGCTCCACTTTTAAATACGTCCACCAAAACATCTAGTGGATGAGTTAACATTCCTAAAATAATTCCTATTTGAGTAGTTCCATATTTTGAAATTATGGAAGTCATAACTATTGTCTGAATGCTGGGATCACGACTAGCAGGTATGATAATAGAAAAGTTTAGATAAAAAAATGCAGCAGACACCGCTGCGGCCGCCATCAAAAACCATATCCCTTTCAAATTGCTTTTCCCTATTGTTTTCCTCATTATAAGCAGCACTGTCAGCGCCAACGATGTAGAAAGCAAATACAAGCTAGCATCCTCTTTTATTGTATTAATAATAATGGCGGTAAATAGAAGGGCCCACCATTTTCTAATCTCAAAAAAGTAGAATACCCACAAGAATAAGGGAATATAAAAAACTTCAAAGTGAAAATTATAGCGTAACACTCGTATTACAGGATTATAATTAAAAAATAAAAATAGAATTATAATCTTATATGTTGATGAAATATTCATTTTTTTCATTAAGAAGTATAATGGAATTACAGCAGACCAAAGTACAAACGGATGAAGCAATAAGAAGAAGTGTGGATCACTAAAAAATTTATGAATCGGATAGAGCAGTAGAAGAAACGGAGTAACATGTATAGCGAAGTGATTATATCCAAGAACCGTATGATACATAAACTTTCCTGCTGCCGTAAACGGCAACATATGATCTACTACCGCAAAATCAATTCCATCAACAGCAAAGGAATAATAATTTAGGAGTACCATCTTGATATAAGAGAGAAGATAAAATATGGAAATGCCTGCTATTATTTTAAATTCTAATTTTGATTCTAAATTAAAATCAAGGTATCTTCCAATATGAGAACGTATACTCGAACTAAAACTAAAAAGTGCCATCCCTGCTATCAATACAAAGAAAAAATTGCGATGATTTGATAAAACTGTTGGCCAAAAAAATGTTCCAGAAAAAGCGAAAGGAATCACAAATGTTGCAATAATAAAAACATAGAAAAAATAGAATATTTTTAAATTTTTCATATCACTCACTTATTAAAAAATCTGTCGAAATAGCTAAGGATCCAGTTAATAATTTATTAATTACATGCCCAGAAAGAACATGATACTCATGCTCTATCGATAAAAAAGTTTTGCTCTAGAAATAATATTTATATATGTCACTCATAATTGTTACACAATTATAAAAAAATATTTTTCCTGTCGGCAATGCCGACAGGAAAGAAAAAGAAAAAGAAAAGAAAAGAAAAGAAAGCTCGGACGGGCCGAGCTAATAAAACAAATCATTAAAGGGTTGCATGCGCAACCCTAAAAACCCAACGCTCAGGGACTGCAAGCACAGCGCGCTGACTTGCCATACCTGCGACCGTAGTCGTCGACGGCGCCATAGTAGCCATCAAAATAGAAGGCATTGCTGGAACCGTAGAGCGAAGACGACCAGAACCATTGGCCGTTTATTTTGAATATTTGTTCTTGATATTTTCCACCCTTATTTTTCATCTTATCTTCAAAAAGTTCATACTCTTCTAGGTTGGGAGCACGACAAGCTGGTGGCGGAAGTTTCGCTGCTAATTCTTGACTCTTTTTTCTGCGAGCATCTTTGGTCTTTAATCGATCATCAAGACTTCCATTTCCACGCATTGGTTTTAAAATTTCTTCTCTTTCGTTAAGTGCTTTTTCTATACTAGCTCTAACGTCAGGTGGATTTAAGTCCAGGCAATACTTAATTGCCTCTTCATACGTTTTCTTTTGAACAAAGCTACTCATCCACATCAATCCCTCTTCGTCTTTCCATGCTTCTTTGCCGTCATTTACGAACGGAGGATAATCAGAAAAGTGATAAAATTTATGTCCCGAAAGTGTAGTCACTTCTTTGTCCCCGAATTTCTTTTTGTGCTCTTCAATCTTTTCTTTTAATTTTTTCTCTTCATCTTCTTGTGCTAACTTTTTCTTTTTTTCTTCTTCCGCTTGTTCTTGTAATTTTTTACTTGTATCTTCTTTTACACTTTTACTTAACTCTAACATCTTCTCTAGCTCTGCTAACTCTTGTAGCGCTTTCTCCCTTGCAACCTCTGCAACACCTGATGGTTCTTCACCGTTTGCAAATTCTTTTTTTCTTTTCTCTTCAATTAGTTTTCTTATCGAAGCAATTTTTAAATTAATCTCTCCTTTCTCTTTTTCAGAGATTGTAGATATATCACTTCCTTTTGAATATATCTTATCCATTAATGCTTTCGATCCTAGATTAACTAATTCATCTTGATAGATTTTTAAAATCTCTAAGTAAATACTGGCAAATGTTTTACGTTCAAATTGTAAATCTTCAATCATTTTTAGTGTGCGGGGATTGTGAGCATATTGAGTCCTTATTTTTTCTAGTAGTTTTCCAGAGGGACACATGTTGGGATTTTGAGGTGTGCCTGGATCTAATTTATCTGGCCCTTGAATTATCATCTGCGATTGTGTGTAGATTAAATCTTCGGGTGATAAACAGACTTTGCTTGGATCTAATAAAGTACTTTTATCATTGCTATTTTTACCTTTTACCAGCTCTAGATACTTTGCTGCTTTCATTACATCCATCAAACTACTGATTGCTCCTCTATTGGTAAATTGATTAGTCATCGTATAGGGAAACGGCATACTCTTCGAATCTTCGATACACATCTGTTGATCTTCATTTTGTTTTTTCTCGAGTGCAAGGCCCAAGCGCATCCACAGATGGGCACTTAATTTCATAACTTCCTCTGGAACTTTTATTTTGCTGATTTGATCTTTTAGTAAATGCACTTGCAGATCTTTAAGGAGTGGACACGTGGATTTATCCTTTCCCTTTTCTTTCTGGCAGCCATTCATAACTTTAAATAGCGACTCTGCCGATGATAATCTGTTTACTACTAAAACCTTAAATAAAATCCGGTCGAGTAATGCCATTCCAGTTGAACCATCATTCGTATTTCGAAACTTCTCTAAGAATTCATGCAAGGTCATGTTCGATGTAATGAGCGCTGTCTTTAAGTTTCCCTTGATCTCCTTATCTCCTACCATTCCTTTGCGCTCGAGCAGCACTGAGAGTGCTGATGCCAGCACTTCTGTGTTTGCTTTGTCTATTTCATCCAAGATTGCATAGTCGTGGGTAAGTAAGCTCTGTGAAGTTTCATAATCTAGCTTTCCTGATTCTAAAAATTCTTTGCCTTTGATAGAACCTACAATCTTTTCTTGTTTAGTATTAGGGGAAAATTGCAAATTAAATAATTTCCCTTTAAGCACATCTAAAACATCTTTAGCAGTTTTAGTTTTCGATCCACCAGGACCGCCTAAGCTTAGCACGTGTTGCTCAGTTAAAACTGCGAGCAGAAGTGTATCTAAGTAACCATCCATCTCGCTATAATCTTCTCTCAATTTTTGCGATAGACTTTTAAGTCCGTCTTCTGCTTTCAACAATTCTTTGTCGTTTTCTTTAACTTCTTTAACTTCATCTTTTGCTAGAGAAGTGACTGATATAGAAAATATCAATATTAGAATGGATGTAATCAATTTTTGTTTATTCCAAAAGATTCGCATCCTCATCTCCTCGTCTTTTCTTTGTTTTTATTATTACTATGTATTCTAACTAAACTGATCGGTGTTTTTGATTATTTCTTGAGTGTAAAAAACAATTAAATTAATTCTTTTGATCCGACTGGTCCCACAAGTGTCGTCACTCGGGCAACTCTCGTAATGGTGATGGTGCCACTTTACCTTTGGTAGTTCTATAGCAACTAATGTACTGTTGCTACCATTTGGAGTGTGGCACATTTTCACATTTTCATTTTCTCAAAAAAAATACCTCTTGCTTTTTATTCTAAAAATAGATAATATTATACATATGTCTATAGACATGGCCATGGACACATGTATATTTGCCTTTAAAAAAAAGGGGTATTAAGTGAAAAAAGTAGTCAAGCAAATTTCCGCAGGAGAATTCAAGCAAACTTGTCTCGCTTTGATGGATAAAGTTGCTAGTCAACACATCGAATACATTGTCACCAAAAGAGGAGTACCGGTCGTTCGTGTTGTTCCTGCTGAAAAGTACGAACAACCTTCACCAATTTTTGGTTCTCTGGCAAATCATGTAACATATATTGAAGATTTAACAAAACCTACAAGAGAGAAATGGGATGCTGAAGAATAAAGCACGGTCCTCTTCAAATTCAACAACATCATCATCACTTTCTATCTCACCTTTACTTCTTGATACCTGTGCATGGGTTTGGCTTGTAGATGGTAATGAACGAATCAAACGAACAAAAATTTTAGATCAAATTGAAAAGGCTGCTTATGATCATCGCCTCTTTCTTGCACCAATTTCAATGTGGGAAATTGCTACTAAGATATCAAAAAAGAAGTTAACCATATCACTACCAATCCTAGAGTGGATAAAGCAAGGAAAATATCGATCACGAATTATCGATGCTCCATTCAATGAAGAGATCGCTTGCGATAGTGCTGAACTAGAAGATTTTCATGGTGATCCTGCAGATAGAATAATCGTGTCGACTGCCAGACATCTTAATGCTTTTTTGATCACTGGAGATTCTAAAATTATTTCATATGCAAAAAAAGGACATGTATCGGTTCTTAAAATTTAATTGTTTATTTGCCTTACCGATATGCCTTCTATGCTTTCTCCTTAGGAATAAGTGTTGAAGGAGTTGGCCAGCGCTTGCTCATCTTTAAGCATCTATCATCGAAATTACCCTTCATTAAAATAAAGAATTGATTATCTATGACTGTTTCCGCTTTATATTTCATGCAATCACTTTCAATTTGAATAATATCTTTGAAGACCAAAGGATTTAAATCACCATGAGCACGTTTTTCTAATAATAGGTAATCAAAGCTTAAAGTATTATCTGTTACTTCACAAAATTGATATAATTTCATATTTGGTTTTAATATGCTCGCAATAACTCCACCACTGGCCAAAATTTTTGTATCTTTGTTTAGAATTACTATCTTGTAAATTTTATCTTTTATTTCTTTGAGCGCACGCAATTTTTCTCTAGCTTCCTCATAGGAATAATTTGCATCTTTATCTAGCAATAAAGTGTTTTTCACCATCTTAGTATATCTAGATGATGAGAGGCAGAGGAAAATAATAATGATGGAATATAGTAGTAGTTTATTCTTAAGGATGTGATCTGATAGAGAGGAGAATATGATGACTGCCAAGAACGGTACTATCATGGGTACAGAGTGATGATGAACCATGTAGTTGGCAAGTGCATGTAAAAAAAACATTGGGCCCACAAAGAGTATTGCTGCTGTAAGCGGGTGTTTTATTAGTGACTGAAGTGATTGAAGAGGATGAAGTGATTTAATCTTAATCTCATATTTAAAAAACAATAAAGATATAAAAATATAGGGAACAAATACTTTATAGGGGAAGGAGAAAGTTTTAAAACGTTCCCATATAAAAAATATGTGCTGCTCTATAAGTTGTTTTAAAAGAGTATCTCCATAATCAACTGTTGGCCCTAAAAGAATTGGTCGTAGATGAGAGTAGAGGTAATAGTGAGTAGCGCCTATTGAAAATATTACTACGAATCGCTTGAATTTTTTGTTTAATAAAAAATAACTGCTGAAAGAAATCAGCATCAGTGGAAAAATCTCTCTGTACCAACAGATAATAAATGAAAAAATTACTACTGGAATAAATTTATCTTTAATTAAAAAATAAAAAAGTAAAAAGAGTGGAAGCATTGACCATGTTGTTGGGTGAATGGGAAATTCCAATCCTTGAAGAAATGAGCGTGAGAAGATTATTAGTGATAGCGAAAATAAAATTTTAGCAGTATTATTTTTTCTCTCATTTTTGATCAAAACAAATGTACATATAATAAGCAAAACAAACCACATCCATTCAAAAAAGATTAGAGAGTAGGGTGTGTATCCCCAAACTTTGCACCATAGTGCTGCTAAAAAGATTATAGGATCTACGTGATCATTAAAAATTCCCGTTCCTTTTATTGTTAAGTAGGGATTTAAATTATCAAATGATAAATCGTAGATTGCTTGTTGGTAGATGGAAAAATCATTAGCATTAATATTTAAAAATAGGGCCCTAACAGAATTAGAGATTGGAATCAGAACAATAAGAAAAGAAAAAAGACAAAAAAAGAAAAATATAAAACGGTTATTATTAGTGGTTTTCATAAAGATCATACTGATCATACTGATCATAAAGAATTTGAGCAATTTTTTCACTACTAAAACCATCGCCATAGATATTATTAGGTAATAGTGTTTTGTTTTGTTTATTCTTCTGATTATTATCTTGATTATTGTTTTGAAATTTCTTTCCTAGATCATTGGCCCACTCAAGTGTTTCAAAAAACTCTTTTGAATCAAAACTAGTCAATTTAGCAATGCCGGCATCTACTGCTTCCATTCGCTCGGTAACTTTCCTGCAAACAACTACAGGGATATTAATAGTGGCCGCTTCTTCTTGAATTCCTCCTGAATCTGTAATTACAAATCTGGAGTTGGCAATGGCGTGAACAGTTTGCAAATAGTTTAATGGTTCTAGTAAAGATATTTGAGGGTGATCATTTAAAATCTTTTTGGCCCAAGGACGAGCAACATTGTTTGGATGCATAGGATAGATGATATGAAGATCAGAGTGTTTATTTACAAATTCTTTCAAATTTTCAAACCAGCGAATAACTGGTTCTCCCTCTGATTCTCTTCTGTGGGCGGTAAGAAGTACTATTGATCTATTATTTTTATTTTGATTATCCTTAATAATTCTCTTAATATTTTCTGGAATTTGTTTATTTAGCATTAATCTAAAGGCATCTATTCCTGTATTTCCAGTTACAAATATTTTATCAGCGCTCACTCCCTCTCTAGTTAAAACATCTCTGGCCCTAATAGTGGGAGCTAAGTGAAGTGTTGCTATACTTGAGATTATTTTTCTGTTTGCTTCCTCTGGAAAAGGATTATAGAGATCGCAGGTACGAAGCCCGGCCTCATTATGAATAACATTTATCTTATTTAAAAATGAAACCCATGCTGCCATTGCAGCGGTGGTAGTGTCCCCTTGAACTATTACCCATTTAGGTTTGGCATCTTTAGTAGCACTCCTCGAGCTGTTTGAAAAAATCTCATTAAATTTTAAAATGATTTTTGCAGCAATCTCAGCAGGAGTTTGAGCTTCACTCATTAAATCAAAATTATAATCAAGTTTAAGATCAAATTGCTCGAGGGCCGTCGTTAAGAGTTCTCTATGTTGACCAGTCCCAATCAATGCTACTTTGTCCTGACCAAATTTATTTTTAAGGGCATTATATAAAGCTGCCTGCTTTATTACTTCAGGTCTAGTTCCTACAATCACCCAGATAGGTTTATCAATCATGCTTTTATTTCTCTTTTTCTTTTTCTTTCTCTCTTTCCAATCTTGGAAAAAGGATCAACCCTTCTGCGATATTAAAACACAAATTATAATCGAATGTTGTATCCTTAAATGAATCGCGCTTAATCGAGAAGTAATCGAAAAATTTCTTGCTTGATTCTGGGATAACCGGGGTTAACAAGATAGTTGCAACTCGAAGTGACTCTAAAGTGATATAGAGAATTTGTTTTAGGCGTGGAAGGTTTTCTTCTCCCTTTAGTCCCCAAGGTGCCATTTTAGTAAAGTAGCGATTAACTTCTGACAAGAAAGCAAAGACTGCATCGAGTGCAAAATTAAATTCAAAGTGCCCCATCTTCTCTAAGTATTTAGCAACTAAGTCTACATCAATCTTCGACAATAACTCTTTATCATCATCAGTTAATTTACTCTTATCTATTCCATCAATTGTAGTTATATTATTTTTCTTCGCCAGACCCAGTGTACGATTAAGCAAATTTCCATAGTTGTTGGCCAAATTGGAATTATAGCTTTCGATCAATAAATCCTCTGAATATGCAGAATCAGATCCAGCATTTATCGAATGAAGCATAAAATAGCGAATAGGGTTTGGCCCATATTTTTCAAGTAACAAAATTGGATCAATTACATTGCCCTCTGATTTAGACATCTTTTGTCCAGATGGTGCTAATATAAATCCATGAACAAAAATTCTTTTTGGTAAATCAATTCCTGCACTCAAAAGCATTGCTGGCCAAATGGCGGCGTGAAAGCGCAAGATATCTTTTCCAATTAAATGAATTTGCGCTGGCCACTCACGCGCAAATCTCTCATCATCATAACCATAACCAGAACCAGAGATATAGTTTACCAAAGCATCACACCAAACATAGATAACATGATTTGGATCTCCGGGAACTTTAATTCCCCAAGGTAAAATATCTGCAGGTCTAGAAAAACTTACATCTTGCAAACCACCTTTAATAAACGACAAGATTTCATTTTTTCTACTCTTAGGAATTATCTCATATTGATCGCTTTCAATAATTTTTTCAATTTGATCTTGATACTTGGATAATTTAAAGAAATAATTTTCTTCTTCCACAATCTTTGGAGTTTGATTTTGATGAATAGGGCATTTACCACTATCATCTAGCTCACTTTCCGTCTTAAAAGATTCACAACCAGCGCAGTAGGTTCCTTTATAATTTTTCTTATAAATATCTCCCTTCGACATTAAAACATTCCACATCTTTTCAACAGAAGGAAGATGCTTTTCTTTATCAGTAGTTCGAAGAATTCTATCGTGAGATAATCCTAATCCTTCAAACATCTTCACAAATTGTAAATAATTTTGATCAACCAATTCTTGAGGAGTGATTTGCATCTTAGTAGCAGTATCATAGATCTTCACTCCATGTTCATCAGTTCCAACCTGAAATACTACATTTTCACCCTTCATTTTATAAAAACGAGCAACAGCATCGATTTGAACATACTCTAGTAAATGGCCAATGTGTGGAGGACCATTTAGGTATGCAATGGCATTATTAATATAAAATTTTTTATCTTTAGAAGAGGAAGAGGATGAGGATGAGGATGTCATATTTTTTTTCACCTAATGTTAAAATGATCTATGATAATAACATCGCTCACTTTATCAATTACTTTGCCTCTAAGCAACTTTCAAATCAATGTAAATCAAATGGTTGCCCTGTTGCCTTCAGAACACTTTGCCACAATTCACTCTCTAAAGAGATTACATTACGACCTGAGGTTGCAAGTTTTAGAGGAAGGTGTGTGAAAGATCCTTTCCAATATCCAATAGTAAGTCCTGTTTTTCCGGCCATAGCGGCATCAATTGCATAACTTCCTAATTGGCCTGCAAAGACTGCATCGGTAGGGTAGGCAGGAGCACTTCTAATCATATAGCTTGGATCAATATATTTTAAATTAAGTTCAATATTTTTTTGCTTAAAATATTTTTTAATCTCTTGCTCTAAGAGATGTCCGATATCTTCCAACTTGGCATTTCCGGAAGCATCTTTTTTAGGTTTACCATTTTCATCTCTCTCTTCTTTAAAATATTCCTGACCTGCTCCCTCAGCTACAACTATTACCATGTGACCTCTGTTTGCTAATCTCTTTTCAGCAAACTTCATCACCGATTCCATTTTAAATTTTTGCTCTGGAATTAAAACCATATTCACTTCTCTTAAAGCCAAGGCGGCATAGGCAGCGATAAATCCCGAATGACGTCCCATTAATTTTACAAGGCCAACACCGTTAGGAGCTCCTGTTGCTTCGACATGTGCTCTAGTTATTGCTTCTGCTGCCTCTGAAAATGCGGTTTCAAAACCAAAAGTTTTATCGATATATAATAAGTCATTGTCGATGGTTTTTGGAATACCTACAACGGAAATTTTTAATCCACGTCTCTTAATCTCTTCATAAATCTCATTCGCACCTCGAAATGTTCCGTCACCACCAATAGTTATTAGAGAATTTACCTCTAACTTAATTAAGGTATCTACAATTTTCCTCACGTCCTGATTCCCTCGAGAAGATCCTAATACACTTCCACCCTGTTCATGAATATAGCGAACACTTTTTGGTGTTAACTCTTTTGGTGAATATCCAAATTCTGGAACAAGACCTTGATAGCCAAATGGTATTCCATAAAATTTTTTAGCATTGTATCCGTAATATGCTCTCATAACCGCAGATCGTACTACATTGTTTATTCCTGGACATAATCCTCCACAGGTAACAATCGCAAAGGTTGTCTCCTTTGGATTAAAATAGAGTTTTTTTCTTTGTCCCGCTAGCTCAAATGATAATGGGATTTGTGATGATAAACCAACATTATCACAAACATTAATTACATTCTCAAACAAAATTCTTCTATTATCACTCTCATATTTAATCCAATTTTCATCATACGTTGATGTTATATTTATTGGAGCATCATAAAATTGTTCCCCCAAAGAATCTATTTCTAATTGTTTATAAGTTAAATTAATTTGATTTTCCATATCTCTCTTCCTCCTTCTTCTCCTATTAAAAATCAATTAAAAAGCATCTTCTTCATTAGTTCAGAATATCTTTTCGATTTATTTAAATTCAAGAACACATTGTATCTTTCTGCTAATGAAAGTTTAAAGTAGTTATTTAAAAATCTTGATGTATTCTTGGTTCTTAAATAATGGGCCAAGATGCTGGTTTTTAATTCAATAGTTGAATTTGCATCATCTATCCAACTGCTCACTCTATAATCAAAATCTTCATCTGCTAAAACTACTTCAAAACTATTTTCCAATTTTTTCAAATACTCCATTAAATAAATATACTTTTTCTTCTTCGTTGTTGTACTAGCATTTCTAAGGACATTAGCATCCTCTCTTGCAAGTTGGAATATTTTATCATCTCTTATTAGATCTTTCAAAAAAAGCTTCGAGCTTTTCACAGACTTAGTGGAGAATAATTGTTTCTTTGAAAGATTAATTATATTTTGATCTGTGACTACTTCCGTGAATGTGCCTGTAGTAGCATATCCCTCTTCCTCTAAAAGTTTCTTGCATGTATTTATTATCAACTCAGAGTTCGCCAATTTTTTTGCTCCTACTTTACTTCCTTCTTTAACTTCCTCCTTTGCATCCTCTCTAAATAATTTAATCATCACTTCCGATTGATTTTTTCCCTTGTAATCTAGTACTTTGCAAAGAAAGTTATCATTCTCATCCAAATCTATTTTATTTTCACTATCATCTTTTTGTTTATTCTTAAGCTTATCTTTTTTCGTCTTTGTCACTTCTGGATTATCTATGCAACTCTTCCCTGCACATACCTTATTCCATACATCTTCCGCATCATATATTTTGACAATTCTATTCGCAAAAGCTCTCTTATTTACCCAATATTTTTCATCTGCTTGAACCGATTCAACCATCTTCATCAGTTCTGCGCTATCATCTGCTACATATCCATCACTACCTTGCATATATTTGATATTATTTTCATCAATAATTTCCATTCTTCTTTGAGCATACTTATAGATTAGCTCATAATAATTGTTTTGATTTTTAATGTAACTAGCTCTATCTTTGGCAATCTCTGTTAATGCTGAATATGTAATTAAATCTCTCATCAACTCAATCAATTTTTGTTTTTCATTATCTATAGAAGTTTGACTATTTTTACTAGTGTCTCTTTCCAAATTTTCAATCATATGAATTGTTGGTTTTAAAACATTCGATAGTAGTTGATAGTCTATGGTTTTATGTTCGCATCCGTAAACAATACTATCGCTGATATATTCGTTAAAAATGTATGAGTAGACTGATTCATTTGCTAGATCTCTAAAATAAGTCATCTTTTGAAGAAGATTTTTACAAAACTTTTCCTTAAATCTGGTCAACTCTGTTACTTTTTTTTCAAACAAGCGATTTGCCTTAAGAACGTCTAGCTCCATCTCTTTTATTTCTAATGCTCTAAATGGAGTTTGCATTATATAGGGATAGATTTTTTGAAATGCCCAATTTGTATTTGCATTTGTATTTGCATTTATATTATAGTCCAACCCCTTGCTTGCATTCGCCTCACCCTTTGCCTCAAGTAGTTTAACCATAAAATTATTTTCATTATTGGCATCTAATTTTTCAAAAATAACATTAGTAGTAGTTAAGACATTTTTAAATAATGGAACCAACTTTTTTAATCCAAAATATTTGTTATCAAAAGGTTTCGATTCACTCCAATCATTATCCTCACTTTCTTCATTTGCCAATGCCGTACGAATCTCTTCAAAAAAATCTTTAAAGTTTTTATATCGATAACGTTTCAATAAACGTTTAACCATTTCACTACTTCCACCCCATTTTATAAATTCTCTAACCTCTGCAATGGTTATATCCGGCCATAATCGTTTAAGTTCCACATATTCAATCAGTGGTATTCTATCTTCCACAATATTTAGCAATTGATTTAAAGTCATATCCGGCATTAGCATTCTCACCCACTTTATCTCTTGAGGAAATATAATCTCATTTGCCAAGATTTTTAATTTTCCAATATCTTGAAGATCCGGATTGTTTTTAACAATATCTTTGATAAAAACAACATTCGGAACTGACATTGATAAATCGAGTACGTCCTTAATATTAAAAATTTTAAACTTCTCAGACAAAAGCAAATAAATTTCAATAAAGGTATCAAAGTTAATCTTTTTTTCATTTAGAAATTTTATCGTCTCAAGATTGATTTCTGCCCCGACTATACTTTTAATTTTGCAGACATCGTTTAAATCAATTTTTCTTTCAATTAGATTAGATATATCTGTTAATTTAATATCATCTGCAAATAATTTTTTGATCTTTATTAGATCATCAAGATTAACATCTGATTTTTTTAATTTAAAAAGTGGTTCAAGATTTTTGCCATTGTTGGTATCCACTGGAAATGCTTTTATAAAAAAAGCACTCTTTGTTAAATCAATTCCATTTCCGTTGATCTCTTTAATTATTTTTAAATTTGCACCAGCTCCAAAGATATAAAAAAAACTTTTCACTTGCTGTATACTAAATCCCTTATCTAGCAACTCTACTGCTTCATCTAAACTTATTTTCTCTTTTGTTATCATACTTCTTAAAGAGATTAGTTCGTAAATATTTTTTTTCCATTCTTTAAGTCCTCTCTTTAACGAAATCAATTTTAAATAATCAATTTCTTCTTTATAAGAGTTTTTCAAATCCACAATCTCATCTGAAGATACTCCCAATCTATAGAGTTCTTTTATTTCGTTTATGGTTAACTCTTTTTGCGAACTATTTTTATTATTACTATTTTTAAATGCTTCACTTACCCTATGTCCAAAGGTTGGTGGAATACCCAATTTGCGGAAATTGAAATCTGATCGCTTATAGTATTCCTCTAATGATTCATCCATCCCTGAAACCCCAGTCGCAGATGAAACACGCGCTTCAACATCGTTAGTGATGATAGCGGTAAAGGTAAAAATAAAAAAATTACTGATAAGTATTGTAATACAAGTGTAAAATACAAATACAAATTGAGATTGAGATTTCAAGTATAAAGCCCCCCGTTTATTCTAATTACTTGTCCAGTAATATATGCTGATTCTTCAGATGCTAAGAATGCTACTAAATGAGCAACCTCTATTGGCAGGCCCACTCTCCCTAATGGAATAAAGTTAATCACCTCTTTAGGAACATTTTTAATCATATCTGTTTCAATCACTCCAGGACTTACAGCGTTTACAGTTATTCCTCGTCTTGCAACTTCTTTTGCTAATGCTTTTGTAAATGAAATTACTCCACCCTTGGCAGCAGCATAATTTGTTTGACCAGCATTACCTGTTTCCGCTGTTACAGAAGTAACATTTATTATTCTACCTCCACGATTTCTTATCATCTGTTTGATTATAACTTTGGTTACCGCCCACATTGAATTTAAATTCACATTGATGGATTTCATCCAATCGTTTGAATTCATCTCGTAAAACAACATATCATTCGTAGCACCAGCATTATTCACCAATACTGATATCTTTGATATTTTTTTCACTACAGGAGTTAGTGTTTCGATAATATCTTGAATATTGCCCTCTAGATCGGCCGACAAAATTTCACAGCAAATTTTTGAATTTTTGTTTGAATTAAAATTTATATTTTCAATCTCATCCTTTAACTCTTGCGCCAGTTGATGATTATTTTTATATAGGGCCAAAATATTAAATCCCTTTTGCGCTAATTTTATACATATAGCACGGCCAATCCCTCTTGTTGCTCCGGTAACTAATGCCCAAGTTTTTTCATCTTCTATTTTATTATTATTATTACTATTCATTACGAACACCCCCCCTTAAATCTCATCTCATCTCATCATACAATCCATCTCAAGCGTCTTGCAAGAAAACATGAAAGAGTGAAAGTGATAAGTGATGGTAAAAAGACAGAAATAACTGGTTGTAATTTTCCACTTTTGGCCATACTAATTCCAGTAAATAGTATTGCATAATATAGAACTAAAACAATCAACGATACTGAAACTGAATTTTGATTTTTCCCACGACCTCTCTGAATGCCTAAAGAAAATCCTAACAAAGTAAAAATAAAACATAGCAAAGAATTATTTACTCTAAGGTAAAGTTCCAGTTCACTTCTGATTATTTCGATATCCTTTTCCAGAGTGAAAAATTTGTTCCCACCAGAATAAAAACCCTTAATCACCTCCATTAATTCACGAGTGCTTCTCATACTATCTTTAGCGGTAAAACCCTTTATTAGTTGAGTTTTAGGAAGTGGGTAGAGATATTCCTTGAAAAGAATTTTTTCAGTATCTCCCTTTACTTTATTATCTTTTTCAACCTGAATTATATTTCCTTCAATTAATTTTAATTTAAAATTTCCAGAATATGCATTTGGAGATACATCATAAAGCATCCCTTGTTTGGCCATAATGATCTTTTCTTTTGCTCTCTCTTTCTCTGAATCCTCTTTTATATTCATAAATACATTAGTGAGTAACTTCCCTTCATTTGCAACTTTCTCTGCATAGATTGTTATATTGGGAATATCCGTAAAAAATTGTGCTGGTTTTATATCAGTTAAAACACCTTTGGTGGCCAGCGAGGCCATAATCACTTTCAATTTAACTTCTGCTGCTGGAATAACTTTCATATGTAACGAATAGAGTGCAACCGCAATTAAAATACCTATTGTTAAAAAAGGCATAAACATCTTCAAGAGTGAGTGACCAAATGATCGCATTGCTAGTAACTCTGAGTCTGAACTTAAACGATTCAAAGAATAAATACTTGCAAACAAGACTGCTAATGGTACGGCCAACGGCAAGAAAGACATCACCATGTAAAGAACCATCTCTCCTAAGAGCGAAATCTTTACATTCTTATTTACAATTAATTTTGTTATGGCCAAAAATTGAAAAATTAGTAAAAAACCAATTGAAGCACATGCACTTACTATGAATGGCACCACGAAATTAGCGCCTAGATATCTGTGAATAATCCCTTTCACACTCTCTCCAAAGAAAGCCAACATATTGCAGAACACTTTAACTTTACTTTACACTTTACCTCTCAATATTTTATATCTCAAGATAATAGAAAATGGTAGGTGGCCAGCAAATTAAAGAGGTGATAAAAAACATTATGGAATATTTTAAAAATAAAAATGTTTTAGTTACTGGTGCTGATGGATTTATTGGCAGCCATTTGGTTGAGCAATTAGTTTCTCTAAATGCAAATGTACGTGCATTTGTCTTTTACAACTCTTTCAATAACTGGGGATGGGCAGATACATTTCCTCCTGATATCAAAAATCGGATAGATTTTTTTCCTGGTGATATTCGCGATTATAAGAGGGTAAAAGATGCACTTGAAGGTATCGATATCGTTTTTCATTTGGCCGCGCTTATTGCTATTCCATTTAGTTATTATTCTCCAGAGTCATATGTTGATACAAATACAAAAGGCACTTTAAATATTCTTCTGGCCTCGAAGGAATTGAAAACTAAAAGAGTATTAGTCACGTCCACCTCCGAAGTTTATGGTACTGCTAAGTACGTACCTATTGACGAAAAACATCCACTGCAAGGTCAATCTCCTTACAGTGCTACTAAAATTGCTGCCGACAAATTATCTGAGTCTTTTCGTTTGTCTTTCGATCTACCAATAACAATAGTTCGCCCATTTAATACATATGGCCCTCGTCAATCTGCCAGAGCAGTTATCCCCACAATAATTACTCAACTACTTCAAGGTGCAACTGAAATCTCTTTAGGAGAATTAAATTCAACTAGAGATTTCGTATATGTAAAAGATACTGCCCTTGGATTTATAAAAATCGCTGCCGCTCTAAACACCATTGGCGAAGAGATCAATATCTCAACTCAAAAAGAAATCTCTATTGGAGATTTAGCAAAAGTAATTATAAGTGAAATAAATCCTAATGCTAAAATAAAAGTCGATGAAAATAGATTACGTCCAACAAATAGTGAGGTCTTCAGATTACTTGGTTCTAATCAAAAACTAAAAGAATTTACTAACTGGATTCCATCTCTCCCTATAGAAGAGGGAATTAAAGAGAGCATCGATTGGTTTAGAAAAGAGGAAAATTTACTTCGCTACAAAGGAAACATTTATAATTTATAATTTATAATTTATAATTTGTAATTTATAATTTGTAGCAAAGGACAGACGACTCATCATGAATAAACGAGCAATAATTCTAGCAGGTGGCAAGGGATCCAGACTTCGTCCATTTTCAATTACATTTCCAAAACCATTAATGCCATTGGGAGATATGCCGATCCTAGAAATTGTTATCAGACAACTTATACACTATGGATTTGATCACATCACACTCTCTGTAAATCATTTGGCGGAATTGCTCGAATCATTTTTTGGTAATGGTAAAAAATGGGGAATAAAAATTGATTATTCCTTTGAAGAGATTCCTATGGGAACCATGGGGCCACTAGTAAAAATTCGAGATCTTCCCGATAATTTTTTAGTTATGAATGGAGATGTGCTCTCTGATTTGAATTTCAATACACTCTATAATTTTCATACAACTAATCAAAATCTTTTTACCATCTCTTGCTGTAAAAAAAGTATAAGCAGTGAACTTGGCATTATCGAGCATGATAGCAATGGAATTTTAACTACCTTTAAAGAAAAACCTGTTTTTAGTTTTAATGTCAGCATGGGTATCTATATGGCCAGCAAAGAGATCACTCAGTACATTCCCAGCGGACGTAGCTACGGTTTTGATAGCTTAATGATAGATCTACTTAAATTAAAAAAGAGTGTAGCTGTAATGCCATTTGAAGGATACTGGCGAGACATTGGTAGATTTGAAGACTACAATATGGCGTCTGAAGAATTTGAAGAATACAAAAAGGTACTTTTGAAATAATGAATATTTTAATTCTTGGTATCAATGGGCCCATCGGTAGAAATATCGCCTTCTATTTCAAGAAAAAATATCCATTATCCAAAATAGTTGGTATCGATCGAAGCAATAATAATTGTGACACCCAAATCCACATATATGATATTCTTGATAATAAATCTCAAGAAAAAATTTTTAATATCTTCACTGAAACAAATCCAGATATAATCATCAACTTAATGTCTAAAATGTTTCCTCCTAATGGTGAAGAACTTTATAATTGCAATCCTAAAATTGCTTTCAATATTTGTACCTTACTTAGAAAATACCTTCAAAATAATAAAAAAAATCAGCAGATATCATTCCTACATGTTGGTTCCGCTGCTGAGTATGGTTTAAGAAAAGAAAAGATTCTTATCTCTGAAGATGATGAAACCATTCCTGAAACAATCTATGGCGAAACAAAATTATTACAAACTCTAATCTTTAAAGAATTTTCAAGAGAAATATCAAGTAATCCTCTTTTTCGAGATCAAATCTCCATCAAAATTGCTCGTATCTTTAATGTTGTTTGCAAAGATATGCGCCAGGAATTTTTCTTTCCCACTATTACAAAAAAATTTCTACAAAATGATCCCAAAATTAGCATGAGATCTCTTCTACAAACAAGAGATTACCTCCACATTGACGACATTGTTCCAGCATTGGAAGCAATCTTATTACATGGACAGCATAGTGAAATCTATAATGTCTCATCATCTTTTGGTATTACTGCTAAAGACGTAATCGATTATTTACAAATAAAAACACGTAACAACACTCTTAATCCCACTCTTAACACCACTAAAGAAATCATTGATGAATCTAATGGAGATTCAAACTTCTCCATTGGAAACAATAGCAAACTCCGAGACATCTTTTGTAATTTTAAAATAAGTAAATCATATACTGAAATGCTTGATGAATTAATAGCTACTCTATCCAAAACAATAATCGTAGCAATAATCACAATACTCACATTCACTCTCACCCATTCAAACTCTGCATACGCACTAGCATTTGTCGACGAACTCACTTCACCCATAACAACAAAAGCAAGACAACCCTTCTTAATTGGATCAGGAGTCACCTCCATTTCATATTTTTTCAAAAACAACATTTCAAAACCATTTCAAGAGGAGACTATCGAGAAACGTCCACTAGGGGAAAATTCTCGCTTTGGAGATATCTTAGGACAATTACTCCCAAATGGTTTGTATTTTGTTGCTGCTGGCGGATATGGTCTCATCGCTAAAAATTCAGTATTTAAAGAAAATGCAATCTTGATGTTTTATGCCACTATCTACTCAGGAGCAATGGTGAACGTATTAAAATATACTATCAGAGAAAAGAGACCTGATAGTAACGCCCGAAACTCTTTCCCTTCTGGACATGCAACAACTGCATTTGCATTTGCGGCAGTAGTTGCTCATAAACATGCTTGGTATTGGGGAACTCTCTCTTATATCATGGCAACTTTTGTAGGATACAGTAGAATTAATGATAATCGCCACTGGTTACATGACGTAATCGCTGGCGCTACTTTAGGTATTGGTTACGGTTTAGGAATCGCTTATGTAAGAGATAAAGAAAATCAAAATCAAAATCAAATCAAAACTCAATCGTCATCTTCAATATTACTTCCATTACCTACATCCGATGGTGGAGGAATGATAAGCTATACATATCGATTTTAAGAAAAAGAGTGCCATGCTCCTTTGGTTCTGCAATTGCAGAACCAAAGGAGCATGGCACTTTCATTTCACTTTCACTCTAGCAATTTAAATGCTACAGCTGAAAGATATCCAACTAAAGTACTTAAACCAACAACTCCACTTCCTCCAATATGAACAGCTTCTGGAATCATCGTTTGAGAAATCATCGTCAGCATAGCACCTGCGGCCACACCTTCAATTCCAATTTCATATTCATTAGGAATTTCTGCTCCAATATAATAACCAACCACACTACCAACAGAAATTATTAGTACCATTGATCCCCACAAAACAAGAATTTTAAGAGCTCCCATTCCTTGCTTCTTCATTCCAATACTACTTGATAATGCCTCTGGAAAGTTTGACAAAAATAAACCAGCAATTAAAGTATACGGCATAATCTCGGTTATATTTGGATTATGTCCGGCCGCTAATTTTGCCGACAACAATGCTAAAAATCCAGCACCAATAACAAAGCTCTCTGGTATACCATCAATTAATAATCCAAGCCAAATCCCCATTGCTCCACTACTATTTTCCTTCGAATTAATTTTCGAATTAATTAATTCATCCATCACTACAAAAAATACACCTCCCAAAATACATCCGATAATCAAAGCTCCCATTGTATAAATAGCATGAGGTCTAGCAGAGGGCAGATGCGCACTTTCTGTCCCAGGCATCTGACCAACTATTCCCATAACAGTTGGTGCAATTAATTCTATACTTAAAGCTGCTAATAAAGCTCCTGCTCCAAATGCAGTTAGGGCCGCAGTTACAGTTGGTCTTGGCGAATATATTAAACCACAAATTGATCCTAAAATTAATGATGCTGAACTAATAATACCTATAGAGAATGCCCACGTTGCATATTTGGTTGTAGGATGCAAGAATCCAGAAACCACACCACTGCTGGCCATTCTTTCAAATAGTAAAAACAGGAAAGCAACACAGGCAATTAAAATAAATTTTGATCTTAAGCTAAGTTGATTCATAGGTAGTTACTCATTTTTTAATAATTTTATAATTTTATCAATTACTTAATTATAGTATAAATTAAAATTAGTTTTTATCAAATGAACCTATAAATTTTAATTTAATTGATAGCAAAAAATACCTATGAAAAAATCTGTCCCTTTTTTTCTCTCAATGTCTGTATTTATTTCTCTTTCATTTTTATTTTCATTCGCTCTTTCTGCTAATGAATCATTAGCTTCATCAGATCCATCTGCTCCATCAGATCTTTCAAAACCAATAAAATTTGAAAAACCAAAAGTATTTGACTTTATCACTAATGTCCCCTCTACTCTCGTCAGTGCTTGGAAAATGTCTTTTAATACTAAACCAGAAACACTTATGGTCTGGGGAGGAGTTATTAGTTCAACTATAATCACGTTCATCTGGGATGAAGAAATTTTGGCAGAAGTAAAAAGATGGGGAAGAGATCTAGGACTAGGTAACGATGATAAAACCACAACAATGATTAGAAAGAATAATATAAGCTTAATGCGTGGACCGACTGATGCTGGATCAGCAATGTATTTTTTAGGTGATGGATGGATGCATACTTTTATTGGTACTGGATTTTTATTAAGTGGACTTGGAATGAACGATAATAGAGCAATCCAGACTGGTAGTCAGATCTATCATGGAATGATTTCATCAACTATTATTAATCAAATCTTCAAAAGAAGTTTTGGACGAGAGAGTCCATATAGAAAAACTAAGTATCGTGGTGATTGGAATTTTTTTCCAAGCTTCTCAACATACAACAACGATACCTCTAAGCACGATGCCATGCCTACAGGACACTTGATGGTTACTTCAATGACTTTTACAGTTATCTATGAAAATTATCCTGACTATCGCTCCTTTGTTGTACCAATCGCAGCTACTTGGATGACTCTACTTGGATTACAAATGGTGAATAATGGAGTTCATTGGATAAGTGATTATCCATTGGGAATGGCCATGGGTTATGTTTTTGGAAAGGTCTCATCTAAATATGGTCGTATTGGAAATACGAATACAAATGCAAATGCAAATACAAATAGTAAAAAATCTTTTCTTGAAAATTGGGAGATACTCCCTGTTTACATCTCTGAAGAAGGAGAAAGAAGCTATGGCCTTTACGCCAGAGCCTCTTTCTTTTAATTAAATTTATTTAAAATAAATTAAAATGAATTGAAGTGAACTAAATTAGAAGCGTCTTCCGCCGCCGCCACTTCTACCGCCGCCTCTATTACCGCCACGATCACCACCGCGATCACGACCGCCGCCCCAACCGCCGCCGCCACCAGAGCGTGATTCAGCTGGACGAGCTTCATTAACAGTCATTGGACGTCCTTCATTTTCCATACCGTTAAATTTTTCAATTGCTGCTTTTGCTTCAGCATCAGAGGACATTTCAACAAATCCAAATCCCTTACTGCGGCCAGTATCGCGATCTGTGATTAATTTAACTGATTCAACTGTTCCACACTCTGAAAAAGTATCAATCAAATTTTGATCTGTTATTGAAAACGCCAAATTACCAACATAAAGTTTCTTACCCATATTACCTCCTTAAGGCCCAGGCGGTCATTAAAGAGGACATGGACACTATGCCCGAGAACTCACTTCACGACCAAAAACTTATTGCAAATAGTGTAACACCATATTGTTGGATTGAATAGGTATTAAATACTATCCTTTTCTTCTATTAAGTAGCTCTATTTTCACTTTTTGAGACAAACGATCCTTCTCTTGCGCTAACCACTGTGGATATACGATATCATGTGCATGTCCATATCCCGCCAAACGGTGAATTACACATTCTACTGGTAATCGTTCAATAAAATCTGCAATAAGTTTTACTGCTTTTTCAGGAGTAGCGTAATTTTCAAGGGAATTTTCAAGGGAATTATGAAGAGAATTCTGAAGAGAATTTCCAAGATAGTATTGATATAATAGAGTTTTCTTTAAAATTGCCAGCAAATGCAATTTAACCCCTTTTGCTCTTATTTCACAATTTAAGTATGAGGCCATCTTCATAATCTCCTCATAACTTTCAGTAGGAGAACCTAAGATTACATGAACTGCTACATCCAGATGAGGAAACTTCTCCACAATCATTTGATAGCTATTTAAAAAATCCTGATGAGTCTCTTGGCGATTATAAAAGTGTAAAGTTTTATCATATATTGATTGCATTCCTAATTCTATACACACATATGGGAAAATTCGTCGATAACTATCTATTAAATGCAATTTTTCAAAGTCTAGTGAATCAGAGCGAGTTGAAATTGATAATCCTACTATATCTGGATTTAGATTAATTGTTTGATCAAAAATATTTTCAAGCGTTTCTACATCTGCATGGGTGTTGGTGAAGGATTGAAAGTGAACTATGAATTTTTTGGGTTTTCCCTTCTGATTTGCTCTAAAATTGATGTTGTTTAAGATTTGATCTCTTATTGTTGGTTTTTGTTTTGTTCGCGAAGATGAACCTCGTTCATCACAAAAGTTACAACCACCAATTCCCTTACTACCATCTCGATTAGGACAACTAAAACCAGCATCTACTGCAACTTTAAAGACTCGAACACCAAAGAGTTCATGCATGTATTGACTAAAAGTACGATAAGGAGAGCTAGATGTAGAAATAGATTTAGAACTAGATAATAACATTAATAATTTTGCCCTTAACGTAGATAACTTTTTTTATCTTTTTCCCCTCTACATATTTTGAAATCTTCTCATCACCCTTCACAACTTCTAACAATGCATCTTCATCAATATCAGCGGCAACATCCACTGTTCCTCTCATCTTTCCAGTAATCTGAACAGCAATTGTTATAATATCATCTTGAACATATTTAGGATCAAACTCTGGCCACTTTTGAAAATCAAGTCCTTCATTAGCTGTGGAGGCAACCTTTTCTTGCCACATCTCCGCGGCCAAGTGAGGTGCAAAAGGATGTAATAAAAGAGTTAATGTTTTAAAGAGTGATAAATGAATTTGGCCGGCCTTCCCTAGATGATTTACATAAGTCATAAGTGAAGAAACAGCAGTATTAAACTTCATACTATTAATTCGCTCAGTAACCTCTTTGATCGTCTTATGCATAACTTTTTTTAGTGCTTCAAATTCTTCATTTGAAACACAACTACTATCAACTTTACTATCGTCTACAACTTTTTCTATTAAGGTAGCAACTTTAACAAGGAAGCGATTAATTCCAATTACACCTTGAGTATTCCAGGCCGAAGCTTGATCAAAGGCACCCACAAACATCTCATACATTCTAAATGTATCAGCACCATATTCATTTACAATCTCATCAGGATTAATCACATTCCCTCTAGATTTGGACATCTTTTCTTTATCTTCACCTAATATCATTCCATGGGAAGTACGTTTTTGATATGGTTCTTTACAAGGAACTACTCCAATATCAAATAAAAATTTATTCCAAAATCTAGAATAGAGAAGGTGAAGAGTGGTGTGTTCCATTCCTCCATTGTACCAATCAATTGGCATCCAATATTTTATTTTTTCAGAGGATGCAAATGCTTTATCATTGTGTGGATCAAGATAGCGAAGAAAATACCAGGAAGATCCCGCCCACTGAGGCATGGTATCGGTCTCACGCTTGGCCGGCCCGGCACACTTCGGACAAGTTGTCTCAACCCATGATGAAAGTTTCGAAAGCATCGATTCTCCATCTTCAGAGGTTGTAACTTTATCTACATCAGGAAGAGTTAATGGAAGCATAGATTCTGGGAGAGGAACTTGTCCACAATGAGGACATTCTACAATAGGAATTGGTTCTCCCCAATAACGTTGTCTAGAAAAAACCCAATCACGCAATTTAAAATTTACTTTCGCTTCTCCAATTTTTTGTTCAATCACCCAATCAGTTGCACGTTTAATTGCATCTTTGGCCGAAAGTCCATTTAAGAATTCGGAGTTAATCATCACTCCGCCCTCTATATCTGTGTAAGCATGCTCTTCGATTGATGAATCATTAACACCAGCACCACCACCACCACCAGCGGCGGGTGCGGCCGCTACAATTACTTGTCTAATAAATAAATTAAAAGTTTTTGCAAAATCGTAGTCACGTTGATCGTGAGCGGGAACGGCCATGATTGCGCCTGTTCCATAGCTCATCAAAACATAATCTGATATCCAAATTGGAATCTCCTCCTTCGATGCTGGATTTATAGCGAACACTCCTTCCAGTGGAACGCCACTCTTTTTTTGTACTAATTCTGTTCTCTCCATATCAGATTTTTTAGATGCTTCCTCTTGATAATTTTTAACAGCGGAAACATTTTTTATCATTCCTGATTTAATATATTTTTCAATTAATGGATGCTCTGGTGATAATACCATGTAGGTCGCGCCAAAGAGAGTGTCGGGCCTAGTTGTAAAGATCAATAACTGATCATCATCTTTACTATTTTTTATTTTAAATCTTATCTCTGCTCCATAACTGCGACCGATCCAATTAATCTGTTGAATCTTTATTCTCTCAAGGTAATCAACATCATTCAAATCCTCGATCAAACGATCAGCATAAGCAGTAATTCGTAACATCCATTGCTTTTTATTTTTTCTTACCACTTGAGTATCACAACGATCACACACACCTTGAACTACTTCTTCGTTGGCCAATCCTACCTTACATGATGGACACCAATTGATGGGCATCTCTGCTTTATAGGCCAATCCCTTCTCAAATAATTTCAAGAAAATCCATTGAGTCCATTTGTAATAATTTGGATCCGTGGTATTTACCTCTTTACTCCAATCAAAAGAGAGGCCCAACATTTTTAGTTGCCTCTTAAAATTGGCCACATTCATCTCTGTTGCTTTTGCTGGGTGAATTCCTGTTTTAATAGCAAAATTTTCAGTTGGAAGTCCGAAAGCATCCCATCCCATTGGATATAAGACATTATAATTTTCCATTCGCTTCTTTCTGCAAATCACATCCATGGCGGTATAACTGCGAGGATGACCAACGTGCAATCCTGCACCCGATGGATATGGAAACTCTACAAGCCCATAAAACTTTTTCTTCTTAAAACCTTCAGCACTCTCATCAATTTTAAAAGTTTGATTCTTATCCCAATGCTCTTGCCATTTTTTTTCAATCTCTTTAAATCTTGAAACGTAATCCATCTTTTTTCCTCGTATTTAATTTAATTTAATTTAATTTATTTTAAAATTGACTTCGACCAACTTAACACTTGTTTTGCAATATCAATAGAAGCAGTAAGATCTTCACCATTAAGAACTAGCACTCCCTCTTCATATCTACGAATAGATGCAAAAAGAGTCAATTCACTTAACGATGAATTAATTGGAAAGTTATGTTCTTGAGGGATTTTTGAAATTAAAAGATCAAGGTCATGTGAAAGAGGAATAGGAATTCCTAAATGACATAAAACCGCTTTAATTGCCTTCTCTATACATTGTTGAGAAAGATAGCAAATATTTTCAAGACGTCCAGAGATTATATCTTCATCGAAATCCTTGCTATTCTCGTTGTCCTCTCCAGTCTTCTGTGCTTGTGTCTGTGCTTCAGCTGCCTTCATCTCTGCTCTATAAAGAACAGTTGCAGAACCAAGATCTCCTTCTGCAATACGGATAAGTTCGATCGCATATTCTGGTTTATAAATCCTTTCTTGCTTTGGTGTCATCATCATTAATATTTACTCCGTATTTTTACTTTATTCCTTTTCAAAAAGAATAACCCCCTGGTTCCATGCATCGAAAAAGACTCCGCCTACTTCTCGTTTTCTTTTAAATTGCTCTTCATCCACCACTATAATATCTAAAGCACAATTTAATTCACAAGAGAGTCCTGATAATAAACGTATAGTTGGACGAATCTCAATCAACCTTTTAACAACAATTAACACATCGATATCAGAATAAACAGACGCTTGATTTCTTGCTGCTGATCCAAATAGTATTATTTGTATTGGCCCATTTTTACCAAGTGAAGTGGTTCGCTTTAAAATTGCACTCAACAAATTATCCAAAAGCTGTTGCATACTCTCTTTTGAAATTATTTTTGCTGTTAATGCTGCTAAAACCAAATTGCTCTCTCCTCTATTTACTATCTAAATTCCAAACTCTATTTTATTCTACACTTTTAAAATTTCTCGTCAACTAAACGATCTTTTCTCCGCTCCCTATGCCCCGATCATTTTTTCCAGTTTAGTCGCTCCAATATTTCTTTATCCAACTCCTCAATGTGTTTTAGATACATATTGCGAACACTTTCAATAAACTCATTTAAATTTTCAATTGTCACACCTTCACCATCAACCTCCATATCCAATTCAGGTAAAACATCTACAATAATTTCTCCACTATTCCAACGTCTAAGATCTACTGTCTTGTGAATTGAGCTAACTATCATAGGAACAATTGGCGCTTTCGCATCCAACGCTAAATAGAATGCACCCTTCTTAAATTTCAAAAGTCCTCTCCCCCAAGAGCGAGTTCCCTCTGGTAAAATACAAACTGAGACTTGTTGTGCATGCATTTTTTCTTTTACCGCCTTCATGGTAGCAAATGCTGATTTACGATCTCTTCTGTTGATAAGAATATTTCCTCCCAACATAAAGGCCCAACCCAAGAAAGGAATCAAACAAATAATTCTTTTTCCTATTGTTACCACTCCTGGAGGTAGTGTTCCGCCTACAGCAAATAGATCGAGAGTATGCTGGTGATTAGCGATTAATATTTTCATTGGCGTTTTTGCACCCATGGAGCAATCAAAATAATCTTTAAATCTATCATAATTTCTTCTGGTATATTTTATTCTTAAAATCCAAAAGATTATTTTGGCCACAGTGTTGTTGCAATAATAGGAATTATTCTTATGAAATGGTCTTAACAAAAAAAATATAGCAAATACAGCATATGCAACTGCCGCTACAATAAATGCGATAAAAATACGTACATAACATAAAATAATCATCTACTACTCCTCATCCTCATCATCTTGAAATAATACTTGCTCTAGCTCTCTCGCTGAAGAGATTCCAATTATCTGCAAATCATATTTGCCTTCACACATTTGAGCAGTCTTTTGAGAGGTCACAACTCTCCTATAATTCATCTGTTCAATCTCTTTCATTCTCATCTCTATCATTGGCATATGTCTCACCTCTCCGGTAAGTCCAACTTCGCCAATAAATATTGTAGCATTGTCTACGCATCTTGATCTTAATGAACTAAGAATTGAAGCAATAATCGACAAATCACTATCTCTTGTTATTAATTTAATTCCACCAACTACATTTACATAAATGTCATTAAAGATCAGAGGAATTCCCAAATACTTTTCAATAACCGCCACTAACATTGCTAAGCGATTGTTATCTATTCCTTGAGTTGTTCTACGGCCATTTCCATATTTATTATCGATAACTAATGCCTGTATCTCTACAAAGAGCGATCTACTTCCTTCGACAATAGATGTGAGTGAACGTCCATAGGCATCCCTTAATGACAAATCTAAAAAATATTGTGATGGATTGGGAACCTCTTTCAATCCTTTCTCACCCATTTCAAAAATTCCCACCTCATTAACATTACCAAATCTATTTTTAATCACTCGAAGCAAGCGATAATGTCCATATTGATCACCTTCGAAATAAATCACAACATCCACCATATGCTCTAAAATTTTCGGCCCTGCAATGGTTCCCTCTTTAGTTACATGACCAATTATAAAACTAGTCATGTTTCTTGCTTTAGCATAGTTTACTACTTCATAGGTTACCTCTCTAATTTGAGTAATCGTTCCTGGAGTAGAGGGAATTTCCGTCGATACAGTGGTTTGAATTGAATCAAGAATAAAATATTTTGGTCTTAATTTTTTTATCTCATTTAAAATTACTTGCCAGTTAGATTCATGAAATACATAAAAATTTTTTTCATTCACTCCTAAACGTTTCGAGCGATTTGCAATTTGCGAGTCGGATTCCTCTCCACTGACATATAAAACAATCGCACCCGGATCGTTTTTGGCCAGCTTACCCGAGAGTTCCATTAGAAGCGTTGACTTTCCTATGCCTGGCTCTCCTCCAATTAAAATAACTGAACCAGAAACAAGCCCTCCACCAACTACTCTATCAAATTCATTAATGCCACTTTTAGTTCTGTCATATCCTGAGATATCTATTTCATTTATTGGTTTAGGACCAAAATTTTTTTTATTCTCTGATCCCTCTTGATTTCTTAAAGCAGAAATCCCAGCATTCCCGGTGCCAGTATTGGTTCCCCCTTCACTCACCTCTTCTACAAAAGTATTCCACTCAGAACAATCAGGACATTTTCCAAGCCACTTAGGTGATTTGTAAGCACACTTCTGGCAAGTATATACAATTGAATTTTTTTTACTCATTTTTACTCATTTTCACTCATTTTTATTTTACACCAAGAAGTTGATAGAGTTTGTTCTCATTAATAATCTCTCTATTTAATTCTTTTGCCTTCTTAAATTTTGAAGACTTCCCATCAGTTTCGTTTGTAACTAAATAATCAGTATTCTTTGAAACACTATCTTGAACTATACCACCAGCATCTTTTATTTTACTTTCAACATCCGATCTCTTTTCAGAAAGAGCACCAGTAATACAAAATTTTTTCCCAATAAAATTATTCGAGTTATTTAAATTATTATTTAAAAGCTTGTAAGGCAAAACTTCCATCCCTCTTACTAATAACTCAGAAACAATTTTCTCCTTTGACATAAGTGAATTAACAAAATCTTCAGCAGATTTTTTAGCAAATGAATCCAATTTTTCTAGATCAAAAACCTTTAAACTCATCACCTTCTCAAGTGTATTGTATCCGTTCTTTACAACCTTCTCGCACTTATTAATCGCTCCACCAGCTATTCCCAGTGCCGACAAAAAAGTGATTAACTCCACACGTGTTGTTTTTTGTATGCTTATAAAAAGTTTATTTGCCAACTTATCTTTCACTTTATCTAAGATTAAAAAATCTTCAACCTTTAAATCATAGAGATCAGGAATATCTTTTACTAATCCCTTTCTAATTAATTCTTGCAATCTCTTCTCGCTCAAATCCTCAATCCCAATATTTCTTATGAAATTTAAAATCTGATCTTGTTTTTTTCCTGGGCAATTTGCATTTGAACACAAAAGTCTTATCTCTTTAACTTCCACTTTACTACCACAACTACTGCACACATCGGGAACACTAAAATCACCAGCTGCCGAATCAACCAATGCCAAAAATTTTGGAATTACTTCCCCTGATCTAATGATCTCAATCTTATCTCCACTCTTTAATTTATGTGCACTAACTACTCCATAATTATGTAATGTCACTCTAGAAATAGTAGCACCTGATAACTCTATTGGTTCTATCTCTGCTACTGGAGTTAAAATCCCATTTCTAGATACCGACCAAGTAATCTCTCTTATGGTCGCAACTCTCGTTTCCCCCTTAAACTTAAAAGCAATCTTATATCTTGGATGATGAGTAGTCTCTCCTAATTCTTGATGTACATTTAAATCATTGAATGTCAAAACTAATCCATCAATTTGAAACTCGCTTTCCTCTTCTTCCATAAATTTTTTTGCTTCCAAAATTGCTCTCTCTACTTCCTCTCGTCTCTTTAACAATTTAAAATTTGGCGTATTAAATCCAAACTCTTTCAACAACAAAAATTTTTCAACTTCATTTTTCAGATCAACATTAATAACATCAAATGCTATAAAACTTAAATATCTTGAAAGTTGTAGATAATCCTTTCTTCCCATCAAACCAGCAACAATATTTCTGGCACTGCTCGGCCGATCTAATTTATTTCTCTCCATCTCCTCTGATAATTCCATGAATTTTTTTTGATCACAAAACAACTCTCCTCTTATCTCCACACTCTTGAATGCAATCTCAATCTCTTTTGGTATACTTTGAATCCACATAACCTTTGCAGTTATATCTTCACCATAACTTCCATCACCTCTCGTCTTTGCCAAAATCAATTTTCCATTCTCATAAATGAGCGAACAACTTACTCCATCCATCTTAAACGTACTTACAACTTCATTTCCTTCTCTCCACTCCTCTAGCTCTTCTAGATCGTAAGTCTTGTTCAGTGACAACATTTTCTTTGCATGAGAAACTTTTCCCCCTTTACTATCATTATCTGAATTATCTGAATTAAACCCAATTAGCGATAAAGCATAATTTGTTGAATCCAATTTTCTTAACTCTTCCTCTAACGAGTCATATTCTATGTCGCTTATCTCTGGTATTCCCTTGTAATAAAGATCTTTGTGATAAATTATTAATTTCTCTAACGCAATTATTCTCTCTCGTTTTTTTGTATTTATACTATTCATTGAATTTATTTCTCTTTGAATATAGTTTTGAGGATATTGATGTAATTAATATAATTACAAAAGAAAATGTCTCTTTTCATTCTTTTTTTAGCAACATTTTTTTATCTTTTATTTCTGAAAAGCAACACGCGTCACTTGGAACTTTTAGTGAGTCTTTTTGTATTCAGTTAATCTAATTGACCAAAATCAAAATTTTTAATAGAATAGGTGTATAGAGAGGAGTATACATGACCAGAGTTGAATTCGAGTGGGATGAAGGTAATAATACCAAAAATTATAGTAAGCACGGAGTCTCTTGCTTGGAAGCTGAATCAGTCTTTCAAGATGACTATAGATTAGATTTTACTGATCCATTTCACTCAATTTCCGAAAAAAGATATCTAACTCTCGGTCGTAGCAATCGCCCCAGAATACTCATAATAGCTTGGACTCTCAGGGGTATAAAGGTACGAATAATTTCTGCACGACCTGCAAGTAAAAAGGAGCGAGCTGTTTATGAAACACAAAAAAAAATTAAATGATAAAAATAAAAATGAAAAAAAAGAACGAGAAATATATCTCTCTTCAGATTTTGCAGAAATACTAAAGAAACAATCTCCATTGAAGTTAGATTTAGAGTTCCCTGCTCCAACTCAGTCAATTAACATTCGACTTCCACGCATTCTATTAGATAAAATAAAAATTATCGCTGATGAACAAGATGTTCCTTACCAATCTTTAATCAAAACATGGTTATTTGAAAAAATAAAAAAAGTAGCATAGAGAGAAAATAACGGTAAATTAGGAACAGTTATATTATCAGCACACATAGTCCCAAAAGTCGCGTGTCAAAGGGCGATCGCATCTTAATTGTCAGTTATTTAATTGAGAATAAATAGTAATTTATTGACCAGTAGTAGATATATTTATTGATAAATTTTTCATAAAATTCCTTTGAAGTGGGGGGGATTTTATG
>JADFZW010000017.1 GCA_015232355.1 Oligoflexia bacterium
TTCTTGTCAAGTTTCCATTGCCATAAGAAATCGATTACATCAGAATCGTTGTTTAGATTGGAATTGAACCAAAAAAGTGAAAATTCTTGATAATCCATTATCCATTATCCATTATCCATTATCCATTCCCCCTATAATTTTTATTTTAGTGTAGCAATTTCAAAATGCTTTTAACACTTCTTTTCCTGCACTTTCGGGATAGTGACAAAACATAATGACGGTTTATTTAAATAAAAAAAATTTTCTACAATAATTACCACAGAGTTTAAACCCTGAAATTAACTGAACTATTTTAAAAAAGTTTTTTTTTGCTCTAATTTAACACCTGTTATTTAGTTTATAGTTTAATTATATATTTTTTAATATAAACAGCGACTAAATAACATAGGTATAAAGATATAAACAAAATAAAGGTATAAATAAAAAGGAGTTAATGTATGGCCAATGTAAAAGCATTTTTAATTGTAATATTACTTTTGTTGATTACGACACTTTCTACAAGTTATGGATCTGAAGAGAAAATTAAGGAGATAGAATTAGATAATTTAGATAAAAAAGAGAATATATCACCAATTATTATTATTAGTGGTGATGGTGGTGGTGGACACAAAGCTGCTTCGAAAGCAGCACTGGATTCATTGTCAGGAACTTATAAAAATGTAAAAGAGATATTTCCTCTTAGAGGATACATGCTGAATAATGATCAAAGATTTAATGATTATTGTGGGCAGGAAAAATGGAACTTATTAAAAATAATGCTTAGTTTGCAAAGTTCATTCGATGATGTTATTTCGACAATTTATTATAACAAGATAAAAGAGCAAATTCTACAATTTGGTAGACCAAGATTGATTGCCAGTGTGTACATGCTTGGTAATCAAGCATATCAAAATGTTGCAAAGGAATTAGGTATTCCATTTATTATTATTCCTACCGATTATACTCCAATAATGGCCACCAATATTTACACCGGTAGCGAAGAAACAAAAAACGTTCATGTCTTTTTACCACTAACGAAAAAAAAGGATCCACACTCATATAAAGTAGTTACTGAAGAAAAAGAATTAAATCCTAGAAATATAAAAAGTATTGGTTACCCTATTAGAGCGCAGTTTGAAGAGATAGCAAAAAAGTATCATGCTAACGATCCAAAATTAAGAGAGGAATTAGTTGAATTGAAAACAAAAATGAATATTAATGATGATGATAAGTCACTATTCGTGTCTATCGGTGCAAAGGGTTGGGGTGAGAGTGCTACCTTTGATTACATAACAATTATCAATGAGAATATTAAATCACTAGTTAAAGATGGAAAAAAATATCACATCATTGTTGCTGCCGGTGATAATCATAAAAATTTTAAAGAACATTTGGAATCACATTTAAATAAATTAGGTGTAAAAATAAATGATCAACTTGTCCTACATATTGAAGCTAATCTAGATGCTAAAGGAATGGCGATGAGATCAATTATAGCTACGCCACTTTTTAAACCAGGTGGTTCAACTGTTGGAGAAATAATTGCTTTACAAAAACCAGCGATAATTAAAAGTGATTCACTTAAAGGAATACACTGGGAAGGCCAAAATCTTCAGCTGTTAGAAAAATTGGGTCTTGGTTACCGTCTTGATCTAATGAAAGATGGAAAGGTTGATAAAGAAGATTTTATTAAAGTATTAAAAAATTATGAGGAGAAAGTTGACAAAAAAAGTTTAAGTATAGACAAAGAATTAGTAAATTCATTTAGTTCCAATTTTCTAAAAGAAGTTAAAGCAATCTTAGAATAATCTATATGAATAATCCTCATTAAAACCAATTTACAACCAATTTGCATCTTCAAGAAAATTTAAAATCATAGTATTATCTAACTATTATCCTAATGATTAGCAGTTTCAGGGGAGTAATATGAATTTCGATGAGGCCATAAACACTCACATTGCATGGAAAAAAAAATTACGAGATTTCATTTTAAATAGGGTAGGAGCTTATGATGTAAATGTTGTTTGCCAAGATAATTTGTGTGAATTTGGCAAATGGCTTTATGTTGAAGGAGGAAGAAAGTATGCCTCTTTCCCTAAATTTAATGAACTAATTAGTGTACATGCAAAATTTCATAAATTGGCCGCAGATATACTAATAAAAGCTCAAGAAGGGAAAAAGGAAGAAGCACTGAAAATGTTGGAGGAAAAGAGCGATTACTCCCAGTGTTCTTCTAAGTGTATTATGTTGATTGAGAAAATAAAATTAAAGTCAAAGATGGTTGCTTAAAGTGTAAATTCTAAATCTAGTTGTTACATGAAGGCATTATCTGTAATGGGGCCCACATAGCATCGATTCTATTTTTTAAAATTCCTTTCTTAAACTCATTTAATACATTCATGTCCAAAGAGTAGATATATTTTTGTGTTGAGGTTGCGTTTTCTTGAGGAGTATCTTTTAGCTTTATTAATTCCTTTAGCTTTTCCTCACCCAATTTGTAGGCCATAATACCTAGCCCACCAAAAATATCGCCTATTGCTTTTTTTGATTCTGTCATAGTTAACTCTTGTCCATTTAATGTCTTAATTAATTCTAAAATCTTTTTAAGCTTATCGACAGGTAATTGGCCGACCATTGTGTTTTCTTTATGCTTAATTACTTCTGCTAAACGAGCATTACCTAGCTTGCTGGCGATTAAAACAAAATTTTTATAATACTTACCAAATAATTTTGCTGCAAACTCCTCGCTCATTTCAGAACCATTTAAGATGTTAACTTCTTCTAAAATTTTTTTCAATTTCTCTAAATCTAAATTCATTAATATTTTCTTCTCTTCATCACTTAAATTTATACTTAGAGGAATTTTATCTCCAAAGCGATACATAAAAATTTTATCTACATCTTCTTTGTTCTCAATTAAGATATTAAATTTTTCTACATCATCTTTAAGTTTACTTAAAAGTGCATAAGCAATTTGATTGTTTTTATAGGCACCATAAAATGTTTTGTTATAGAGTGTTTGTACAAATTTATTTGTAGTAGTTGAGAATCCATCAGAATGATCCTTTCTATACACACAAAGACTATCAGTAAATTTATCGGCCATATCTTTATAATCAACATCTTGAGTTTTATTTGATGAATAAGCTATTTGAAGTAATACTTTATTAAGTGGCACATTTCCTACAGGTAACCATAAATAGTCCCGAATGGCCGGAGATAGTTGATCAGAGACTACATAATCATTATCGATAACATATGGTACTTTATACTGATCTCCAGTAAGTGGGTTATGAAATAATACTGGATCAAGCAACTCTGTATTAGTAGTAGTATGAAGTATGTAGTTTGAAACCGCCATCAATACATCAGGAATATCAATGAAACTTCCCTGACCGCCTTCATCCATACGCATGGATATATTTCTTTTTGTTAAAAATTTCATGGCCAAAATTTTATCATGCCAATTTCCTCTAACAGCGATCTGAGAATAATCTCCATTGGTATATTTAGGATTAATTTCCGCCATACTTTTGAAGTATTGTCCTCCCTCTGCTAAAAGTTCGTATTTAGAATCTTTGAAAATTTGCATGATTTTAGGATCAAAACAGCTAGTAGGAACATGATCCATCTCTGAAGACAAGCGATTTCCATAAAAGAATTCTCTTAAAGATACTTGTTTTGGTTTTTCTTCAGGTTTTCCTTCATGGTTTCCTTCAGGTTTTCCATCCGATTTATCTCTCATAGGTTGCACTAAACAAGTTAAGTCGGGCATTTTTATTATTTCGAGAAACATCTTTGCTATTAACATCGATGCACCTCTAATATCTTCGATCATTTTGCAATTTGGATTTTTTTCTCGTTCATCATCAGAACATCCATATGCCATTTTTTTCTTTCCAAATATTGTACTAGCAATTTCATATAATTCAAAGATCATTCTTGCTTTGAAAAACATGCGTGTACTGTTCAATATCGATTTATGAATATCATATTCATAAAAATCATTTCGATCATTTCTTAAATAGCGATGGCGATAACCCTCGTTATATTTTCTATTGTAGGAATGAGCAATTTCAGTAAAAGTTGTTCCTTCATCAAATTGATCACATGATATATCTGATCCAACATCGTCATCACTACAATAAAGGTAAGTCTTAAAAGTATGTTTGCTTAAATTACTTTCTTCGCGCTTGAAGGCGATAATATCTTTTTCCTTTTCTTTTACTTTATTTTCAAGTTCAGTTAATTTTTCTTGAAGTTTTTTCTTTAATACATTGTCGGCCTCGGAAATATCTTTTTTTAACTTGACCATCGATTCGCTAATTTTATTAAGTTCATCAAAGACTGGTTTATACTTATTAAAAAGTTCAAGAAATTTTGCTTCAAGATTACCTTCTACTTGTTTTTTTGTATCTCTTAAATTATCTGTAACTTTAATTACGTCACCATTTTTCTTTATAACTTCTCTAGCGTAAGCGAATCGCAAAGCTGCAATATCATATTTTCCAAGAATGCCCAGCTCATTTAATTCTGAATATCCATAATCCATAATAGAGCTATAAGCAGGACCAGCGAGAATTTTATTTTTATAAATTTCTTCTTTAGAGTATATTTCATTCGCATTATAAAAATTTGCTTTATCGAAAGATCCTTTAAAATTGTGTCTAAGTCCTAGATTGTGACCTAATTCGTGAACTAATGTATGTGAAAAAATTATTGGCAATATAGTAGCAGTTACTGCTTTTCGTTGATCTTCATTAAGCTCTTCCCAACCTTTAAGTGAGTTATCACTATTATTAATATTTGAAATATCTCTTATCCCTGGTATTAACGATTTGGCCATAGTGGGATAATCCAAAAATTCCATCGGCTCAGCATTCATTTTTCCAAGACGAAGCATTTTTTCTGTAAGTGATATTTTCTTTACTTTAGATCCTTCGCGAGCAAGAGCACCATCAGTTGCAGCTGCTAAAAATTTATTCTCCTCTTCTTGTATAGATTTTAATTTATTTGCATTTTTAGCAAGGATGTTTTTATTAGAAAATAAAGAATTATTAATATGTTTTTGAAAAATAGAATCATTACTATAAGAAAAGTCGTCGTTATCTTTTCCTCTAATCTTAGTTAGAATATTTTGATATTCACTATTTTTGGGATTGACTACTGATCTTATATTTATACCTATTAATTTATCTAAATCATACCATGTATAATTACTATCATTACCTTGAGAGATAAGATCATTCATCTCCTCGCCAGTGAAGAATTGTTCTCGGTAATATTTTTTTGCACTATCATTATCCCAATCAAATATGCTGTTTAGATTTGTACTGGTAATATTGGTAATAGCTTTAGTACTTGGATTTTTTTTGCCCCCGCCATTACTTCCAGCACTTCCAGAGGAGGAAGTTGCAGATGAAAATGTACTCATGCCAAATCTTTCAAAATCATTTCGTTCTTTGTTTTTACTAAGATCAACCATTGATTCATAAATACCTCTAACCCCTTGTTTAAAAGCGGCACCATATACGTTTACATTACCATGAATAATTTCCCCTGTATTTGGATTGGCCACTGTTGGTCCATAACCTAGAAGTGAATTAGCTAATGGTTCATCTATTAAGTTGATAGTGTTGAAACGTAGATCTCCAGGCATTATGGACTTTGGTTCTTTAAGCTCAATTTTAAAACCAGCATTGGATTTTTCTAATCCCTTGTTAATAACTTCAATAGATGAATATGCTGATTTTTTAAAAAGATCATTACCATCTTTATTAAATGAATCACTTAAATAATATTCAATAACTGATCGTTTAGGATTCCAACGATGTAAAAAGTATTTTGTATTTGTTCGTTCAGAATCAAGATTTGCATTTAACTCTGTTTTGCTTGAAGCAAAGAATCCAAAAGTTTTTTGATCATCTATAGGATAACTAATAGTCTCATAATCTGCAGATGCTAATTTGTCTAATTTTACAAAAGAATAGACATAGCGTACTTTAAAACTGGTGTGATCGAGATCTCTACTAGGAACATTTTGATAAAAGCACTGAGCATCGTTATTAATTTTATATGTTTTTTCTAATACAATATTCATAACATCTTTATTGATAACATAATCTACTAATGCCGATCCTACTTCTTGCATGCATGATTGATCTAAATTAAAAATATCTAAGGCATTTATTTCACTGCTCTTTAATTTTGCTAAATCTGGTTTGAAATAACGTTTTTGACTCCATTCAATTTCAACATTCTCTTCCTCTTTGTTTAAACACTCTCCATTGGAATTGTTTGCACACCTATAATCAGAGTATGTTGCAGGAATAGTAATAATGGGGGTATTATTGATTGGATTGTCTTTGAATTTTTCATCTTTTTCAGTAGAAAAAATTTCCAATCCTTCTTTGGTAAATTTAAATTTAACTAATTTTTCTCCTCCTTGAAAAAAAGGAGAAGCGCTAGATATCTCTCTTGGAGCACCCAGAGTGGATGGGACATAAACAAAAGTGCTATTAGTATCGATAGCATCCTTTTTTAAGGTTTCGGGAGATTTATAAACCTCTTGATATGGTCTATCCTTCGCACATGAAACAAGAAATAAAGTAAATAGTAGTAATGGTAAAAATAGTTGGACTGTAAAAGAATTAGTCAACTTATTATCTTTTTTATCCGACGAATTTGATAAAATTTGAATAATTTTTTTTGTTCTTTTCTTCTGTTCCATTAATTGATCCATTAATCTTCTTCCTTTGAATCGCTACCAAAATAATACGATCATCTGTTGGCGCTAAGGGTACCGATTCTCAAAATTTTTCTAGAAGCTTCTTAGTGTGCTGAAAACAAAATGCAAGTGGTGTGCCGGTGTTGAAGATTAAATTTTGCTTAGATGTTGGACACATATTCATATGCATGTGTATGTTTTATAGATAAAAAATATACAACTGAACAAAACTTTTACAATGAACGTTTGAAGATATTTGAATATATCTGAATATATTTGTTCTTTATTATTTAGTAGATTTTTTTTGTCAAATGGGATCATTTGAGTATATGTCAGACGGTGTATGCCAGTGGCATACCCAATAAGTTAGGGTAAATAAAAAAAATTCAGCAAGCAGGTAACAGTATCAGCAAACAGTTGCGGTTAGCAGGAAGAAGTTTTACAGTTCCCTCCGAATGAAAATTTTGGGGAGGACCATTACTGTTAACTGCTCCTGTTTGCTGATCCTGTTATCTGATTACTGAAAAATTTTTATTTACCCTAGCTTATTGAGTACCCCCTATGCCAGATAAGGATGTATTATAATTGACAATAATTGAGAATATGAGAGAATCGATGTGTTGGTTAATTCATTATAATTACATAAAATTTTAAAAAAAATTACATTTTTGTGTAGTTTTAGAATCTATTATATGCTTTGATTAAAGTATTATTGTTATTTGACGAAAAAAATAATGTAATATTAAAAGACTTAATAGAAAAGATGTAAAGTAAATATTGTTATATTTATTTAATTAAATAGTGAGATAGTTAGATAGTTAAAAAGTGTTGTGGCGAAAGGGGGATTTTTAATGATCAAAACAAAACCAGGATCTGTCATCATAATGATTGGGCAGCTTGAAATAAATAATTTTATGAACTCATCAATGATAGTAACTATGATGTCAGTGCTACTATTTGGATTATTACTCTTATCTGGATGTGCAACTCACAAGATTGGTTTAATTAATGTTAATGATGCTACAAATTTAGGAATGTCTGAACAACTTAGTAATAAGCTTAGTGAAGGAAGTAATATTTCGAGTGATCTAGCGAGTGGAAAGTCAATATCAGATGCTCAGATTCTAAGATCAGATGCAAATTCTGCAAATAATATTGTTCCAACTCCTTCACAAACTTTAGTTAATCCAAATAATACTGCCACTAGTGCCGCTGCTGTTGATCCATTAATGATTCCTTTAGATGGAAAAAAAGATGTTGTAGACAGATGGATCGGTTACTTTACTCAAAGAGATCGTGGACGTTTCATTCAGCATTTGAGAAATGGTTACAAGTATCGCCCATTAATAGAATCAATATTAAAAAAATATAATCTTCCACCAGATCTATATTATTTAGGATTGATTGAAAGTGGATATAATTTAAAAATCAAAAGCCGTGCTAAAGCAGTTGGACCTTGGCAATTTATGAAGGGAACAGCAATTAGATATGGACTTAAAGTAAATAAACATGTGGATGAGAGAAGAAATATCTTTAAGGCAACTGAGGCTGCCGCTCAATATTTAAAAGATCTTTTTGAGATGTTTTCTGATTGGGAATTGGCAATGGCCGCTTACAATGCAGGAGAGATGAAAATATTACGGGCCATAAAGAAAGGAAAATCTAGAGACTATGATGTATTAACTGGAAGAATTACAAATGATGAAAATAGCAAAAAAAAAGGAAAACGACTTCTTCCAAAGGAAACATGTCAATATTTGCCTAAACTTGTAGCGGTTAAAACCATTGAACAGAATATGAAAAGTTTTGGTTTAGTCGAAGAGGATATCAAGGCAGGAGTTGATAGACCTTATGAATTTGAAAGTATTTCTCCCTATCAGTTTAATTATGCAGTAGCAGTTAATGATGTGATCTCTCTTATAAATATGTCTGAGAGTGATTTTAGAGAATATAACCCTGATATAAAGGGTGCTTATATCGATGCAACTGAAGATCGACCATTTCAAATTTATTTACCACAGATTTATTTTAGTAGCTTATCAGAGAAGTTGAGAACAAGCGTTCTTCCAAAGGTTGAAAAATCAACAATGAAAAAAGTTGCTGTTGATGATGATGATAGAAAAAGTAAGAGATCTAAGAGGTATCATCAAAAAAATAAAAGAAATAAAAAATCTTTAGTTACTGAAAATGCATCAGCAGTCACTTCTACATCTACAGATATGTCAACAAACAACAACATCAATAATCCAAAATTAGTTACTTACTTTGTGAAGAGAGGCGATAGCTTGGCCAAGATTGCTGCAAAATTCGGTGTAAGCGTAAAGGATTTAGTAAATGCTAACTCTCTCGGAAGAAAAAGAATCTATCCTAAACAGCGTTTAGATGTTCCTCGAACAGAAAAAATCTAATAATTGTAATTAATCCGATTCCTGGTAACAGATCCCTGATAAATTTACTTCCCATTAAATAAAAAATATTTAGAAAATATTTCCTGTATTTTTTAGTCAACTTATTTTTCAAAAACCCGATAAAATTAAAAGCATATTAAAGATACGTAATTTTAGGTTAACTAAAATGCAAATCAACAAAATAGCATCCAAGACTTTTTACTATCTAGTACTTCCATTTATTGCAATTTTTCTATTTGTAAATTTTTTGCTTTCCCCTATGGGACCTGATATTGGGAATATTGGGAATATTGGGAATATTGGGACACAAAATAATACTGTTAATAGTAATCGAGAATTAAGACAAACAAATCGAATAATATCTAGTACCGATGATAAAGGTGAAGATGACACTTCTGCTGATAACAAAAATATAGAATCACAATCATCAATTTATAATAATAGTAGTAGCAATGGTGACATAATTGATGATTCAATAGCGAATGGTGGTTCACTAAATAGTAATAATATGTTTAGTGGAAATATACATAAATCTCCTATTGAAGGATTATCTGAGTATGGCCATAAGATTTATCGAACATACATTTTGGATCAAGAAAAAAAACAAAGAGAGAAATTGATCAAGGCGCAAAAAGTAGAAAATCAAATATTCGCATCGAAAAAATCAAGAATGTCTCACTTAAGAAAAATCAATGGAATTACAGAGGAGATTGGCGAATTAAATGGTGATAATTAAATTGGGTGATAATTAAGCGGTGACAACTAATTCATCTTCATTAACAGTTCTTACTATTTCATCAATAGAAGTAAGTCCCATAAATAATTTTGCCAAAGCATCTTGGCGTAGTGTTTTCATTCCGCCTTTTATCGCAGCTTTCTTTATAGAACCCGCATCTGAGCGGGCCAATATTAAAGAACGAACATCATCGTTTATAATTAGCAACTCTGCAACTGTTGTTCGTCCAGCATAACCACGATCACATTTCACGCAACCCTTTGGTCTATATACAGTAGCATCTGCAGGAATGGATTTTATTTGAAGCAAAGTTAATTCAAAAGCTGAGGGCACATGAGGAACTTTGCATTCTGTACACAGCGTACGAATAAGTCTTTGCGCCAGCACTGCCACCAATGAAGAGGAAATTAAAAATGGTTCCACTCCCATATCAATAAGTCTTGTAGGAGTAGAAGATGCATCGTTGGTGTGAATCGTAGACAAGACAAAGTGACCAGTTTGAGATGCAGTTAATGCAATCTCAGCAGTCTCTTGATCTCTGGTCTCACCAACCATTATAACGTCTGGGTTTTGACGAAGAATCGAACGAAGAGCAACTGCAAAGGTTAAATCAATTTTGGAATTAACATGAATTTGCGAAATGCCAGGGATCTCATATTCAACTGGATCTTCAACGGTAATTATCATTCTATCGGGACTATTGATTCGATCAAGGAGAGCAAATAAAGTTGTTGTTTTACCATGTCCTGTAGGACCGGAGACATAAATCACTCCATGTTTTTTTCTTGAAAGATCATCAAGTCCACTTAAGATTAGACCACTAAAGCCCAATTTCTCAAGTCCCAAAATAGTATTTCCCTTCTCCAAAACCCTCATCACTATACGTTCACCATGCTGAATAGGCACTGTACTTAAACGTATATCAATATTTTTTCCCGCCATTTTAATTGGGATACGACCATCTTGGGGTAATCTTCTTTCAGCAATATCTAATTTCGCCATCACCTTAATTCTGGAAGAAACCGCTGCATGTGTCTTCTTTGGTTGTCTTAAAACCTCTTTCATCACACCATTGATACGAAATCGATAAGAGGTATCTTTTTCATATGGTTCGATATGAATATCAGATGCACGCTCTTTCACTGCTCTAAAAATAATAGAGTGAACAAAGCGAATAACTGGAGCATCGTCGGCACCTGAATCTAAGATGTCTATCGGTCCCTCTAAATCCAGAGAATCCTCAAATTCATCTTCAATACTATCAACTAAGTTTTGATTAGCTCGTTCATATACTCGATTTATGGCATCTTGCAATTTCAGTGAAGTAGTAACTACTACAATCACTTTTTTATTAAAGATAATTTGCAAATCATTTACAACATTAAAATTAAAAGGGTCACTAACCGCCACCGTTATAGAATAATCAGTTTCTAAGATAGGAAGTGCCTCATGCTGTTTTGAATAGTTGATTGTCAAATTACGAGTGATATTTGGATCTATATCATCTACATTGATCTCATTTAAATAGGGAATATTATTTTGAAGACATAAAACCTTAACAATGTCATTGGGATGAATGAAATTTTTCTTTAAAAGAATTTCCCCAATTAATTGTCCTGATTCTTCTTGTATTGCTAATGCTTGATTTAATTGTTCACGAGATAGAGAGGTATGTTGGACTAGCAATTCGCCAATCTTTATTTTGTTATCCTCTATCTTTTCCAGCATGTGCTCTGAAAGTCTCATGTATATTACCTATACTATCTTTTGTTTTTAGATTCACTAGCAATTCTTGTATACTCGGGAATATCATCTTCTACTGATATAACTGCTTTTGAAAGTGTATCACCATTCATCACTGCATTTCTATCTTTGCTACTATCATTTTGATTCTGATCTAAATTTTTATCTAAATTTTGATCTAGATTCTTATTCTGCTCTTGATTACTATTATTACTATCATTGTTATTATCTTCATCATTGAAATTTTTCTTATCATCTTTTTTTCTACTACTGCCCTTATTACGTTTGAATCTGTTAGCATTAGAGGATTTTGAAGCTGGAGCAATTTTTTTGTTGTTACTTTGATCTTCATCACTTTCACTGTTAATCAATTTTACTTCACTGTTTCTATCATTATCTCCAGTTTCTCTTTCTACATTTCTTTTAGAATTATTTTCTTTGCTACCACGACTATTTTCTTCAATAAATTTTGCGGAAGATTCTTGATCATATAGTGGTCCCTTCTCTTGTTGTTCAGCTTTCTTGTAGAGTCCCTTCACGGTTGCAGCTAATGGATCACTATCTCCCATCACTTTATACAAATGAGCATTTCGTCTGCTTAAAACATCTTTGGTAGTTTGAGCAGTATCTTTTTGATATTGGGCCAAAATTCTTGGAGTAAGAAAAAATAACAAATTTACTTTTTCTGTTGATTTAGTCTTTTGTTTAAAGAGCCAACCAAGAACTGGAATATCACCCAGTAAAGGCACCTTTGATTCCGATTCAATATTTTTATCTCTCATCAAACCACCCATGGCAATGGTATCTTTATCGCGAACTAACACTGTCGTTTGCGCTTGCCTCGTAGTAGTTCCCACTCCCTCTGAAGCTCCAGTATTTCGACCAGAAAAATCATCAATCTTTTGATTGATCTTTAATTTAACCATATGAGTGACTTTATTTATTTGCGGAGTAATTTTTAAAGTGAGTGCAACTTTTTGCTCTTTCACTGCTGTGGTAGTACTTCCATTGGCGGCAGTCTCTCGACTTAATGTTGGAACTGTTTCTCCGGCCTCAAATACTCCCTCTTCATTATCCATTACTAAGAGTTGAGGAGTGGCCAGCACATTAGTGCTAGAATCGCTGGCGATTGCTTTTATTAAAGCATTAACTGTATTTAATTTTGTTTTACCTGCACTTGTTGTAAGCTCGATCTCTTTACCGCCACCGCCGCCGATTAATAATCCAGAGAGATTAGTGATATTATTTGTAAGTAATCCTACTAAGTCTCCAGTTCCTGCAGGAGCAGAGACAACTTTTTGAGCGCCACCAGAACCGTAAGCACCAATGATACTAATTCCAAAAGTTGTTCCAGAACTTACCTGTGCTTCCATAATTAGTCCTTCAACATAAACTTGATCACGGGCCACATCCAACTTGGAAATTATATTTCTAATTGTTAGATAATCTGTTGGTGATGCCATCACCACTAAAGCATTGTTTGCTTTATCAGAAGATATTTTAACTGCTGAAGAAAATAGTGGTGGTAGTTCTCCTGGTGTACGAGTGAAACGAACTGGTCCTACTGGCCCCGCATTGGAAACAAGTGAAGTTAAAGTCTTTGCTAACGTCTCAGCATCGCCATGATTTAAATAGTAGACTTGTATTTGACCAGCACCATTTGATTCTAATTTAACATCTAATTTCTTTATCAAAGCTCGCAATTGCTTTGCGCCCTCTTCATTAGTCATTGCTATAATAGAGTTTGTTCTTGGTTCGGCCACTAATTTACTGGCATCATAATTTGGTGGTCTTCCTCCTGTAGGAAGATCTCCACCACCACCAAAACGAGAAGCACTATTTTGATTTTTTAAAATTCGATCAAGCAAATTCACGATCTCTTGTGCTGAGGAATTTTCTATTTTAAAGATTTGCAAAGAATCGTCGTGCCCTGGAACATCTAAAAATTTCATCAACTTTACTAAGCGATTTATATTTGCACCAGTATCATGAAGAATAACTGTATTGGTTTGTCTCATCTCGATAATTCTTCCATATTGAGACATAAAACTTCGAAAACCTCGAGTGATCTCAGCGCTGCTAACATTTTTTAGAGGTACAATTCTCATTACATAATTTTCGGTGTTGGGAGTATAATTTCCCATATAGATTTTAGCAGGCATATTTCTGATGTTTTGAATTCTGGTAATCTTATAAAATGCTCCTGCCTTTACTAACGTAAAGCCATTAATATTTAAAGCAATCAAATAAGCTTTCCATGCATCTCCCACTGTAATTGGAGTTGGAGCTACAATCGAAATTTTTCCTTTGATATCTTTTTCATAAATTAAATTAAGCCCTGTCAGCTTTTGCATATGTTTGGTTAAATCTAAAATTTCTACGTTGGGAAAATCAAAACTAGTAATCACCTCTGGACCAAATGCTGTCTCCGGATTTAAAGTTACAAACTCTTTTTTCTTTTTTGCAGCTTTTGAATTATTAAGTCCTGTTCCTCTACCAAAAACATCTCCTTGAGAATCATCATCATCTCCTACAACTATTCCACCAGCACCATTGATTTTACTTCCTCCGCCTCTCTTGCTACCTTTGCCTGATCTATAAGCGCCACCAGCACCACCTGCTGCTCCTCCCGAACCATCACCGCCAGCACCTCGATCAGATAAATCTCCACCTCCAAAATCACCACCACCACCGGACATATCCATCATGTCGCCACCACCAGCACCACCCATATCGATATCATCATCTCCAGCAGCACCGGGAATATATGGTTGACCTATTGGAGCACCAGTATTTGGATCAATCGCTCCTCCCATTCCCTCTGGACCAGCAGCTCCCCCACCTTCATACTGCGTACGCGAACCATACTTACTAAATTGTGCGTAAGCGTTTTGTAGAGTGAGAGAAAGAGAACATCCCAAAATTAAAAATGTAATTGTAAATATATTCATTTTATTCATACTAGCTTATCCTACTTCGAAAAAGCATAATTAAATGTATGTTCGTTTCCATCTTCCTTAACCACTGTCAGCTGCAACTTTTCTATATTCTGAAGAGAAGCAAACAGATTCATAATCTCATTTAATCCAGCAATTTTTTTACCATTTATTTTTGTAATCTTATCATTATCCTCTATCCCCAAATAAGAATAAATACTTCCAGGTACTAACTCCGTTATCTTAAAACTCATACTGCCATCTGGATTTTGCATCGGAACTGCTCTAGCATCTCGTAATACACGATCAATCTCTTGCATCTTATCGTTAAATAATTTTCTAGAGATAAAAAATTGATCACCATTATTTTTTATACCATCCATTTGTTTCATACTGGTAATCAACTTCTTTCCATCTCTTGCAGACAAGATTTTTCCACCCTTGGCGCGAGTTAATAATTCTTCCTCATCTGCAACGTATTCACATTCTCCAGATTGCATACTTCTAAAAACAATCTTTAGTCGTTCAATCTTTCCCACGGTTGCCATCTCAGGAATTTTATCACCCTCACGAACGCTCTTTAAATCATTTTCTCCCCCACCAACTAATATTGAAGCAATAGACTTAGAAGAATTTTGTAAAACAATTGTACTTACTAATTTAATTGGTAAAGAAGATTTTATTTGAGCGACAGTACAAATCACATTTTCATTGCCAACTTTTTTCTTTTTTCCACTTTCATCCATATCATTAAGCAATTTAGCATGGAACAAATTGGAAGATTGAATTTTTTCTATATCTCGAGCAAAATCACTCTCTAAATCAGAAGGAATATATATCTTATTTGCCTTTTGAACAGTGTTATCTGTTGTTGTAAGAATTAACGCCACCATCTTACCAAAAACATAAGGTAATACCATCAATGTTGTAATAATAAAAATTTTATGTATCGTTGGTCTATTATTTACATCAAAGAAACGCTTTCCAATTTTTTTTAAAACAGCACCAAACTCATAAGTCGCAAGTTTTTTGGAACCACCTGCTTTCAAATCTTTTATCTTTTCCAGATTGATAAATTTGTTAAGTTTAAGCTTATACAAAAAAAAGACAAATAATTTCTGTAACAGACCATTATTTGAGCTTTGCTTTATGTTGGTCAGTAGCGCACTAAATAATTCAGAAATTTTTTTTTTTATCTCTTTCATTTTTACTTTAATTGTCTGATTTACTTGGAACATTATCAATTATAGGCAGCTTTTACTCTCTAGAATTTAATACACTAATTTTATCTTGTATATCTTACAAAAGAAGACTAAAACGCTTTGAAATGGTAGCCTTTGCAAAATAGTAGCGCACACCCTTATCTAAATTTCTAATTAGAGCGAGCTCAACAAATCCAATCTGCAAACTCTGTCTCTCTTTATCACAAATACCAAAAGAATAATCGCTAGAACTACTTTTAGAGCGAGCTCGAATCCAAATCTTCTTTAAATCAAAAGTTTCAGCAAAATGAGGATTATCTGCATGTATAATGGTTTTAATAACAGGATCAAGTGCTTTGTAAGCAGCCTCTTTAGAGATCCACAATTTTATTAGCTCAAGCTTATCATCATCGAATTTATTTTTAAACATACGTTCAGTATTTTCGGAGAATCTTCTATCTGCTCGTTCAATATCTAATCCAAATGCAAAAATATCATTCACGTTTGCAATTCCTGAGACAACCATTCCAGTAGTGTGCGATATCGATACAAGATAATTGGGAAATTCTTTTAAACTTCTATTGCTCACAATATTCAAATCACTAAATATAATTGGTTGTTCGGGTTGTTCCAGTTGTTGCGTTTGTTCCTGCTGTAAAAGTTTTAAAATCACCATTCGAGAAAACCAGAATTCGCGGATTCTTGACTCGGCCCAATTTTGAACACTGTTCGCTCTCTTCTGTGCCTCTTCTGATGAATCTTTTAATAGTAAATCTCTTATGTCAGATATCATTTTACTATTGTTTACTGAGTCTGAGTAATTTTCAGCATCGCTTTCTCTTATGGACATAGGAAGATACTTAAAAACCATTTTTTATAATCCATCAATTTAATAATTAAACTAAGTGGTATCGTATGTGATATTGTATTTCCATTTTTTCTAAAGTAAATGGATTTAATGAAAACACAAACACAAACACAAACTCAAACTCAAACAAATACAAAATTACCTTTATTCAAGCAATCAAAAATTGCTGTCCATGGACTAGGTGTCTCAGGATTTAAGACACTCGAACTTTTAAAACTTATAAAAAAAAATTTCATTCCATCCTTGGAAATTTGGGCCATAAATCAGGGATCAATAGAAAGCTGGAAAAAAAGAGATGAATTGAAAGAACTTCTTGATGAAAAATATTGGTTAAGTGAAGAGGATCCGCATGTACCTACACTCTTTGCTTCTATGGACACAATTATTCTTGCTCCTGGTATTCCAAGAGAGCATCCGCTTCTACAACTTGCACTTAAAAAAAATATATCTATTTGGTCAGAGATAGAGTTGGCATATTGTTTTTGTCATCATCCTATACCTCCAATAATTGCAGTTACCGGAAGTAATGGCAAAACTACAACTGTCACTTTAATTCAGGATATATGTATCAATGCTGGTTTAAATCCATTTGTAGGTGGCAATATTGGATTACCTTTCTCTGAATATGCAATAGAAGAAATTAACAACTTTAAAGTAAAAAAGAGCAGCAAACCATTTGATATTATCATTCTTGAGTTATCAAGTTTTCAATTGGAATCGATAGATTCTTTTAAACCTAATGTTGCAATTATTACCAATATATCTCTCACTCACACTGAGAGATATAAATCGATAGAAGAGTATGCTCACGCCAAATTTAATATCAGTAAAAATATGAGAAAGAGTGATAGTGATAATGATCTTATCATTTATACAACTGCTTCTTCAGATGTATTACTTAATGAATGGGCCAGCAAGCAAGATGCTCAACTTTTAAAAATAGATTCAAAGCAAATTAGTAATATAAAAAATGAGATGAACAAATTGTTTGACCTTAGTACTTTTAAACTTATTGGGGATCACAATCTTTTAAATCTTTACTCCAGCTATAAAGCACTCGCACACTTGGAAATTTCCAGTTTGAAAGAGAAATTAATCAACTCTGTTCAAATGACTATTAATAATTTCAAAGCAGTTCATTATCGTAGTGAAAAGATCAAAATAAATGAAAAATTACCTTTGTCAGTCTATAACGATGCTAAAAGTACCAATCTAGATGCAACTCAAAAAGCAATTGAGGCTGTGGCCACTACAGCGGCACTTACAATGGCATCCGAAACAACTGATATATACTTAATTTTCGGAGGTAAAAAACGTAGCGAAAGTGCAGGAAAAGTTTGGAATGAGGTATTTAAGAGTAAAATAAAGAAGATCTTTTTGATTGGGGAAACAACTGATGAGTTAGCAGATGAACTACAAGGAAAAATTTCTTTTTCTAAATCATATACTCTTGATAATGTTATAATTGAGATCAAGGAGAGTTTGAATAAAAAAAATAACAAAAGCAAAATATCTTTAATCTTCTCTCCGGGATATCCCTCTTTTGATCAATTCGAAAATTATATCAAGAGGGGAGAATATTTTGAAAAAATTATTCTCGATGCTTTCGCTTAAAGCTTTTGCTTAAATAATAATAGAAAGAAAGAGAGGAAAAATAAATGGCCATCTTTTCCTATAAAGGTATTGATAGAAAGGGTAAGGAGGTAAAAGGCAACATAACTTCCGATAATCTTCTTATGGCCAAACAGAAGCTGACCTCTTCAGGTATCATGCTGGTAAATATTGAAGAAAAAAAATCCGCAGATACAAACAAAATCACTATCGGTTCAAAAGTTAATATTCAAGAGCTATCACTTATGACAAGGCAGCTGGCCACTCTTATCTCTGCAAAGATACCAATTGCAGAATCTTTGGCAGCACTTATCGATCAAGTTGATCACCCAACACTTAGAGTTGTACTCTCTGAGGTAAAACAAAAAATTAACGAAGGTTCATCACTTGCAAAGGCACTCTCAGATTATCCTAAAATCTTTGATAATATTTTTGTTAACATGGTGGAAGCTGGAGAGGCATCTGGTACCCTACACATTGTACTTATACGTTTGGCAGATTTTACAGAGGGACAATCACGTTTAAAAAATAGAATCATTGGGGCCATGTTATATCCTCTCATCATGATGTCTGTTGGCGGATTGATGATGATATTTATATTTGTGGCCATCATTCCTAAAATTGCCAAGCTCTTCGTTTCCATGAAACAAAATCTTCCATGGCCAACAAAACTTTGCATTGGCATCTCAAATTTTTTGCAAAATCATTGGCTTTTAAGCATTATCTTTTTAGTTCTTTGTTTCGTATCAATAAATTGGTATTTAAAGAGTGAAAATGGCAGAGATAATTGGCATCGAATTCAATTGAAGCTTCCCATACTTGGCGAAATAATAACTATGCTTAATGTAGGTCGCTTCTGCTCAACTTTGGCCACACTATTAAATTCTGGCGTTCCTATTCTTGTTTCCCTAAAGATCGTGAAAAATCTAATCTCTAATGTTCATATGCAACGAACAGTTGAAGAATCCAGAGCACAAGTCTCCGAAGGTGCCTCCCTAACAGGACCTTTAATAAGTTCTGGATTATTTCCTCCGCTTGTTACACATATGATTAAATTAGGTGAAAAATCAGGTGAACTAGAACCACTTCTTGAGATTGTGGCCAAAAATTACGAAGAACAGGTTAATACTAAGCTTAGCAGCTTGACCACCACTTTAGAACCGATCATGATCATACTTCTTGGTGCTGCAGTGGCATTTATTGTTCTCTCTGTGGTGATACCTATGATGAGTTTAACCTCTCTAAAACACTAGAATCACTCGGATGGAAAAAAATTTGGTAATTTTAATAAGAAATTAGTATATATTTTTAGATTAGAAGAAGAATTTTAAATAAAGAACTAGAAAAATATCTAGAAAATATCTAGAAAATATAAGGAGAAATAAAATTATGTTTACTAAAATTTTTAAATCATCATTATCATCATCACCATTAAAAACTGCAAACGCAGGATTTAGTTTGATGGAAATTTTGATCGCACTTACTATTCTTGGAATAGCAGGAACATTTGCTGCCAGTATGACCTTTGAACGTCTACACGAGGGAAAAGTTCAATCCACAATTATTCAACTTCAAAACTTAAAAGCACGTCTGCAAGAGTACAGAAGACATTGTGGTATTTTCCCAACCTCAGAGCAAGGGTTAAATGCTCTGATAAGTAAACCAACTGCAGGACCAGATTGTAAACGTTATGCTTCTGCTGGTTACATAGAGGGTGGTGAGGTTCCAAAGGATCCATGGGATAATGACTTTTTTTATGAATCAGATGGAAAATCATTTACCATAACTTCTTATGGTGATGATGGCGCTCCAGGTGGAGAAGATAAAGCAAAGGATTTTTCTATAAGTGATAAAGGTAATGCTGGAACTGCAGGCGCAAGCGGAGCAGGTGGAGCAGGTGGAACTTCACCATCACAACCAGCGGGACAACCTGCCAATGGCCCACAATAGAATCACAATAGGATCACAATAGGATCTTCACCTCATTTGGAAGACCTTTAAATCCAGCAATTATCGTCTTAATCTTCTTTTGTTTCATTAACTCTTCGGCCCTAATTAATGGATTGTAATTTTGTAAATTTCTTTCACCATTTGGTGCTCCCGCCTTAAACCAAATTTTTCTGGTAACTGCTCCATAGATTAGAGGCATGTATGGTAGAAATTCCGAAGTACCTTCAGTTGAACGATGAGAGAAGAATGCTGTAAAACCACCCTTTTTAATATTTTTAATCGCTTCATCTAAACTTTTAACACCAAGAGAGTGTAGAGATGCTATAACATTTTTTAAATCTCCTCTGGCAATTAAAAACTCTTCAATAATTTTTGGATCGGCCAGGCCCAATACTACTTCAGATGCTAATCTAGTTTCAGTAAATGTTCCTGCTTGATTTAGTTTAATTAATACTGAGTTACCACAACGTTTATTTCGATCTGGAGATGCCAAGAATGGAATGATAAAACGAAGCTGAGTAACAGCGGCATCATCGATTACAATCTGCACTCGATTACCATATTTTCCAGTCATCATTCTGTGTATTTCTGGATCTGATTCTGAACCAGGATCTTCCATAGTTACAAAATTAGGAGCACTGGAAACTACAGAGTAATTAAACTCAATTAACTCTTCTCTCGTCTTAACTCCTAATCCTGAAAAGCGCATATTATATTTATTTTCTTGTCGTAACTCTTCAGTCTTTTGTACTTCAGAAAAAGCATTATCTGTTCCAATAGCATAATCGCTTTGTTTTAGTCCTAATTGTTCAGCACACTCTTTAATTCTATTTAAACCTTCAAAATTATCTTTTACTGGAAATACAAATCCACGTTCCTTGGCAGTTCCAGTAGGAAGACCATCGCGCACTAAATTTTTTTCGAATTGTTTAAAGAATTTTGTTCCAGTCTTGAAAACATCTTTTACAGATTTTTCATTCATAGCAAAGAAAAACATCTCTTGAATATCTTGCTTCGTTCCTGGAACATGCTCACCACCACAAACCATATTGAAAGCAATATTTGGCATATAGAAATTTTTAAGTCCACCTTTTGGTGTAAGTAGTTCCCATGCCTCATAACCAGAAGCTTTCAGCAGTGTTTGAAAGAATACAGTCGATGCTGCCAAACAAGCATTACCACCCCAAATCTTTTTATTGGGACCAGCACCTTTAACAAGTTTTAAATCAAACTCTGCGCATGCCTTTAAGATATCTTCTGGTTTTCTAATTACAACTTTTTTAGGTAACAATGGAACAATATTTTTTTCTACCGATTTGATGGCCTTATCGTTATCAATATAAATTGCCTCTGCCTCCCCATCACTTGTTCCCTTGGCAATACCATTCCTTTCAAGGATGGTATACGACTCTTTACCTCTCTGTACAAAGGCAGTCATTTCCCCTTCCAATGTGAAAGCAGCATAGGATGATAAAATCTCTCTTGCTTTGAGAGTGAATTTTGTTACAGTGGTTTCTTTCGCCATAAAATAACCTCCAAAAAATTAAAAATAAAGTAGAATAAAAGTAAATAATAAATATTAAATAATAAATATATATTTAATAAACTAAAACAAATAGGTCTTAAAAGATATGTTAATTAAAAAAAAATTTTTATTTTTGTTTTTTTTATTTTTATTTTTAATTTTAAGCAGCAACAGTAACAGTAGCAGCAACAGTGACAGAGATGTCGATAAGATGAATGATGAAGATACTAGAGAAGATACTAGACCATCTTTGTCTATTAAAGATAAATTTGCTGTTTATAGAGATGCCGCTACCATCGTAGGAAAAAAGGCATTTGAAATAGAATTAAACTGGCGATATTTTGTGACTAGTGGACACTACAATTACACTGGTGATTTCATCTCGCTTACCAAAGACGAAACATATCGAGAAATGGATGGTGAAATAAATGGAAGGTATGGAGTAAGTAAAAATTTTGAAATCAGAAGTGGTTTTCTTTATCGCAATAATGCTTCTACTATAACTACATCCGCGGCCACAGCAAGCGATCCTGTCGCAGCTTCACAATTTCAAAATGATTATTCCATAGTAAAGGGATCAAACTCTGGCCCCGAATCGGGAATATTAGGATTTAAGTATGGATTCAATCAAAATAATGGTTGGAATTTTGGATTTGATATTTATGGACGGATGGCATTTTACGATAATATGGAACTAACAGCAGGTAGTAACCCAAAACTTGTGGAAAAAATTGCTCTAGGGGATAGTGGAAAAGAGATCTCTTTTGGATTTGATATTGGCAGCAGTTTTTTTAGCAAACGATTAGCATTATCTTCTGAGATATTCTATTCAATACCAAGTAGACTTAGTCGCGAGATACGCTATGATTTTGAAGCTGCTTTGATTCCTAAAAGCTTTGCAAATAACTTCGCACTGATTGCTGGAGTAAGGGGAATTAAATCACTTTCAACCGATGAATACTCTGGAACACCAGACTTAAAACCAAAGATCAATACCGGACCAAGTTACTTGTATAATAGTGTAAACAGAGAATACACAGAACCTTTCGCTGGTTTTAATTGGAATTTTTCTAATTCATTACAAATTAAGTTTAGAGTAGGAAGAGTAATTAAAGGATATTCTACTGATCAAGGTAATGAGTATCTTTTTTCTTTGGTAATAAGAAGACCTGGTATTAGTGAGAGAGAAGAGAATATTAAAAGATTCAAAGAGTATGATGTTGAAGCACAAGTAGTTAAGGTTTCTCCTCGTGGAAATTTTGTTGTTATTGATAAAGGTCTTACTCATGATATTGAAAAAGGAATGAAGATTGATTTTTATAAGTTTGATTATTTAGGTGGAAATGCTTTAACAGCATCTGGTGTAGTTTATCAATCATATGCAGAGACATCGATAATAAAAATTACTACACTATACAAGAAAACAAATGTTGAAATCGGACAGATGGCCAGAGCAACACGCTTTAATAACTAACAAAAAAAGTACACTATATTTATATTTGATTATAAATTTTAATTGATAAGAGATAGCAGACAAGTGATAATTAATAGTATTGATAATATTTTAAATAAAATAGAAGATTAAGGAACAAACAAGGATGCGTGCAATGGAAATAATGAGATTGGAAAGAAAGTCACATGCAAATCTTTTTTTACTATTTCTGATTTATTCTCTGTTATTTTTTATTTCAATTCCACAGAATGTTTATGCAAAAAGATTTGCCAATGAATACACTGAATTCGAATTACCACCTGGCTGGGAATGTGTTTTAGAGGGTTCAGAGTGGGTATGCCAAAGTGATAATGAGGCCCGCAAAAAGGAAGCAATTATAATTTTAGTAGCAAAGCTTAGAGGTGAGCAAGATACTCTTGATCAATATATGGCCTACCTTAAACAAACAAAAAGTTACAGTTTGCCAGGTGGAAAATCTCAAATATCAGAACCAAAATATTCAAAAGTTGTGGACATAAATGAACAACGTTGGGTTGATGCTCTTCACTTAGCATCTGAGGTTCCAGGATTTTATACTCGTTATTTGGCCACTACCAAAGAGGATTTGGGAGTTGCCGTAACTTTTTCAGTGGCAAAGGACAGCTACGATGCATATCAAGGAGTTTTCGATAAAGTTATCGCTTCACTTAGAGTTTTCCGTCAAAAACAAGTTAAACTACCTGGCTATGTAAAACGTGATGATGAAAATCTATTCGACTCTGCTGCATTACCAGATGCTGGTAATCAAAAAGAGAACTTTAATATAGATGGCAAGAAAGGTAAGAAGGGTGGAAAAGGTTCTGGCGGTGGAATGGATATGATGCTCATTCTAGCAGGATTGGCGGTTGCTGCCGGAGTATTTATATTTATGAAGAGAAAAAAGAAATAAAAACATAACAAATCTTGCAATAAGAATCAAACTTTTATCAAGTTTTCAATATATCTATACTTAAGATCAATATAAAAGATTAAAATATTAAGGCAAAAAAAAATATGAAGGCAAAAAAAATCATTGCTCCACTATTTATCATTCTTACAATTAGTGCAGGATTTATTTACCACAAAGTTGTAAATAAAGAGGGTTTTTATTATAGCGGCACTGTTGAAGCAACTAAAATTGATCTTTCATCAAGATTGCAATCTGTTGTTGAAAAAATTTATGTGGATGAAGGTGATGAGATTAAAGTTGGTTCTCCACTAGTAAAATTATCATGCGAAGATATAATCGTGGCCCTTCGTCAAAGCAAACAAGATTTTGAGAGAGGAAAGAGATTGTTTAAAGAAAAATCTATACCTCAAGATCGTTTTGAACACCTGCAAACATCACTAGATGATCTGACCATAAAAAATAGTTGGTGTGAGATAGCATCTCCTATTGGTGGTACCATTTTAAACAAATATAAAGAACCTGCCGAATATGTTTTTGCTGGAACAAAATTACTTACTGTGGCCAACTTAGACGAAGTGTGGGCCACCTTCTATCTTCCAGAAAAAACTATCTCCCAATTAAAATTAAAAACAGAAGTGCTATGCTACATTAGTGAACTTAATATGAAAGAGATAAAAGGGGTGATAAGAAAAATAAGTGAACAAGCGGAATTCACTCCGAAAAATGTTCAAACTAGAGAAGAAAGAACTCGTCTTCTCTACGGAGTTAAAATTTATTTTAACAATAAAGAGCGTATTTTAAAACCAGGAATGAATTTAGAGATAAAATTTCCAGAGCAAAACTAACAAAACAAAACTAAACTAAACTAAACTAAAACAATGGCCACTATCAACAACATTTCTATTGAACTTAACAATGTTTCAAAATCCTTTGGAAATACTTCGGCCCTACGCAATTTTTCGATTAACTTTCATTCCTCTTCCATGCATGTAATTGTAGGCCCAGAAGGCGCAGGAAAGACAACACTCATGCGCATTTTAGCAGGATTATTACCATCATATACAGGTGAAATAAAATATCACTACAACATCGACCAAACAACCACCACAACTACAACCACAACCATATTTAATGAAATCATCCGCACTGAAACTGCTTACATGTCAGAGAGGCAAAGTTTATATCCTGATCTCTCAATAAAAGAGCACTTGGAATTTTTTAGAGATTTATACAGTTTAAACAGTAATGATTATCAACAAAAATCTCAAGAACTGTTGGCAATTACTCGTTTAGATAAATTCGTCGATCGATCAGCGCAAAAGTTATCAGGAGGAATGTATAAAAAATTGGGATTAATTTGTTCTCTCTTAAGGTCTCCTCAAATACTACTTTTAGATGAACCTACTAACGGAGTAGATCCTATTAGTCGACGCGAATTTTGGGAGCTGCTATACCATTTAAAGGAGAAAAAAATTTTAATTATAGTTACTACTTCTTACATGGACGAAGCAGAAAAGTGTTCTACCTCTCATCTTATGCAAGATGGAGAGTTGTTAGAGAGTGGAAATCCAAATGAATTATTAAATAAACATCAGATGACTGATTTTAATTCTTTGTTCATCAAGCTGACCAAAGGATTGAGCTAAAAATGATTGAAGTTAAAAATCTCTCAGTAAAATTTGCTGACTTTTATGCTGTTAAAAATATCTCCTTCACTATCTCTCCAAATGGACCTGAAATTTTTGGTCTTCTTGGGGCCAATGGTGCAGGAAAGACCACAACCATTAAAGTTTTATGCGGATTACTAACTCCAAGCGAAGGTGAAGTGATTATTGATGGCCATAATTTAAAAGATGAAGATGGAGCAAAACAATTTAAGACAATTGTTGGATACATGTCTCAAAAATTTACTCTCTATCACGATTTAACGGTGGAAGAAAATCTCTACTTTACCTCCTGTTTGAGAAAAATTCCCTCTAAAATATATCATCAAAGAAAAGAAGAACTTTTAAACTTCATCGGATTCAACAAACCTCTCAATACATTAGTTTCTAATTTACCCGGAGGTATTAAACAGCAAGTAGCTCTAGTAGCATCTATTTTACATAATCCTAAAATTATCTTCCTTGATGAACCAACAGCAGGAGTAACTCCAATATATCGTGAAAAATTTTGGAACCTGATTAAAAATTTAGTCGCTAAAGGAAAAACTGTATTAGTCACCACTCACTATATGGACGAAGCGGGTGAATGTCATCGAATATCGTTAATGCGTTCTGGAGAAATTATCGCTCTCAATACGCCTAGTGGTTTAAAAGAAGATGCATTCCCTGGCCACATAAAACCAGTAACTCTTGAAGATGTCTTTTTAAAATTGGTGGCCGAAGGATCCAAAGATGATTAGCTTTAATCGAATAAAAGCGATGACTAAAAAAGAAATACATCACATCACCAGAGATCCATTTACTCTTATTATGGCGCTAATTATACCTATGGTTTTAGTTATTATCTTTGGTTTTGCTATCGATTTTTATGTTAAAAATATTAAGATGCAAATCATCGATCGTGATAATTCCCCTACCTCCAGAAAGATGATAACAACAATTAAAAATTCGAATCACTTTTTAGTTAATGTTTCTAAATCAATTGGTGATCCAGAAAGTTTGCTTAAGAGTGAGAGTAAAAAAGCAGTGATGATTATCGAAAAAGATCTTCATTCCCAATTGATAATGAATCATTCAACAAACGTTCAAATTCTTATTGATGGGGCAGATAATAGTGCTGCCGGTTCCATGCTAAGCTACTTTAATGGCATCCTCTCTTCTCTTAATAAAAATAGTGGAAGCAACATAAACATTATCCCTAAATTCTTATTTAATCCAGAACTGAGAAGTATAGACTTTACTCTTCCTGGATTAATTGTTGTGGTTGTAGCGATTATCTCTATACTTTTAACCTCACTTACTATTGCTCGCGAATGGGAAAATGGTTCAATGGAATTACTACTTTCTACACCTGTAAAACCAATAGAAATTATTTTAGGAAAAATAATTCCCTATCTCTTTATTGGACTTACTTCTGTAGCATTGATCTTTATTTCTTCTCAATTAATCTTTAAGGTACCTTTTCGTGGAAACATTCTACTATTTTTATGTGGATGTTTGCTTTTCATCTCTGCTTATCTGGCCCAGGGAGTTTTAATTTCAGTCACCACTAAAAAGCAGCAATTATCGATGCAATTTGCAATCATAAGTGGATTACTTCCATCACTACTTTTATCGGGATTTATTTTTCCTATAGAAAATATGCCAAAATTTTTTCAATATTTTACGGCCATTCTTCCTGCTCGTTGGTTTATGGAAATAAGTAGAAATATCTTTCTTAAGGGAGCTGGAATTTTAGAGATGAAAACAGCATTTGCAGCACTTCTCATTCTTAATTTCATTTTAATATTGGCCGCTACCAAAAAGTTTAAAAGGAGTTTGGAGTAATGAGGGGAATCCTGAAATGAACATCACCATAAAAGGTTTTATTCTTAAAGAGTTCAAACAAACTCTTCGAGATCCTAAAATGAGAGTAATCTTATTTGGAATTCCCATTATTCAACTAATTCTCTTCGGTCTGGCCCTCTCTACCGAAGTAAAAAACATACGCTTAAGCATTGTTGCAAAACCTAATGATGATGTCGCTCTTTCTATTTATCGTAGAGCAATCGCCTCAACTTGGTTTAAGGAAGTTGGTTTTTTAAATAGCGATCCAGTTGAAGCAATTCTAAACAATCGTACAGAGGCAGTAATTATTACTCCATCAAGCACACTGACTCGTGATCTTGAAAAAGATAAAGGGGGAGGGCAAATTCAATTACTCATCAATGGAGTCAATATTGTAAGGGCCCAGGGGATTGAACGCTACCTTAATGCTATTATTGGAAGTGAACTCAGTGAGCGAAGCAAGCGAAATAGTAGTAGGATTGAAAGCAACCTTTCACTATTACAATCATCATTCCAATCACCATTACAATTTAAAATTAGAGTCTTGTATAATCCCTCTATGGAAAGTGCCATCTTTATGGTTCCAGGTGTAATGTGCATGATCCTTTGTGTGCTTACAATTCTTCTCACCAGCATGGCCATTGCTAAAGAAAAAGAGCAAGGCACATATGAGATGCTCCTATCTACACCAATTAGTCCCTTAGAGATCATTGCTGGAAAAACTATTCCTTATATCCTTCTTGGACTTATCGACGTTCCAATTATAATTTGTGCAGCAGTTTTGATCTTTGCAGTTCCTGTGCATGGACCGCTGACATTTTTATTTATCAGTTCCTTTGCATTTATTCTAGCAACCGTAAGTATTGGTCTGTTAATATCTACGTTCGCACAAAATCAACAACAGGCAATGATGGGTGGATTTATTTTTCTTTTTCCTGCAATTCTCCTCTCAGGAATAATGTTTCCCATTGAAAATATCCCCAATTGGATCAGACCAATTACCTACTTAAATCCGCTCAGTTACTTTGCGACTCTACTTAGAAATATCATGCTCAAAGGAGGAAACGTTGATGTATTTATAATCAATACAACAATGTTGTTTTTAATTGCGACAATTATAATTTTCATTGGATTAAAAAGATGTGAACAGAATTAATTGTTGAATTTGTTTGTCAAATCCTATAAGCTTAATTATATTATTTCAGTTGGTTCTATTCCTATTCGGGGTGTAGCGCAGTCTGGTTTAGCGTATCTGCTTTGGGAGCAGGAGGTCGATGGTTCGAATCCATTCACCCCGACCATTTTTAAATTTCCTCATTTTTTGACAATATTTTCATTCGTAATTGATCTCTTAGTTCAATTTTACAGAGAGTATTTTTATCTGTAATTTCATATTATGAACTCAAAAAAAATTTTTTTATTACTTAGTCCAGTTGCCTATAAAGCAGATAAAAATCAAAATATCTTACTAATTGAAAGATCTTTAACTAAATATCAAAACGCTGACCTATTTGTTTTTCCAGAATTGAATGTAATTGGTGGCCAAAATTATGTGGATGACTATATTACGGAGATAATCTTTTTATAATCACCTATACTAATTCCTGATATTTTTGCATTTTCGATAACTTTTAAAATCATTTCTTTTGTTAAAGGACCAATGTTATTTTGATTTTTTAATCCACAAACAGCAATGGCAAAGGTTTCCGCCATACAAGCAAACATTTCTCCCAGATCTTTGTTTACAGGAACACCAGGTATGGTGTCGCCTTGAAGATACCATTCAAGAGTTTTAGATTGTGCCAGTCCTCCAAGAAAGAGTGATACGTTTTCTCTTTTTGTAAGCACACTCTTTTTTACACTCGCAGGAACACCAACATCGATAATAACAACGCCATCATTTATATGTTCAGGTCCGATAATTGGAACATTGGAATTAGTACCAGCATAAATTACTTCAAAGTTTTTTAAATCATAGAGATTAGTTTTTATTTCTAGAAAATCTTTAATCTCATTACTTGTTATGAGTTTAAAAAAATCAATATTGGAAATATCTTCGAATTGAGCAAATATTTTTTGTATTCCTAAAACACAAGGTGATGTAGCATTGGAATTAATGATATCGCATAAGATTCTTTTTAAGGCATATTGTAGTTTTGGTGATTCTTCCAGCTTAGAATGATAAAATAGAGTTATTTTAGCAAAATGATCTGCAAGTAGAGAAGCAGAGACAGAGACAATATTTCCTGCCGCCCCTACTAGCGCTACATTTGATTTTGAGACATCAATTCCTTTATCTTTACAAGAGCGAAGAGTTGCTTCAACTCCCAAAGCAACAGTATATGAATTACCTGTAGTTAAATTAAGTCCAGCACTATCAAGGGCCAATCCATTATTGGTAACAATTGAAGTAAATTGTCCAAGTCCAACAGTTGTGGCCCCAAGTTCTTTTGCATAGTAGATAGCATCTTGGATTTTAGAAATTAATTTATTTTTTTGATGAGAATTATAGAAGTAAAAAATTTGTTCAGAAGTTAGAGGAATTGCCAGTAACATTACTTCTACTTGATGGCCATTATTGCCAACAAGTTTGCCACGATAAAATATTTCGAATTCAAAGAGTTCAAAAAGTTTAGAGGTATTTTCATTTATAAGATTGTCCGGAACTTCTTTAAGGGAAGTAAACATCTCTTTATTTCTTTTTGAATCTATGGAGTGACTTAAAAATACCGCTACATCATGCTGTGGTTTAGTTTGAATTGTAGACTGAGTAATAGTATTTGCTTTGTGAATATTAAACTCTGGATAGGCGTATCCTAGAAAATATTTCATATCTAAATTTTTTAGGGCAATAGTTAAATTGCTAAGGGCCTTTGTTAGATAGTTAATCTCTTTTTTAGAAGTATAAATTGATAACTCTATTCGCAGAGTGAATTGATTTGATAGAGTTGGTGCAATTCGCAGGCGCTCTCTCTGTAGGAGAGCGGCAGAGAGAAAGTAACCAAAGACCGAAAGATCACAAAATAGTTTGTATTCAAAACAAAGATATCTGATTTCATCACTAAATTCAATGGCCAGCATGTGACCAATGCCACGAACTTCTTTTATTAATTTTGGATATTTATTTTTTATTTTGATTAATTCACTTTTAAGCAATTTAGCACTATTCATCCCTTTCTTTAGCAAAAGATTGTTATTTAATGTATCTAAAACTTTTAAGGCCACTGCCGATGATGCTGAATCCTCTGCAAAGGTGGATGTGTGAATGAGGCCAAAATTATCAATATAAATATTTTTTCTTATAACAGTAGCACCAATTTTTACTAATCCTCCACCAAGTCCCTTGGAGAAACAATAGATATCAGCAATGATTTTATGTTTGTAGGTGTGGGCAGCGGCCAAAGAACCCGTGCGATACATTCCAGATTGAATCTCATCAAAGATTAATAGAAACTCATTATCGGTAGCAATTTTTCTAAATGTAGCAAGTATCTCTTCTCCTAATTCAAAGACACCACCTTCGCCTTGAATTGGTTCAAGAATGGCGGCCGCTACTTTATAAAATGATCGTTCTTTAATTTCGATAGTGCTATTATTTAGTTGCGGAAAAAATATTTTATCTTTAAATTTATCACAGGCATTTAAAATGTGGGTTGTAGTTAATGATTTAGTTATTGGATCTTTTTGTATAAAGAAAGCACTCTCTTCATCTAAGTAAAAATATTTTCTATAAGAAGGATTATAAGTTACCGTTAGGGACTTGATAGTCTTTCCATGAAAAGAATTTTCAACTGCCAGAAAAGTTGGTTTAGTTGTTATTATTTTTTGATTGTGGATTTTCAAATCATGGATGATTTTTTTATTCTCATCGCTCAAAGCGTATTCTTGCAATAGAAGTTTATTATAGCATTCATTTAGTTCAATTTTAATATTTTCAATTTTATGATAGTATTTGAGCAGAGCAAATTTCAAAGCTGCTTCAACACTCTCAGTACCAGAGTTGGATAGAGTTGTTATCCATGGCCCAACACCTCCACTTTCTTCTTCTAATAACTGTGAAAATCTTTGTGCTAATTTAGCACTATCCCCTCTAATAGAGAGTTGAGTGTGCGAGGGTGGACCATCTTTTAAAAATTGAATGTAATGCTTTAATAATTTTTTATTTTTGTGACCTAAAATATTTCCACCATATCCACCGACAGCATCCAAAATATTTATTTTTTTTCTCTTCTCATTTAAGTATGCAAGCCAATTTCCATCACCGTTGATATAGTTGACATCAAGTTTCAAGAAAGACATCAATTTTTTATTAAATGGTCTAGCATAATCTCCATATAGCTGAGATAGATCCAACTGAGATGGATTTTTGTCAACAGAAAGCTTATGATTACTTTTTTGTTTATCTTTTTTCATATTGTATTTAATCCTTTATTTGTCATTATTCATTTCGACAAAAAGAAATAAATCTTTAATATTTAATATCTAATATTTCTCGGATTATACGATAATTTTTTTCATCACTTTCAGATATTAGAGTGTGACATTTTTCATTAAAAATACGAATGATTTGTCCGTCAACTTAAATGGCATGAGGAATAAAAATACCTTGTTTGAAAAGTTTAGCAAAATGCTCTACTAACTAAGTTTTACCGTTTCCAGATTTCCCGTAAAAAAAATTGGTCCCCTAGAGTTGATAGCTGGACCAACTCGATAAATTAAATCTTCACTAATAACCATATCGTTAAGTAATAGCTTTAAATTATAACCGACATTCCGTACTTTTCAACATGGACTTTTTAATTAATTCACAACATTATTGATCCAATAAAAAATGTTGATCATCGTTGTTAGTTATTAGAAAATTTTCCTTTCAATAAATTTATTATAGGGAGGGAGAAATGGATTTGTCAGAGGTGACAAAAATCGAATCAATAGCACATCACGGATTGATAGCAGCTATAGGAAAGACATTAAAAATTGAGGAAAAAATAAATGCCAGGTTACCACTACAAAACAGAGAAGATAGCGTGACAAGAGGTCAGTCTGTAATGGCCATGGTAATAAATGGATTAGGTTTTATAGAGAGACGTCTATATATGGTTCAAGATTTTTTCAGCGATAAACCTATTGAAAGATTGCTGGGAAAAAATGTTACTTGTGATAAATTGAATGATGATAATCTTGGAAGAACATTGGATGCAATTTACGAGTATAATGCTTCAAAATTATTTTCTGAAATTGCTTTTGAGATTGGACTTGAACATAATGCTATGTCGAGATTTGCACATTTAGATACAACCAGTATATCTGTAGAGGGTAATTATGATTCTGAGGTGATTGATACTCAAGGTGGTGGTGCTACTTTTCATATCACTCATGGTTATTCAAAAGATCATCGGAAGGATTTAAAGCAATTAGTGCTCTCACTTACAACAACTGGACCGGCATCAATTCCAATATGGTTAGAAACGTTATCTGGCAATAGCGCAGATAAAGAAAATTTTATTAAAACAATTGAGGCCACGAAAAAATTTCAAGAAGAACTTAAAAAAAGCAGATCCTTTGTTTGGGTTGCCGATGCCGCTTTGTACACGAAAACAAAATTACTTTCCAAAGGCAATCTTGTATTATGGGTAACACGTGTTCCTGAAACAAATGAAGTTAACACTGTAAAGATAATGCTTCAAAAAAAGAAGAGATTTTAAAAAGTGCTTTGAAGAAATTTGAAAAAGAATTATATTATTGTAAGAAAGATGCAGAGAAATCCTTTGATAAATTTGCAAAGAAACATCCGATGTTTATTTTAACAAGCGATATTGTTAGACTAAAAGGCAAAATGGATGGAAAGAAAGGACGACCGAAAGAAGAGGATAAAGTATTCAAGGGATTTAGTGTAAAAATTGAATATAGCAAAAATGACAAAAAGGTTATAAAACATGAAAATGCAAGAGGAAAATTTATTTTAGGTACTAATGATTTTGATTTAACTGAATTACCAGATGAAATGATATTAAGTGAATATAAAAATCAGTCGAAGACAGAGGGATCTTTTCGATTTTTAAAAGACCCATCATTTTTTGCAAGTGAAGTGTGTCTAAAAAAACCAGAGCAAGTACAAGCATTTAATGTTTGTGATGGGATTGTGTTTAATGATATATAATGTTGGTCAATATCATTTAAGAAAAATTTTAGAGGAGACTAAAGAAACTGTTCCTAATCAACTAGGGAAAGGAACTCAACGGCCAACACTAAAATGGATTTTTCAATGTTTTAGAAGTTTGGCAGTCGTAAAAATAGTAGATGCCGATAATTAAGTTATAAAGGAATTTATTGCAAACATAACAGAATTGCATAAAAAAGTTATTAGCTTGTTTGGTGAAACAACAATGCATATATATGGTTTTGATAATAATAAAAAATCCGGAAAATTATTAGATCACAAATTGTTACTCAATTAATTTTTCGGTATTAAAAAAACAACCATTCTTAAAAAAGTATAAACAGTGCACATTTATTTCATAGAGAAAAGTATACCGTCTATTTGAGTATTTGTTTAGCTTAAAAATATATAGACAAACATTTTGCAATCACAATATCATGTGAGCTTCATAAGTTATCTATATTAATAGGGGTACAAACTGATTTGAAGGAGGAGGATGTGTTCTACGCCAAAATGCCAAAATATGCAAAACTGTGCTTTTTTTTAGCACTCAATCTAATTTTTTTATTAGTGATTGATTGGAGTATAGGTTTTGTAATAAATTTTTCCAAAAAAGCAGAATACGACAAATTGCAACTTCCTCGACATCAAGTTTCTGTGTCAGGGTGGCAGAATGAGCGATACTTGATTGACCCAGTGTTGGGATATCGACTGGCGCCAAATGAAGTCTATGCAAAATTTTTATTCCCTGAATCTATCTATACTGACAAATATGGATTTGTTCATAACGGGGATCCAAATAGAATCATTCACAATCCTAAAAGTTTAAATACATATAGAATTATTATTTTCGGAGGTTCTACTGCTGCCTCGTGGGGAGCAACTGCCCCTTCAAAAAATCTTTCTGCTCGAATAGAATACTATTTGAACAAACAAGGCAAAAATAATTTAAAATACGAGGTCATTAATGCCGGGGTTATGGGGTACTACTCAGTAATAGAGTTTTTATATTACTCATTAGATCTCATAAACTTGAAACCCGACTTAGTGGTGTTTTTAGATGGATTCAATGATCAGTGGGGTTATCGAGAAGGAGGTGGTGATACGTACCTGACTTCCACAGGTTATTATTATAATAATCAAACAAGGGATCTGCTCTCATTTTTAAGGCAGAACCAAGAACGAGTAGATGAGGCAGAAAATTTTAAATCTGCATTTCGTAAATTATTATTGGATTCATTTTTGGTTATGAAGCAAGCTTTCCCCAACATTGTCCTTGCAATGAAACGGGTGTTAAAAACAAGCAGTTTATCAAAAACACTAAAAATACCTCTAAGCAAAGAACTAAAACCAATAGTTGATGTTAATCAACCCAGCGAACAGAAGTTGTTCGCTGGACTAAGAGGTAAAGATAAGTTTAAACAGGCTTGTGTAAATATTATCGGTGTTAGTAAAATAAATAAAATCAAAGTAATGTTGTTGTTACAGCCAGGGCTAAACCAAAAGTATAAAAAAAATCTAACAGGCGAAGAAAAGGAAATATTTTCTTATCTAAAAGCTACAGGTAATTGGACAAAGTTCGAAAACGCAGAAGAAATCTATGGAAGCCTAAGAAATGATTTTCATGATGACCGTACTGTTTGGGTTGAAAACCTCCTCTATCTATTTGCGGATGTTAAAGGTCAAACTTATTTTGATATCGCACACTACTCTGACTTAGGTCTTGACATTTTGGCATCTAGAACATCATCCTTGATCAGTAAAATGAACAAGTAGACTCATCTGAGGACCTAAATAAATTATTAAAAATCTTTGCAATTGCGTATTTGAAATATGCCTATGTTCAAAATATCCACTTTATCCATATATATTTTTTCTGTTATGTTCGGATTGTTTGTTCCGTTCGGTTTTAATTTCTTATCTTTTATCTTTCCACTTTTTATTCTAGTGGGCCTTTTTTTTAAAGAATTAGAATTAATGGATAGTCTAATAATTGCTTTTGCAATGGTGCTACCATCGACAGCAGTAGTTGGATTTGCTCTGCTGTTGCTAGGAGCGTACCACCCTACGATTTTAGTTGCTGTTCTTTGCATGCCTATATTTTTTTTTAGAATCGACAGCTGTCATGTTGGCAAACCAAGAATAGCATTTGATATTGAAACTTTATCAATAATACTCATATTGATATTTTTTTTGTATTTCTCATATTGGTTTCCATTCACACCAATATTCAACATGGACCATTATGCGATCATGGATTTATCGAGGTATTTTGCAAACAATAAAATACTCCCTCCATGGACAACAGAGAATTTATTTCCGACAGCAACAAGGACAATAATCTATCCTCAAAATATTATTATGGCATTCTGGGGATCAATTAATTATTGGGTCTATCATGACGACATTTTCCTTATCAAATCAACTAATATTATTTGTTGGATTTATTTGGCCAATGCTCTTTTGATTGTAAAACGTTTAACTATGAACAACAAAAGAGTATTGTTTTTTCTAGTTATGCTACTTAGTGTTCCTCATTGGTTTTCTGCTTTTGGAAAGACTTTTGTTAGTGACACATTTCAAGTTTTTTACTCCATTTTTTTCATGTTTCTGATCATTGAAACATTCATAGAAAAGAAATATAAATTAATTCCACTAGTTCTTATGCTGGTGGGAATCTCTGTTTACATACGGATATTTTTATGTGGATACTTCGTGTTTTTCCTAGGTTTAACTTTTTTCACGATGTACTTTGGTCATAAAAATTTTACTTCCTCATTGATATCAAAGTACATATTGAGTACACGTAATATAGCATGTTTTTTGATTGCCTTTATCATTTTGATTTCTTGGCCTATGACAATGTGGTTCAAGTACGATAATCCCATGATGCCACATTCTTCCTCTGTTGCAAATTTTCGATACAATCTCGCAAATGAATTAGATGTGTTTAACAATGCTATGATGAACGCAAATTATATTAATGAAAGTAGGTTTGAACAAATTAAAAATGCCCTTACGAAACGAAACATCTACTACAAAACATACACACAAAATGATGGTAATTCTACTCCTGTAAAAATTCAAACACTACTTAGTTCTTATTTATTTCTAATTACAGCAACAGTAATTAGTGTTTTTGTATTTTACAATATGTTTTTTCGGAATAGAAAAAATAAAATGAAGCTTATGTTTTTTGCTACCTGGACAATAATCCCTATATTTCTATGGTTTTTTCTCGATAAAAAAATGGCCACCGTAAAATATTTTATTTCCTCTATACCGGCCTGGTGTATGTGGATCACATGTGGACTTAGCGGTAAGCTCAAAGGAAAATATTATAAAATATTTTGGCCGATAGTATTGGTACTAATAATCAGACTCTCTCTTATAGAAATAATTCCGAAACTGGAGGTACTTAAGAAAGACGGACCTTTCCCTAATTGGGAGACGGTCTTTAGAGCAGAATATTTTAATAAGATTGATTTTATAAAGCAATGTAGATATCACAAAGTTGATACCAAAAATTCCATTCTCCTATTACGAGGGGAACACGGTGGCTTTATTACATATTTTTTAGGTAAGCAACATATTTGGGAATACAATTGGTACGAAAATCCAATTTTTAAGGGACTTCATGAAGCAAAAAGTAGAGAAGAGATTATTTCATATTTAAAAGTGAAGCAAATAAAGTATATTGTTTCCATGAATGAACCAGAATTAAACAGATTTTACCTGGACGCGTTTACCAAAACTAGCTCAGTTTTTAAGGAAATTCTAGTAAGCATGATCATAAAGGGCGATAAAAGATTTGTGTCGTTATACAAAGAGGAGAAAGCGAAAGGATTAGAACTTGAGTTAATTGAAATCAAAGACATCTAAATTGTATATTCTAAAGTAAGCTGTACAGATGCTTCTATAGACTTTATTTTTTTATTTTGTAATGGACACATTTTAATTATCAAAAATATCTATTGTTCAGTCAATGCACGTTCGGCCATATTTCTTTGAAGTAACCTGATACAGGAAGTAGCGCCTGATAGTCAGTAAGAGTTTTACATTTTGCTAAATTTGTAATTTATCAAAATTGAAATGCAACCCACGCACTCCGACCTACTGGACGAAGAATGAGGTAATTCAATTTCTTAATGCTAATAAAAATTCTCCTCTGTTTGAGCTATATCTTCTGGCCCTTAATACAGGCATGAGGAGGGGAGAGTTGCTAGGTCTTCGTTGGGATAAAGTTGATTTAAATGATGGAAGAATAGAGATTGCACGTACAAGAGATAGGTATGAGTTGAAGGAAACCACTAAGACTAGGAAGATTCGTTATATTTTTATTCGACCAGAGATAGTGGAAGTTTTGCGTAGGCATAAGGAGAGGGAGTTGAACAAGCAGTATGTGTTTGTTCTTCCTGATGGTAGACCGATCAATATTCATCATCTGTCTGAACGGACCTTTAAAGCTGATATAAGACATGCTGGGGTTAAAGTAATTAGGTTTCATGATTTAAGGACAACCTTTTGTTATGATCGAAAATAATAGCATCTATGACCTCTCTAAGATACTTGGACACTCAAGTGTGAAGATGACGAAAGAGAAGTATGCTTACTTGCACCAGGATCATTTAAAGAGAGTTAACCAGAAAATATGCTTTATGCCTAATGAAAGTAGTGGCAATAATCCAACGATTCCACCAACAGCAGATAGAGGTAGGTCAAGGGTTTTGCACCTAGTGACCTAAAATGGTTTAGCCCATTTTTAGCCCATTAAGATTTTTTTGTTATCAAATTTTGGCGATTTTCAGAGGGGAAATTAGAATTTGATATTGAAATGGCGGAGAACATGGGATTCGAGATGGCCATTTTTAATCCTTTTTCAGAGTGAAATCATAAACAGCAATTAACAATAATAGATCAGCATTAACAACAACATTATCAGTAAGTTAAGTTTAATCATTAACAAGCAAAACGAGGCAACGGTTTGTGTTCTATTATTGTCAATTATTATCTGCTTTTATCTAGAGTAGCCCCTTTTTGGCCCCTCGAGGGACTAAGAATTCTCCGCCATATCTAGGGTTACTCTACTCTGAAAATAGATACTGAAACTGTTACTTAAATTTCCTACCGGTAATTTTGATGGCCCCTTAAAGTGGCTTACGTACAAGACAGGCGTAATAGCAGTGACAAACATAGTAAGAGCAAAATCCGGTTAACCATAACATTTATTATGGCGTGAAGGATTTTGTTATGGGTAACGAGAAACACTATCATCCTCCATCTCATTCAATCCGAGATGATGGTGGTATGAGTATACAATTAAAAATCATCTTAAAATCATTAATAAAAGAACATGGTATCAGCGTTGCCCATCTGGCCCGCACTACAAAAATACCTCTGCAAACTATTCATGGTTGGCTCAGTGGTAGTGAACCAAAGAGCTTCACCCAGGTCAAGAAGGTAGCAGATTATTTTGAGGTTAGCTTAGATTACCTCTGCTTTGGAGCTACCACAACTACCCACGTACCTTCTCCACCACCTGTTGGTCGTACAAGTGCCACTACCACTACAGCTACTAAATCAGCTAAACAAGAACCTATAGAGCAATATTCAGAGGAAATAAATGCAGGAATATTTGAGGTGGTGCTTAGAAGAGTGAAAAGGTGAATGTGTGAAAAAATTCAGAATTAAACTAATTTTGCCATCTAGTACATTAATTATCCAATTACTTTTGGTAGCATCATGTACTACTGGCCCTCTGATAGAAAAAGATATTGAAGTTGGACAGCCAGAACCTACGCAAAAAAATTCTGAGATTTCTACTAATAAAGTAAAATTATCAGTTGTTGAAGATAAAAAATTAGACGAACAAGAAGCAATTGAAAGTAATGCTATTGCACATCGTACACTTTCTTATACAAAACAAGAAGATGATACAGAATTGGTTTTATATGATACTGACTGTAAAACTTTGGGTGGACATTATTTGCAGGGAATTGTTGCTTACAACAACAATGCTGAAAGAAGCATAACCAATCTTAAAAAGTCTGGGAGAAAATATTTAGGAACTCACTTTGATCTAAAAACTAAAGAACAATTTAATGAAGAAATATATTATGCTGATAAAATCGCCCAAAGCAATGATGACATTGTTTTAGCTATTCGTAGTAGAAGTGGCAACATCTTTTTTTTTATTGATAAAATAAATAAAAAATTTGGATACACTTCATACCATCTAAATCCAATCAGTGGATTGCAAATCGTAAAAGAATGTTTTGGGTACGTTGAAGTACAAAACTCAGATATTAGTAATGGAAAACAAAATTATATTAATACTGATACATCTGCAACTACAGTTATTATGGGTGTTGATCCTGCAATAATTAGAAAAATATTAATAGATAATTTGCCAGAATTTAGATTTTGTTATCAAAAGGAATTAGATCGAAATCCAAAAGAATTCGAGGGGATTATTCCAATGACATTTGTTATTGGAGCATCTGGAAGAGTACTAAAAGCAGGAATTGACGGTGATACTAGCTTACCAAGTAATGTTTGTGAATGTGTAATCAATATATTAAAAACAATTCAATTTCCAGCGCCTAAGGGTGGTGGTCAAGTGGAAACTCATCAACCAATTCGTTTCTATCCAAAAAAAATATATTAAAGTATTTATGAGAATTTTAATTAGATTTATAGTCATTGTTTTATTAATTAGTCTGATTGGCATTGGTCTTTATTTTGGTATCAAGAGTATTTTTAACGAACAATCGACTGAAGTAGTAGATTTTGAAAATAATGAAGTAGTAGCAAAACCAAATATCCCCACACCAAGTCCAATCTTGAAACACAAAATGCAATTGGATGTTTCTAAAATTTTCGTAACCCCTAAACTTTTTCTAAATAAGTGTGTGTTACCTACTACTCAAACAGATCCCAATGAAAAAACACGCACAGTAAGCGGAAGTGTATTAAATGCCATCTGCCGTATAGTTACAGACGAACTTTGTAAAAACAATCAGTGGAGAATACCAAATAACAAGAAGCTAACTCTGAGTAACGATCAGCAGGAATATATTGCCATTATTCTAGCATGCAAAAAAACAAATGATTGGCATCTAGAGAAATATAGCAAGCTTAAATCAATAGTAGACTCTAAAACTAAATCCCATCAAAAAGATTTAAACTCTGTAATAGATAACATGGAATATGAACAAATTGTAAAAGAGTTTAATACTTATATAAAATGCCGGAACAACCCCACCAATGAGAACTGCAATACTGTAGAAAGACAAATATTCTTAAGCATATATCATAATTCAAATTTAATTCAAACTTGTTACCAAGCAGAATTAAAGAATGAAAACCTATTTCGAGGGACATTAGAAATTAATATTATAAAAAATGATCCTGGTATAATAATAATCCCTACTATTTATGGAGAAACCAAAGAGGATTATTTTAGATTAAACAATGGTTTCCGTAATTGCATATTCGATGTTATCAAGAAGACAAATTTTAACATCAAAGAATCAGAGATACCCGAATCCGACTCTAAAAAATTCATACGTTTTGTAACAATAAAATTAATACCTTCGAACATGAAAGGAAAATAATGATGCAAGAACATACAAAAACATTTAAAGGATCCAGTAAGCTAATTCTTGCTCTATTATTAATTTTTTCAGTTTATGGATGTGCTACAAATCGTACTTTTATTCCAGGCCCTATTGTTGATGATGCTCGCTCTAATTTAATAGTTAGTCCTCCAGTTATTGTAAGCATTTTGGATAACCGAGGAAACCAAGAAGATAAAAAGGAAATCATTGATGTAATAAAAACATCCTTAACTAGAATATATGGAAACTCAATTTCATGGTCGGATCCATTTTCTGTAATGCCCGAAAACAGCACTGTAATCCAAATTGTTATAAAAGAAATGAGTTCAGAATTTGAAATTAGAAAAATTTCAGTTCCAGTTATTCTAGAAAGCAATCAGACGGCGATAGCAGCAGCAGGAAGTTACTGGGGAGGAAGTGTTGCCGCCGTTACTTCAAAACAACAAACTCTTGGTGAATTACAAATTCCACAGGGATATTGGATAGGTACTGCTTGGATAGATGTTAAATTAACTGATAATAGAATTGGGAAAAACTTCATAATTCCTCTGGTGGCCGAAGCAACTGAGTTTAATATGTTGGGATACCGATCTGCTACGGATGCAGGAAGAAAAGCATGGATAAAGATCAGTCCTCAGTTAATTAATTTTTTTGATACTGTTTTATTAAAATTAAGAGATGGTAGATAATAATACCATTTGAAGGAGTTATCGATATGAGATATTCATATATATGTTTCTTCATAATGACCGTACTATCTCTCTATGGGTGTTCATCTGTAGTAGAAGTTAAAGAGGGTAAGAGTATTAAATTCAATTCAAATGAAACCATTACAGTAATTTGTCGAGGCAAGGATGAATTAGGGTTAAGTGGCGAATTGGAGCATATACTTATCTCTCAAGGTTTTGATGTTGTATCAGAAGAAGTAGCAAAAAATAAAGCCAAAACAGTTATTGATGTTAACTTAAACAACAAAAAAATTGAAGGTACAGTAGAAGATTATAATGTAAAAGAATTGCAATCTGTTTATGCACTATCTTTTTCATATACAACTGCTTATGATGGTCTTTTTAGTGAAAGAAAAATAAACAAACTACATGGTTCGGTCATAGATTTGCACACAGGAAAAATCATAAAGTCGTTAAAAATAGAAAGGAATTCTATGTCATTAAAAAGTAATGTTGAAATTCTCGAAGAATTGGTGACTCAAATGAAAGGTTCATAAGACTGTGATTATGCTCAGAAAAAATAGCTAGCTTTATGTTTTAACAAAACGATTTTTCGTCTGTAAAAATAAATCTATCATCTAGAAATACCTATAAAAGATTTTTTCCTCAAAATATTCGTACGTAAAAATAATAAGGATCAATGAATGAGTTGAAAGTTTTTACCAAGAAATTATTTGAGGATAAATCTCTTTAAGCTTTTTATACAATCTATACTTTAGCAATGTGTTCTTAAATTCACAATTCCATTTTATTTTTGTTCCATTATTCGTGATATCGAATATTGCAAAATCAAATGTTCTATTTATCCCTTCTTCATTTATTAAATTAATTGAAATTTTATTGCCAATCAGATTCATATTTAATTCATTGACTCTGGTAGTACGGTTAGTATCGATTACATTCCATGCAAAACTATCAACTTCTTCTGAGAATTGTAGATTGAAAAATTCCTCACTGAGGGTAGCTCCTCTTACCTTTTTTAATATTTCAATTGATAGTTTGTTATAATCATGAGCAAAAGAAACTGTTTCTCCTGTATTTTTATCATTACAAGATAAGAATTTTCCATTTTCTAGATCGGTTAGTTTTTTTAATTGCTGTGAACATTTTGGATCATCAGGATAAAACCGACAATATCTCTTTTTAATTGCTTCAACGTCAGCAGGTTTAAGTTGATCATCGCTAGCACACATAACAGTTGTATTCTCGGCATATCCATCTATGCACGCTTTTCTAATATCATTTATGTGACCACCCACTGAAGTAATAAAATCACATTGCTCTTTGTATAATTCTTTAACAGCATTAAGATTGAAATTTAGTCCGTTAATAATTGTGTCGTTAAATTTATTTATTTGCAATTCTTGAATATTCACCCCGGTGTTGCTTAGTGTGTACTCAAAAATTTTTCCATTTATTAATGATAATGCCGGCATATTTTCTTTTTTTGGAATTTCCGTTGTAATAAAGTAACTGCACCTATTCTGCTCGTAATGATCATCAAATCCAAATAGATGTCCAAATTCGTGAATGTATGATGACAACCTACGTATATAATTAATAGAGATAGCAAATTCTTTATAAACAACGGCAGAAATGTTGTCATCTCCTTCATGAATAATCACTCCTGCTAGTTTATTTTTGACTTCACGACAATATTTGTTTGAACGCTCGATAATAATTGTTTCTTGAAGTTTTTTAGAAATAGTTGTTCTTAGTGGTCCTAACCAAACACTAAGTGCATTTTTAATATTATCAATAATAATTTTTTCATCACTCGAAGTTATTTTTTTCTCTATCTCGGGAAGATAGTACAAACAGATTTTAAGAGGACCTCTATCATTGATTATAAGATCAGATAGTATAGATATTTCATCGGAAGCAATAAGTAATGGCATAGTAGTAATGCAAAGATTTGATTTTTTATCTCGGTAAGTATTACCTTGGCAAATAGGAATACATCGAGATTCCATACCTTCGAAAATTTCATCATTCTTACATGGAAGATGACATTTAAGTGAGTTAACATCAAATATTTCACCCTTATCAAAATTACATCTATCTACACAACCTTTTAATATCGTATTTTTATAAGAGGACATGTAAATTCTATCTGTACCACAAGGATCACCATCTTTTTTCGGTATTTCAACACACATTTTTTTCTCAATACTATATGTATGTCCAGGATCACATATCGTTAGACATTGAAGTTTTGTATTGTTATAGTAAAAACCTTCTGGGCATTTGGCTGAATCAATTTTGTTACTGCTGCTATTGCCAGTACTAGCTTCGTTGGTTAAAAAAGTATCTCCACTATTTCCTGTACTAGAACCACTACCATTGCATCCAACAGTTATAAAAGACAGCACTATGATGAGTAGAAAAATTAATTGTTGTTTCATTTGTAACCCCAATATTCTTTAAAAATTTCATCTGTTCTTAGTTAGCATATCTTATACATTTTTCATTTCCAAAACTCTTATCTCTACAGACATTGAATGTTTTTGGACCAAAAATTGCGTTTACACAAAGATTGTAACTGCTTACTCCAAAAGAAGGAGAACTACATTGTCTCCACAATTCAACTCCATTATTTGAATGTCTACAAGTATTGTAACGAACACAAGAAAAAGATACAGTATACCAGCGCCTAATTTGGCCACTTTCTCCCATTGAAGCACTATCTGTACGAATAGAAGAGATGCCACCAGTGCCATCAAATCCGATAGCTTTGCACATAGAATTTAAACGTTCATTGATGAAATTTCTATCTACATCTCCACCATTTGCCCATTCACCTCTATGTACGACTTCACTTCCGCAAGCTTCATTTTTAGCATTATTATATAACTCTACTCCGCAAGGTTCTCCTCTTTGTGAATTATATGATTCAACTCCACAAACAGCATCTCTTCCGGCATTGTATTCTTTAACTCCACATAATGGATCTGCTTTTTCATTATATAAAAATTCGGCGCATTCCTTTTTTAGTGCCAAGAAAAGTTTTTTTCCAATAATAGTTTTAGATCCATTTAGTTTGCTTTTTTTAATGACTATAGAATATTCTTTATTAATTAGGATCGGAGTTAATTCGCAACTTAAATCATTATTGCCTTCGGAATTTTTTAATCCAATACAGTCAGAGAATTCTTGATCAGCATTTTCAACATAGTATTTAATTTCATCAACTGAGTTTGCATCTCCTAAATTAAATTTAAATTTCCGACCAACCTCAACTGGTATGGCCAATGATTGTATAACAACTAATGCTAATTCTGCTTCAATCTTTTGTATTATACTTAGTAGTTTTTCACTCTTCTCTCCAGGATGTTGTAATTTATGATCAATTTTTATTTCCTCTAAACCTACAAGTTTTTGTTTTATCAGATTTAAAGTTACGGTACTATCTAATTGCTCCCAATTTGTTAGGATGATTTGCTTGACCCGTTTTAGATTTTTAATTTTAATTTGAGCTACTGTTTCGTTATTTATAAGATCATCGGCAAAATCAATAGAATTTAGAATTGTATTATAATTAAAATCTTCAATCTTTTTTGTTATATTAACTTTATTTGGATAGGAAATTTTCCAAAATCTTTCTTCGAGGGGTTTAATTTGAGATCCATCTTTGTTCGTTTCAAATTTGGTACTTGTTTTTTTAATGGTATTATCTGCGGTAACTTCATAAATACCTTCTTCAATTGGCGTATCTGATTCATAATAAAGACCATATTCAGATTTATTGAGAGTAGAAATACTAAAGACATCATCTTTTCTTGGTGGATTGTCACAAAAGCTACTTAATTTACATTCACCCTCGTAACGATCTAAAAGTGTGCAGGTACCATCAGAAGTTACTTTTACATATTTGGAAGGAACTCTTTCTTCACCAACCAGTTGGTAACTATACTCTCCGGCCGGTCCTTCTTCTTTATTTTCATCAACAATCAAACAAGAAACACTTTGACCTGATTTTTTGTTTGATATTGTCTCTACCTTGTCAGACACTTCTTGTAATTTAGTGCTAGGATTAAATGGATCTGCTACTTCACAACTATGATAAGTTACTTTTAAAACATCACTGTAATTGTGGCGAATATTATTATCATAAACAAAATTTTCAATTGGTTCTGTTTTCTGATCGGTAATTGTATCTCTAATCTCTAACTGTAAATCGGGTTGTTGTATAGATTTACCCCCTATAATAAATACAGGAACTAGTATTAAGAGGTGTGTTCCAGGTTTGGATATTGTTTTCAAAGCACATTTTGGTCTGCCTTCTTCTTGGCCACAATAGATCGATGCTATTGCAGTTAATCTTTTTGACCAAACATTTATATTAGCTAGACCGTCGCCACTTTTATTCCACTTAATAATGTCTGTTTTTAATTCCTCTCGCATTTGTAGATATTCTGGAGTAACGGTGACAGCGTAAGCGTAAGTTATAAATATTAGGTTGAATAGTAGGATAGATATATAGGAAACTAATTGCTTCATAAAAGATCTCCTTTTGTTTTGTAGGATATGAATTTTTAATTTTCCTCACATATATGAATTGAGCATTATAAGGGACTTTGAAAAATTATCAATAGGATTCATACCTATATATAACAGTTACATAGTAAGCATCCGAATATTTAAAACTCCTTGATTAAAAATCAAAGTACCTTTAGTATCTTCTAAAATTTTTCTTACAAAAAAAGAAGATGGAGATATTTAAGTTATGATGAATTTTAATAATTTATACAAAATTAGTATTTTTATTGTCTTGATTGTCACGCTTCCTGTTTCTCTAGTTCATGCTAAAGAAACAAAGATCAATCTCTCCTCTGAAACTATAAATTCCTATTGCAAGAACACCTCTACTCAAATAATAAGAGATCCCTCTGATGAAACTAGATCTGTCGGCAGCATAAAATGCGTTGATGATCCAAGTGTAGGACAAAAAGTATTCGTATATGGAGAAAAATCACAAGAGACTCAATTTAATTTAGAAGGGGAGTATCTTCAAACTCTAGTAATATTAGCAGACTCTGTTTCAATAAAAAATTTCCATTCTCCTCATAGCTTAAGTATCCAAGGTGAAAAGCTTACACTAGAGGGTAAAAACATTATTCCAGTTGATTTCAACTTAAATGTTAAGAAAATTAATTTTAATGAAAAAGAAGGGGATATCATAAGCAAAACTCTCACTATTAATGGTGACACTTTTAACAATAGTTCTGTCATTCAAAATAGTTTTCTCAATATTAAAAGCGCTACAGTCAACTTAAATAAAAATTCAGTTCTTAGTTCTAAAAACGATATAACTATCAGTGCATCCAAACTATTTGTTAATGATGGTGTGATTAAAAGTAATACGGATATAACCATTGATGCTAATTCTGCAAAATTAAATGATAGCGCCAAAATTTTTAGTAACGGTATATATAGAATAAAGATAAGTAACGGATTAAAAGATCAATCCACTACCGTGGCCAGAAAAGGTGCCTCCTATTTTGCTAGAAATCTTGATCTACAGGCAGGATACTATTTTCTAGGAGAAGTTATATCAATAGTTGCAGATGACATAGGTATTGATAGTGGAGCATTTATCAATATTGCAAGAGGAATCCTTGCAACTAAAAATGCTAAAATGGCAGAGATAACTTTTTCTGGAAACATAAATGTAAATCGTTTTTTAAATTCAGGCAAAGGTATGCGAGAGATGTTGAGCAAAGTGAATGCTAGTAAATGGTTTGCAATACCAGATTTTCCATCTCAAAGTAGTGACATAAATGATTTTAAAGGAATAGAAGGAATTCAATTTATTGTAGGTAAATATCTGGAAACCACAAAACTCTCTAGTATCGGTAGTGACCAAGGTGCATATTTAAGTTCCGATGATAAAATGATTCTCGATGGAAGTGTTAGGAATTCAAGTGACAGTTCGGATGTAATTTTAAAATCCCAAGATGCAAAACTAATGGCCAAGATCGAAAGTAGCAAAGATATTTTTGCTCAAATTAGTGGCAAATTAGAATCATCTTCTCAGATGATGGCCAAAGAATATCTTACAATACTTGCGGGGGAACTTACTCTGCGGACTCCTTCGATACTTAGTTCTGGAACTAACATCAAGGTGAATGTTTCAGGTAGTGCAACTATTGATGGAAAAAGTAAAACTAATGGTTCAATAACAATTGAAGCTGATAAACGATTTGAAGTAAGTGGGGAACATACTGCCAGTACAGAGATGCACTTAACTTCGAAAAAAGATAAGGTGGTAATAAAAGAAGAAGCAACTTTGAAATATGATTCGGCAATTTTCACAGGCGCATTGGGAGTGGAAAATAGTGGAACTAGAATAGGAAAAGTTGAAACCATCGATGCTCCAGAGGTTTTCGAAAGAGGAAAAATTAAAGTTGAACGTACTACCTATAAAAAAGGAAATATTTACTTTAGTGGTTCATTATCAGAGAGCAAGTTACTTAAAATTGAGAATGCAGGGATCGTAGAATTTTCAAGTGGATCTGATGTAAAGAGTAATTCAATAGATATTAAATCAGCTAAACTTTCCATTGCTAATAATAGCAATCTAGAAGGAGGAGTGGTTGATTTAAAAAGTGATTACGCTAAAATTGAGGGGGCCCTAAATTCCTTGGGAACACTAACTTACAATGGAAATAAATTTCACTTAGAAAATGGTGGAGTAATTACTGGTAAAGGAAATATTTTAATTCATGGAGAATTGGTTGAGCTAAAAAAAGATAGTGAGATAAAAAGCAGTGATGGCATGACTGTTATCTCTACCACCAATGGAAACATTGCTGGTGTGATAAAAGGTAAGGATGGAACTGTTATTACAGGATTAATAGATAACAAAGGTAATGTTGTTAAAAAACTTGAAAATCTCACGCTTGCAAATAGTGCGGATATAGAGGGGAGTTTTGTACAAATCCAGGTAGGTGGTATTTTAAATAGTGATGCCAAGATTACTGCCAACGGCAACCAAAAAGTTATCATCAATCCCGATGGTTCTACCTCTGTCTCTGTTGATGGCCAAATCATTTTTAAATTAGATACTGATCAAGCAAAAAATCTCAGAGGACACTTAAAAGCAAATGGCTGGATTATGTTGGATGGTAAGTTAAATAGTGAGGCAGTCGCCTCTCTTCTTGTTGATCGCAAGGATATAGTTGAAGCTCAAGGGCTTAGAATTATCACCACTGAACCAATAATAATTCAAAAAGAGATTAGACTTAATCATGGACTCTCGCTTGATGCTTCTTCTGTTACAATGGATAAAGATAGCAGGGTGAACGCTACTGAAATATCTCTCAATGCTAGAGAAGGGAATATAACTTTAGAATCTGCCAGCAAGATTGAAGCTACAAAAAATGTTAGCATAATTGCTAGCGGAGATATAATCCGCAAAGGTGAAGAGTTAAGTGATAAAAGTATCGCCATTTCCTCGATAAAATCGCAAGGGGGAGATATTTTAATATTATCTACAGATGGTAGTTACCACGACACTGCTGCCGAAACAAAAACTACTGGCAAGTTAATCATTCAAACAAAGAAAGGAATTGTCATTACTCCTATTAAACAAGTTTTTATATCTGAAAGTGTTGATGAAACTTGGTATGGTAAAAAAACTACAACTTCAACCACTACTACCAAATACACTGGTTCAAAAATGGATGCCTCCGAACTTTCCATGGATAGTGGCGAAGGAAAAATGGATATTACCAATTTGCGCTTTAACGGAGAAAAAATTACTCCCAATCAAAAAAATATTTTTTTAAGTTTTCCCGATGGTCTTGTCTCTTTAGATTATTTAGAAGACTCCGTAATTAGTACCTCGAAAAATACTTACGGTGGTTTGATCAAACCTTTTATTAACGTTATTGAAACTGTCGCTATTGCAACTGAGCAAGGTAGAGATCTCACTCGTAAATTACTTCGAATCGGAGAGAAAATTTTAAGAGAAATATCCAAACCAATTACAGCTAATATTAAAGGCAGTGACAAATATCTCGATCGCTTTATGAATATAGCGAACTCCTCTTTAGATTTCACTTGGGATCTAACTAATCCAGAAAAATTTTATAAAGTTGATACCTACAAAGAACACTACAATGGTGTTAAGACCGTAGCAGTTGAAATCATCCAAGATGTTGCTTCAATGGAAGGAAAACTTGTGAAGAAACTTAATCATGAATTACTTCGTAAGTTTTCTAATGATTTGGCCAACATGGTTGATGATACAATAAAAATTCAAAACAAAGGCATTCACTATCTTGCTGCTGCTGCCTCTTTTGAAAATGTTGCCAGAACTGCTCTAATCACTTTCTCTACAGCATGTGGAGGAGGTCCTGCCGGGGCCGCTCTGGCCAACCTGATAGCAGATAGATTTATCGAGAGAAAAACATTGACCGTTAGAAGTTTTATTCAAAATGTGGCCGTAGGAGCAACTGCTGGTTATGTTGCTGAATATGCATCCGGTTGCAAAACGCTTAAGGAAAGTGCTCCGTTCATAGGGAATTTATCTCAAAATGCAATTAATGATGCTGGAAATATTATAATAAATGGCCAGAGCTACACCTCTGCTGATTTTATAGCAATGACTTTACGTTCAGGTGCGAGCTCTACAATTAATATCAAAAATGGTTCAGATGCCTCTATCTCCAGAGTGATTTTAACCGGAGCTACAAGGGAAGCTGTTAACTCTGGAACAAAAGAACTAATTAAAGAATCTGTAATTGATCATCACCTTGATATGCGAGACGTAGGAGATTTAGCTTTAAGAGGTGCCACTACTGGATTAGTAGATTCTTCCGTTACTTCTACTACTAAAGAAATTTATTCTCAAATTCCAAAAAGATTCAAACCAACTAGCATTATGTCTGATGAAGAGATGAAACGACTTGATGGACGTCTTGATTATTTTATAGCGAAACAAACACTTGCAGGTTTAGAGCAAGGCCTTAAAGTTTTAATAGATGGATTAAGCAGACTACAAGAAGATCAAAACCAAGAGGGAAATAAAGAAGGAAATAAAGAAAGTAATTTTTCTCATAATTTAAAAACAGAAATTGAACAACCTACAACTAAAAAAGATAACTCAACCGTCGATTCTAATTTAACTATTGGTATGGGAATGGATCTTGATATTGGTCTTGATACTAAATTAAAACCAACATATCTCGGATATGAATTTAATCCAAGCACCTATGATCTTGATCCAACCTTGCGAGAAAAATGGAAAATAACATTTAATCCAGATACAGAATTAAATCCCTATGCTCCATCTCTCTTGGATAAATATGGATTTATAAAAGATCTTTCATTAGGTGAAGATCAAAGAAAATTTATTTCAAATGAAATGGGTTCAATACTCCCCAAAGAATCTCATCGTTTAAAGATGCAATTAAACAGTTGGGATTTTAAAAATCTAAATAATAATCAAGTTGAAGTTATTAATCAGATTGGAAAAATTCAAAGTGCTTATGATGATATAAAAAATATTCCCTTAATTTATGACGACAGAAATGATTTATTAAAATTAGAAAACATTATTTTTTCACAAAGCTACGGTTACACTGTAACCGCCTCACAATTAAGTAAAGATGATACCGGTGCCTATCAAGTAGCGTATGAAAAATACATGAAAAAGGGCAAGTTACTTGTTGATAGTGGTATTAGTCTGTATCAAGCACATGAGAGTGACAATGATCCTTTCAGTATTGATTTTCATAAGGGGTATTACAAAGGACTTGTCGAAGGTGCTAAGATTTCAATGAATGGTTTTGTAGATTTTATTACTCAACCAAAGGAAGATTTACAAAAATTTTCCCAAACTTTAGTTTGGGCTATTGAAAATCCAAAGGAAGCTGCTAAAATATATAAAGAAAATATTGAGTTACAAGTATATAAATTTTTAACTGCAAAATCTGAGGAGAAAGGAAAATTAGTTGGTGAATTTGCTGGTAGCTTTAGTGTAGACTATCTAGCAGGAGAAGCAGTCGGTTCCGTTGTCAACATCATTAAAGATGCAGAATTTGCAAAAAAAGTATACAGAGGATTAACTAAGCATGCAGGAAATGAGATCGGGTCAATTGGATTAAATGGGATTAGTATTGGAGTAAAAACAGAAAATAGAATAAATCCTTATAGCTTGAATGTTACTCATCAAACAGAAACTTTACACTATCAAAAAGTTTTTGATCAAATCAAGAAAGATGGATTAATAAAGGAAACAATTAAATTTGTTGAATATAATGGTGAAAAATATATTGTTGATGGTCATCATCGAGTTCGCGCGGCCAAAGAGTTGAAGATTAAGGATGTTCCAATAGAAAAAGTTGAACTTCCATATAAAGGTTACAAAAAGATAGAAGATCTATTCTACTAAGGAGAATATCATATGGCTTTGTGGCAATACTCAATCTACATAGTTTCTAATAGTGACATTGAAGGAAAAACTGTCGATGAAAATATATTGTTAAAAGCAAAAGGATGGGAAAAATCTAACATCTCATTCGATATAAAAAAATTGATAGAACGTATTCTACCAAAAACATCTAGTTGGAGTCAGTCTATTGATTTGTGGGGTAAAGAAGATAGTACTTGCGTTGAAATGTTTCTTGGAAATACAGATAATGTAGAATTAATTCATATCAGACTTGATTTTCGTGAACGACATAGTAAACAAATAATTAATACCATTATTGAACTAGTAAAATTATTAAATGCTTCCATTATTAGTAATTACAAAATTATTGAAAATAATGAACAATCTATATTGATTGATATGAGTAAATCGCCTGCTTTCAAATTTGTAAGTAACCCTGACTCCTTCTTTAATGATTTGGGTGATACAGATTCAAAGAATCAATAAAGAAACTTCCCAATTTTTTCTGATTAATAAATATCCCTCTTATTCTATAAAATCATACATAATATTAAATATGTTTAACAATAACGAGTTAAACAAAAAAAACAGAATTAGTTTACCTCTCTACTTCACTATTCGCACATCTTTGATTCATAATCCTTGGTTCGTGGTACAGATGATGATCCACTCATAGGATAACAGGATAGCATTTCTAGGATAGTGAAAATTGAATGCAGGATAATATTTTATAAAATAGAATTGTATCCACTCTTTTATTTTTCAATTTTCCTATTTAAAATTACAACTAAAATAATAAAAATATTTTTCTATGGTACTATTGTAATTTGTTTTTGATGATGTTACTTACTTGCAGATGAAAACAAAACGAACAGCAATTTATTTAAGAGTTTCTACTTCAGATCAATCAACTGAATTACAGAGAGAGGAATTAGTAAAGTATGTAGATGCCAGAAACTGGAATCTGGTTGGTATTTAAGAAGATAAAGCTACAGGAACTAATGGCAACAGACCAGACCTGAAACGATTACTAAAAGATGCCAAAGAAAGAAGGTTCGATGTTTTGTGTATCTGGAAACTTGATCGTCTATTTCGATCATTAAAAGAGTTAGTTACTACTTTACAAGAGCTAAGTGATCTTGGAATTGAATTTGTTTCTTTAAGGCCGATATAGAGCGTGCAGGAGTTAAGAGAATTAGGTTCCATGATCTAAGAACTACCTATTGTTATGGGCGAAAATAACAGCATTTATGACCTTTCTAAGATCCTCGGACACTCTAGTGTAAATATGACAGAAGAGAAGTATGCTTACTTGCACCAGGATCATTTAAAGAGAGTTAACCAGAAAATATGCTTTATGCCTGATGATGATGGCGGCAGTGATGGCCCAGCAATTCCATCAACAACGGATAGAAGTAGATCACGGGGTTTGCATTTAGTGACCTAAAAATGATTTAGCCCCTTTTTGGCCCCTGCGGATTTTTTTGCATTATGATTTTTAGTGATTTTCAGAGGGGAAATTAGAATTTACAAAATGGCGGAGAACATGGGATTTTGATTCCGCCACAAACAAGCATTGTAATATTAACAAATTAGAATGATAACAAACACTTCCTTCCTTGCGGTATTTCTCCTTTTTTCATCATTTTTCATCTTATTTCATCCAGTCAAATGTGCAAGAAATGTGCAAAAAAAATGATGTAAGAAATTTTATTATCAATATTTTTATTAGCATTTTTATCAACAATTTCTAACAAGCGCACAGACGCTTTATTGTAAAAGGAAACCGCATGAAAAGTATAGTTGAGATTTTATTCACAATAATTTTTTATATGACAGCAAGTATTGGATCCTTAAAATTTTATCAAATACTAGAAAAAGATCTGGCAATAAAACTAGCAAAGGGATTACCATCACTGGCCACTTTTACTGATAAGTTAACAGCAACTAAAAGCTCTAAAAAACATAAGCAAGTTGCAAGTTATGGTCCTGAAACAAATGACGGCAAGAAAACAATAATAACCATTGAGATTGCGAAGTAAATATACAATATACATATTCACATGCGCATGCTAAAACATTGTAATCGTTGAAATATGTGAATTTTTACTCAATATTTATATTCACTTTTTCGATACTTTAGTGTATTATAGTGCTAAAGGAGTCCAGCTATGAATTTTGAGTTTTTTAAAGATAAAATTACTGAGAAATTTTCATCACAAGAAAATTTTGCAAATAAAATTGGAGTTTCTAGGAGAACTCTACTCAACTGGTTTTCAAAAAAATCAATTCCCAACGAACATCTTTTTTCAATACTAGAACTCTTGGATCTGAATGAATCTGATGAGAATACATTATTATCAATACCAAAGTTACAACTTGTTTTTCGTACAAAACACAAAATGACGGCCAGACAGAAATCAGAAGAACTTTGTCAAAATGTGGCCAGCTCATTTATGAAGTTGGATTCAACGGCATATGAAACCAAGGGCGCAATTCCTATTTTAAGCAATCCATCGATTGAAACTGCTGTTGCTTCAATAAAAAATCTGCTTTCGCTTAGGGATGATGTTCCTGCAACCTTGACTTCAGTTCTTGAAACATTAAAGGCCAATGGGCCCAGAGTTATCTTTTTTCCATTTAACAGAATTGGCATCGATATTCAAACTCAAGGAAGAGAAGTGGCCTTTACAGCAGTACAAGGAGACAAGCGAATTATATTTCTCGACACTAATAGAAGAGTCGATGAAGTACTTTTTGATTTAATTCATGAGCTGGCCCATATTGTTTGTGGCCATCCCAACAATACATCTGAAGACAATGAGCATTTCTGCAATGAAGTCTCTCAAGAGATTATTTATCCACGAACTTTTTTTCTTAAAAATAAAAAACTCCTATCCTTTCTTCAAAATTGCAGCAAAGAAAATTTCAATCGGGTTAAAGAATTCATAACTCTCTTAATGAAAGATTTTGATTGGAATAGTATGGGCATTGCTCTTGCGCTTGAAAGATATGATCATTTAAGTAAAGCATCCAACTCATATAAATGGTTAATGGCCATTGATTCTCAACTAAAAAAACAAGTTCCTACTTTTGATGATATCCATTTTAGTACCTTTAACAAAAATGATTTTGATTCTTTGATTAAGTTTTTTCAAAACGACATATATAAAAGCAAAGAAATTTTTAATGGTTTCATTGAACTCAAAAATGCAGCAATGTACGGGCATCTATCTCCAAGTCGTTTAGCAGAATTGCTAGGACTCAATGTAGGTGATGCAGATGAATTGGTAAAATCGTGGATCAAGGATGACAGCGAAGAAGTGCATGAGGAGGAGGGCCAAATCAGTGATACCACAAAATGACAAAGAGGTTCTTCTAATCTGTGATTTAAATGTTTTTGTCATGGCATATATTTTTGATTCTTCATCTATGTTGAGTGAGCTGCCATATTTATTCGGTAAAATATTTATCCATCAAACTGTTTATGATGAGTTATCAAAGTGGCAAAAGTCAGTTGCAAAGAAAAAGAAATTTGGTGAAGGTTTAATTAATTCCATGCTTGAAAAATGTGGAGCAATGGTAATTTCAGAACCCATTTTAGCAGAACAAGAAAAAACAAAATATTTTCATAGGATTTTATTGCTTGAAAAAGTATTGGAAGATGATGAAAAAAGCGCTGATACTTCATCTTCAGATAAGACCTATCTCGCTCTTGCAATCAAAACAAAAGCAAATCTGGCCACTCAAGAAAAAACATTACGTAATGTTAGTCGAAAAGTATTAGGAGAAAAAAGAGTTTTTGATTTCTCAGATATGATAATTGATAAATTTCATCAAGGTCAACTCGATAAGCAAAAAGTTGAAGATGGATTAAAAAATCTTGCTCATTATGAAGAAAACTTTGTAAAAGGAACTAGGCAAAATATATTCAAAGAAATTGGAATTTATAATAATTAAAAACCACAGGAATTAAAAATCGACGATGTAACAATTAAATTTTTCTTCCCTAATAATTGCGTAATTCTAAATAATTTAACTATTTCTTGGTACAGAAATGTAAAATGTTGATCCCTTCCCTTTAATGCTTTTGACCCAAGTTTTGCCATTGTGGATGTCCACAATATGCTTGACGATGGCCAGGCCAAGACCTGTACCACCAGATTTTCGACTTCTTGTCTTATCCACTCTATAAAATCGTTCAAAAATGTGATCTAAATCATTAGCGGGAATTCCAATACCTTTATCTTCAACAGCTATTACTAATTCATTCCCATCGCAAACATTAATAGCATCACCATCATTTACAACAATATCAATTCTACTATGGTCATTACTGTATTTAATTGCATTATCAATTAAATTTACCATCGCCTGCTCAAATAACGGAATATTCACTTTCAATACAACGTGCTTATTACAGATTACATTTATATCTATTTTTTTTGTATTCAATTTCAAACTACAAATATCTATACTTTCTTCAATCATCTCAAACAAAGAGACACTTGTAAACTCCAGCTTAGCTCGCTTATGTTGTAATAATGAAAGCGTAAGCAAATCATCGATAATGGAAATCAATCTTTCGCTTTGTCTTCTTACAATGTTTAAGTACTTAAAAATCTCTTCTTTGTCGGTTACATTTTGATCAAAAATTGTATCGACAAATCCTTTTATGGAAGTAATCGGTGTTTTAAGTTCATGAGCAACATTTGAAACAAAATCTTGATGTTGTTTTTCAATTTCTTTTGCTTTACTTATATCAGAAATTATAATCAGAATTCCTATTCTATCACCAACATGATCGTATAGAGGGACCCCGCTTAATTGAAAAGTTTTATTCGTCACATTTCCAGATGCGGTGAAATCCTGTGATTGCACAGAACTTAGTATAACCTCTCTGACAACATGACCTCTTGAGTTTTTTATATTTGAAATAAAGTCATAGCAGATTGAAAATTCACAAATTTCGTATACATATTTACCAGAATAATCATCGTCTTCTAATTCAAATAACCTGATTACTGCTCGATTTAAATATAGAACATGATCATTATTATCAATTGCCAATACTCCTTCGCTCATGCTTGAGAAAAAAGCATCCAATTGTTGCTTCTGTCTTAAAAGATTATTCACTAATTGATTAAGAGAAACGGTTGTTTTATAAATAGAATTGTTCGAATCGCTATCATCTATTCTATCATTTAAACATGTGACAATCTTCTTTCTTTTTTTTATCTCCTCCAAGTTCGACTCAATCTTTTTAGCTACAAGTAAGCAAATTAACAACAATAATCCCATTGGTAGCAAATAAATAACAGTTAAGATCATTGTCCAGTAATTATTTAGACCTGTAATAACTTGTGATATTTTGAGTACAAAAATAGTATTTGTTTTATTATCTCTTATTGAAGACAATAGATTTAATTTTTTTTTATTTTTATCCATCATTAGGTCTTTTTCAATTTCTACATAAAAACTATTTCCACCTAACCTTCCCACTTTTTCAATCTCTTGTGATCGTAATTTATTCTTATCGTCTTTATCTAAATCATCAACATAGGAGTATATTATACATTCTGTTTGATGGTTACAGCGATATATATCGATTTGAGTATGCAATCTCATATTAAGATTGTTTACCAGTTTTACTAGTACAGCTTGATCTTCCTTATCTCCATTTTTTTCCCTTAATAAAATATTTCGGAGTTTTTTTTCAATTACATCAGATTTAATTAACAAATCATTTTTTATCTCCTGATAATAAAATTCATTAATGATCTTATTGGTAAAAAACATAATAAAAAGATAAATAATTAAAATTGCGGATACAGCTATTAATTTGCTATACTTGGTGACAAACAAATTCTTTCTAAGAAATAAATTAGGTAGATCAAAATTCATATGATCTCTTTTAAACGATATCCAACTCCTCTAACTGTTTCAATATAATCCCAAGGTAACATCTTCTTTCTGAGGGCCACAACCTGAACATCAATCGAGCGATTGGTAACATTATAGTCTTGGCCGCGAGTGCTCTCTATTATTTGATCACGAGTTAAAACCCATCCAGGTTTTTGTGATAATAAGTAGATCAATTGAAATTCCAAAAATGTCAAATCTAAAACTTTTTCTTCAATAGAAATTTCTCTTTTTTGAACATTTATTTTCATATTATTAACAGTAATAATGTTTTGCTTAAATTTTTTATCTCCTTTTAAAGCAACTCTCTTTAAAATATTATTAACTCTAGCAACTAAAACCTTCGGTGCAAACGGCTTACTAATATAGTCATCTGCACCCAACTCAAGTCCACTAACGATATCTTCTTCACTACCCTTTGCTGTCACCATTACCACCGGAATATCAGCAAACTCTGTTTGATTTTTTATTTGTGAGCAAAAATCAAGGCCATTAAGACAAGGTAGCATTAGATCAAGAATAATTAAATCGGGAACTATTTTTTTTAGCATTAACAATGCATCCTTTGCATTATTAAATATTAGTGTTTGATATGAGCTTTTTAATAAATTAACCGAAATCAATTCAGCGATATCATCCTCATCCTCGATTATAAAAATTAACTTAGTTGATTTCAGAAACACTTACCCCCAATTTTTTTAAAAACCCTTTCTATTATTTTTTATTAAAATCAAGCGCATTTTCTTTTTCAAAACGTTTATTTGTATTATCAAAAGTTTCTAGCATCGACTTCATCGAACTTAGACACTCAACAACTTCTTGCTCCTCAAATTTTGTTGTGTTTGTAACCCTGTTAATTTTCTTAACAATTAAGTTGTAACCCATATAACCGATGAGAATGAAGCTAATAACTAACAAAAAATTTATAAACAATAATAGCACGGAAAATCTATTAATATGCTCCGTTGCCTTTACCTCATCATAAACATTCTTTTCTGTTGAAATTTTTATTATCTTATCAATATCTGCGCGATGTTTTTCGTATTTAATTAACATATTTCCAAACACTACATCTTCAGCAATTTGGTAATTTCCTCTTAAGATAGCGGGGATAAAAATCTTATCTCTGATAGATAAAAAATCTATCCCTGAGATATAGGCATTTTTAAAATAGATATTTCGGATGTTATCTTTATCTACATTACTAACTAACTTTTTATTCCAATATGATGCTCTCTCGAAATACTCATCCTTTAATTTATCACCTTTTAAAATAAGGTTTTTTAATTTTACAGGGTCTCTTTCTCTCAACGTCTGTAAAACAACAAGATAAGATTCCACCAAATATTGTGGTGGTGGAAGAATATCTGCCACTAAATCTTTATCATCAATAATTTCTTGATATATTGGACCTTTAATCCATAGATTGTCCTCCATAGATAAAATATAAGTTATTGCCGCTATCAATATTAGATTAATGATTATGAGTAAAAATAAAACTTTGTTCTTCAATCATGTATCCCTATAAAAGATTCCCTCAAATATTATTTTAAATTCAAAGAGTAATTTATGACAATCGTTAATTTATCTAGAATTTCAGTTTAATCAGTTTAATCAGTTTAATCAGTTTAAATAAGTATACTTGACTAATTCCCAAATCTAATATTTAGCATTTCATTGATATGTGCGATCTCTCTATTCATCTCTCGACTGGAAGAGGCCAATTGATCGACAACTAAATTTAGTTCCTGATTGGTAGAATCTAGTTCACTCATGGTGGAGTTAATTTCACTGACAGCATTATACTGCGTTTGATTGCCAACAGAAACTTGACTAATCAATTGCTGAATTTCAGAGATCTTTGCGAAAATCTCCTTTGTCTTACGGTTGGTATTTTCAACAATTTTTTGTCCCAAATCTACTTTTTGCAATGACAATTCAATGTGCCTACTAATGTCCTTGGCCGATTCTGCGCTCCTTCGTCTGATATATCAAAAACGATATGCTGGAAATTGATGATAGCAATACAAAAAAACTCCCAACTAAAATAATCATTGAGAAAATACGATTATAATTTATCATAAAATTCCAGTTTTATTTTAATTTAGCAGCAACCTCATTTTCTATATTTTTATATGTTTTAGTGGCCAAAACCACTAATTCATCAATCACCTTGCGATGAGATTCATAAGCGTTCTTTAAATCCTTTCTAGCAGTTATTCTGGCCTGAACTAAGTTCAAATCTTTTATGGCCGTAGCAAAATTGCCCTTGTACGTAGTAAAAAAATTTGTTGCAGCATCAGTTGATTGTTTACACATTAAATCCTTAATTTTAGCTTCTTCACCACTTTGACCAGCTAAGGTTTTTAACCAATATTCTTGTCTCTCATTATAACCTCCGCTACCCTCTATTAATTTCTTTCCGTATTCAAACCATTCATTTGCTTTTTCTTTATTACCAATCTCCAACTCATCTATTACCATTAATGAAACCAAATATAATTCAATAATATATTTAGGTGGAGGTAAGATGTCGTTAACAACATCTTTAAGATTCATGATTTTTTTATAGAGAGCACCTTTAATAACTATTTCATCTTTTTTACCACTAGCTGCTTTTTCTTGGGCCACTTTTTCTAAAGACGCCTGTTCTTTGTTGGCCATCGCCACTATTTGATCAACAATCTTTCTATGTTCTTCATAAAATTTTTTCAATTCTGTTCGAGCAATTTTGTTAGCAACCTCACGTTTTCCGGCATTAACCGCTTCCGCCCACGCACCATCTCTTACCTTATAAAATTCTTTGGCCGGAGCCGCTGCTTTATTAACCAAGAGATCCTTAATATTCTCAAAATCTTTTAGTTCATCCGACCAAAATTTAAGTCGCGCAAGATACCCTTCTGGACCATTTTCAAGATTTTTTCCATACTCTAATAAACTCTTAATTCTATTTTGATCAGCACCACCACGTTTGTCCATTTCATCTAGAATTTGCATTACCACCAAATATGATTCAATAATATAACAAGGTGGCGGTAAAATATCTGCAATCAAATCCTGCATAGTAGTGATCTTTTTATAGTAAGAACCATTTATCAAAAGATCATCGCTTACTGCGGACATAACATTTTTAAATGGCCAAGAAATAAGAAAAATTAATGTTATTAATAAAAATGCCCTCATACTAAAAAATCTCATAGAAATCATCATTCCTTTCTCCTTTGTAATTAAAATTAAAAAATAAAAAATAATCCAATCAAGCTACTAACTTGATTGATACAACATTATCACATTCTTTTTGTTCTATTTTTTTTGATAAATTATCTTTATTAAAATCAAAATTATTTTGCAAATTTTCATTTACAGTAAATCTAGATATCATCTTTGCTAACAAAGATGATTGCGAACTCATATTATCTGCTAATACTGAAGATTCTCTCGCATTTTCAGTATTACGTTTCATCACACTTTCAACATTTTTTAGGCCAATATTTACTTGAGAAACACCCTGTGCTTGTTCATTTGATGCTACAGATATTTGAGCATTTAATTGACTGACTTCTGTGATCCCCTCAACAATTTTTCCTAGAGCTTCAGCGGTACCTTTTGCAATGTTAACCCCTTGATTGACTTTTTCTATCGAATCTTCTATCAAAGTTGTAGTCTCTTTAGCGGCCTCCGCACTTCTCGCTGCCAAATTTCTTACTTCCTCTGCAACGACAGCAAATCCTTTACCATGTTTTCCAGCGCGAGCTGCCTCTACCGCCGCATTTAATGCCAATAAATTTGTTTGAAAAGCTATCTCATCGATCACCTTAATTATTTTAGAAATATTTTGACTAGCAGTACTTATATCCACCATGGAATTTAACATGCTATTCATTTGTTTGTTTCCATACGAAGCATGTTCTTGAACACCTACTGTACAATTTTTTGCTCTGGCGGAATTTTCAGCATTACTATTTATCTGTGCGCTGATTTGGGTCATAGAAGTACTGATCTCCTCTAAAGCACTTGATTGCTGAGTGGCCCCAACGTGCATAAGGTTACTGTTTTCAGAAACTTTTTTTGCGTATTGATCTACCTCTGTAATCGTTTTTCTCAAATTTATAATCACTCCTCTTATCGATTCAACGGACATGTTTACAGCAATTTTCATTCTATCGTAGTGTCCCTGATATGAACCTTTTACTTTTTCTTCTAGATTGCCATCCCCTAGATTACTTAGTACTAACATAACCTCGTTAATAGGTGTTACAACACCATTTAAAATACTATTCACACCTTCTGCAATTTTACTATAATCACCCTTATAAGATGAAACATCTATTCTTTGAGTTAAATCTCCACTATTACAACTAGTAATTAAATCTTTTAATCCCAGGTTGAAATTATTTAAAGTTTCAACTAAATAATTTATAGCATTTATACATTCTCCAACTTCATCATTATTGGTATGATTAATTTTTTTTAAATCACCATCTGATATCTTATTGGCAGCATTTTTTATTGAACCTAGTCCATTTGTTATAGTGTTTACAATTAATCTAATAGAGATTATAGCAATTGAAATAAACATAATTCCCAGAATTGAAATTATCGTAAATGCTGAACTAATAAATGTCTGAGTATCTTTTTCAATTTGCTCATTTTTTTTGATTGTAGCTTCTACCGCCTTTTCAATAGCTAATCTATGATCTTCGTATCTTTTAAACATTTCTCCATAGATCAATGCTTCCGCTGTATCTCGATCATTATTTAATATAGCAGGTATATATTTTTCATCACGTAGTTTAAAAAACTCCATAGCATTTTCTGATGATTTTTGAAGAAAATATTCATAGATAATAGGGTCTTCGCTTTTAGAAATATGTCCTTGCCAAAATTTATTGCGTTCAATGAATTCATTTTTAAGTTTCTCACTCTTCTCGACTAATATTTTAATTTTATCTTTATTGTATTCACGTAAAATCTGTAAACATACCAAGTAGGATTCTATTATGTACTCAGGCGGAGGTAGAATGTCAGCGATTAAATCTTTTCCTAAAACTATCTTATTATAGTATGTACCATTAACTTTTATCCGTTCAATCATAGAAACGGAAATTACAGCTGCTACTAAAATAAAAATACCCAACAAAAGAAAAGTAAAAGAAATTTTTTGTTTTATGCTAAAGTTAATACCTGTTTGTGATGTCATTAAAGCTCTCCTGTGATTTTGATTATCAGCTAAAATAGTTCTTCATTTATATTTAATTCTATCACTGGCCATTTATTTTTTATTTGAATGATATTTTTTCCTATTTTCTTAATTGTTTTTTCTTTTTCTCACATTCACTCTACCGCCTTATCGTTTTTATACTTTTTATTCTTATGAAATATTGTTTGTGTTTGATTATATTTATATTAGAGTTTTGTTAGAATACATGTAATCTTTAATTGAGTATCTCTTAGTTAAATTAAAAACTAACTCTAATTTATTGTTTTTTAAGTAAATTATTTATTGATATCTGAAATGCTCAACAACTATTTTGAAATAGTGTGCAAGTTGATTTTTAAAAAGAATGATTATAATTTATTATTAGTTCCATTTTTATTTTTGAATAAATTTATTAGAAATTTTAAGCAAGGAGAATCCATGTTATTTGTAAAATTATTTAATCAATTTGTTTCTATTATTATTTTTATAATTGCAATATCTGCTTTCCATTGTTCTACTCTGTTTGCTGCTTCACTCGACTTCAGCGCTAGTGTTGCAACCGATTCAATATTAAGAGCAATAACCTCTACTGATCATGGTCCTGCAATTTTGGGCAACACAGATTTTAATCACGAAGTAATTCCAAATTTGTCATTAAACCTTGGAACAATGGTAACAAATGTAACTGCAGCGGCGGGAAGAATAGAGCAAGATTATTACGGAACATTGGCGTATAATTTTGCCAACGATTTTTTTGTGGCCCCAACATTTACGTATTACACTTACTACTATCTAAATAGAACAAATACCTTTGAATATGGTCTTACCGGAGGACACAAAAGAATAAGCGCGGGTGTTTTATATACAGATAATTTAAGTGGGTTTAAAACATCTGCCACCTGTTATCAATTAAAAGGTAATGTCGATCTACCTAAAGCAGTCAATATTAACCTTGCTGGCGAATTTGGTTATTTGAAGTATGGGGACGAAGTAAAAACTGCTTGGTCAAATTACAATTATTACATGATCTCAGTTTCTAGAACAATAGATACAAGAACGTTCTCCCTTAATTACTCAGATACAATTAAACGCAAAGAGGTTTATTCCAACGGAACTAAAGCGACTAACAGTTATTGTGATCAATCACTTTTTATCATAGCAATCCAAAGATTTTAATAAAAAACCAATAACTGTAGATCCTATCCGTCTGTTCAAGTACGATTTTTCAAGACGATATCTGTCTGTTGGTATTCCCCTTTCAGAAGATATCATCTTCAAAAATTGTACTTGAACAGATTTATATTAGGGTAAAGTCCGATACAAATGAATAAGAGGGTCATCATTTTAATCCTAAATCCCCACATAAGAATAACTAAACTAGATAAAAATAAAAAAAAAAAATTTTTGAATGAAAATATCAATTCTATTGAAACAAAAAAGTTTTTCACCCAAATAAAAATACGGCCCTGCAATGATTGTATAGCGTCCCACGGCCTCGCAAAATTATAAAATTAAAAAAAAGTTATACTATGTATTTTTCAAAAATATTATTTTTTGATGGGAAAAATAATCGTGAGAAAATCTAATGAGCTGAAATGGGAAGGTGTTACTAAACAATATTCTATAATGGGAGGAATTAAACTATTGGCCTATATAATAGAAAAATTGCAGATAACGGAGAAACTTTCATCATACTTGCCAACAAAGAAAAGAAACCGAGGCATTAGTTCAATAAATAAATTTTTAATTCTCTTATATTCGTTAATTTGTGGAGCTGATTGCTTAGATGATATTGAAGATATGAGAGAAGATCCATTGTTTGCAGAAATTACAGGCGGAGGAATGGCCGCAATAACTGGAGGAGATTTTTTACGAAGTTTAAAAAAAATGGCCTTAGAGAACTTAAAGGAAGAATTAATATCCAATGTTTCCAGACTTGGAAACATTTTCGGAAACATCCTAGAAACACATGACTCGTAGGAAGATGAGGGATGGCGTCCATTTATACTCACCTTCTCTTTTTTGAACTCCCAAAGATCGCCCCAATAACAATATTTGGAGCACTACTTAAAACTTGCAATAACCTTCTGGTTGGTGCACTCGGTTTAATTCTTCCTTGTTCCCAACCTTTTACTGTCTGAGGAGTACATCCCAGATAGGATGCAAATACTGGCTGGCTGACGTTAAGCTCCTTCCTGAGTTTCTTAATCTCAGACACAGAGTAGGTGGGGGGGGTATCTGGCAACTCCAGAGTCTCTGTTTTTAAACTCACTAATCCCTTTGCATGTTTTACTCCCTCTTCTACGCTCGTCTTTAAAGTATCGAAAAAATTTTTAGATGTGACTTTTTTTGTTCGTTTTTTTGTATTCATTTTTTATTATCTCCGATTGCTTCTTTAACCAATTAGTCTCATCGTCTGTTAAATTGTCTTTGACATTTTTGCCATAGATAAGGAACAAATAGGTTGTTTCAAAACTCTCTATGTCTAAATATATTACTCTGTATCCACCACTTTTCCCTGTATTGTTCTTAGAAATTCTAATTTTCCTAAATCCACCCGAGCCTTTTATTAAATCTCCTCTTAACGGTTCTTCTAGAATTTCGTCCTTTATTCTTTTTTCTAACCATAACTCTTTCTCTCCAGATAGCAATTCTTGGAAAGCATGGGTCTCAATAAATTTTCTTTTCATCGTATAGATTCCTCAAAAGAAGGTACTAATTAGTAGTATACTATTAAATAGTATACAGGTCAATATGATAATTGGGTTCAAAATATGGCAGTGGAATATTTTTTCTGTTCAAGCAATTGCGTTACAATTTTTATCCTAAATCCCCACATAAGAATAACTAAACTAGATAAAAATAAAAAAAATTTAGAATGAAAATATCAATTTTATCGAAACAAAAATGTTTTCACCCAAATAAAAATACGGCCCTGCAATGATCGTATTGCAGCCATAGCCTTGCAAAATTATAAAATAATGCAACTATATGGGGATTTGAGTTTTAGCGATTTTCAGAGGGGAAATTAGAATTTGACAAAATGGCGGAGAACATGGGATCATAACAGCACATTTTAAAACCCATATCCAGTCGACGTTTCAGTTATTTTACAATAGCTTACCTTTTTTCTATCTTCATCATTTCTCATCATTTTAAATTATATTTCACGAGTGCGTGCGAACAAAACGCGAACAAGCACTGGCATTATAATCCAGACAACACTATCGAAATTACACCACGAAAATTCAAGACTATTTTCAACAACTATTATTGCTTCATATTGATTGCTTTAAAAAAGAAGAACCGAAATTAATAACGGTATTTCCTCTAATGGCACAAAATCATGCCTCCAAAGAGAATTGCGTGCCACTAGAGAGAATCCCTATTAACTTTCCAAGGGAACTTTCGAGCAATACATTATGGAACTAAAAAATATACTTAAGAAACTCATCAAAGAGAGGGATACTTCTATTGCAAAGGTCTCTAGGACCACAAAAATCCCTTCTAAAACGATTTATAACTGGCTCTCTGGTTCTGAACCTAAGAGCTTTCTGCAGGTTAAAAGAGTGGCAGATTACTTCGAGGTGAGCTTGGACTATCTGTGCTTCGGCATTGAACCTAATAAAATCCATGAAGGTAATTCTGTTACTTCTAGAGGTATGTCGTCGGAGACTATCGAGCGATACAACGATGAGATTAATGCTGGCGTGTTTGAAGTTGTTTTAAGGAGAATTAAAAAATAAGTTAATTCATAGGCATTATTTATAAGGGGGGAATTATTATGATCAGAAAATTAGTGCTATTTTTACTATCAGCAACTTTATTAGCGAGTTGCTCTCAGTTTGTATGGAGGGCAGAATATAAAACTGAATATTTAAATAAGTTTAATCAAGATCAACAAGAGAAAAATAAACAAAAGTTAATTGAGGAGAATAAAAAAATAGCTATCGAGAATAAAAAAGCAGAGGAAGAATACTTGAAAAGTGAGAATGTTATTGATGCTAAAAAAAATAACAGCAAAATCAAAATTGAGCTCAAGCAAGAAATTCCAGCGAACCATTTTTCAATAACTAATAATTACAATCAACCTATTAGAATATCTTACAATGAAAGCTCATTAATTTTAGGATCAGAATCTAGTAGAGTTGTAAGTGGAGAAACGAAAAGAATTCATTCATCATTAAGTGTACCAGATCTTATTATACCACCAAATACAACCTCTAAATTTAGTTTCTACAGATCTGATACTAGTGTAAGTGATTTAAGTCATCTATACAGTAAAATGATGATAGCTATTAAAATTGGAGAGAAGACACAATATTACTATCACTTAAGGGCCCCAACTGAAAAACCACTATTAAAAGAAAAATCATTAAGTCATGAGCCATATGCAGAATTTTACACAGAGATAAAAAGTTCTGACAAAACTACCTGCTACGTAACAGCTATCTTATGGGGAGGATATTGTTGGTTTATGAAACCAGATGAGAATGATACCAAAAATGCAAAAGAAAAGTTCATAAAAGAATCTGGTTTGAATGAAAATTTATTCGATTTAAAATATCAGGGCAAAAAATAAGTTTACTAATCTATAATAAAAAATGGTTAGCTTACTTTCATTTTCTATCTATATGAGAGGCAGTATTGGTCACAAGATATAAATATTCTCAAGAGAGTAAGTTACCAGTGATAAAACAGAAATAGCATAATCAAACTTTTACAAGATGTTACTAGATCTGTTATAACTTGTATCGTTCATAGCATTTAATTCTCCTCCTCAATAGTTATCCAAACTGTATTTATTCTATACTGATTTTTTAGATCTATGTCTTAAATCAACTATCTTTGTTGAAAATCGCTTGTTCAGTATGGCAACTATTTCTTCAAAGTTTCCTTTATCAACTTCATCGGAGGAAAATGTATAACCACGAGTTTTTGATTCTGAAGTATTTTGATCATAGTTTATTGATAATTGAACTACGAAAGGTAAAATATTCATTATTACTATTTTTCTCACCTGGTGCGGATATATTTTTACATAGACAGGTTTTTTTAAAATTAAAAAGATAGATCTTGTTGGACAAAGAAAATATTCATCATTCATTTCAAAATATAGCGGTCTTTTACGTGTAAAAATATACATGATAGGAAATCCTATAAGACAAAGAACACTAAAAATTAGAGTTGTAGAGAAGAGTAAATAATATGTAATTATAAGTAATAACCTTGATTCTTCATTGCTTCCGATGTTCATTAAATTATAGAGAGAAAGCCAAATCCCAAAGGAACAAAAAGGTAACCCGAAAAATAAAGTAAAAGATGATGTTTTAATCCTAAATTTTTTCATTATAACTACTCCCTATAAAATCTACCGGTAAGGAATCTCTTGCGGTATTATATGTATTGTTGGTGGTTGATAACTATTCTGGAAGTTCAACCTCGAAATAATGTCATTGCTATCAAGTATGAAATTATCTATAGAGCCACCATTTCCTACTGGTATAGTTGATGAAGGACTAATTAGTGCAGGACCTGTCGTCATGGATCCAGAAGGTTCCGCTAGACTGCTAATAGTGTTCATCTCTGTATCTCGTGCTATATTTATGCCTACAATAGTTTTACTACCTCCAACACCAGCATTAGTTGCTCCAGACGAAATTGCTTGTGCAGTAAAACCCCCAACGAATGAGAGCGCTAATGCCCATATAGGAGCATGTTGAATACCATTTCCACTCAAGTAACTTGTTCCTGTAGATAACCCTTCTGTCGCTGCCATTGAGCCCAATCCTGCTCCAATGCCAGATAGAACCATAGCTCCAGCGCCTGCACCTTGCAAACCTAATACACCTGTTGCAAAAGCACCACCTAAGGCGGCTCCACTCATTGCAGCGGCTACACCAACTCCTGTTCCTGCAGCACCTATTCCAGCTCCTATTCCTGCAAACTTCAAAAAATCCATTGTTCCATGTATGTTCTCATGATTCTTAATAACATTAGCAGTACCACCAATAACAGCACCTACTCCTATTGCAATTAAAATTGGAACAAATGCAAAATTTCCATCAGGATCAATTCTATTAATAGGATCGTTAACAGCATATCCATACAAATTTCCACATTCATATGGCGACACTGTACACTTTCCAGGGTTTTCCATAAAATAACGATCAGGCGATAAAAATCTTCCTGTAACTGGATCATAAACTCGCACACCCATTCTTACAGCACCAAGATCAGAATCATATCCTCGTCCTACATAATCATGTATATGAGAAAATTTATTTTGATCTCTTGAACTTTGCTCTCTTTCCCCCTCTGGAGATGCTAGTACTACTGTCTTCTTATCATTCGAGAGAAAGTAAGGAGTATTACGAATATCGTTATCGGTTAGGATGAATGTGGAATTCTCAATTATACCGATCATCTGTCCAGCAACTTTGATTGGCCAATAGAACTTGCCTTCTATGATTAATTCAGATGTAGGGCCTGTTCCTAGATATATCTCAACAACTTTGCCTTCTTTGCTCTTAGTGATTGGAAATCCACTCTCATCGTAGACATATTCTACTAGAGTACCACTTGCATTTTTAAAACTAGCTATCTTTCCTTGAGCATTGTAGGTTAGGTCTTTGCCATTTAACTTAATTACTTCACCTAAATCGTTTAGTGGGTAGGAGATTATTTGTTCGCCTTGCTCATCTGCTGTTGCAGTCCATACGTCTGTAGAGTGTTTAAACTCACGCTTGTTATTACCGTTTTGCTTAAATATCAAGTTACCTATTACATCGTAGCTGTAACTAAACTGCTTGGCAGATATTCCATCATCAATTGTTGATTTTAAAAATCCTTGATCATAGTAATCATATTTACGGTTTGTACTAGCATTTGCTACTTGATAATTTTCATCTGCAATTAGACCACGATTATTATAGGCCCAAGAATGTGAAACATCAGTGCCTTTATATCCTTGCTTCTTTTTAGTGAAGTCATCGTAGATTACTTTCCATTCTCGTACTACAGTTCCATCAACACCTAATAGTTCAGTATTGGACTGTTGACCTAATTCATTGTAGGTGTAGTGTAGTAGTGGGCGCTCGTTAAGATCGACACCTACAACTCTACCAAAGCGATCGGTGTGATATTTAAGTTGATTACGAATAGTGATAGCACCGTTGGCATTCATCACTGTCCAACATTGACTATTCATTACTCCATGATCATTGTAAGTTAACTCATGAATTGCTTTAGAGCTATCTTTGATTGCTAGTTCGTAGCGAACCAGCTTACCATCGGCCCTATAATTAAATTTCTTTTGAAATTTAGAACTACTTACTTCAGATAAGAATCCTAGCTGTCCAGACTGTTTAGATCCATCAGATAGGTGGCCATCGTAGGAATAATTAAATTCTTGAATTGCTTCTTCTACTTTGTTTGACAAATATTTTGAGTGTGATATGCGACCAATTTTATCATAAGTTACATTTGTAGTACGAATGATCTTACCTTCTCTCCCTCTTGTTTCTTTAGAAGTAAGCAAACCACTTTCTATATCATAAACGTAAGACATCTCTCCTAAACCAGAGCGACCGATATGTAAAATATCACCAAAGTTATCGATAGCAATTTTCTGTGTTTGTTTATCTGGTAAAAGCACCTCTCTTAATCTGCCTAAAACATCATAGGAATAATCATAACTTTCTCCAACTTCATTAGTAAAAGAGAGTAATCTATTATCCAAGTCATATACTTTTACTCTTTGATAGCGACCATTTTCAGTGGTAGTAACTTTAAGTGTTCCATTATCAGTATCTATAGCAATATTATTTGAAAATGTTCTTTCTACATTCTGATGTATACGTTCATTAGACGATAATATTCCTGCGCCCTTTATGTTACCACTAAGATGGTGACCGTCTATTAATTGTAAATAACCACTTGTTTGACTAACGCTACTATTTATCATTTTGAGAAGATCCGTGCTATCCATCTCTTTGTCTAGATTTTGAACATCGACTCCATTTAGTTTGGTGAGTGGAAACTGAGTTGTTCTTAGTTTTCCTGGATCGAAGCTAGTCCATCCTGCAATGATGGTCCCATTCTCTCCTCTACTTGTAATGGCCCCCAAAGTTTGTCCATTCCCTGCACTTAATACATAATCGCTAGAGACTGTCGTCCCATCATCTCCTAGTAAGCGTTTTGTAATCTTAGTAAGACCTGCACGTTTATCATCAGCATAGCGATAGCTATATTGATTTAGTGGTATACTATCACTGCTTGATTTAGAATAACTATTCCACTCTTTTTCTAAACGATCGTAGAAGTCGTATCGAAAAAATCTTTGGTAGAAGTTGTTATCTCCATGATTATTGATAATAGAGAAAGTAAGATCACACGCTTGATCTCGTTTTGCAATCTCTACAGTTTCTCCACTTGGTGATATTACTTTTTTTAAGATATTGTTATTGTCGTAAGTGTATACCGATTCACCTGATTTAGGAGAGTATATTAATTGTATCTGATTGTTACTTGTATAAGTTAATCTTTGAATATTTCTTTTAGCATTGCTATTACTACTATCCCATATATCTAGTGATAGTGGCAGACCAATATTATTTCGTTCAATTGTTAGTAGGTGAGAAAAGTTAAACTTACTATTAGAGTGGATACCACTCGTCTTTACTGACGATGGCAAGCAAACCATATGTTCACTTAAAGTTGTCGGGTGGATATAGCTTATATTGGTAGATAATCTATTGCTACTAGAACTATCAGTTTTGAGTGTTTCCAGAGGGCATAGAGATGATTGATCATAAGAGACTACCTTGTTACTTTGGTAGATCGTCTGTGTCGATGCTGTATCTCCATCCTTCTCAAGTTCACTAATATATCCTTGCTTACTTTCTACTGATCTAATTCCATTAACTCCCTGATAATTAAATTCGGCGAACTTGTTTTCTACAAATTTATAAAGTTTAGGTAAGATGCTATCCACATGATATTCAGCTCTCACCAATCCTTGCAATTCATCGTTATGTTTAAAAACATAAGTAGACTTTTTACTGCGAATACCTTCGGTATTGCCACTTTCCTTAACATAAACTTTTCCATATCCAAGGAAGCGACCATTTAATGTACTTATGTTTGCTTGTTCATAGTCATACTCTTCAGTGATGAATCCATAACCAGTAGATGTCCAAGTCATCTTGGATAGGATGGGACGTAGGACTTTCACTCCTGGTGCAGGTTTCATACGTTTGTATTCAAACTTAACTTGATTGCCTCTACCATCACCAATGGCCGTCATAAGTCCAGTTGCAGGAGTAGATACTTCTAATGCCCACAACTCTGCATTGTCAGACATGATTGATATTTGTAAATTACCATTGCCATTAAAATCAGAGAGTGTGGGATATATCGACATCAGCATTTTAATTGACATAATTGCTGGCATTCTATCTTCAGCAAACTTATTCCCTTTATTAATAAATGGTGTAAGAGTATTTGCGGAAACAATAAATGCATCTGTAAGACCATCTCCGTTTATATCTTTAAACATAAGTTGATAGTTTCTTACATGACCAGCACTATCTCCTTGCTGATCAAAGAACTCTAAACGTATCTTCTCTGGACCAAACACAAAGTTACCTTTTCCTGGCCAAACATAGATTGCCTTACCATACTTGGCCACTACGTCTGGTATGCCATCACCATTCATATCGACTACCCAAAAACCATCAGGATTGTTCATCCAATCATCTAGCTTCCCAATGATTAACTTTGAATCAAACGAAACGTTCTTTTTTGTCTCTGTACCAATTATAGTATAAGTAGAAATGTTTTTCATAATAGTATATTTACCATTATAAGCTTTAATGAAATCTGGAAGACCATCGCCGTTTAGATCAACAATCCTTGTACCATCTTGTAACTTCCATTTCTCTTCAGTTTTAAATGTTGTTAGTAATTTCCCTTTACGGTTACAAACATAAATATTAGTACGACCGGAATTGTAGTATGGATAAACAACATAGTAATCATCGTTAGGGCCAAAAAATTTCAGAAGTGTTCTTGGATCATTGTCATTGGCACAATCCATGGGATTTTCACGAGCACTATCAAGTGGGCCATCTTGTATTAACTCCATTTTATCTGGATAATGTTTGATGAGATTAAAATTCTTTCCAAACTCCATATCCAAAAGACCATCGTCTTCATCGTCAAAAGCTGCATATCTTTTCTGAGTAAAAATCCATTCTCCTCTGGAGGCATATTTTTTCAAGAAGGTATTCACCTTATCAACTTTTTTCCATTCGGAGGGTGCAATCTTATCTAAATCTTTTAGATCGTAACTGTATTTTATTGGATTATCTTGAATCCACTGTGTAGTGGTACTGGAGTTATTGCTATTGCTATAAGAACGAGTTATTGAATCCAAATAAAAGATAGTGTCTGCTTTGTTGTTTATATATTTTAAATCATAACGATATCTTGCTTTAAACTGATTATTACTCCAGTCTGTTGCATATATGGTTATGGCGCTCACTCGTTTATCGGATTTTACCTCTCGACCTGAGTGATAATCAGAGAAAGCAGTAGCTTTTACATTATTGTCGTAGTCGTATTTAATCTGATATTGAATCTTGTTATTCTGCCCATAATCTATAGTTAAAATATATGGTTTTCCTGTGGAGTTTTTAGAATATTTAACGGTGAAGAAGTCACCTCTAGCATTAAATCCTCTACTGATATACCAAGCATGGACACCTCTATCACTTTGAATAATATTTTCTTCTCCAAAAATCAGTGTTACTCCGTTATCGAGATACGCTGTAATTGTCTTTTGATCATTAGACATTAGTAGGCGATGCCTGCTTTGTAATCCCTTACTTAGGTATTCTGATAGATCCACTCTTGCTGTACGCTTAAAGATACCAATCCCAGCGCCTACCAGATCATCTTGCTGATCAAATTTGATTTCTCCTAAATTACGAAAGCGATAAATGGAAAGATTAAGATTCCAACCCATGCCAAATTCAGCAATACCCATAGATGGTGAATATATAGGAATAAAATTATAGATTAGTGGTGCTCGTTCTTCTGGAAAATTAAGTGGCATGCTAATACTAAACTCTCCACTAGATAATTTACTTCCACTTAAATGAAAGCTAGACATATCACCTGCAAGAGTTGCTCTTTCTGGAATAGTGATCTTTTGAGGTTGAGTTGCATACTCTTCAAAAAACTTCTCTGGAGTAGAACTGGCGGCATTAGCGTTGCTAACCACTAAGCTAATAGTACTTAGAAATAAAAAATATATTAAAGCTACTCTCATCTTTATTGGCCCCCTGGTTTACACCCTTCAATCCAAGTCATTCTTTGAGTAGACATATTATAACGTACTTTAAATACCACTCTGATATCTGTGATACTTTTATTTAGAAAAGTTTTTAGTATCGTCGGATCAGTATTAAATAATGAGAGGAAGTCAAAAGCAAAGGTGCTAAAAGGTGAAAGTCCTTGGCCACTATAACTTCCAAACGACGATCCAGCATCTGTGACAAACATATTTTCAATATCTGGCAACATAGTATCGTTACTGCCGAATAGAACTTTGATTTGTGGTTTTTGCCAACCACTTGGAGCTAAATCAAAAGAATCAATTCCTGTCTCCATTAAGTAGTTAAGAGAACTCTTTACTTCCAAAGTAAATGGTTGATGAGCTATGGCGCTATTTAAGCTCTTTACATTATCACTATCAACCACGAAATAAAGTCCAATGGACTCCACAACAGGGTAAACACTATCACAAGTTAATCTACCACTTCTTGGACGATGGAAATAAATGTCCTTGGGAAAAACCTGAAATGTTGACAATGTTCCACTTTCATTATCATCCATCTCTCTCTCAGGAATTTGATTCCACAAGGATGCAGACCGTTCGATTCCAACGTTTAGTTGATTCTTGACTACTCGAGGATCAAAAAGTTCACTTGGTAATTCACTTAATTTGCTTCTTGGATAAGGGAAACTTACAAAGACCGTTTTATAACTGTTACGAACCTTGGTGATATCAAGTGGTTTTATCTTACTATCAAAGTAATCAAACAAAATTTGCAAATACCTACGAATGTCTTTGGCATCGGTATCCACATTGATATCCTTAGATGAAAGTTTCAATTCATTTATATCAATTTGCAAATTAGGATAACTAAAGTTGAGCATAGGTAAATAGATGTTGTTTGCAAATTCTATGGTGTCTTTCAAACGTCTACCAAGAATAGAAAGATCAACGTTTTCTAGCACCCATAATTTAGTAGCATTAATGTACTTACTTTGAGTATCAACACCATCTCTTTCAATTAGAAGATGTTTTATTTTTAATCTCTTAGTTTCAATAAGTTTTATTAATTTGTCTTCATTTACTTTACGTTCTACTAATGCGAGTTGGATGTTAAGCCATGATTGAAAGAAGTCATTTAAGAATCTATATTGAAATAGGTTATAGAGGTCTCCTTTCATCTGAAAACTTAGAAGCGCCTCTGCTCTTAGCTTTTCCAGCTCCGTACCTGAAGAGTATCCCATTAAAACAGCATCCCGGCCCTTCTCGTCAACTTTTTTAAGAGTGTCGATAATTGCGCTCACAAAGTCTTTAGCAATCTCCGTTAATGGTATTGCCTTAGTTATAGTAACGGTTAATCCTCCAGATATAGTAGAACCTTGTTGGTAGCAATCGTTAACTACAAGATAGTAGTTTGTATTAGAAGTAGTTATGTAGCTGCCTTCTCTTTCCACGATAATTACATCTCTTATAGTTTTTTTCTCTGCGCTTTGAGTTTGGGCCACTAATAGCAAAGCTCCCGCTGGCATATCTGGAAATGGTGTATCGGCCATTCTTAATCCAATGGCAAAAGATGCATTTCCTCTCTGTTCACTAGAAATAAGCTTATTGGTTATTGTCTCTTGATTGTGTCCAGTTGTTCTTGTGGTGTTGCCAATTACATCGTTTGTAATATCAGATTTATTTTTGATCTCAACATCGCTTGCAGTAGTGGAGTTAGAATCACCATTACTCTCGAAGAAATTAAATCCTTCAGGACCTATCATTGGTTTTTTACTAGCAACACTCTTGTATTTTTCAGACCTATTTAAGGCACATATTGGTGACCAACTACCATTAACTCTAATGCTTATTAAGTGTCCTTCGAAAGAAGTATCACCTTTAGGAACTTGATCCACTAATTTTGCTAATACACTTTTACCTTCTACACCGATATAGGTACTATTATCGTTACTGCTATCACTTTCTCTTGGAGGAACAATAGTAAAGCTGCTAGTTTTAATTGCTACTTTCCCTGAGGTATTAAAAAGCTGTGCCCACTTATCTACGTTAATTCCACTAAAATCATCAAGACCGTTAACCAAATTACCTATCCGTGCTGTATCTTCTGATATCGTCTTACGAATTCCATTTAAATCCTTTAGTAAGTTTTTAAGGTCTAGATTTTCCCGTTCTATTTCGTTGTTTAATTGCTCTTTGAATTGTTTATTATTTTCTTGTTGTAGAATTGCTTGTGCTAATTCTTTCCTCTGATAATCAATATCACGACCAGCAGAATCTCTGGATAGTTTATCTAGTAACTCTTTCGAATAAGTTTTGATTGAGTTTATGTTTCTCTCATCAAAAGCGTAGTTCAGTATCTTCTTACCTCCATCTCTCGTTATACCTTTTGAGTTGAATGAAGTAATAATATTTTGACTTCCTCTTAGTGCTCTAAGAAAAAGCAAACTATAATCTTGATATCTAGCAAGATCTCCTTTGTAGAGGAGATTTACACTGTCATCACTAGATAAATTGGAAGGTGCGGTTACGCCTGTAACAGACAGATAATTTGTTTTGTTCATATCAGCGATAGCTACATTTATTTTATCAATGTTTTCTCCTATAACAGTGAACATCTCAAATAATTTTGAATTAAACGATCTAACTGTCCTGGCCTGGTTTAGCGCCGAGAGGTACTCATTTTTGTTTGCTATTGAGGATATTAATTTTAAAGAGAGTAAAATCTCTTCTTGTAATAACTCTCCTTTATTCTTTGGACAACCACCTAATTGGCATAGCAAATCCTGTAGACCTGCCAGATATTCTAATCTCTCGTAGAGCGGAATTAGTATCTCACCAAGGTGAGATATCATGATTGAAGCAGGAACATTCTCAATAGAAAATAGAGTCTTTAAAATCTCAGATCTGTTGAGATAATATTGATCACTAAATTTTTGAACAGTGGTCGTGGCCAGATCTTGTTTCTTCTCTAACATATATCTTTGCCAAAAAATATTAGAATGATCTTGGAGTTTTGCTTGTGTTGCCTCTATGAAAGTCTTATTTTCTTCAGCAGTGCTAAAGTGATTAGATAAATTTGCATTCACTGTTCTTGACCATAGGATTGTTAATTCAAAGTAGTCATGCAATTGTTGCTTGCTTATGACAGTATTCTCGCCATTAGCAGCTGTCGATGTAATCATATATTGATTAAAATCACTTAGAATCTTATTCAACACAAGAACTACATCCTCTCTTAGTTTCTGCTGGCATTTAGCTCCAAGCTTTTTAAATTTGGTACCAATATCAGGGAAACAACTTTTCAAGAAATCTTGATTATAAATAAATTTATTGGAATGTATATGACCACCATTGGAAAATATAAAGTTACATTGTTCTTCACTTAAGTGGGTCTTTTGATTATTAAATTTAAGAAGCGATAGAACTGTACCTTCTAACTTACTTACTTTTAGTTCTCTCTCCTTTATAGATCCAGCGTTCATAATATAAGAGTAAATTTTTCCATCAAAAGATGCAATCGCTGGGTACTCCTGATAGTTTGTAGCTTTATGATCTAGTAGTTTTATATCACACCCTCCCTGACTACCGCTGTTGTCATCAGCAGGAAGTGCTATATCCCTACACAATCGTACTCCTGTCATAAGTGTTGAGAAATTCCATATCTCTCGACTGCTGGTTTTGCATTCTTTTGGTGGGTTAAATGGGATTAAAAATCTAGGGGTATCCTCTTCAAGACTCTTAGACATAACTCCATCACTACTCAGTAACGTGGACTTCATTTTACTAAACCAACCATCTTGTGGTTTATCACTGGCGGTATTGCTGGAATCATTATTACGACTACATCCAACGCTTAATAGTAGCGATATAACTAAAGTAAGTAGGATTGATGTTTTATTCATATCTATTACGTCTCCTGTATGTCTATGTCGTATTTAATTTATTGATTATAGATTCACATACGATGGATATTTGAGACGTAGATGTTCTATGTAGTCGAGTTGAAATTCAGTTAGCTTGTTTAATGAACTATTTTTCAGGAAGACGATTTCACGAACAATGGTTTCAACTTCTCCAGAGGTTATTTTAAGTTCTCCAGATTCCCATCCATTTAATTTTCTTTTGAGGCAAATATATCTTTTAGTAACTGTTTCTTTAGTTGCAGTACTCTTGATGTTAGTACAATTATCAATATGTTGAGGTTCGCTAATTTTGATAAAATAATTTACCACTATATTAACTGGTCTTGTTTCTAAATCACCACCTTGAATAGCATGATTGTGTTCTCCTCTTACTTGCATAGAGTGTGAATGATCAGAACTTGATGAGTTTACTGAAATACCTGTCATCACTGGCCAAGCTCTTCCTTGTTCCACTGAAATATTTGTGCCAGGGTTGCCATTACCAGCTCCTGTTGCGAATCTATCTGTTCTACCTCCACCTGAGGTTTCAGAAACAGGATGTCCATGTCCAGGATCACTGATTCCATGAGAATGGGCCCCACTACTATCTATTGGGTGAGTATGCCCTCCTCTTGTATCTGTTGAAAACCCATTCCAAGGCAATTTTGTTAAACTGCCTTCAATAGTTCCAATAACAGTCTCTCCGTTAGCATCTATGCCTGCACCATGATCTTTCATTCTAAAAAACTTACCTCGTCCATCGGGTACTTTAGTCATACCAGTCATTGCTCTTAGAGCATTTCCTACATCTAAATTTGTTTGACCATCCATTAGAACCCATTCGGTGCCATTGATTTTTTGGAATTCCTTAAGAGGTAAAACCGAAACACGTATGTCTCCAACAGAGCTAGAGAAAGTATTAGAAGAAAATAGTATTGCTATTGCTGGGACAATAAGTAGTGTTTTTTTTATAAAGCTCATGATTGAGCACCTCCGTAAAAAGTTTGTTTATGTTTATTCTGGTAACAACTACCAACTTAATTTTCTTGCAGACAAGATTGAAAAATTACATGAGAGATAATATATAATATTTGGCGTCAAATATCAACTGATACTCCTGCCAGAGGTAAAATTTACATAGTCTTAAAGACACATTGGCAGATGAAGAAGTAAAAACTCTAGTCCATCCTAAATTCTTATTAGTGTTTTCATCAATAAATTATTCTGACTTCGTAATACTAGAGCTAGAGCTAGAGCGATTAGTTGTGATTGCTTCTATGTTCTTTATCTTGGAATTAATCGAGATGAGAGAAGGAATAAGAGAAGTTATGATTAGAAATAATTTTCCATAAATAATTTTTCAATCAACTTCCTCTATAGTTAGTCTGCATTTTCTCATAAATTGCCTTATTTCTTTTTTAAGCATCAAGGATTCACTCGAGTAATCCCCATGCTTCCAATTGCCTTTTTTGGCCCTCTCAAGACCATCTGGAGTCTTAGGTCCAGTGCTTTTACCTCCATGCATACGACATCTGCCATTACTCATTGCAGGTGATTTACAGGAACTACCACTGGTTCTGGCATAAGCACAACACTTAGGTGCAAGCTGAAATTGCTTAGGGATTAAATTTGATAAATTGTTTCTCATTATTTCCATAGGTGCATGGGGTAGATCCAAAATATTTTTCACTCTCCCCTCCCTACTTGATCTGGTAACGATGAGATATTACCAACTATTGCCTTGCCACCGTCATTAACAGTTACATGCTCAACAACTATTTTCTGATTAATTTTTCCTTTTAAGCGTTCTAATCCCTCTGTTTGTTGTAGGAATAGATTCATCAATTTAACTGAGCGATTCATATTAATAGATCTTCCTTCGCTAGTTTGATCTGGTAGATTTGCTCTTCTGACAGACTCCATGGCCAGTTGATGAGTGATACATGTTTGTACTGCCAGCATACACTCAAGCTCATTTTTTGGAGATATCCCAGACAAGACCACTAGAACTGCATTTAATTCACTTGCTAGTTTTTCTGTATCTGTGCCAAAGACACTTACTAATTGATTTATAATCCAGGAATGAAAATCTGCATCTATGGTGCCAAAGGTTTTAACAAGTTTTGAATGTGTTTTGGTATTTATATTATTTGGAGTTGTTACATCTTTGTCATTGAAATAAATTGTATCATTGGCAAAAATTATTTTTAAAGAATCGTGGTGGTTTTTATCAGTATGCTTTTTTATTAGATTATCTTTGTTGATATTTTGTATTTGATTGGATTCCATGTTTGTAGTACCTCTCGTAACCATTTTGTGAGTGATTAACAACTGACATTGTATTAACAAGTATACTATTTCCAAGCTCAATCTTCAATTTCTCAATTTCATCTTCTAAAGGTGAGGAGGCATTTTTGTAATACATAACTAAATGAACAAACATCTATCTGATCTATTTTGGTTGTTGGTGTAATTAAATTAAATTAATTACTTCTGATGTATATATTCTTTGGTTGCATATATTTTGATTTTAACTCCTGTTCTTACCTCTTGAATCTTACTATCTTTCAATGTTGGTTTTTTTATTCTCATGATATTCTTATCAAATTAGTACTGATAATTTCTACTTCAAATAAGTGAGATATATTTAACTATGGCAAAAGAAAAAAGCGACTTATCCAAATCAGATCTTGAACGTATTGAAGACTTAGCATCTAAAGGTCTTTCTATATCCGAAATTGCTGCCAGCTTAGAAATGTCAAAAACCACTCTAGAACGTAGATTAAGTGATGATGGTACTATTGTTAGATTGGAGCGAGGACGGGCCAAATCACTCGAACAAGTGGCATCTACTGCCTATCAAATGGCCACATCAGGTAATTATCCTGCGATGACAATGTTCTGGTTGAAATGTCAGGGGAAATGGCGAGAACAAGATGATAATCCAAGTGAAAGTGAAAAATTCTTATCAAATAGTTTCCAAGCATGCTTTACCTTGAAATTATGAGCGAAAAAAATCAGCTGAGAGTTTATTCGCTTACATTGAATTACACTTAATTACTTACTTGAAATATCTGAATCATTCCCATTTAGATAAAAACTTATCACCTAAAAAAAATAATTTTTAAAAAAATTTCTTATGCTAGTTTCTCCAAATTCAAAAATCTCATTATGATTTATCCGCAATTCCTTAATTGTATTCACATAATTGCTTTACAAATTCTAGATAAAAAAGGATGTTTCTTGACGCAATTCGTATTTAAGAGATTTACTATTGGGTTTACTAGAGAGATTTGAGGACTAATGATTTACTATGAACAGTTAAGACTAGATTAAAAAGAAGGATAATTTCATGGAGAAACAAAGTACAGACGTGGGAAGGATTACTTTAGGGGAACTTATTAGAGAGTGGAAAATGGATGTATTCGACATTATTTTTTATGGGATAGAGGGAGAAGAAAAAATTTTAGAGCTAGAAGGTTACTCCCATAGTTTCAAAAAGTGGTTTAGATTTAGTTCTGATTCTCTGAAAAGAGCTTACATAGCCCGACCTCATTTAATTGGATTTGCGGAATATGATGTTTTTCACGATAGGGATATATGGGGTGATCTTAAATATGATCATTCACCAAAAGCAATTATTGGAAAAATGAAACCAACAGAACTAGCAATCAAACTAGAAGATAAAAAAGCATTTGAAGCAAAATATTTTCGTGATGGTGAGATTGCAAAACAACCGGAAAAAGATACAATTGATAGCATCCATATGGAAAACTTTGAAGTAATCAATGATTACGCCACTGTTGAATATAAACAAGCTACATATACGTTTACGACTACTCAATCTCTAGTCATAAAAATTTTACATGAATTTTCGGAAAAAGGTAAAAAATTCGTAAAACAAAAAATTATATTCGATCAAGCGAAGATTAAAACTTATGGAATGCAAATGACTTCATTGTTTAAAAATCATCCAGCTATGGGAACGCTAATTATAAGAAGTGATAGAGCTTGTTATGGTTTAAATATATAGTTCCCTATGCAGATATTTGTAATAAAAATAATAGTTCTATAAAAAAAATACACAAAATCTTAATCATTTCCCAAGATTCACAAAAATTCCCAAACTATTCATAAATTATTCATATTGAATATTCTCAAAAATATGTGGTTTGATAAGGATCGTATTGAGTAATCATATTGATTCAAAAAGGAGAATTTATGGCTCAAAAGATACTTAGAAAAACGCAATTGTTTTCGATGGTAAATTTATCTGGCAGCACTATTGATCGTAATGAAAAGAAAGGGGAATTTCCTAGAAGGGTTCGGTTGAGTTCTAGAGCTGTGGGGTGGAACGAAGATGATATCTTGGATTGGATACAAAAGAGAGAAAAACTAAATTTTCCATCTAATGAAACTATTAATCGTATTGAAAAACATTAGAAACTAAAGCTGGTTTCTTTAGAAAGATCGAAGCGAATAAATTACTACTTCAAAATACTTTACTCGCTCCCAGATAAATATAGTGAGCTTCAATTATGTGTTATAACAAAAAAATATTCATTGATCAAGATAGAGAGTTTGCTCAAATACCAAACATAATGATAACTGGTTTGGATATATCACCTTCGTCTTACAAAGTGGGAACATACTTAATAAGTTGCGCAGACATCTTCCATCCTTCTGTAAACACTATTATCAAGAGGATTAACCTCTCTCAGCCAACTGTCAAAAATGGATTGAAAGAGCTTGTTGAAAAACAGGTTATTAGATGTGATCCTTGGCCTTTGAAACGAGGTAGAAAATCCTACATTACATTTCTTCCAATCAATGAATGGATAGTAACTATTAAAAAAACTTCAATAGTTGAAAGTAACAACTATCAAAAAGATTTCGATACTACTAATGAAGAAAGTTCAACAGTACTATCAAAAAATTTTGAACATATAAAACAAAAGAAAAACAAAACATTAAAAGACACAGATTCTTCTAATAGAAGTTTGGATAAAGACTTGATCATTAAAGCAGTATTTGAATTTCCAACTTCAATACCACTACCGAAGGATTTTTTAACGACTCTAGGTAAGGAAAATCTTGATTGGATCAATAGCAATGGCGGAGTGACTAGGTTAGCTAACTTAAATAGAGGTGAATTACTTAAAAAATTAAATTTATATTAACATCAAAAAGGAGGTAATTGTATGTTTTTAAAACAAAGAAATGAAGTTGAATCGGGGTTATTATACTGCTTATTAACGGATAATGAATCCTATAAAGAGATTAAGAATTACAATCTAAAAGAAACGGATTTTACTAGGAGAAGCAATCAAATACTATTTAAAGCAATATTGCGCTTAATAGATAAAGAAATGCAAGTTGATTATTCAATTATTATTACTCATTTAACAAATACAGGGGAACTTGAATTGTTAGGAGATGGTGAAGATAACAGAGGTACTCAATATATTAACAACCTGTTTGGTGAATTTGTGACAAGTGCTAATGTTAGAGAGTATGCGCGAATGATTAAAGATGCATCAACAAAGAGAGAGTTTATAACGTTAAATCACTCAATGAACAGAAAAGCTGAGTTAGAAGAAGAAGATATTGCTAAACTTATTTCAACTCATAAAGAAGACATTTCAAAACTATTACGTCAAGAAACCTCATTAAAAACAAAAACCTTGGGTGCATACATTCCACTAATACTCAATGACATATCAAACGGGGAGAATGATGCCATCGAAACAGGATTCTATCATTTAGACAAACACTTAGGTGGAGGCATACGCCGAGGTGAATTTGTGATCATTGCTGCTAGACCAGGAATGGGCAAGACCTCTCTGGCATTAAATATAGCTATAAATGTATCGGAAAAATACAAAAATTCAGTTCTATTTATCTCACTTGAGATGTCAGCCAATGAGATAGTCAAAAAATATTTGAGTTCACAATGTTCAATAGATCACAAATCCATTGTTTCAAAACAATTACAGAGTACAGATGTTTCAAAAATTGCACAGATACAAAACAAAGAGAGTAACAATTCATTTTGGATTGATGATACAGGAGGGTTATTAATCACTGATATAAAAAGAATATGTCGAACGTTATCTTATCATTCGGAGTTGTCTCTAATCGTAATAGATTACATTCAGTTGATTAGCTCAAGTTCGAAGACAAATAATAGAGAGCAGGTCGTGTCAGAAATATCGAGAGAGTTAAAAGCATTGGCCAAAGAATTGCTCTGTCCAGTAATTGCACTTTCTCAACTAAACAGATCAGTAGAATCAAGAGAAAATAAAAGACCCTCTTGTTCTGAGTTAAGAGAATCAGGATCATTGGAGCAAGATGCTGACAAAGTTTTTCTTATATATCGTGAGGATTTTTACAACTTGAATGAGCCAAAGGTTAAAGGCAAAACCGAAATAATAATAGGAAAGAATCGTAACGGAGAAAATGGGTGTGTAATGTTAAAATGGGAAAGTAGATTTACCACCTTTAAAGATGCGGATGACTTCGACTGGAATATATAATTCGTTATTACTTTTAAAGGATAAAGTAGCATGATGAAATTTAAAAATACAATTGATGTTAACAATTCACAATCGATAGCATATAACGACCAAACAAATCGGTTCTTTAACAATAGAATATGGCGAATAAAAGATGTTGCAGGTTATTTAGGAGTGTCTGCTGGGCACGTTTATAACCTGACTTCAACGATGAGAATACCACATAGAAAAAAAGGTAAGCTGTTGTATTTCATTCCCTCTGAAATCAATGATTGGATTAACGAAGGAAACCTATAATGAAAATGAAACAAACAGCAAACCACAATAAGAGATTTATAACTTTAAAAAGTCATCATGGCATCAGGAAAGATTTAGTAGCTAATAGTTACGTGGCCACCAAAAGTATTAAAGGGAAAAGATACTCTCAGAGCTTTGAACGATTACCAGACGCTATCCACTGGAAAAATACGTTCGTTCCAGTGATTAGTACTGTTACGGCGGAATCAAAAATTGCGAACACAAATGCAAGCAAGGCAATCTTCCCTCCTCAAAGCCCACATACCTCAACCAGCAATGAACTTAACGGTACAAACAAGAGTTACACTCTAGGCGATGTGTGGGAATTATACAAAAAACAATACCTCCCTCAACTAGAACGTGCCACTACTGAAACCAAATTAATATGGTGTAAATTTTTTGAACCTCTATTTCATGTACCAATGGTTCATTTAAATTCAAACGTGCTAGATGTTCACATGGTAGAGCAAGTAGAATTGGCCAAGATTAATGAGAGTAAAAGGCATAATTTCAAAAACCCGCTCTCTGAGATGAAAGCATTACTTAATTGGTACCACGAGAACTACGATGCGAGATTTGTTAATCCTATTCTACGACGACACTACACAATGGGTATCATGAGAAAGGTTGAACCAAAAAATAAAAAGATGTTACCGAATGAAATTATGCAGTTTTTCAGTGAGCTATCACCCTTCTTTAGAGATTTTGCTACCATACAATTTTACTCAGCATCTAGAGTACATGAAATCGCAGGACTGCAAACCTTCAATATTAACCTTGTAGATCGATGGTTTCTAATTAAGCACGTAGTAGTGTGGGATAAGAGTAAACGCTTCCTAGAGCTAAAACCGTACCCAAAGAATGGTATCGCAAGATACTGTCACATGAATCCAATATTGGAAGAGATAATTAGGATAAAGCTTGCTGATGTACCAACAGGATGTAACTATCTTTTTCACATCGAGGGCAAACCACTATGTTATCGTAAAATTCAATACGAATACGATAAAGCATTAAAGAAATGCGGTCTAGGTGATAAGTATAGTGGCACACACATCATGAGACACTCTATGGCCACGTTAACTAGAAGAGTGACAGGAAGTTTAGATGCTACACAAGCGGTAACTGGTCACAGAGATCAAAAATTAGTTCAACACTATGCTGATTTACCGAGCGAAACACAGGCAAATGCGGTTGTGAGTGTTGAGCAATTCATGGTGAAATATCAAGAAAGAGAAAACGAGAAGAGAAATTCCTCCGCTGCTAAAGCGGCCAATCAAAGTGCTGATCAAATTGTCGATATCGATGTTTATGCAAGATAGAAAATCGAAGTGCGTGCGAACAAACGCGAACAAAAAAATTTTTTACAGAATAAGTGTTATGATTCTAATGACTTAAAATAAAATGGCGGAGAACATGGGATTCGAACCCACGATAGGCTTTCACCTATACACGCTTTCCAAGCGTGCGCCTTAAACCACTCGGCCAATTCTCCGCACTTGTAGGAGCTACTGTCACTGTTGAAAAATATTACATCTAGATAATTTTATTGTCTATAGTTGAATAGAGTTACTTCCATGATGATTGCTGATTTCGTGCTGCTTGCTCTCTTTGTAGCTGTTTCTGTTGATTATTCTGCCTATCCTGTTCTCTGCGCTGCTGTTCTTGTTGCTCTTTCATTCTTTGCTGTTGCTCTTTATTTTGATTTTGGTTTTGATTTTGATTTTGGTTTTGATCTTGCAACTTTTTCCTTTCTTCTTCTTTAATTTTAGTATCTTTTTCTATCTCTTGTAGATTTGTATCAGTGTAATTTCCGACAATACTCTGATTTAAAGTACTAACTTCAATAGTTACAGATGAGGCATCTCCATCTGCTTTTTGATTCTTCTTCATCAATTGAGAAGTTTTTTGTTGTAGTTTTTGAAAATGTTCTATATCGTCTTTCTTTCTTTGTTCTTGATCCTGAGGAGACAATCCAGCGGTTATTTTTGCATTGGTAGGATTAAAAAAACTATCATTCATCTCTCTTAAGGCACTTCGAGAGTTTTGTGATTGCCCACCTTTGTTATCAACAACAGTTAAAAAACCTGAAACAATATTTGAATAATGAATTAAATCCTTCATCTCATTTGGTCTGTCTTGTAATTCACTTAGAATTGTTTGTGCCTTTGGTTTAGCGGTCGCTTGATTTATTGGTCCAGGTGTACCATCTGTTAAATCATTTGCCTTCATCTTCTCTCTCATTCTCGCCACTACTGCATTTCTTTCCTTTTCGTATTGATTTGCAATCGCATCCTCTAATTTACCACTATTTTTTGCTATCGATGCTCTTATTCTTTGGATCTCTGCTTGAGTTCTTCCCTCTTTTTCTAAAAATTTAGTAAGTTCTTCCTGATTCATAGCTTGGATTCTTTTTTTCATCAGATCCGTCTGCATGTTGTATTCACTCTCCATTTTATAAAATACTTTTGAATCAACTGCTGTAGCATTCTTACAATACTCTTGATCGAAGGAATCAACACATTTACTTTGAAACAACTTAGCTTCTTTAGTGAATTGATCGTTCATTCCAGCCTTATTCATGTATTCATTTGATGTTATGCTGGTAAGATCATCAACATTTTTTTCACCATCAAGAGAACTTCCAGTATATTTTTTTCTATCAAGTTGAAAGCTGCCAAATTTACCTCTGTTCTCTTCTAAATTAGAATCGATCTTATCTAATCCCTTTTCAATATCCTTCATTCCAAGCATCGCCGATCTTAGACTCTTTAACTGCCTTTCAGTAGCACAAGCTAAATCTCGAGAATACTCTTGATCTGGTACAGGAGTTTGTGCTGGCGTCCCGGCCCACATATTTCCTTTAAAATTAAAATCTGGTATCTCTCCATCAGCTCCAACCATACTTGTTCTCTGACATACATGAGATAACTTAAGCATACAAGATGTAAAATTATCAGAACCTTTGGTGCCATTACCTTTTGCATTTTCAATCGTTAAATCATCCATATTTTTTTTTCTCTGAGCTAGTCTATCCGTCAGTGATTTTTTTACCAACATAGTATTATCGGCAGACAAACAATAATTTGCTATAACCTGCAAAACATTTTTTCCAAGTTGAGTCTTATACAAATTATAATAAACTTTATGATCAACAAATTTTTCTTTTTCTCCTTTGCTTTTATCTACCTTTCCATATAGTGCTTCTCCTAAACGATCATTCAAAAACTCAGCTAATTTTTGATATCCGGGAGAAGATTCATATCTAATATTTAACTCACCTTCAGGATCTACAAGACCGATTTGTTCTGATAAGGTCTTTGCCTCTGCTGGTGGCAGTTTTTGCAACTCAGTTTTTATACAGTTATTTATTTGAATTGGATCTGTTGGTGTTGCCGATTGACATTGATTTAAAATTTGTTTTAACTTTGGATTCTCTTTCATTTTTTCAGTTACTGCTTTATTTTCAACAAATTTTCCAACTATCGGTCCAGAGGGAACTCCATCTTGAGATGAAAAAGATTGATTCATTAAACTTAAAAATAATAATGCTAAAAAAGAGATTATCAGAATAGTTTTAATCATAATTTAATATTTTCCAGATTTATTTCCGGAAGCAACGAGTGTGGCGATAAGCTTATCTGGAATTTTTTTCAATGATACAATTTCTTTAGTCGCTCCTCTTTCAATGGCCATTTTAGGCATTCCAAATACTACCGATGATTCTTCGTCTTGAGCAATAGTATGAGCACCAGCATTTTTCATTGCTAACATTCCATCAGCTCCATCATCACCCATTCCTGTTAGAATAAGTCCAATTCCTTTGCGTCCCACTCTCTTGGCCATAGAATTAAATAAAACATCTACTGAAGGGCAATGGCCATTAACCTTTTCTCCTTCATAGCAACGAACAGTATAGGTTCCTTTACCTTCAACTTCCATTTGTAATCCACCTGGTGCCACCAAAACTTTTCCAGGAAAAATTTGATCACCATCTTTTGCTTCTACAACATTTAGTTGAGTACAATCAGAGAGTCGTTCCGCATATGTTTTTGTATATCCAGGAGGCATATGTTGAGTAACTACCATCCCAGGCATTGTTCTAGGTAAACTTTTCAAAATATATCTCATGGTTTCGAAACCACCGGTAGAAACTCCAATTGCAATAACTTTATCTAAATCAAGACCTGTGACTTCTTGTACTCTCGCCTCTGCGGAAAAAAGACTATTCATCATTTTTCTCACATCTACTTTCGCCGCCATTTTGATTTTTGCTCTCAATTGAGTAATTAGAGAATTCAAACTACCTTGAATATCAGTTCGTGATTTTGTTAAAAAATCTACCGCCCCAACTTCTAATGCCTGCATAGTGATGCGACTTCCACGCTCAGTTGATGAACTGATCATTATTACAGGAATGGGATATTGAGGTAACAACTGTTTTAAAAATTCTATTCCATCCATCTTAGGCATTTCAACATCTAAAGTAAGAACATCCGGTCTTAATTCTACAATCCTCTCGCTCGCCTCAAATGGATCGTTGGCCATTCCTACTACTTCTATTTCTGGATCATTAGCAAGACCGCTTTTTAAAATATGCCTAACTAATGCTGAATCATCTATTATTAAAACTTTAATCTTATTTATGGCCATAATTCTCACTTCCTCTTTTATTCTATTTTATTTTATTTTATTTTATTTTATTTTATTTTTTTCTATATATTCCTGGGGCAATAAATTCAAAATAATTAGTATTCCTTTTTCCAAGTGTTTCAGAAACTCCAATAAAAAAATATCCTCCTTTATCCAAGCATCGATGAACATTCATGGCCACATGATCAATCATCTTCTCATCAAAATATATAAAAACATTTCGACAAAAAACTGCATTAAAGCCCTCTCTAAATTGATATCCATTGTGTTTAAGATTCAAAACTCTAAAACCCACATCCTTTTTATATTCATCTTTAACTTTAACTGTCTGTGGATCAACTCTATCAAAATATTTTAGAAATAGATCGGCGGGCATCCCTTCCACTCTTTCTAGTGGATAGATAGCATTCTTTGCTTCTTTTAAAACCTTTGACGAGATGTCAGTACCTAATACTGAGACTATCCAATTGTCATAGTAAGCACCTAAAAATTCTCTAAGCAATATTCCTAAAGTATATGGCTCCTCACCAGTGGAACAAGCAGCACTCCAAATTGATAATTTAAATGTTGATTTTTTACGAAGTTCAGCCACTAACTCTGGAAGTACTTTACTTCTTAAAAAATCAAAGTGATTAGTCTCTCTGTTAAAATAGGAATAATTTGTGGTAATCTTGTTAGCAATCTCTCCTAAAATTTCATTATTGGGATCTTCTAAGAGCAATTGAAAAAGTTCATCCAATGTCTTGCAATTGTATGCACTCATTACTGGTTTTAGTTTATGAAAAAATTCTTCCTGATCTTTTTCTGAAATTGATATTCCTAGATGAGTATAAATTAATTCTTTAACACTTTCATAATTATTACACTCTAAAATATTTGTTCTATTCGCATTCGTATTCGTGTTCATGTTTGTTTGTATCCCGATATCCAAGATATCCAACTTAAGCGGCCATGTAATTAAGCGATCCCTCGACTAATTCTACCAATGTACCAATATCTAATATCAATCCCACCTCTCCATCACCTTGAATAGAACAACCTGAAATTCCTTTGAAATTATTTATCTCAATCACATTTAAATACTGAGGTAAGCTTTTAATAATTGTTTGATATTGACCTATCAACTGATCAACTAAGATAGCAATGGTTCTACCATGTCCTTCAACCACTATTAGCACACCACTTTCAACATCAGAAATCGCATTCTTGATTTTATGAAGATTGTGAAGTCGTACAATAGGAATCATTACATCACGAATTTTAATCAACTCCTGTCCTTGCATTATTCTAGAAACATCTTTATTTTTAACTTTAATTGTTTCTCTTATCGATTCTAGAGGTATGGTATATTTTATTCCACCACAACTAACTAACATTCCTTCAATAATTGCAAGCGTGAGAGGAATTCTTATAGTAAACGTTGTCCCTTTCCCCGTAACCGATGCCACATCCACTCTACCATTCATCTTACGAACATTTTGAATGACCACATCCATTCCAACACCTCTTCCTGAAATGTCGGTAATTTCTTTGGCAGTTGAAAATCCAGGAGCAAATATAAATTTATAAACTTCACTATCAGGAAGATCGTGTCCATCTCCATGAATGAGTTCTAATTGCTGAGCTTTTTCTATGATACGTTCTCTACTTAATCCATTTCCATCATCGCTAATAATAATTCTAACCTCACCACCTTCATGAACAGCGCCTACTCTTACTATTCCATGCTCTGATTTTCCTGATTTTACTCTTTCCTCTGGTAATTCAATACCATGATCTACAGCATTTCTTAAAATATGTAATAGTGGATCGTTAATATGTTCGATTACTGTCTTATCAACCTCTGTTGATTCTCCCCAGAAATCAATTTTCACTCGCTTTTTAGTTTTATTTTCCAAATCATGAACGATTCTTAACATCTTTTTAAATAGCGAAGAAATAGGAATCATTCTCATTGACATTGCTACATCTTGCAACTCAGTTAAAACTTTACTAAAGAAATGAAATGACCTTTTCTTTTCAATATTTTTAGAGGAGAAATCGAAATCTTTATAGATCATTGTTTTGGCAATTAATAATTCACCAACTAAATCATTCAACCAATCCAACTTAGTTATCTCTATTCTAATATCTTTTCGATCAAATTTTATACTCTTGTTTCCATCAGCACCACCTTCATCATTATCAGAATTCGCACCACCACCAGCACCTGCTCCCTTTTTCTTAATGACCGTTTTGTTATCAGTTTTTTCCTTTAATTCAATTTTGCCAGGAAGAGAAGATTGCGCTTTACTCTGATTATTATCTTTAGCAGAAGTAGTCGCTGGCATTGTTTGAGTTGAGGCCGAGGTCGCAGCGGAGGTCGGAGTCGCAGTATTTAATTCAGAAGAAGAAGCTGCATTTTTTTTAGTAGCATCATCTGATTTATTTTCTACACTATTATTTCCCTCTTTTTTTACATCGGTTTTTTTAGCAACAGTCTCTGCAACTGCAGCTGCAGCTGGCGCTGGCGTAGGTGTAGGTGCCGCTGCAGCTGTAGCGGCCGTAACAGTATCTGTAGTTGCACTTCTCTCCCCAGTTGAAGTAGAAGCAGATGTTGGTGTAGAAGCAGGATTTTGAGCGGGAGTGGTGGGAGCAGGAGCTGGAGTTGGAGATGGACTAGCACCAGGCACACCATGCTTTGAAATAACACCATCAAGTATATCTATGTATGCATCTACATTCCATTCATCATGTTTATTCTCAAGAACAGAGTTGAAACCATCTTTCAAAGCATCTACTAATTTTATAACTAATTCTACTAACTCTTTATTTATTGGGATTTGATTTTGAATCATCTTTTCTAACAATGATTCAAGTTTATGTCCCATGGTTGCCAATTTAGTTAGATTAAATAATCCACAATTTCCTTTAAATGTATGTATCGATCTAAATATGGCCAAAAGAAGAGTGTTATTCGTTAAATTATTTGAATACTCCAGAAGATTTTGTTCAGCTTCTTCAAAAATTTCTTTTGCCTCAGAACAAAATATCTGAAACGTCTCTTCATTCAATAAATCATCCATTCCATCATCTCCTCTTCCCTGAGCACTATCTTCGTTATTAACTTTATTGATTACAGGAGCACTTTCTCCCGTTTTTTTCTCACATAAATTTTGACCGCACTCATCAACTTCCATATCAAATTCATGATTTTCACTATCATTATTTTTCTCAGCATTTTTCTCAACATTTTGATTCGAATCTTGAAGGCACAAATCATCTATATCTGTTATTGGTGGTGCAACCTGTGGTGAAGTTGCTGTTGCTGTTTCTGTTGCTGTTGTCGTAGTTGTTGCAGAAGCTGGAGCAGCTGGAGCAACTGGAGCAGCAGCTTTAGTTTCGACCGGTTTACTTGAAGTTACACTCTTACCGTTTAAAACAGACATTATCTTGTCAAGTTCTGCGACCAAGTTCAAAGCATCATCTTTGAAACTATCATCGGTATACTCTTTTTTTATAACAATAAAAGTTTTTCTAAAAAAATCAAATACTCTAATTAAAAAATCAACTCCGATGTCACTATAATCTCGATCATTAGATCTAACATAAGTAAGAATGTTTTCAGCACTATGTGAAACTTTTGCAATATTGTTGAACCTTAAAAATCCTGCTGCTCCTTTTATCGAGTGAACAAGACGAAATATATTATTTGCCAAAGTCTTGTTCAAACATTCGGATGATACCACTTGCGGTTCTACATCTTCTAAAATATCAAAAGATTCCACCACAAATTCTTCAATAAACGCTACATCGCTTTCAGATACCATATTCGCGGTCATTTTATTCCTTTATATTTTTATTTTATACTCTATATTCTTAAGAATTATTAAATGGCCCTTTTAATTTCAGTTGTTTTATCTGCAAAAAAATCAAATAAAAGCTTATTTATATCTAATAAAATTTTAATTTTTTCGTTCATCTTTCCTAATGCAAATACAAATCGTTGTTCACCAACCTTTGGAGCTGGCTCCATTCTCTCTTTGGGAATCTCTAACACCTCTGAGACTCTATCGACAATGATCCCAATATCAACACCCTTATTATCAAAATTTTGATTCTGATTTTGACCTTGATTTTGATTTTTCAATACGCCACTCTCAATTTGCTTAGTAGCATTCATAACAATTACACATGATCTATCATCATACTCTCTCTCTTGAAGACCTATTCGTAGTCTGATATCCATTACAGGAATAATCTTTCCTCTTAAATTTATCACTCCCTTAATTGCATCATATACTTCAGGAATTGGTGTGATTTTAACCAAACGAATTATTTCTGTTACGTGACGAATATCGATTCCATATGATTCATCTGCTACATCAAAAGTTAAAAATACATTTTCTTGAATTTCAATCTTTCCATCATCAAAATCAATAACATCACCATCACTATCAGTATTACTGCTCGCATTTACTGAAGAATAATCTTTAAGCTCATCATTTCTTACTTCATCCAATGAATAACTCACAAACTTACTTCCTTGTTTATTTAAATAATTATACCCCTTATAAAAATGATGGAAAAAAAAGAGATCTATTACCAGCTGGAAAATTTTACCAACAACTAAAAAGTATAGTGCAAGTAAAGTGTTTTTATATTCTAACTATGCTTTATTGCTTTAAAATTGTTTAAATATAAAAATATATAAATATATATGGTGATAAGAAAAAAATAAAAAAAATCCCCTTCGATAAATTTAACAATATCGAAGGGGACTTTTAAAAAGGAGCTAACCTATTATACAATATTAGACTGAAACAGTTTTGTGATTTTTATCACTTTATCCATTTTAGCTAATATTCTGATCTGATCAACTTTATCTACCTACGTATAGATTAGAAATTAACTGTCATGCCAAGAGCGATTTGAGTTGCATTGGTACTATTTTTTCCAGTGCTCTTTTCAAATGTTCCAGCTGGTGAAAGACCGCCATTCCAATCTCTGTTATAGAAACCAGCTACGAAATGTGTATTAACATATGGATTAATCTTATAGATTAAACCAGTAGCGATTTGAGATTGATAACCTTGTGTACCGTTAATAGCTATTGCAGTATTATGCTCAGATAATCTGTCTTTCATATAAGTAGCGGCCCAAGTTAATTCTGGTAGAATGTCGAAAGAACCTGTAATTAACCAAGTATAGTTTTTAACATTTCTGTCAACTTCATATAGGTAATATCCAGCACCTAATGAAAACTTACTAACAAATACTTTTCCACTGAAATTCCAATATGAATCCATATCTTCTTTAATAACGCCTTCAATGTATTGATTTGAATAAACTGCTGTACCTTGAAGTTTAACATCGCTATTTACAGCTTTGTCAAAATATAGAGCATATGTCATCCAATACTGTCCATTGCTAGCACCAGCAAGTGAATTTTTTTGATAATATTCTTGTTGGTTTTTATCATAAGCTAGAGCTACTTTAAAACCGTAGAAAGATGGTGATTCATAACCTAACATATCTGACCATGGAGCTCTTGGAAGATATGGATGTAATTGAGTAGCGCCACCGCCTGTACCGCCAAATGAACCAACAAGTGGTGCCCAATCTAGACCTAACAATTCAACAGCTGTTCCTACTAGAGGATCAAAGAAAATGTTTCTTACCATACCTGGAAGGTATGATTGACCAGCAGTCATTGTACCATAAGCTTCACTTCCCCAATTAAGGTAAGCAAGACGAATACGAATTCTTTCAGTAGCACTATTTTCCAATACAGAGTTAAAACCAGCTTCTACTACGTAACCAGCTTTTGCTTCACCTGTTGGAACAGCACCCTTAATACCAAATCTTGTCTCATAACCATCAACATCTTTTGGGCCGAACATAGTTCTTGCATTTGCCTCAGAATCTTGTTTAATGTACTTCATCTCTTTTTTAACAAGACCATACACTGTCGGAGCATCTACTGCAAAAGCAGAGAAAGACAGTAAGAAGAAAGAACACAAAGCTAACAAAATTGCACTTCTTTTTTTCATAGCTAATCCTTTTTTAGTTGAACACTATTACCATTTACCATAACTAAAATTAATTAATAAAACCAAACGATCAACGACACTAAATATTTAAATAAATCTCCATTCATTATAATTTAAAACAGAGTTTTTAAAATCCTAAAACAAATCATCACAAAAATAGTTGGCACTAATATATAGTACCAAAGGTTTAATAAATTTTTCAACTAAAGTTTTACATATAAGTTGAAAAATAACTATATATATATCAGAGTAAAACAATCAGGATTAACTGCATCTAGTATAATTTAGTTTAGTCTGTCTAATAAAAGTCAACCAAAAAACTACACCATCAACAACTCTGATAATAATATTTATCACCACTTATAGTCTATAGTCTTAGAATCTACTCTCTCCTGTCAAGAAAAATATAATCATTAAATTAAAAATATGCTTGAATTTTAATTATGCCCTCTGGACAAAAATTTTTTTCAGCAAAAAATTTTAATAAGTAATTAGGTTTCACCGAAACCCCTTTACTATAGTTTGCTTTCAACAAGATTCCAATTTTTTTATCCAAGATAATTTGTTTTTCCAAAAGTGTTAATGCATTAACATCTAAAATAAATTTTTTACAATCATCTACAATCTTAATATCAACAATAAATTCTTTTGCAGAAGAATCAAAATTTAAAAAAATATTTTCTATATTATCAATTGCGCCGGAAATAGGAATTAAATATTCTACGGAAATAATTGCCTCTTGAATTGAGGCGTCTCTCTTATCAATCTGAGTAATATCATAAAAAATTAATCCTTCCTCTGAAGCATCTTGAAGTAACTGTAGTACTTTCAATTTTTCTTTTTCATCATCCCAAAATTCATAGGTTCTCACATCAATATATTCATGCAAGCTGTGCAATCCTATTGGTAAAGCTGGGCCAAAGGACAAAAGTGGACGCAAATTAAAACCTTCAGTATAAAGGGTCTTGATTTGCGCTCTTTTGAATATACGTGCTATCACTTTCTGCAAATCAAGATGAGATATAAAACTTAGTGGACCAATTTTAGCAAATTTTAATCGATATCTCTGTCCAATGTTTTGTCCCCTCTTTTCTCTGCTCAAAAAAATATTTAAACTTTTTTTATTTCCATCATCATCTATATTATTTTTATTTTCATCATCATCTATAGATGATGATGAAGATAATTTAGATGAATCTACCTTTAGTAACTCTTTTCTCTTTTTCACCTCATCCATATCACATTCAACACCACAACCATGGCACTCAAATTTACTACATGGTTTTGTAATTATCTCCTTTTGAGCACGCAACCACTCTTCACCCAAAAAGCTTTCACTAACACCAACATCTATATGTGACCAAGAAAATTGATTATAAGATGATTGATCAAATGTCCGCTCTCGTAACTCTTCTTCAATATCAATCCCATTTTTTCTAAAGCTCTCTTGCCACAAACTATTATTGATCTTGAAGTTCTCGTCCCAACCATCGAATCTTGCCCCACTCTCCCACGAATCCAAAATTACTTTTGCAAATTTAATATCTCCTCTGGCCATCAGAGCTTCAAAGATAGAAACATTAGCATCATGTTTTTTAAAATTAAGTTTATATTTTTTAGATAGTCCCCAAAGTAATTCCTGTTTACGTTTCAACTCTTCAAGGGAATTAACTGCCGCCCACTGAAAGGGAGTATGTGGCTTAGGTACAAATGATGATACCGAAACAGTTAGCTCCGGTTTTCTTATTCCCATTTCAATGCCCACATCTTTTATCTTTTTTGCCAACTCCATTATAGAAAGAACATCTTCATCTGTTTCGAATGGAAGTCCTATCATAAAATAGAGCTTCATCTTTTTCCAACCTAAGGAAAAAATCTTTCTAGCATTGGCAATAATTTCTTCTTCAGTAATGTTCTTATTAATTACTCGTCTCATTCGCTCACTGCCTGCCTCTGGTGCAAAGGTGAGTGAGTAATCTTTAAGTGATGCCATCTTCTCTAAAACAATATCACACAAACCGTAAGCACGAAGAGATGAAACTCCTAAAGAAATATTTTGTTCTTTTAAATCATCAACTAACTGAACCACCAGAGGTGCTAGCTTCGAATAATCTGCTGTTGAAAGTGATGTTAGTGATGCCTCTGATAATCCTCCTACCTTCAATCCCTCTTTAACTGCCCGAGTGATTTCATCAACATCTCTTTCCCTCACTGGTCTGTAATTCGTCCCTGAAAAACAAAATCGACAACCTTCACTACATCCTCTAGCAATCTCTATCGAGAATTTATCAAATATTGTTGTAAGATGAGGGATGGGCGAATTTGTTGGAAAAGGATATTTATTTAAATCTTTTATTTGATGTCGTCTAACTTTAGTGCTGTTGTTTTCAAGATTATGATTGCTTGGAAGATATACATATACTCCATTTTTTTTCCAATACTCAGAAGAAAGTTCCATTTTTATTTGATCTCTCTTTAATCCTTTCTCCCTTTTAAGATGATCGATATGCCTTAAAATTTTTATAAAGATATCTTCGCCATCTCCAATTAAAAATAAATCAATAAATGGTACAAGCGGTTGTGGGTGACTTGCACATGGCCCTCCCGCAATTACTAGTGGTTCACTCTCCAATCTATCTTTGGAATAAAGAGAAATTTTTCCAAGCGACAACATGGTTAAGATATTAGTGTAGGTCAGCTCATATTGAAGAGAGAAACCGACAACATCAAATTCACTTAGTGGTCTAAAACTCTCTAGCGATACCAATGGAATATTTCTCTCTTTCAACTCTTTTTCCATATCCATCCAAGGAGCAAAAACTCTCTCTGCAAATATATCCTTTTCATTATTTAATTGTTGATAGAGAATTTTGTAACCTAGGTGACCCATGCCTACTTCGTATAACTCAGGAAAACAAAGCGCTACTCGAATTTTTACACTTGGATCATCATCGCTCTTACTTACAACTAAATGCTCTCCTCCTATATAACGTGCTGGTCGCTGTACTCTACTTAAAAAGCTAGCATAGGGATTTATTCGCATAAATTCTCACATTCTCAAAATTTAATTTAATTAATTTAATCTATTCTAAATACCAGCGGAAATAGTCATTGAAAAGCGGCGATCCTCTTTTCCTCTAAATTCATTCGTTGTGGTGTCCACCGCATAAGTTGTGAGATCAAATTCCAATTTTCTGCTTTTGAATCCTAGTCCTGCACTACCAAAGCCATCGCCATAACCAAAACGTAAAAACATTATTCTACCAAAATCAAACTCAGCTCCGGCCATAAGCTTACGCGCAGATTTTACTTCTGGATATTTATTGCTTGCATCTTTGTAATTTACTTCCATATGAACGCGAACATATTTTCCAAGTTGTGGAGTAACTGAGAAACCAACATCAATTGCATCTTTGATCTTATCAGGAGCACCTGCGGCCCTGCCTTTAAATTCTTTATTGGTAACATTGTTCTTTTTAGCAGAAAGAGTTGGCAAAAATCCAATAGGAAGAGTAATCCTTCCACCTACAAGAAGTAAAAACATATTGCCCTTTTGATAATCACCATCCTCCACTTCAACACTGACATTTGGATCTTGCTCTACAAAGATTTCATTTCTACTCAAATACATCGCTGTAACACCAAATTTAAATATTCCACCAAAGAGTGAAAGATTAAGCGCCCCATATGGGCCATAATCTTCCCTGGATGCAAATTCATATAATGATGTCTCTTCATCAAGACCCAATGTTGCTCTTTTCTGAAGTGAGTACACATATCCGATACTAACAAATCTTATGGTAATATTAGGCATCAGATTTACTCTGTTATATAATATTTTCCCTCTGTTTTTTAACAACAATTGCCTACTACCTTCAAAACTAAATCCTTTGGTAATATTAGCGGAAATATCTGTCACTCCACCACCAGAAGTTGTTTGAATTAAATCTTTGTTAGTTTCAAGATGAACGTTATTTAAATGAAAATGTCCGGTTCTAACAGATCCAAGACCTGCCGGATTGTAAAATGATGAACTACTATCATCTACTTTACAAATAAAAGCATTACCCATTGCTAATCCACGACCTGAAGTAACTATCTCTGGAAAAGCAGCATCGTTAAAACGAATAAAAGCATAGGTGTTTGATAAGAACAAAAAAAAGCTACAACAGTTGATTAGTATAGCAACAAATAAAAAATCAAATAAAAAATCAAATAAAAAATCAAATAATCTAGTCATACTCTTAGTATATACTACGATTTTTAAAATCTAAAATCAATTTTCTCGACAAAACCTAAAGTATCTTTTTGTAGGCCAATTTGCAGAGAAGTTATATAATCAAAAAGTTTTTTTGATAATTGACCAGTTTTTCCATCTGCTATTTGATAATTTTCACCCTTATACACTAACTTTCCAACAGGAGAGATAACTGCAGCAGTACCAACACCAAACACTTCGGTTACTTTTCCACTGCTAATTCCATTTATTAATTCATCTATTGGAAGTAATCTCTCTGAAACTTTCATTCCCCATTCTTTAGTAATCTTAATAACACTGTCTCTGGTAATTCCTGGGAGAATAGATCCTGAAAGCATTGGAGTAACTAACTCTTCCTTAAAGTAGGCAAAAATGTTCATTGCACCTACCTCTTCCACATATTTTCTCTCAACTCCATCAAGCCAAAGAACTTGACTACAACCATGTTTTTGTCCCTCTTTTTGCGCTAATAAAGAAGCAGCATAATTCCCCATCGCTTTTGCTTCACCAACGCCTCCTCTCACTGCTCGTACATATTGATCAGAAACAAAAATATCTACAGGATTAAATCCTTTAGAATAGTAAGGACCTACTGGACCGACGATAACGTAAAATAAATAACGATTCGATGGACGAACTCCCAAACATGTTTCAGTTGCGATCATTGTTGGTCTGATATAGAGAGCATATCCTTTAGTATCTGGTATCCATTCACTCTCTAAACAAACTAATTTTTTTATAGCATCTAAAACAAATTCTTTATCAAAATTTGGCATCACTAATCTATTAGCAGAATTATTCATCCTCTCTAAATTTTTTTGAGGACGAAACAGATAAAGTTCCCCGTCTCTCTTGTATGCTTTCATTCCTTCAAAAATACCTTGACCGTAATGGAATACCATCGCCGATGGAGAAAGCGCGATATCGTGGTATGGTTCAATTCGTGGATTTATCCACTCACCATCTACATGTTCCATTATAAACATATGATCAGAAAAGATGCGACCAAATCCTAAATTAGCATCAAAGACAGGAATTACTTTTTTCTTTTCTTTGGAAACTTTTGTGATTTTTAAATCCATTATCTGCTCCCTTATTTTCTTAATTAAAATTAAAAGATCAGCTGCCAGATCAGCTGCCAGATCAGCTGTAAGATATCAAAATTTCAACTCTGTTGCAAAAAGATTCTTTACGATTGATTCTTTACGTCTTTCTTTACGTCTTTCTTTACGTCTTTAGCTACTTCTTTAGAATTTGTATTTGTATTTGTATTTGTATTTGTATTGGAATTTGAATTTGATGTTGAGTAATATGAATGATGATTTCCTTGCTCAATTTTTTTAGAAAAAATATGCTTTTCACCCTCGGAATCTGAAATTCTTACGGTTTTTATTTCATAGTTTTGCACTTCTTCAATTTTAAATACTAACCCCTCCCAAAAGACCATCATTCCTTTTTTAGGAAAGTGATTTCCCATATTATCTAATAAAAATCCTGTCAAAGTAGAATAATTATCATTAAGTGGTATTTTTATATCGTAATTATTATATAAATCGCGAAGAGAAGTATTTCCTTCGACTAAAATTCCATCCCCCTCAGTTGATGTTGCCTCTTTCTGTGCCTTCTCTTCCATTTCAGAGAGTTTATCATGTTCATCGTGAATCTCGCCAAGAATCTCCTCTATTATATCTTCTAAAGTAACAATACCTACTACTAATCCATTCTCATCTTTAACTAATGCTAAGTGCACCTTACGACGATTCATATGATCAAATACAGCTTGAATCTTCATATGCTCATAGACTAAAAATGGGGTCTTCAAATATCTTTTCAAAGAGAAAGTATCACTATTATCAGGAGTAAAAGAACTACTAAAGGGTAACAAATCCTTTACATGTAAAAATCCAATCGTCTTATCTAAATCTCCATCATCACAAACCGGATATCTGCTGTGATTAAAATATGGAAGCGTCTTTATTATTTCATTGTATCCAGCATCGCTACGAATATAATTAACCTTACTTCGAGGAATCATAATGTCTTTAACTTTAATAGTTGGAAATTCCAGAATAGAATTTAAAAGATCTAGTTGTTTTGAATCAATAGTCTTATCTTTTTCCGCTTGCTCCACCATAAATTCAATATCGTCCATAGTAACTAAACGGCCACTCAGCTCTGCATTTCTACCCAAAACTTTTTTTATAATAAAACAAAAGACAACTACAGCAGGATAAAAAAAGTAGTAATTAAATTTTAACATTTTGATAGTTGGTAGAGCTAAATTCTCTGCATTCTTTCGGCCATAGGTTTTTGGAATTACTTCACCAAAGATTAGAATGAGAATTGTAGTGACTCCTACACTTATTGCCAGAGCATCACTTTGAAAATGTCTAGATGCAACCCTAGTGGCCAAACCGGCAACAAAGGTATTGACCAAATTATTTCCAATTAAAATTGTAGTTAATATCCCGTTCGTCCGTTTGGCCACAAATTGCAATGCCTTGCCCATTGGACCACCATCTGCAATCAATTGCCTAGTTCTATCCACATTGATTGACATTAGAATCGCTTCAGAACAAGAGTAAAATGCAGAAAAAATAAAACCGAAAATAATTAACAAACCGTCTGTGATGTCCGAATACATAATTTGATTTTTTTGTTTTGATTATATCTTAGAATACTCAAAATATTATATTTTATATTTTATATTTTATATTTTATATTTTATATTCTAACATCTCCATCCTATTTTGCAACATGAACCGCTCTTGTTTCCCTGATTACTGTCACTTTAATTGATCCTGGATATGTCATCTCTTTTTCTATCTTCTTTGCTATCTCCCTAGATATCATCACTGTATCATCATCTGATACTTGAGTGTTTTCTACGAGCACTCGCACCTCTCGACCGGCAGAAATTGCATAGCTCTTTGTTACTCCATCAAAACTGTTAACTATTGCTTCGATATCGGTCAATCTTGAGATGTATGATTCCATCATTGCTTTACGAGCACCAGGTCTTGCACCAGAGAGTGCATCTGCTGCTGCCACAAGATAAGCAAGTACTGATTCAGGTTTTTCATCATCATGATGTCCTCTGATTGCATGAATGATGTCTTGAGATTCTCCATATCTCTTAGCAAATTCTGCTCCTACCACTGCATGTGATGCCTCTACAGATGCATCGATTACTTTACCAATATCGTGTAGTAATGCTGCTCTTCTTGCCTGCTTAACATTTACTCCTAACTCTGCGGCCATACTTCCACACAAGAAAGCTGTTTCGAGAGCGTGTTGATATTGGTTTTGAGTATACGAAGTTCGCCAATTAAGAGCGCCAACTAATTTTAAAATTTCAGGATGAATACCATGAACTCCAATTTCCATTTGCGCTTTCTCGCCTAATTCTCTTAAGCGTGTATCAAATTCACTCTTCGATTTTTCATAGAACTCTTCGATTTTCGCTGGATGAATTCTTCCATCTGCAATTAATTTCAAGATAGTCATTCTGGCCATCTCTTTACGAAGAACATTAAAAGATGAGATCACAACAACTTCAGGAGTATCATCAATTAATAAATCCACTCCGCAAATTTGCTCGAATGCACGAATGTTTCTTCCCTCTCTACCAATCAATCTTCCTTTTATATCATCAGATGGTAATTCCACAGTAGAGATAGTTCCTTCTGAAACATACTCTCCAGCAAATCTTTGAATAGCAATTCCTATCACTCTCTTGGCCTTCTTCTCAGCATCTTCTCTTGTCTCTTCCTCAACTCTTCTTATATATTTAGCAGCATCAACTCTTGCATCTTGAATTAGCGCCTCTTTTAACTCATTTCTTGCTTCCTCTCTAGTCATCCCACTTACTTGAGAGAGTTTCTCTGCTAACTCTTTTTGTTTTGTTTTAAACTTATCTACCTCTTCATTAATTTTCTTTCGTTCACGTTCAATCTCTTCTTCTTTACTCTTTACTCGTTCGATCTCTTTATTCTTCTCTTCAATTTTTTGATCTAAAATAATCTCTTTCTTCCCAAGTTCTCTTTCTTGATTTTTGAGACCATTTTGAATATTTCTTATCTCTTTTTCTAATTCTACTCTCTCTTCTTTTACAATTAACTTTGCCTCTTTACGTGCATTGTATTTTAAATCCTGAACCTCTTTTTTAGCCTTTTCAATTAAACTTGTAGCTTTATCTTGATCATCCTTTGATTTTGCATCAAGGACTTTGTTTCTAATAAAATACCCAATCCCCGCTCCCAAGAGCAAAGATAAAATTGCACTTAAAAATATTTCTAACATTAATATTCCCCTTAACCCTTAAGTCGTTAAACTAAAATATCATTATCTAAATCTAAACCTAAACCTAAACCTAGCGAAGGAAATAAAAGAAATTTGCATTTGAGAATTTGATAGTAATAGTAGATGAAAATATCAAGGACTGAATTTAAATAAGTATTAAGCACTAATAACTAAATAACCACAAACCAAAAACAAATATTAAATTTCATTAAATCTTATTAAATTTATAATTTATAATTTATAATTTACGATTTGATTTCCTCAATCACACCCAAGATCTCACTTGAAATAGTATCCATCTTTTGCAAACTATTTTTATATTCCTCTTTCAAAGAGATATAATCTTGAGCAAGTTTTAGGGCGGCCAGTACAGCACACTCCTCTCTACTTAGACCAGGAGATGCACTCTTTAGTAAACCCATTTCACAATTTACTAAACCAATAACATCTTGAGCACTAACTCCATTGTCTACAGCTTCGGGGCGATACCTAACCTTAAGTCCTAGTACCTCATATTCTCTATAGCTATTATCTTTATTGTCCATCATTCATAATAACCTATTAAAAAAAGACTTCACCGTCAATGAACATCTAGTAATGCCTCTAAATATTCCTTCAGATCAAATTTATCCAAATCCTCAACTGACTCACCAACACCTATAAATACAATTGGAATTTTTAATTCCTGAACTATTGCAACTGCACTACCTGCTTTTGCAGAACCATCACACTTTGTAAAAATAATTCCTGTCAAATTTAGTGCTCTATGAAATTCTTGAGCTTGCTTAATTGCATTCTGACCAGTTATCGCATCTAGTACTAGTAATATCTGATGTGGGGCACTTGCATCTAATTTGCTAAGAACTCTCTTTAATTTTTTTAATTCTTCCATCAGATTTGCATTGTTATGCAATCGTCCTGCAGTATCCAATATGCAATAGTTTGCTCCTGAATTTCTGGCCGACTGTAAAGCTTCATATGCAACTCCGCTAGGATCAGATCCTTCTCGCGCTCGTACCATTTGCACATTTGCTCTTTTACACCATACCTCTAACTGATCAACAGCGGCCGCACGAAATGTATCACATGCACCAACTACAACCTTCGCTCCTTCTGAGCTGTACTTCATTGCTAATTTTCCTATTGTAGTCGTCTTGCCTACACCATTTACTCCAACAATCATAATTACATTTGTTATTACATTTGTTTTTTCCGTTTGTTGGGTCGCTTGAGTCACTTGAGTCGTGTGGTACATTTCCATTCTTTTATAGAGAAAATCATAAAGAAATAATTTAAATTTTTTCTCTATCTCATTCTCATTCTCATTCTCATTCTCATTCTCATTTTTATCATTGGTGCCACCGGTAGAAACTTTTTTTAATTCATCAAGCAACTCTTCAACTAATTTTGGTCCTAGATCTGCAGCATATAGAATCTCTTCCAACTCTTCAAAAGAACTTTCATCACTTGCTCCTCTAGAAAATACATTACCAATTTTGTCCCATATATCTCCTCTCGAGCGCAAAAGGCCATTTTTTAATCGCGAAGACCATGGAACCTTTACTTCTTCAATTATCTCTTCGACAACTCTCTTTTCTTCTTCTTTTTCTACTCTAACTTTTTCTACTCTAACTTTTTCTACTGTAACTTCTTCTTGAACTTTTTCTTCTACTTTCTTCTTCGCTCTTGTTCTTACTCTTACTCTTATAATGATAATTGTTGTGACTATAACGACGGCAACAATTGCCAATAATATAATAAGAAGTAGTGTGATATGCGTATTTACAAAATTTAATATATTCGTAGTTGCTGTGGTATTTACATTATCCATAAAATAAAACTCTCTTTTGTTGCAATGATCTCTTTTGTTACAATAAAAATATGCCAAATTAAATAAAAAAAATTTAATTTATTATGATCAAAACCATAATATATTACCGATACAAAAAAAATAATTTTAAATCCTAAAATTACATTCAAATATTACGAAAAGACAAGGAGCGGATAGCGTTGATATATTATTCTTATTAAACACGTGATCTGCATGGTGTATGAGATGAGATAGGAAGGTATTTTGATATGAAGGTTTTAATAATAGACGATTCAAAAACTGTGGCCCAAGTTATTGGTGTTATGCTTAAAGAGGAACAACACTCTCATCTGTGGGCCAAAAATGGTCAAGAGGCAATTGATATTTTAAAAACTGAAACAGGGATAGACGTCATCTTGTTGGATTGGAATATGCCTATCGTTGATGGCCCAACTTTTTTAAAGTTAAATCAAGATGAAAAAATCACTACTGTTCCAATCATCATGTTAACAACAGAGAATAAATTCCAAAAGATGACACAAATGATGGATATGGGTGCCTCTGAATATATCACCAAGCCGTTCACAAAAGATATTCTCTTCAGCAAAATCCAAATGGTTTTGAGTAAATGATCAAAAACAATTCTAATTCTAATTCTAATTCTAATTTTAATTCTAATTCCTCTTCATCTGATATAATTAAAAAAGCATCGCTAATTAAAATTATTCGCAACTTTTTTTCTCAAGATGATTTTCTAGAAATAATTTCTCCTCCTATGGTGGAAAATCCAGGAATGGAGGCACACGTTCACCCATTCAAAGTCACACAAGCTCGAGCACCAGTGCAACCATCAGCTAAAATATCAAATCTTTATTTACATACTTCTCCAGAATTTTATTTAAAAAAGATGCTCTCTCTTGGTTTGCAAAAAATATATTCTATCGTTCACTCTTTTCGTGATGATATAAAATCACCAATTCATCAAAATCAATTTTTAATGTTGGAATGGTATCGAGCAAATGAGTATTACACCAAGATCATGGATGATTGTGATAGATTAATTAAATTTGCTCTTCATGATTTAAAAAAACAAAAGATCAAAACTAATTTTAGTGAGAAAGAGTATTCGCTTAAACGTGTAACTGTGAAAGAACTTTTCGAGGAATATTTAAAAATCGACATTCTTGAATACATGGAAGTAAGTGATCTAAAAAGATTAATGGAACTAAATTTTCCAGAAGTTCCTTTACCAGCAGAAACACTCTTTTGGGATGATTACTTTTTTTTACTTTTCTTAAATAAGATTGAACCACATCTGGCCACTACATCCGATAAAAAATTTTTACTCCTCTACGAATTTCCTAAGCATTTGGCAGCACTCTCCACTATCAAGCGTGATGATCCACGTGTGTGCGAACGCTTTGAAATTTACATTAATGGAATTGAAATATGTAATGCCTATAATGAGCTCACCAATCTACAAATTCAACAAGAGCGTTTTGAACAACAAAACAATATAAAAAAATCTCTCTATCAATATGAACTTCCACCGCCTAATGTTCTTTATCAAGCGCTATCAAATGGTATTCCTCCTTCTGCTGGAATTGCACTTGGAATAGAACGTTTTTTATTAGCATTGGTTTCTGATATTAATAATCCTTTTGCATAATCGTCGAAGTAGCTGGAGTAACCGTTGAAGTAACCGGAGTTAGATAGCTCATATACTTTGCGTATGGCCCATTGGCCGTAATCAATTCTTTAGGATCGCCCTCTTCGATCACCTCACCTCTCTCTAAGACAACTATATGATCCGCCAACTTTATAGTGGATAATCTATGAGCAATGATAATAGTTGTTCTATTTAAAAATAACTTACTTAAATATTGTTGTAGTAAATACTCAGTGTTGTTATCTAAGCTGGCAGTTGCTTCATCAAAAATTAATATTGAAGGATTTCTAAGCAGCATTCTCGCTACCACTACCAATTGCTTTTCTCCAACAGAAAAAAACTCATTTCTATAAGAGATATTTGTATCCAGTCCATCCTTTAGTTCCGCTATCTTCTCGCTTAAATTAACCTCTTTTAAAATATTATAAATTTGTTGATCAGAAATTTTATGATCATAAAGCCGTAAATTTTCCCTTAAGGTATCTTCAAACAAAAATAGTTGCTGAGTAACCATTCCGATATTAGCATAAAGATTTTCTCTCTTGATTTGCACCAATGAAGTATCTGCAAACAAAATCTCCCCAGCACTCAAAGGATAGAGATCACAAATAAGATTGGCCAAAGTAGTTTTACCAGATCCAGTTCGCCCGATTATCGCTGTTACTCTATTTGCAGGAATAGTAAGATTTAAATTCTTAAAAATATCCTCTCCTATTCCACTTCCACTTCCACTTCCACAAATTCCATAGGTAAATCTCACATTTTTAAAATGAATATCGGCCCTCTTTAGTGATTCCTTATCTAATTCCAATTTCGATCCCGATTTCAATCCTAAATCCATTTTTTTAAATTTTAAGATCTCTTTTATCTTACTCATGGAAGACATCGATGCTTGCAACTCACTCACCCTCTGAGAAAGTTCATAGAATGGTTGAAAGAGCATAGTAATGTAAGTCACTACTGCTACAAACTCACCGATAGTTAACATATCTTTTTTTACACCATAATATCCAATACCAATGGTTGTGGCATAAGATAAACCAATGATGATAGTATGACCTATTGGAAATTTACCCCATAAAAGAATAATTTTTTTGGCAGATGTATAATAGAGCTTCACCAACTTACTATAATTTCTTGACCACAAATTTAAATAGTTGTGTGACAATATAACATCTAGTCCGTTGATCGAGTCCGTAGAGAAGGTGGCAATTTGAGAGATAATTGATCGAAACCTTCTTTGCTTTCTACCCAAATGCCCCACCAATTGTAAAAGAAACACTACCAATATCACCATCAACAAAAAAAGAGGAATTCCAATCATTGGAGAAATTAAAAAAATTGCAATCAACGCTCCCATTACCAAAATCAGATCTCCAACATTAGAAAAGAAATTAGGAGAAAATAGTTGTGAAAGATTACTAACATCATTAACAGTTCTGCTGATGATTTTGCCGGATGAATTGATATCAAAAAATTTGCATGGCATATGTAAAATTATATTAACCAAATCTCGTCGTAACTCAAGAAGAGCGCGCTCGCCGGCCCAAATAAAACTATACTTTTGAATAACACTGGTAATGATTTTTAAAACGTAAACTATAGAGAATATCCCAAAATAAAAAATGAAGTTATCCCCTTTTTTATTAGGTGAAAGCCCAAAATCAATAATATTTCCTATAGACTTAGGAATGTAGAGTGCAAGTACAGAACTTATAATAAAAAAGATCAGTGATGTCCAAATCCAAGGCCACTTACCTTTTAGATATGGTTTCAAATAGCGTAGATCCTTTATCGCTTCATAATTTTTAACATCCAAAATCGCTCGTAAGCTTACACGTTTGTTTTCGCTATTATCATCGTTTAAGAGAAGTGGATCTCTATTACTACTAATACTATTATTATTAGTCATACAACTGCTCCGCCGCTGTTCCATAACTAGAAAGCTTAATGGTCTTCTCTTGATATATATATAATCGATAAAACTCTCGCTGTGATTTCATCAACTGAGGAAAATTTCCCTCTTCTACAACTCTTCCTTCCGATAAAACATAGATGCGATCAAAGTTGACTAAAGATGAAAGCCGATGGGTTGCTAAAATTAATATTGAATTTTCATTTAAGCTATCAATTCCTTCAATAATTTTTTTCTCAGTCCTTAAGTCTAGAGCAGAAATAGTATCATCCCATAAAAATATCTGTGCTCCCGAATAAAATGATCTGGCCATTGCTAATCTTTGTTTTTGACCTCCCGATAAGGTAACACCCTTTTCTCCAACATAGGTACTAAGTCCCTCTGGAAATTGTTTCAAATCGTAATTAAGATTAACTAACTCCAACACCTGCTCTACTCTATTCATATCAGAATGCAAGTATGGATCTATATTTTTAAGAATAGAATTATTAAACACCACTGGTTCTTGAGGAATATAAGATATTCGTCCTCGCAAATTATAGAGATCAATTTCACTATATGGTGTTTGATTAAACGAATACTCGAGATAAGAAGAGATATCGTCATTTTCATAGAGAGTGGAAAGAATTTTAAGAAGCGTGGATTTGCCAGAACCAACATCACCAACTAATGCAATCTTTTCACCTTTTTTTGCTTTGATGGAAATATTTTTCAACACCATCGTTTTATTAGTTTCATTAATTTTATTAATTTCATTATAAAAGAAATTTAAATCTTCTATTTTTATTTCTTCTATCAAACCAGAGATATTTTTAGATCCATTTTTAAATGGAGTTATTTGAAAAATATCTCTTAGTCTTCCCATAGAAGCACTGGCCCGTTCAGTGATACTGGCCAAATAGGAGATGGCCATCATAGGCCAAATTATCTTTTCCATAGTCTTTACCATCAAGACTATAGTTCCAATTATAGCAAATGCCTTGATGGATGTTGGCGATCCTTCTCTGGCAGCGTAGTAGGCAAAAATAAATAGCATCGCCAAAGAAGCAAAACTTAAAACATTTATGATGGCATCGAAGAGAACATCCACTTTAGAAATTTCTATCCGTTTTTGATATAATTCTGAAATAAGATCAATAAATTTTGATTTCCTAATTTCCAAAACGGCAAGAACTCTGAAAATTTTCATCCCAATAGTGCTCTCATAAATTTGATCAGACATCTTTGAAAGTAGTGATGAAGATGAGAAATATAATTTATTCATAACTTTTTCATAAGTAGGCATAGCAAATGGAATAAGTAGAAATGGAGAGAGAAGTAAGAGTCCCATAGGTCCCAATACATAAATCACCATTGCTGGAACATAGATAAAATAGGTAATCATATCTACCCAGATAAGATTTCCTGGACCCACAAACATTCGAAAATTTTCTAAATCTTGCCCAAGCAAACTTACAACATTACCAGGATTTAATTTTGTAACTTCCTTGTATCTGCCATACAAAATTTTATTAAATAAATCTTTCTTTAAGTCCGCCTCCACTCGTCTGGAATTTACCATAAAAAAATATCGCCAACTAAAACGCAAAAGACCCATTATAAAATACATCGCTATAAAAATAATCAGGTAAAGAGGCAATGGATATACAAGCTTTCCTTCATCTCTCAAGCTATCAATTACTTGTTTTATTATCAGTGGTGGAAGCATATCTAGAGCATTGATTAGTACTATTGCCAGTGCCCCCATCAAAAAGGACCACTTGTACTTCTTTAAATACTTCCAATAAATTAAGTAAAAGAAGCGTTTATCCTTCTTTCCTTTTCCTTGATCATTCATCTTTGATTATTCATTATTAATTATTGATTATTGATTATTGATTATTGATTATTCATTAATTGAGCGAATTGAATACTCTATGTAATTTTATTGTCAGCTCAGACTTGATAAGATCATATGATGCCTGCTTAATCCAATCTTTGTGACGTTTTTTAGAAATATCCTTTCTTAAATCTGAATTCCAAATTGTAGGATATTTTTCCACTAGTTCACTGGATAAAACCGCATACCAATCATCAAGTTGGTCTTGTGTTGTCATCTTTGCAAAAACATCTACTATCTCGAGTGTCTTTTCTACGCAAAAACGTTTTAAGCTATAAAGATTAAGTTCACTCATGGCCCGATCTGATAAATTTAAATTCAAATACTTTTGCATATAATATTTTGCAAATGCTGTTACTTTAGGATTTATCGGATCACGATATTTTTCTAATTCAACATATTCCATTCCAAGCACGATCGCACGATAGATACCTTCGCGAGAGGCCCCTTGCTCTAAAGCATTTATCCATTTTTTAAGTTCCTCCTCATTAGGAGAACGTTTAATGGTGGCCAAATATATTTCATTAATATAATGGTAGTCCATCTTCGCTTTATCCTCTGCTGATATTTTGGTGGCATTAACTCTCTCTTTTTGATTTACCACTTCCTTAGAATTAACAACAATCTCTGGTATCTCTGGAAGTTTTATTTCATTTGGATCCTTTCCTAATAATCGATCGGTAATGGGAATACCAATCACCTGCTCAATTTTATCCAAATATTTTCTTAAAGTTTTCTTGAAATTAAAAAAACTCTCCTCTTCATCATCTTGAGCATGAATAACCGTCAATGGAATGGTTAGCACTATTAAAATAGTAATCACTATTAAAAATTTATTTCTCAACATAATTATCTTCTCCTATCAATGATAATCAAGGGTACGAAATACCACCTACTAAATCATAATCATGAAAATCTTCAATTTTAACTTTTACAAAATCTCCAATCTTAATATTTTTCGGGGTCCCATCTCTCTCCTCTCTATCTCTATCTCTATCTCTATCTCTCATCTCTCCCAAGTCGTTTATTATAACTTTACCATCTATATCAGGTGCTTGACCATAAAAACGTCCTTGTAAAAGTAGATCTGTTTCTTCATGTACCCCTTCAATTAATACTTCCACATCCTTTCCAATATATTTTTTATTAAGAGCACGACTAATTCGCTTTTGTATTCGATATACTTGATCATAACGATTATCAATTATCTCTTGATCTACTTTTTTCTTCATCTTACTGGCGGCGGTGTTCTCCTCCTCTGAATATTTAAAAACTCCCAGATGATTAAATTTCACGCTCTTAATTCCTTCGATTAATTCTTCAAAATGATGATCTTCCTCTCCTGGAAAACCAACAATGATCGAAGTTCGCAAAACAATATTTGGCAGAGCTTTACGTATTTTATGTATGTTATCTAAAATTTTTTTTGAGGTTATTTTACGATTCATCTTCTTTAAAATAGGATCAGACAAATGTTGAATAGGAACATCCAAGTAGTGACAAATCTTCTTGGAGTTTGCAATAACTTCTATTATCTGATCATTTAAATTATCCGGATAAAAATAGAGCATTCTAATCCAATGAAGTGAATCTATTTGATCCAGCCCTTTTAGAAGATCTGCCAAAAATGAAGTATTTGTATTTGTACGATGACTTTTAATTAAATCTTGTCCATAGACCGATAAATCCTGGGCCACAAGATTTAATTCCTTTACTCCATTTTGTGCTAAAGTTTGCGCTTCCTTTAAAAGTGAATTAACACTTCTTGATCTTAAATTCCCTCTGATTTTAGGAATTATACAAAATGAACAGTGGCGATTACATCCTTCCGAAACTTTAAGCCAAGATGTATGTGATTTGGTACTGATCAATCTTTTATCTTTTTCACTATGAATGTATGTAGGAGTGGAAACAAAAGAGCGCTTACTTGTCTTCAACTTTTTTTCTTCCTGTAAGCTCTTTATATGTTCTACCACTTTATGATACTCCCCTGTACCAATAAAGAGATCAACTTCTGGCATCTCCTTTTCTAATTCTTTGTAATATCGCTGAGACATACATCCGGCCACAACCAAAAATTTTTTATATTTGGCCATCTCCAAAATAACCTCAATGGATTCAGTCTTTGCCTGCTCCACAAATGAGCAGGTGTTAACTATAATTACATCCGCATCCTCTACCTTATCGGTTACCACATACTCATTGGTCTCACTTAACTTCCCAAGCATTACCTCTGAATCTACTAAATTTTTTGCACATCCTAACGAAACAAAAAAAACCTTTTTCATCTTATTATTTTTCATTTACTTTCTTTCCATTTACATTAAATTTGCTATATTTATTTCAATGAATACTATAACTACTACCACTACCATCAATTCAATCATAATTTTAGCAGGAGGAAAATCCTCTCGCATGAATTTCCCCAAAGGTCTTCTCGAATACAAAAAATATAATGGAGGAGCACCGTGGATATTAGAGCAAATTCGTAGGTGTTTTTCCTACAAATGCTCAGAAATTATTATTGTACTTGGATATCATAGTGATGAATATTTGTCCTTGTTTAAAAAGTTAATTTCTGAAGATGAATATTGGCACTTATTGCCAGAAATTTATTCCCCCTTAAAAAAACATCTCTCTAAAATTCATCTTGCAATAAACCAATCTCCTCATCTTGGCCAATTCTCCTCTCTACAAACAGGATTACAAAAACTAAATAATCTTTCTAATATCCGCTCCAGTATTTATCCGTTAACGATGATAACTCCAATTGATGTTCCATTACCATCAATTGAAACAATAAATGCGCTTATAGAATGTAAGAATGAGAATGAGCATGAGTATGAACATGAAAAAAAAATAGATGCAATCATCCCAACATTTAATGGAAAAGGGGGACATCCAATATTAATTGGTAATGATCTGATAAATTACATCCTTAAATTCGATTTAAGCGATCCTCATAATAATAATATTCGTCTCGATAAAATTTTGCAAAATTCAGAATCTAACAACTTCACCATAAAAAAAATTGCAACCAACGATCCTACTGTCACACTTAATTTAAATACCTTTGAAAAGTGGAATGATTTTATTACCGAAGAAACAAAGAAAAGTTAAGAATAAGAGGTAGTCACTTGCATCCCAAAAGTAGCGTCACCTAAACATATTTTCCATCCCAAAGCTGTTCAAGAAATAAATTCCAAGGTAAAATTTTTATGTTCTTATGATGGATGGAATTTAATGGCCTGTCGTATTGGTTAATAAGAATATAGTATTTTAATTTTTTTTCCTCTGATAATTTAATTAGATTATTTAAATCTGATTCTCTAAATTTATCAGATGCCTTAACCTCGATGGCAGCATTGTTATTGAGAATGAAATCAACCTCAATACCATTACTAGTACGCCAAAAATGTAAATTGTCAATTCCATGATAATCACAGTAGGTTTTTAATTCATGATAAATATATGATTCAAATGCTTTCCCCCATAATGGAGATTTAGGAAGAATTGTACTAAGTTTTTGTAATTTTCTTACTACACCGAAATCAAAAAAATAAAATTTTGAAGTAGCAATAGGTTTTCTTTTTAAAGTTTCTTGCCAGCATGGTAATTCATTCGCAATTAAAGTGTCTTTTAGAATTTGAAAATATTCTTGAACTGTTGTTCGTGGCACTTCTGCATCACTAGCGATTTGATTATAATTTATTTGCTCGCCATTACAGAGAGCGGCCACCTCTAAAAAGCGTGAAAAGGCATTTAACTTTCTGCTAAGTCCCTCAGCAGCTATTTCTTCCTTCAAATATATTCCTACGTAGCTTTCTAAATCTTTTTCTGGTTCGTCAGAAAAGTATATGCTAGGAATGAGACCGATATTAAGTGCTTTTTCTAAGTTAAATTTCTTTTTTAATTCTATGAATGTTAAAGGGTGAAAATAAATCCTTCTGGCACGACCACCTAGAAGATTAATTCCTTTAGACATTAATTTACGTGCACTACTACCTGTTAATAAAAAATTGATATGTAGATCTTCTATTAAAGAATGAACAACATCCAGAAGGATTGGCATTTTTTGTATCTCATCAATAATTACAATTTTATCTTTTTTTGTAAGTTCATTAATTAAAAGAGAGGGGTTTGCTGATAGTCTATTAAAAACATCAGGTTTTAACAAATCATATGTTTTATATTTGGACATGGTTTTTTTTATCCAATAACTTTTACCTGTTTGTCTTGGTCCAAGTAAAAAATAGGATTTGTGCTTTAATATTTTTTCAAAATCTAAACATCGTTTGATCATTCTTGATCCTATGATTCTTTGAATCTTTTTTAATTAATTAATTAATTAATTAATTAATTATCTTTAAATGATTTTAAGATTACAGAGGAGCATTCGTCAAATTATTATTTAAAATGCCGCCTCTGGCGGCACTTTTGTCAATAATTTGCCGTCTTTGCCAATACCTTCAATGATTGGTGCACGATGATGCCCTGATGGTGATGGGATGGTGATGGGATGGTGATGGTGCCACTTTACCTTTGGTAGTGCTACAGCAACTAATGTACTGTTGCTACCATTCGGAGTGTGGCACATTTTCATTTGAAAAGGAAAGTCGGAAATGATCATACAATAAAAAATTTAGGAAAAATTTTCGATCTTGAGCTTATTGAGAGAAGCATAGCTGGAGAAATAATAGAAATAAGAACTTATCCTAACGGAGAGATTCGAT